>NZ_RAXV01000002.1 GCF_003611465.1 Acinetobacter tianfuensis
ATAACAACCAAAACCTTAAGCGTTTCGCTGTCTGCGTTGGTATGCAGCGTATTCTATACAGTTTTAAAACAAGCGCAACCCCTATCTCTAAATATTTTAGAAATAATGCTTTGTTTGATTACTTTTTAAACCAAACTATTATTTTTAGCATATTTTTCATTTATAGCAATGCTAATTTTACACTTTCGCATATATTTACATGTTAACTGTAAGCTGTTTTCTTTTTGCCGCTCCGAAAAGCAGAAAAAGCTGGCATAAACCAACTTTATTCTAAATATCTAAATTCAGCTTGCTTAATTAGACTGTTCTGCTAACCAAGACATAAACTTCTGACGCTCAACTTTTGTTGCATTTTGCCATGCTTGTATTAATTGCTGATCTTGAGCTGATTTTATGTCAACACGTTTAGCGCCTGACTCAGCCTGCACATAATATACAGGCGCAGGCTGCGCGGCAGGGACGGCTTTGTTGGCTGTGCTTAGATCAACTGCACTGGAGTCTGAAAAAGTATTTGCCAGCCATGATTTCTGATTTTTGGCTCCAGCCTGCTGCACAATAAGCTTATTATTTTGATCATACAAACCAATAATCGGCTGATCTTTATAGCGTTCAGCCTGATCAAAATCTTTTGGCGCATCAATAAGCGCTAACTTATATGACACACCATCCTGCAAAGCAGGTGTCTGCAGTGAGACAACACCAGATTTTAAAACATCATGTGAATTGTCTGCATGCTGGTAATACCCCTGATAACGAACCTGCAAAGTATTTACACCAGCATCGACTTTGAATTGATCCTTTGATCTTAATAAATTACCAAACACTTCTTTGTCATTTACTGCTAAAACTTTTATTTCATCAGGAACCGTCAACGTCACTGCTGAAAATACAGCACTGCTCATAAAGATAGCCAAGGAAGCTGCTGCAAACTTTAAAACCATTTCTATACTCTTTCAGTATTATTAAATTTTAGTTGCACTATGCATGTTCTAAATGACAGCTTTATGACAGCAAAAACTGTCAAACGAAAAATAAAAAGCCCAAGATTGACTTGAGCTTTAATATTAAAAAGCAGCAATACGATTTACAGGAATGGCTGGCCTTTACTTAAAAGTCTTAAAACGCTCAGCATCATCCATAAAGGTTTTTTCGCCTGCAGGCGCTTCAATCGAACCAAATACCAACTGCGCACGCAGTTTCCAGCTGTCAGGTATAGTAAATGCCGCTGCAACTTCTTCATCAACAATCGGGTTGTAATGCTGCAATGATGCACCAATATTTTGCTCCGATAATGCAGTCCATACCGCAAACTGAGCAATAGCTGTTGAGTGTTCAGACCACACTGGGAAATTATCTGCATATAACGCAAACTGCTCTTGCAAAGCCTTTACTGCTGCTTGGTCTTCATAAAATAATGCCGTACCAAAACCGGCTTCAAAGCTGCTGATTTTTGCATCCGTACCAGCAAAAGCAGCTTCTGGAACAATTTTGCGCAATGTTTCACGCACAATTCCCCAAAATTGAAGGTGTGACTCACCAAAAAGTATGACAACACGTGAAGTTTGTGAATTAAATGAAGAAGGACTTAAACGAACAGCTTGCTTAATTGTTTCTTCGACAGCATCTTGATCAGCTGTCAAATTTTTACCAATTGCATAAATTGAACGGCGTTTTTGGATTTGATCTAAAAAAGACATATCTTCCTCTTATTTTTGTATCGCATAAATCAGATAAAACAATCATAGTAGATTTAGATAAAATAAAAATATCCATATTTATAACATTGTGTATCATTTTTAGGATGATGCATGAAATACCGCCTCGAATCATCCTAAATACACATGCTTTATACTTATGCATAGACTCGAAAGCTTTGCTCTTCCAGCTGTTCTTTTTCAAGTGCAGATCCTTCAATTGAACCAAAAACCAGCTGTGCCCGCATCAGCCAGTTTTTCTCAATATTAAAATAATCTGAAACTGCTTGATCGATAGATGGATTATAATGCTGCAATGATGCGCCTAAGCCAGTATCAGCCAGAGAAGTCCATACCGCAAATTGCGCCATGCCAGAGGTTTGCTCTGACCAAACAGGAAAATCCTTCGCACTAAAAGGCACTTTTTTCTGTAATTGCTGAATAATAGTTTGATCTTCATAAAATAATACTGTGCCAAAAGCAGCAGCACATTTGCCAATTTTCATATCCACGCCCTCAAAGACACTCATTGGCACATTACGGCGTTCTACATTACGGACAATATTCCAAAATTGCTGATGAGACTCACCAAACAAAATAACAATACGGGTACTTTGCGAATTATAGGCAGAAGGACAGCTGCGCACAGATTCTTGGATCAATTCTGCAATATATGCTTGACTATAATGAACACGTTTTCCCAGATCATAAATACTGCGTCGTTTTTTTAATTGATCCACAAACGTAACTGCTGCGGGCTCATCTGCAGACTTTATTTTCAACTTAAAATCTTTTGTAATATCTGCCGTCAGGACATGACCCAGCTTGCTTAAAAGTGCCATAGTGAATCCCCAATAAAAAAAGAACAAAATAAATGTAATTATGGAGTTTATTTTAGTACTTTTCAGGATCAACTATTGCTTAGCTTACAGACAAATGATGTTTTTTAAATCAAATAGTTCATTTAAAATCAACAAACTCCGCGGAATGCGGAGTTTGCGTGAATTATCCATCTTTATTTAAAAATTTATACTGGATTATTTTTCCGTTTCAAATAATGCTGCCACAAACGATTTAGCTGAGAATGGACGCAGATCATCAATCTTTTCACCAACGCCAATAAAACGAATTGGCACATGTGTGCGGCTCGCAATATTAAACAGCACACCGCCCTTCGCAGTGCCATCCAGCTTAGTAATCGTTAGACCTGTCAAGCCAACAGCTTCGTCAAACATTTCAACTTGGTTAATGGCATTTTGACCTGTGCCTGCATCAACAACCAGCATAACTTCATGCGGCGCTGTTGCATCAATTTTTTGCATCACACGCTTCACTTTAGTCAATTCTTGCATTAAGTGGCCTTTGTTATGCAAACGGCCTGCAGTGTCTGCAATCAGCACATCTACGCCTTTTGCGCGCGCGCTTTCAAAAGCATCGAAAATCACAGATGCGCTGTCTGCGCCATGACCTTGAGCAACAACCGCAATATTGTTGCGTTCACCCCAAATTTGAAGCTGTTCAGTTGCCGCAGCACGGAATGTATCACCTGCAGCCAACATGACTTTTTTACCTTCACCTTGCAGGCGTTTTGCAAGTTTGCCAATCGTTGTGGTCTTACCTACACCATTTACACCAACAACCAAAATAACATACGGGCCTTTATTCGGATCAATATGTAAAGGCTTTACACGCGGTGCAAGCAAAGCAACTAGTTCTTCCTGCAGCGCCTTATACAGCGAGTGTGAATAAATCAAATCACCGCGTGCAGTACGTTCGGTTAAATTTGCAATAATCGTTTTTGTCGCATCAACACCAATATCGGCAACCAAAAGCTGTTCTTCAACTTCTTCTAATAGCTCATCATCAATTTCTTTGCCACCAATCAGAATATTCACCATGCCGTCAGCAAGGTTTTTGCGGGTTTTCGTCAACCCTTCTTTCATACGGCTAAAGAAACCGCCTTTCGGGGCATGATCTTCTTCTTGAACAGCTTCCGAGGCTACAGGCTCAGAAACAGGCGCTGGCGCTTTTGGAGTTTCTACAATTGAGACGTCTACAGAAGGCAAACTCGGTAATGTGACATCATCATCTCCAATATCAGCATCAATCAAAAATTTATTTTGCCCATTAGATTGCTGTTGCATGCCGAATCCTTGAAAAGCACTGCGTTAAAAAAATGGATTCTAGCATAAGTTCCTTCATTTTGAGCCAAATGCGGCAGTGCATTATCAATGCATACGAAAAAACTACAGCCTCGACTTGCCTTCAAACCAGACTTTCTAAAGAATATTGCTCAATAATCTGTTTTTATTTGGAATAGCTTGTGAGCAAAACAGCTTTGCTGCATTTTCAAACGCTAAAAAAACCTTTCATTTCTGCACTCTTCATGGGTTTAAGTTTATGCAGCTCATTCACATTGGCAGACAGCCGCAGTGAGCTTGCAAGAACCACATTTGAAACAACGTTAAAAAATGGCTTAAAAATCATTGTCCGAGAAGATCACCGCTCACCAATGGTCTTTACTCAAATCTGGTACAAAGTCGGCAGTGCAGATGAATCCGGCAATGTGCTTGGTATTTCTCACGCTTTGGAACATATGATGTTCAAAGGCACAACCAAAGTGCCTAATGATGAATTTACCCGCCTGAGCCGCATATACGGCGGCAGCATCAATGCCGCGACATTTACCAACTACACCAACTATTATCAGCTTTACCCTAAAAACTACTTCCCTATGGCTTTAGAACTTGAAGCAGACCGCATGACCAATTTAAAAATGCAGCAGTCTGACTTTGAACCTGAAATAAAAGTGGTCATGGAAGAGCGCCGCCAGCGCACAGACGATAATCCGCGCTCACTGGCATTCGAACGTTTTAAATGGATTACTTATCCAACCAGCCATTACCGCCAGCCAGTCATAGGCCATATGAAAAATCTGCAGAATATTCAGCTTGATGATCTGAAACAGTGGTACAAGACTTGGTATACCCCCAATAATGCCATTTTAGTGATTGTCGGCGATGTTAATGCTGAAGAGGCTGTACGCCAAGTTGAAAAGTATTTTGGACATATTCCGTATCAAAAAACACCGCAGCGTAATGACGTACTTGAATTTGAACGGGTGGGCTACCGCCATATGGAGCTTCATGAAAATGTGCAGATCCCCAACTTATTTATGGCATGGAATGTCCGCTCTTTAGTATCGGCAAAAAATCCGCAAGACGCTTATGTCCTGAACATGATCCGCAATGTTTTAGACAGCGGCATTTCTTCGCGCTTGCAAGACCGCCTAATCCGTCAGAAAAAACTGCTGACTGCGCTTGGCGTTTCTTATGATCCTTATAACCGCGGTGACAGCCTATTCAGCATTTCCGCAGTACCATCTGCTGGAGTAAGTCTGGAAGATGCTCAAAAGGCCATTCAGGCTGAAATTGATTTGCTTAAAACTGAACTGGTCCAGCCTGCTGAACTCGAACGCATCAGCGCAAAGTTTATTTCCAATATGATCTATGCTCAGGACGATATTTCAACTCAAGCAAAAACCATTGGTAATTTGGAAGTAAACGGTTTGAGCTACCGTTTAATGGATGAGCTGCCAAAACATTATGAGAATGTCAGCCCGCAGGATGTGCTGCGCATAGCAAACACTTATCTCGTACGGGAAAACCTCAGTACGATGTACCTTATGCCAGAAAAAAATGCACGCTAATATCAGGATGCCATCATGTTAAGAAAATTTAGCCCGTTAATGATTGCATTGCTGATGCAGCCTGCTTTTACATGGGCAAATGAAAGCTATATCAGCGCAGAACCAGACATTCATGATCAGCCTGACCAGTTAAAATCAATTCAGCAGCTGCAAAGCTTAAAAAATCTTTCAAATGCAGCTGCTGACTACCGTGCGCCTTATGTTCATGATTTAAAGAACAGCTATGGGGTAAGAAGCTTATTTGTAGAAGCGCAAGATTTGCCTATGGTTGATATACAGCTGACTTTTAATGCAGGCTCAGCACGAGACACAGAGATTGGCAATGGCCTAGGCGGCCTTGCCAGCATGGCGGCCAAACTTCTGGATGAAGGCACAGAAAAATATACTGCTGAGCAAGTCGCCAGCGTATTTGAACAAGCAGGCGCACGCTTTGGTGTCCAAGCCTACCGCGACATGTTTATTATTACACTGCGTGTCTTGTCTGATCCAGCAAAAATGGAACCCGCTTTAGCAATGACACTTGAGCTGCTGAACAACGCATCATTTAAAAGCAACAGTATCAATCTTGTACTAAGCAATACTCAGGCTGGACAAAAACAGCTGCAGGAAAGCGCCAGTAAATTAATGGGTATACAGTTCTATCGCAGTATTTATGGCGTTCACCCATACGCAGAGCCAATTACTGGCACCAATGGCAGTATTAAGCGATTAAATGCAGACAACTTAAAACAATTTAGAAATCAATTTCTCGTTGCGCAAAACATGAATATTGCCATTACAGGGAAAATGTCAGCAAAAGAAGCGCTTACACTAACCGAACGCATTGCTGGGAATATGCGTCAAGGCGAAAAAGCAGGTCCATTGCCAGAGCCTAAGCAAAACACTGGTTTCAATATTAAAATTAAACACCTGCCGTTTAACTCAAGTCAAAGCCATGTGACGATTGGACATTTAGCCACGACACGAAATGACCCTGACCGTTTAGTTCTAGAAGTTGCAAACCGCATGTTTGGCGGCGGCGGCTTTAACGCAATCTTAATGCAGGAACTTCGTATTAAACGCGGCTACACCTATGGCGCTTACAGCTCTTTCAATTTCAGCCAAGCGCCCGGCATGTTCAGTTTCAGCTACTCAACACGTGAAGACCAATTTATGGACAGTATTGAAATTGCACATAAGGCCTTTACAGACTTTGTCAATCAGCCGATTGACCGCAAACGGCTGAAGGAAACCAAAGCCGGCATGCTGCGGGCATACCCAAACACCTATAGCAGCAATGCATCAATTAACTCACAGCTTGGATTATTCGGATTTTATGGCCAGCCAGCGGACACCTTAAGCCAATACCCGAAAATGCTGGAAAAAATCACCGCCGAAGATGTACAGCGCGCTGTACGCAAACACCTGCATCCAGACAATATAACGATTGTTGCTGTTAGCAAAGAACTCGATCAAGATGAACTGATTAAACGCCTAAAACAGAACTTAGGACAGACCATCATAGCGCCAGCTAAAAAGGACCTTCCTGAACAGAGTCCGGCAGCCGATGCGCCCGATGTGACTCCTGCTGATAAGCCTGCATTAATTTAATATATTGATGCATACTGATTTGATGCCGAGCAGCTAACTGCTCTGCCATCTCTTGTGTTTCTGGATAACTGTACTGCTGTGAAAGCTGCAGTACAGCCTTATATTGAGGCACACCAATAGGACGGTATAAAGCCATACTGGCTAAAATAATGATCAGCACAACAATTAGCGCTATTAAATAATTATAAAGCTGCTCTAATTTTATTTTAGATTTGAATTGATGGATTTTATTTAAATCAAGAATCATACACTACCTCAGGCTTTAAGTAGTGTATGGCTGACCCGAATGAAGTTCAAGTCAGCCTGCTGCTTTCTTAAGCAACATATAAAATTAAAGCTTCGCCTGATACAGCACAGAATTAAGACACAATTGCCCTAATTACTGCAAAATACAAAATAATGGCGATCACAGCCAAGACAATAATCACCGCAAAAATACTCAGCCCGCCTTCTGCATGCGCTGGATGCAGATCATCGTCATCCGCAATTTTTTTCAGCTCACCGTTATAAAGCTGGTAAAAGCCCTCTCTTTGCTGTTCGTCCAGCTCTCGGGTAAAGTCATAGACACGCTTGCGCTGAGCAAGACCAAATTCTCCCAAATGTATTTCATTGTGAAAAATTGCTTCATCTAATTTTTGACGATGCAAATGCGCCAAAGCAATCACCTGCTCGGCGCTTGGAGGCATATCAAAATTCAAACCGTCTAAAGTTCTGCTCATGTTGTTCTCCTTGTTATAGCGTCTTGTTAGATAAATATATTATAAAAAAAATCCTTTTGTTCATTGTTTAATCATGTAAATTAAATATAAGACTTTTTTCACTGTCTCATTTGTTGACAATTCAAGCTTATTGTAATATTAGTTTAACAATAGTTAGATACATTAAGTATCAATCAGACAAAGTACAAATTTGAAAATCTGATGCAATCATAATTAGAATAAGGAGTTTAATATGATTCAACCTATCTCTCAGCATGAGCTAGAACATGTTTATGCAAATGCTGTAAATACGATTCAATCTCAAATGAACTTTACAGATGCAGTACAACAGCTCGAAAATGCGGCGCGTGCCGGTCACAGCAAAGCAGCCATGTTTTTAGCAGAACTTTATTACCAAGGCTTCCGCGTAGAGCGCGATTCATACAAAGCGCAATATTGGGAAAAGCTGGCAACAATTCAAGCATAATAAAACGTCACTTAGGTGGCGTTTTTTTTGATTTAAATTTTAGCTCTACACAATTTCTTACGATTAAAATCAAAGCCTAAACAGTAATTTCATATCATTTTTTTATAATAGACCTGAACTCAATAAGTGCAATATAAAGATGTCAAAGATCTCCAAACTCCACCCCATCTCTAAAGACTTATTTTTTAAAATATCAATTTTGAAAACGATGATGTACTGCGGTACGTTATGGGGGCTATACCACAATGGCTGGGCCATGACCAAAGACAGTGAAGATTTCATTTTTCCATTTTGGCTTAATGGTCTGCAAGCGCATAAATATGCAAAAAAACATTGGCCTAACTATAGCCCGAAAAAGATTACATCTAAAGATTTTGAAACAGCCTTACTGCCAACGCTTACCCGCTTAAAGGCAACACCTGCACTCTGCAGCTCTAATAAAAAAATTAAGCTGACCACCCTGCAAATGCGGCATTTTTTCTTTACACCGCGTGAATTAGTGGTAGTTTGAAAGATATAAAGAAAGTAAAACTGAACGCAGCAGTATTTGCTTTTTTCTAAATTCACGATAATTTTATATCAATAATAATTTGAAAAAAAAGGATTCAACAGCAATGACTACAGTAGCTCAAGTACTCCAAGATAAAGTTTCGCAAACTGTATATACCATTCACCCAGAGGCTACTGTATTAGAGGCCATCAGCCTCATGGCAGACAAAGGCATTGGCGCGATTGTGGTTGTGCATGAAGGAATTGTTGCAGGCATTCTGTCAGAGCGTGACTACACGCGTAAAATCGCGCTTATGCAGCGTAAATCATTCGATACAACTGTCAGCGAAATTATGACAGCCAAAGTCCTGACAGTGACCCGCAGCGCGACTGTAGAAGACTGTTTGGAGCTTATGACTGATAAACACCTTCGTCATTTGCCTGTTGTTGAAAATGATCAGCTTTTAGGCCTGATTTCTATTGGTGATTTAGTGAAAGCTGCCATGGATGATCAGCACAAACTCATTGAACAGCTGCAGCAGTATATTTCAGGTTAAAAAGTATATTCACCTAAAATCCCTGACTTTTCAGGGATTTTATTTAAACAAAGCGCTATCGTAATGACAAAACAATTACATAAAACAGACACTCAAAGAATAAAATTAGAAATATCCCTCCTTATGAATACACTCAACACTACCCAACTTAAAATCACCCAGCTCAATCGTTTAATTTTCAAGCTCGAACAGCTTATGGTTGACATAAAGAATGATGATTTACTGCATACTTATAGACGCACAATTAATTTAGAAATTGCCAGTGCTATTACCGAACTATTAGATACAAAAGCCATTATTTTTGCATTATATCCAAATTTGATCCCACAAGACCCTCCTTCTTCCTTTAACCACGCTTTTTATAAAAAATATGTGCAAAAAAATATCCCAGTCAAAAACTGGGATAATTTAAATACACTATTAACACTTTATACACCTTCCAAAGAAGATATTCAGCTTAGTCTATTTACTAAGATAGATTAATTTAGACCTAATTTCTCAGCGACATAATCAGAGTCTTTATCACCGCGGCCAGATACATTCACCACGATTTTTACATCTTTAGCCAATTTTGGCGCTTCACGAATTGCCCAAGCCACTGCATGAGAGCTTTCCAACGCAGGTACAATCCCTTCAACACGTGAAAGCGTCATAAATGCATCCAAACATTCTTGGTCAGTTGCTGTTGAGTATTCCACACGGCCTAAATCTTTTAACAAACTATGCTGCGGCCCCACACCTGGATAATCCAGACCCGATGCAATTGAATGCACTGGCAACGGCTCACCATTTTCATCTTCAAGTACATAGCACGCCATACCATGTATCTGACTTGGCTTACCTAAAGTCAAGGTTGCAGAGTGCATGTCTGTATCTAAACCATGACCAGCGGGCTCTACACCCACCAATTTTACATTCGGCTCATTTAAGAAAGCCGTGAATGCGCCGACTGCGTTTGAACCGCCGCCTACACATGCAACGACATAGTCGGGATTTGCACCAAAGCGTTCATTGGTCTGAACTTTAATTTCATCACCAATAATAGACTGGAAGTCGCGTACCATCATTGGGAATGGATGCGGGCCAACCACTGAACCAATCGCATAAATAAAGTTTTTAGGGTCTTTTAGGTATTCTTCAAAAGCGCTGTCTACAGCATCTTTTAGTGTTGCTGTACCGCGTGTGACTGAAATCAGGTTTGCACCTAAAATTTTCATTTTCACGACGTTTGGATGTTCTTTTTCAATATCTACTTGGCCCATATGAATTTCACATGGAATGCCCACAAGCGCACATGCCGTTGCAAGCGCTACACCATGCTGGCCTGCACCTGTTTCTGCAATCACTTTAGTTTTACCCATATATTTGGCAAGCAATGCCTCACCCAAACAATGGTTAATTTTATGTGCGCCAGTGTGGTTTAAGTCTTCACGTTTTAAATAAATCTGTGCGCCGCCTAATTTTTCAGATAAGCGCTTTGCATGAAATAACGGACTTGGACGGCCAACATAGTGAGCAAATAAGTCTTTTAGCTCATCTTGAAATTCTGCAGTCTGACGAATTTCCTGATATGCCGCATTAATATCATCCATTGCTTGTTTTAAATCAGGCGGAATAAACTGACCACCATACTCACCAAAGAAACCTTCTTCATTTGGCAAAGCAATACCATTAATTTGATGATCCATCTTATTTCCTTCGTCTGCTGAAATATACTGTAAATAAAACCGCATCCGATACTAACGAATTTTGACTTTATTCAACAAGTCCAAATTTCCGATCCAAACAAAAAATCTCTATAAATGAGTCCACTATTTAGCTTTAAAAGAACTGCCGCGGCTTTAGCGCGCTAAATATTTGGTCATATCCTCAACCCCCTTTAAGGTCATTGGATACATGTGATCTTCAAATATCTGCTTTATTTGCCCGATGGTTTGCGTGTAGTGCCAATAGTTGTCTTCTTCTGGGTTCAACCAAGCTGTTTTATCAAAATGCTTACGCAAACGGTGCAGCCAGACATTGCCAGCCTCATCATTCATATATTCGACAGAACCTCCTGCAGAATTCAGCTCATACGGGGCCATACTGGCATCTCCGACCACAATCACACGATAATCCCGGCCATAAGTATTCAACAAATCCCAAGTATTCATACGTGTATTTGAGCGGCGGATATTGTCTTTCCACACATAATCATACAAACAGTTATGAAAATAGAAATATTCCAGCGTTTTAAACTCTGTTTTTGCAGCACCGAATAACTTTTCACACTGTGCAATATGCGCATCCATTGAACCGCCCACATCAAACAGCATCAGCACCTTAATACGGTTACGGCGCTCTGGCACCAGCTGCACATCTAAAATACCCTGCTTGGCCGTTTCGCGGATCGTGCCGTCGATATCCAGTTCTTCAGCAGCGCCTTGACGGGCAAACTTACGCAAACGGCGCAGCGCCATTTGCATCTGACGGCTTCCTAAAATTTGGTCATCATCTAAATTGCGGTACTGGCGCTGTTCCCAGACTTTCACAGCAGAACGTTTACGCCCCGGCCCGCCAATGCGCACACCTTCAGGATGATCGCCAAACGCGCCGAATGGCGAAGTTCCGCCTGTGCCAATCATTTTATTGCCGCCTTGGTGCTTTTTATGCTGTTCGCGCAAGCGTTCTTCCAGCATCTTCATCAGCTCTTCAAGCGAACCTGCTTTTCTTAACTCTTCACGCTGCTCTGGTGTCAGATGCTTTTCAATCAGCTCTAAATCAAACCAGTCTTTTGGCAGCTTCTGCACCTGATTGAGCAGCTCATCTAAATCAAAAGTTGCAATCCCGTCAAAATAATCTTTCATTGCACGGTCAAATTTATCAAAGAAGCGCTCATCTTTAACCATGACGGTTTTTGCAAGCTGATAAAACTCATTTTGATCCGCAAAGACCAAGCCCGCTGCTACCGCCTGATTCAAATCAATCAATTCACGAGTTGAAACTGGCACGCCATATTTTCTAAGGGTATAAAACAATCGCACAAACATAGGCGAATAAAGTCCATTAAAATTTATATTTAGTCTAAACCTGCGTTGTACTCAATTTAGTCCGCACAACCGCTTATATATTTAGACAGAAAAATCAAAAAGCATAAATAGATTATTCAAAAACACTCACAGCAAGTAAAGCTTAAAGCTGTAACTCACCATTCAGTAAATTCAATGCTTCATCAAAACTTTAAAACATGCAGATAAAATTAAAGCTGGATGATCCAGCTTTAATTTTATCTTAACGGCGCGACATAAACGCCAAACGCTCCAGCAGCTGAACATCCTGCTCATTCTTAATCAGTGCACCATATAAAGGTGGAATCGATTTAGATTTATCGGTATTGCGCAAGATGTCTTCCGGCATATCATCAGCCATCAGTAAGCTTAACCAATCAATCAATTCTGATGTTGATGGCGGTTTCTTTAAACCTGGAATTTGACGTAATTTAAAGAAAATTTGCAGAGCCTCATTGACCAGCGTTGCAGAAATTTTCTCAAAATGCACATCAATAATTTCGCGCATGGTTGCTTCATCTGGGAATTCAATATAATGGAAGAAGCAGCGGCGCAAGAATGCATCTGGCAGCTCTTTTTCATTATTTGATGTAATAATCACAATCGGACGCTGTGCTGCTGTGATGGTTTCCCCCGTCTCGTACACATAGAACGACATTTTGTCTAATTCATGCAGCAAGTCATTTGGGAACTCAATATCCGCTTTATCAATTTCGTCAATTAAAAGCACACAGCGTTCTTCACTGGTAAATGCTTCCCAAAGCTTACCCGGCTTAATATAGTTTTTAATATCATAAACACGGTCATCACCTAGCTGGCTGTCACGCAGACGCGATACTGCATCATACTCATACAAGCCCTGCTGCGCTTTGGTGGTTGATTTAATATGCCATGTAATCAGCTTAAGACCTAAACTCTCAGCAACCTGCTCTGCAAGCAAAGTTTTACCAGTACCTGGCTCACCTTTAACCAGCAGCGGCTTTTGAAGTGAACGGGCAGCTTTTACTGCCAGTTTTAAGCTATCCGTAGCGATGTATTGATCTGTACCATTAAATTGCTGATTTTCCACAGACATATCGTGACCTTATTTTTGTACTTTAAAGCGGTGAAGTTTTGTTGTGAAGCGCTTGTTTAGCTTTTGCACTGCTGTATTTAGACCAAAAAAAGCCCAATATCATGCAAATACCCAACACGAAAAGAATTAAAGATAAATTTGCCCACACTAAAGGCTGATCTTTGGTGAGCACACCAAAAAGCAAGCCGAAAATAGCTGGCGCAATAGAAGCATTACTGCCTTCAGATACGGTTGGCGTCAATAAAATAGCAAACAGTAAAATCCAAGTAATGCCGCCAAGCGTTTTAGGTAAACACTTGGCTACACCGTACCAGCAGCTCAGTGCAATCACACAGCCAGCCAAATATACTGTAATGGCAATCGTATCTTCAGGAATTGAGTCTAATAAAGCCCATAAACTGTCCATATTCACAACTCCTGAAATTTAATTAAGCGCCACGCAAGCCTTCTGGTTCAACCGCATTTGGGTTGATTAAACCTTCTGGCGGCATTTGCAGGAAAAAACCTTTGGTTTCAATTGAATCCATAACATGCATTACATTTACACGCGCAAGTTTGCGTTGTTCACTCAGCTCTAAGTCCATGACAAAAGTTGCACGGCCAAATGCAGTACGCACTGCTTCAGGCAAAACTTCAAGCGGGTTTGCCGGCTCTTCGCTTTCTTTCACTTCCAGACGGGCAATATATAAATACATCTCGTCTTTTTTGCTCGATTTGTAGATTGAACAGAACATAATTTGCAACAACACTCCTAAAATGCAAGGCAAAGGATACATCAAAAAAAAGACTGATACATTAGTGTTTATTAACGCATCAGTCGTGAATGTGTATAAGTGCTAAATCTTTAATCAATTTTTTAATTTAATCTGGGACTTTTATTTGGGTCGTTAAATACGACTCATCCGCCTGCAGCACTTCAATTAAGGGCTTCGTCAACAATTCATAGCGCCAGCCAAGCAAATAGCCTGGCAGCTCCTGTTCATCATTTCTAAATACCACATGCTGATACAGCGCATTCATCCACTTTTTACGCATTAAAACTTCTTTAGGCACAGCAGTTTCATTCACTACATTTTGAATTAAAGTTTCTACGCGCTGCGTAATTTCTTGAGATGAGTGCCGAATCGGACGCGCCATACGCAGCGGCCACTCAGCTTGTTCGGGCAGAAATTTAAGTAAGTCTAAAATAGTTTTGCCATGCTCACGGACAATATTCGGGCGCATGCCTTTAATACTGCTTAACTGAAAATGATTACGCGGATTTTTTTCTACCAAATCCTGCATAGTTGCCGATTTTAATATAAAACTGCGCGGCTGATTCAGCGCTTTGACCATTTGCTCACGCCATACAGACAGCTGCTGCAGCTGCATCAATTGCCTGCGGCTATTGCGATAATTGCCGACATCCTGATACAGCAGATGCACTGGCAGCTCCGTACCAATCTCATGAGTGAGATTACGGCAATCTTCCAAAACACAGTCGAATAAACTTTTTTCAGCTAAATTTGTTTTTACACGCTCTGAGAGCTGCATAATATACTGTACATCATTGGCAGCATACTGCATCTGCTCTGTACTTAAAGGACGAGCCAGCCAGTCAGAACGCGTTTGATCTTTTTCAATATCGACATCCAGCATAGTCTTCAGCGCATTTTGGTAGCTGACCTGTAAGCCATGTCCTAAAAAAGCCATACCGACTTGTGTATCAAAAACATTTTGCAGTGACTTATGCTGTGCGTAATGGTAAATCAGATCAATATCTTCACCGCAGGCATGAAATACGTTCTGCTGCGCACTAAACAGTTTATGCCAAAAATCCGTTAAATCTAAAGCAACACCATCCAGCAAGAATACTTGACCATTGACATTAATCTGAAAAACGCCAAGCTTAGGCCAAAGAGTATCCACTTTAATAAATTCGGTATCTAATCCATAGATAGAACTTTGACTCATTAAATTTAAGACGTGGTGCAAGTCTTGCTGCTGTTGAATAAATTGATACATAGTACTGCGAAATCTAGCAAACGCTGTTTAGCGTTATTTTAACTGATATATACTATTTTTCGATAACAAAAATAGACATATTCACTATATTTTTTCGATTATAGTGGTTTTTGAGCTATCCAAAAGAACAGTATTATAGATTTTTTATATTATTAAATTTTATTAAAAAATTCGTGCAGCAAAAATACTGCACTCACTTCATACGCATACGGTTATGCACAGCCTGACTTAATGTATGACTATCCACATATTCAAGCTCTCCGCCTTGCGGTACGCCTTGCGCAATACGCGTCATACCCACAGGCAAATGCTTCGTTGCCTCTACCACATAATGTGCAGTCGCTTGACCTTCAACTGTCGCATTTGTTGCCAAAATCACTTCCGTAATTTTACCATCTGATAAGCGCTGAATCAGGTATGGAATACCGATTTCATCTGGGCCAATACCATCCAGCGGTGACAAATGACCGCCCAAGACGTGATACTTGCCTCTAAAACTGCCGCTCTGCTCAATTGCCATCACATCCGCTGGAGATTCAACAACACACAGCAATGAATCATCACGTTCTGCAGATAAACAAATGTCACAAATTTCATTTTCAGTCAATGAATTGCATATATTGCACTCATGAATAAAACTGGTTGCTTCATTCAGCGCATGAGCCAAATTCAAAGCCCCCTCTTTATTTTTCATAATAAGATGCAGCGCCATGCGCTGAGCCGATTTCGGCCCAACGCTCGGCAGAATGCGCAATGCTTGAACGAGCTGATCAAAACGTCCGCTAAACATGCAGCCCTATTCCTTAAAATAAACCAGAAAGGCCTGGCGGCAAGCCCATGCCTGAATTTGCAGATTTCATTTTTTCTTCTGTAATTGCTTCTGCTTGACGCGCTGCATCGTTCATTGCTGCTGCAATCAAATCTTCAATCATGTCTGCATCGTCTTGAAGCAATTCTGGGTTGATTTCAATACGCTTTACTACATTACGGCAAGTCATGGTGACTTTAACTAAACCGCCGCCTGCTTCAGCATGAACTTCAGTTTGCGCCAGCTCTTCTTTTGCTTTTTTAACATTGCTTTCCATGTCTTTTTGCATGCGTTGAGCTTGCTGCATGAGCATATTAATGTTCATAAATTACTCCGAACAAAAGTCCTTTGATTTAAAATAATGACGGCTTGAAGCTAAGTTTAGATTCAATCTTATACTTATTTCCAAGCCATTTACTGTCGGGGCTTATCTTAAAGTAAATCTAAGCCATGAGAAAGGTCACCGATAATATCATCGATATCTTCTAAACCAACAGAAATACGGATTAAACCTTCTGAAATACCTGCCGCCTGCTTCGCTTCTGGTGACATACGGCCATGTGAAGTTGTCGCCGGATGTGTAATCGTCGATTTAGTATCGCCAAGGTTACTGGTGATAGACAAGAAACGCGTACTGTCGATCACTTTCCAAGCCCCTTCACGGCCGCCTTTGGCAACGAATGATACGACTCCGCCAAAACCTGACTGCTGTTTTTTTGCAAGATCGTGGCCAGGGTGATTTGGCAAACCTGCATAATAAACTTTTTCAACATTTGGATGCACATCCAGCCATTCAGCAAGCTTTTGAGCGCTTGCACAATGCGCTTTCATACGCAGGCTTAATGTCTCTAAACCTTTGAGGAAAATCCACGCATTAAATGGACTCATCGAATTACCCAGTGTACGGATGACACCTGTAATTTCTTCCATTAATTTTGCGCTGCCTACGACTGCACCGCCTAAAGCGCGGCCTTGGCCGTCAATATATTTAGTCGATGAATAGATGATTAAATCTGCGCCAAATTTAATCGGTTGCTGAAGTACTGGCGTACAGAATGTATTGTCTACAGCAAATAACGCGCCATGCTCATGTGCAATATCTGCAATGGCTTGCAAGTCACCTACTTGAGCGAGCGGATTTGAAGGTGTTTCAATAAATAAAAGACGTGTATTCGGGCGGATCGCTTGCTTCCAGGCATCTAAATCATCCAAATCTACAAAAGTAACGTCAACACCGAATTTAATAACATATTTTTCAAACAGCGAAATAATTGAACCAAAGACTGCACGTGAACAAACCACATGATCGCCCGATTTCAAATATGCCAAAGTCACTGCGTGCACACCCGCCATACCTGAACTTGTCGCAACTGCCGCTTCTGCGCCATCCAATACCGCCAAACGTTTTTCAAAAGCTTGAACGGTTGGGTTGGTATAGCGTGAATAGGTATTGCCTTCAATTTGTCCAGAAAATTTTGCTGCCGCATCTGCTGCACTTTCGCATACGAAAGAAGATGTGAGGAAAATTGGTTCGCTATGCTCACCCTCTGCAGTACGTGTATGGCCTGTACGAATCGCTAAAGTGTCTAATTGATATTCGATATCGTCTTGTGGGTTCATCAGCATGAATTCAGTCTTTTAGACTGCCTTTTGTGAATAATTGCCAACATTTTGAGCGCCTATGCTATTTAAGGTCAAGGCAAAATAAGCAAATATCGCTTAGACTTCGATCAAACCTGCTTGGACAAGGACAATTCCAAAAATGCTTGCTCTTAAAAATAAGTTTAAGAACCAAAAAATTAAACTGAAGCATCTTTCTGCTCGCGTATTTAACAGCCAGTCATTAGTGCTTTCACAAACAACGCTCTATGAAATCATTGAACGCTATAAACATTGTACCGTCCGCTATTACGCCTCCCCCAATAAACAATTTAAAGAGCCCTTAGTCTTTACAGCCCCGCTAGCGATCAATATGTCAATTTACGACTTATATCCATACCGGTCATTGGTTAAGCATTTCCAGCACAGCGGCTTTGATGTTTATCTTTTAGAATGGAATAAGCTCAGCTACCAAGACCGTCATTTGAATTTTATGTCTTTTATTGATGACGCCTTACCGCATTGCATCAATTTTATTTGTAAGCATGCCAAATCAGAGCAGGTTTCATTGCACGGCTGGAGTATGGCTGGTATTTTTGTGACACTTTATACAGCATTGCACAATAACAAAGACTGCCGCATTAAAAATTTAATGGTGCTGGGCAGCCCAATTGACAGCTATGCTTCAGGGCGCGTCGGCAAACTGTTTAAAAACTTAAATCAGCTGATCTCACAAAATAAAATCGTGCAGAAAACCTTATATCAAGGTCAAATTCCCAAACATTTCATTCACACCCCAGGGCTCATTAACGCATTAGGCTTTAAAATTATGGACCCAAAAGGCTGGTTTGACAGTCAAAAAAGCTTCCTGCTGAATCTGGAAAGTCCGCAATCCATTTATGAACACGCCACTATGGGACAGTTTTTAAATAACATGATTGACTATCCTGGAGGAATTAATCAAGACATGGTGCTGAATCTTTGGCTGCAAAATCCGCTTAAGCAAGGCGTTATTCAGCTGCAAGACAAAGTTATCACATTAAAAAATATCAGCTGTCCGCTCATGGTTGGCGCAGGTTCCAGCGATCAAATTGTGACAGCCGAAGCATCTAAACCTTTAATAGAATTGACAAACAGTAAGGATGTCACGTTTACTCTAATCCCTGGCGGTCATTTAGGCCTGATGTCCAGCCAAAAAAGCGCCAATACGTTTTGGCCTAAACTGACCGATTGGCTTACACAAAGATCGACGTTATTAGAAACAAAAAATTAGGGTTAAAACATGATTCAGTCAGCTGCATTTATTGGTTTGGGCGCAATGGGTTACCGCATGGCGGCGCATTTGCCTAAAACATTCGAAACCGTGTATGTCTGGAACCGTAATTTCGAAAAAGCCAAACAGCATGCAGCTGAATACGGAACTTTAGCCGTAGAATTAAACCAAGCCGTACAGGCAGATGTTATTTTCTCATGCTTACCGACAAGCGCGGACGTTGAAGCGCTGATCAGCAGCATTGAAATTAAAGCAGGTTCTATTTGGATAGACTGCACAAGCGGCGTACCCGACTCAGCGAAAAAACTCAGCACTCTATTTGAACAGCAGGGCGCAGCTTTTTTAGATGCGCCTGTTTCAGGACAAACCATTGGCGCTGAAAATGCAACATTAACATTTATGATTGGCGGAAATACAACAGCTTTTGAGCAAGCTCTTCCAGCTATACAGGCAATGGGTAAACTCATTCAGCATGTAGGTGACTCTGGCGCTGGCTTTGCTGTAAAAGCAGTTAACAATATGTTAATGGCTGTAAACCTCTGTGCCGCTTCTGAAGGCCTGACTGCACTCAAAGCGCATGGCGTGAACCTGCATGCAGCCCTAGACTGCATTAATGCATCCAGCGGCAAAAGCAATGCGACCGAAACCATCTTACCCCAGCGTGTACTGAACCGAAGTTTCCCATTAACCTTTGCACTTCCGCTGCTTGCAAAAGATACTGGTATTGCCGTAGATTTAATCCGCGAAGCCAAACTTTCTGCTCCAGTCATTGCGCTTACGCAAAGTCTCGTACAAGCTGCCAATGGCACAGCCGAACCAAACAGTGACTTTTCAACTGTCGCAAAAATGTATGAATCATGGAGTAAAATTACAATCGAGTAATGACTCGCCATTGTACAAACATAATTAAACCGAATACTGTACTCATGTGAATACACACATTGTTACAAACACTGAGGAAACTCTCATGAAAAAATTTATGGTTGCGGCCTTAACAGGTCTTGTAACATTTATTGGGGCAACTACTGGCACTGCGTTTGCCTCTGAACAGGAATGCCAAAAATTGAAGAATGATCATGACGTGATTTATGCTTCTAAAGGATTCTGTTTTAAAGACCCAGAAGCTAAAGCGAAGTTCGGAAATGACAATTGTTATACAACTAAGCCGAAATTTTCAGAAAAAGAGCAGCAGCGTCTTGACGCGATCAAAGAACGTCAGAAAGAATTGAACTGTAAATAATTACAGTCCAAAACAGCTTAAGGAATTTAGCAATGGCTTATGATGATCAAAATATTTTTGCAAGAATTTTGCGCGGTGAATTACCGGCAATCAAGGTATATGAAGATGAACGTGTTCTTGCATTTATGGACATTATGCCTCAAGCAGAAGGTCACACTTTAGTCATTCCAAAGTCACCTGCAGTTACCCTGCTCGACCTCGATCCGCAAGACGCAGCTTACACTATTCAAATTGTGCAAAAAATTGCTCAAGCTATTGAAACTGCATTAGGCGCTAAGGGCATTGTCCTCATGCAGCTTTCTGGCGCATCTGCTGGCCAAACTGTTCCGCATGTGCACTTCCATTTAATCCCAAGTTCAGTACATGAGCTTGGCAAGCATGCAGCTCAAATGGGCGATCAGGAAAAGATTAAAGCACTCGCGGAAAAAATTAAAGCCGCGCTTTAATCTTTAAAAATGCTGCAAATACAATTCTTTAGAAATGGGGCTTAGGCTCCATTTTTTATGGCTCAAATATACAAAAACCGCCCCAGAAAAAAATAGATCATATTATTTTCAATTAAAACTCAGAATAAAAAGCATCATTTACAGTTTGAAATATTTCATCTATTTGAAATATTTCCTTAATCTAACTGTCTTATTTGTCATCAATACTTAGCTCCAACACAGGACGGCAGTAAAACTTTACAAAACTGCCAAATAAACCTTTTAGACATCTTGTCTTCATGGAGCAACAAATGAAAAAAACTCTCTGCGCATTAGCAATTGGGGCAACAATTCTAACACCAGTAATGGCTGCAGCAGCTGATGTCAAAATCTATGGCCGTGCGCATGTTTCTTTAGACTATTTAGATGATGGCAAAGATTATAACGAGTTCGGACTATCTTCAAATTCTTCACGTTTAGGCTTCAAAGTAGATCAAAAAATTAATGACGACCTAAATGTTTTTGCACAAATTGAACAAGAAGTTAACTTCGCCAGCGGCAGCCAAGACAGCAAAGGCGTTGACTTCTCTACACGCGATACATTTGTAGGCCTAAAGAGTGCAGCTTACGGTCAAGCGCGTGTAGGCCGTTTTGACAGCCCATTTAAAGTAGCTCGCGGCCCAGTCAACTTTTTCGGCGACATGGTGGGTGACGTTCGTAACGTAACACGTGTAGGCAACCTAAAATTTGACGAACGCAATGAAAACACCATTGAATATAAATCACCAAAATTTGGCGGCGGTTTTAATGTTTTAGCAGCAATGTCTATGCATTCAGGCACACAAATTGATAAAGACAGCAATGGTGAAGGCATAGATGATAACAAAGCTTACGATCTTGCTTTAACGTATAAAGAAGGCCCGATTGACTTCGCTGCTGCTTATGAAATGTACGATGAAAATGCAGCCAATGCCGCTGGCGGTGACAGCCGTGATGCGATCCGTATTGCGGGCGCATATAAGTTTACAGAACAATTTAATCTAGGCGCGTTATATCAGCTTGCAAAACACGATAACGACACAGCAAACCCAGATGCTCAAGTCTTTGGCCTAGCTGGCGAATACAAGATCACGCCTAAAACATCTGTCCGCGGTGAATACTTCTACCGTGACGTAGATGCGGATGATGCAAATGCAAGTTTGATTGGTGTTGGCGTAGAACACAAACTTGACAGCACATTACGCGTTTATAGCAATTTGGCAACTGTCATCAATGATAAGAACTCTAAATTGAACCCTTGGAAAGAAGGCCGCAGCTTTGGTAATGGCGTAAGCGGTGTCGCAGATAAAAATGCAACTGCCCTTTCATTAGGTTTACGCTACGACTTCTAATTCAAAGCCAGCACATTGTACAAAAAAGAACATGCCCGCATGTTCTTTTTGCATTTTAAGCCGTCCTCAGCATTTCTCTATGTGAACCAAGCCCATGCAGCTGCAGCATCTCCCATACAGCCGCTCTTAACTGCTTATGCTATTCCCGAGCTCCCCGGCCAACACAGCCCGCAACTCTTCCATTTTTTAAAGCACTAAATAATTAAACACAGCGCATTCTTCTCACTGATTTTAAAATACGATTGTTTCGGTACATTTTAAACAAAAAACAAATCATTATTTTTTTAAATATAACTAATTTAGTCGGAATTATTTTCCAATTTATACCATTTTAGTTGGTTTTAATGATTATAAATATAAGCATTTTAGTAGGATTTAAAACGAAAAGATTTTAGTATGATTTTTAAATAAACGTATTTTTAAGCTATTGTTTTATTTAATATAATTAATATATTTTTATTTAAACTGTTCAGGCTATTTCATTTTTAATGCATTTCGATTAATAATATAAGTATAGTTTTGTAAAACAGGCTTTATTCGAATGAGCTTAGTTCCAAAAAATATCAACCGAAAGGTCAGTCGTGAAATTGCAATCATATTAATAATTAAGATTGCGATTTTATTGACAATTAAACACATTTGGTTTGATGCCCCAACTATTCCCAAAAATTTTGACTCTCAAGTTGCCGAGCGCATAGCCGGCAGTCCATCCCAAATCAAGGAGACACGTTGATGATTTCTGAAAGCGTGGTCGATCTTTCGCGGTTCCAATTTGCAATGACCGCGATGTATCACTTTATTTTTGTTCCGCTAACTCTTGGTATGGCCTTTCTTCTTGCCATTATGGAAACCACTTATGTGATTTCCGGTAAAGAAATTTATAAAGACATGACCAAATTCTGGGGCAAACTCTTCGGTATTAACTTCGCTTTAGGGGTTACTACAGGCTTGACCATGGAATTTCAGTTCGGTACCAACTGGGCATATTACTCGCATTATGTCGGTGACATTTTTGGCGCCCCGCTGGCAATTGAAGGCTTAATGGCATTCTTCCTAGAATCAACCTTTATCGGCCTATTCTTCTTTGGCTGGGACCGCTTGTCTAAAGTTCAGCATTTATGTGTGACTTGGCTGGTTGCTCTCGGCTCAAATATGTCCGCTCTCTGGATTTTGGTGGCCAACGGCTGGATGCAAAATCCAGTCGGTTCTGCCTTCAACTATGAAACCATGCGTATGGAAATGGTGGACTTCGGCGCACTGATTTTCAACCCTGTTGCTCAGGTGAAATTCGTACATACTGTTTCTGCAGGCTATGTCACTGGCGCGATATTCGTACTTGCAATTTCAAGCTATTACATGCTGAAAAAACGCGATTTGCCATTCGCCCGCCGTTCATTTGCTATTGCAGCGGTTTTCGGTTTGGCTTCTACACTTTCAGTGATTTTACTGGGTGACGAATCTGGTTATGAAATTGGCGATGTACAAAAAACTAAACTGGCAGCCATTGAAGCTGAATGGGAAACACATCCAGCGCCTGCACCATTTACTTTATTCGGTATTCCAAATAAAGAAACCATGACAACCGATTATGCGGTAAAAATCCCTTATGTCATGGGCATTATTGCAACACGCTCTACAACCAAAGAAGTGACTGGCATTAAAGACTTACTGGTACAGCATGAAGAACGTATCCGTAACGGTATGGTTGCATATTCACAGTTAGAAAAACTTCGTGCAGGTGACCAATCAGCTGAACTTAAAGCAGCATTTGCTGAATCTCAAAAAGATTTAGGCTATGGCTTACTGTTAAAAAAATACACACCTAATGTCGTAGATGCTTCTGAAGCGCAAATTAAAGCAGCAGCGAAAGATACTATTCCACACGTACCAAGCTTGTTCTGGGCGTTCCGTGCAATGGTTGCTTCAGGCTTCCTAATGCTACTTTTGTTCGCTTTGGCTGCCTTCGCTGTTGCAAAACGCAATGCTGAAAACAAACCTTGGCTGCTAAAATTTGCATTGTTCAGCTTACCGCTTCCATGGGTTGCCGCTCAAACTGGCTGGTATGTTGCAGAAGTTGGCCGTCAGCCTTGGACAATCGGTGAAGTGCTTCCTACTCACCTTTCAGCATCCAGCTTAAGCACTGGTGACGTTTGGGGCTCTATCATTGCGCTTGCAGCTTTCTACACCGTGTTATTAATCATCGAAATGTATTTAATGATCAAGTTCTCTCGTCTTGGCCCAAGCTCACTTCATACTGGTAAATACCATTTTGAAAAACTTGAAGCTGCCAATCAAGCAAATGAGGAGTCTAAAGCATGATCGAATATGAACTGCTCAAAATCATCTGGTGGGTGCTGGTTGGCGTATTGCTGATTGGCTTCGCCCTCACCGATGGCTTTGATATGGGCTCTATGGCGCTCATGCCTTTTGTAGGCAAAACTGATGACGAACGCCGCGCCGCAATCAATACGATTGCACCGCACTGGGACGGCAACCAAGTTTGGTTTATTACAGCAGGCGGCGCACTCTTTGCTGCATGGCCAATGGTATATGCAACAGCATTTTCAGGCATGTATTGGGCACTGCTCCTCGTGCTATTTGCCCTCTTCCTGCGTCCTGTAGGCTTTGACTACCGCTCTAAACTTGAAAATACCAAATGGCGTACTTCTTGGGATTGGGGCTTATGTATTGGCGGCGCTGTACCAGCTTTAGTATTTGGTGTCGCTTTCGGCAACATGTTCTTAGGTGTACCGTTTACACTAGATGAAACTGTACGCTCTACATATACAGGCAGTTTCTTTGCCTTGCTTAACCCATTTGCATTGGTTTGCGGTTTAGTCAGCTTATCTATGCTGGCGGCGCACGGTGGCGCTTGGCTAATGATCCGGACTGACGGCGACTTACGCATGCGCTCTGCTAAAGCAACTCAAATCATGGGTATTGTTTACCTAGCAACTTTCTTGGCTGCTGGCGCATGGTTATACTTTGGCGGCATTCAAGGCTATACACTTGCACAGCCGTTTGATACAAATGGGGTTGCCAACCCGCTTGCTAAAGAAGTCATCACCAATGCCAACCCGGGCTGGATGAACAACTACTCAGCTTACCCAATCACAATGATTGCGCCAATTATGGGTCTTTTAGGCGGTCTAATTGTGGTGCTGGCTGCTGGTAAAAACAAAGCTGGCTTAAGCTTCCTTGGTTCAAGTTTAGCTGTTGTAGGCGCAATCCTTACAGCCGGTTTTGCGCTGTTCCCGTTCCTTATGCCTTCAAGCCTAAATCCAACAGTCAGCCTCACTATGTGGGATGCCGTATCTAGCAAAAATACACTGACTGTTATGACTGTTGCAGCTTGTATCTTTGTACCGATTATTTTGTGCTACACCACTTGGTGCTACTACAAAATGTGGGGCGTTATCACTAAAAAACACATTCAAGAAAATACGCATAGCCTTTATTAAGGGCTATGCAAAGGAGATAAAAGATGTGGTACTTTGCTTGGATTCTCGGTATTTTGATGGCATGTTTCGCAGGCGTACTCAGTGCGCTTTACATCGAACACCATCAGGATTTAGATGAGGAATAAAAAATGACTGAAGCTGCTGCAGAAAAACCAGTTGTAGAAAAAAAACCAAATAAATTTGCAATGGTCATTTCCTGCCTATTGGCTTTTCCTTTGGCAGCCGTGCTACTTGTTCACCCAGCTGCCATGCTGGATGACAATGGCCATTATAGTCACCGTGCGATGATGCTGATTATGATTGGCATCTCTGGCGGATTTGTTCATGGCGTTGGTTTTTTACCGCGCCACTGGTTCTGGAAATGGCTGTTTAGCCCCTATCTGGCATGGCCACTCATGCTTTGGGGATACTACACTTGGTTCCTTGCCTAGCTTTAAAAGCTAAGATTTATAAAAAGCCCTCATCTGAGGGCTTTTTATACGGCTCCCTTCGGCAGCCAATTTTCAACTACAAATTAATCAAACAAAGCATTATAAATTTTTATTAAAAATTAAATAATTTTTAACATTTAATTATAAATATTACCGACGCCAAGTTGCATCCGCACTGCCTACCCATTAACATGCTCCGCACTAGAAGTAGAGTTTACATGATGAAAATTAAAACTTTTTTAGCTGCAGGATGCATTATTGCCAGTACTCATGCATCAGCAGAAGAAGTAAAAAAAGGCTGGCTGGCAAAAGCCATCGATAAATGGAATACCATGGGGCAGCTGACAGACAAAGACTTTGAGCAGTATCCAACAGTACAGGAGTTTTTCCAAGCCAAGTATAAAAATCCGCGCACCATCACCATGAATAACGTATCTTATGGTGCAGGCACCATCATGTGGGAACGCGCAAATACTTATTGCGAACGTGACGGCGGTGAATTTGTACAAATTAAAAGCCATCCTGCACCGCTGATTCCTTATAAAGGCTCTGAAGTGCTGTCTACACCGAATCTGCAAAAATACTATGGCCTATTCCAGTGCAAACATATCAAAAATAGCTGGAAAGTGTACTTTGACCATCAGAACGAACGGATTTTCCAGCACCCGTCTCCAAACACAGCTTCTGATGTCAGCTTCAATTTCGAATAATCCTCATATATAGAAAAAATCAAATATGCAAAAAACATTATTGTTTCTTGCCGCAGCAGCCGGGCTAGCCGGCTGCCAAGTTACAGGGGAACGCGGCAGCCTCTATCAAAATGTGCTGGGCGGCTTCGGGCCTAAAACCAAGCACATCCAGCTCAATCCAGAACTGAACAGCTTTTCCCTGACAGTACCGCTTTCGGCTTATAATGAATTGGATTTAAACAAAGGGCTGATCAGCAATGCCCCATTCTTCAACCAGTTAAAACAAGACCGTTACTGGAGTGTGCATCATATTTATGACGCGCAATTCCGTCGCCTAGCGCAAGACCGGGTAAAAATAAAAGTCTGCAATACTGTCAGCGCTGATCATCGGCGCAGCGCCAATGACTCCAGCTCCTGTGCAGATATACAAATGCGCGTTGCTTATGACAGGCTTAGTGATGGCATGCGCCTGACCTTCAAGCCTATTACGGCTGATATCAGTACAGAAGACTTCGGCTTCTTTATAAAAAACGCAGCGCCGGAATTATTTAAAAATGCCGAGCAGCTGAATACTGCAACCCTGATTAAAACATTTGGCTATGAAGATGCGCTGACTGTCAGCAGCAAACGCACAATTTCCAGTCTCAGCAACGTTTTAGTAAAAAATGGCTATACCGTTACCACTCAAAATATTGCCAATGAAAAAATTTATTTAAGCTCATTTGAGCTTAAATCGGCTGACGCGAAGGTCTTTTCCATCTTGAACTGCCGCACCGTTGCTGCCAAAAACAGTTCCAGCACCAGCTGTAAATATGCCCTGTTCAGCCCCTACGCCATCAATGACTATCGAATTTATAACAAAGAAATAACCAGAAAAATCAATCAGCTGTTCAAATAAAGCAAAGAAAAAGACCGGACATTTGTCCGGTCTTATCAATTAGTTTACATTATGCTTAACGGTGCGTATGTATAGACATCACGATTCCCATGCCTGCCAGCATAGCAATGACAGCCGTACCGCCATAACTCATTAGCGGCAAAGGATCGCCCGTAACTGGTAAAATACCGCTTACCATGCCAGAGTTTAAAAATACAAAGAAGAAAAAAGTTAGACCCGTCGCACCTGCATATAAGCGGCCAAAGTTATGAAAACTATTCATCCCAATAATTAAGCAGCGGATAATAATAGCGGCAAACAAGCTGAATAATAAAAATACACCAATAAAGCCAAATTCTTCAGCATAGGTCGACATAATAAAGTCGGTATGATGCTCAGGCAAATACCCCAAATGCGACTGCGTACCTTCCGTAAAACCCTTACCTGTCATACCGCCAGAGCCAATTGCAATTTTGGACTGAATAATATTCCAGCCAGCACCCAGCGCATCTGACTCAGGATCAAACAAAGTCAGCACACGTTTCTTCTGATACTCTTGGAGCAAGAACATCCATAGCAATGGCGCAACAACTGCCAAAGCACCCAAAGCACCTAAAATTAAGCGCCAAGACATTCCGCTTAAGAAAAGCACAAAAATGCCAGGGATAATCAAACCGATATTCAAGTCGGGCTGCAAAGCGACCAAAACAAATGGTATCGCCATTAAAATTAAAGCAACAATAATATGTATAAACTTAGGCGGAAAAGCACGTTTCGAAAAATACCACGCCATCATTAATGGCATCGCAAATTTCATCACCTCACTCGGCTGCATACTGCCTATACCCGGCAACGTAATCCAGCGTGTTGCCCCCAGCCTTTTTTCACCAATCACCAAAACCAGCATCAGCATAATCAAGCCAAAAATATATAAATATGGACTAATCGCTTGATAAATTTTTGGCGGCACTTGCGCACATAAAAACATCAGCGTAAAGCCCACACCAAAACTGGTAGCTTGACGCATCAGCATGCCGGAGTTTTCTGCTGTCGCACTGTAAACAACCATCAATCCAAGTATGGCGTTCAGAACTAAAAAGCACAGCAACCAAGGATCAAGGTGCAATTTAGCCCAGCGTGAAGAATCGTGTTTTATGCTAAGCCCATCACGTGCGGACTGACGTAAAAAACGATACTGCTGTGAAGGGATCATTTTCAGCTTAAAAAATAAAAAAGAGTGTGGAAATTATAAGTGAAAGCCACAGAAAAAAGCTGACTGCAGCTAAATTATTTTTACTTTCTAAATCCCTGCAGCTGCTTGCGAAGCTAAAATCAATTTAGCCAATTCCAAGTCATCTGCATAGGTGATTTTAATATTATCAGAACGGCCTTGCACCACATGTACAATTTCACCAGTGTGCTCAAGTGCGCTCGCTTCATCTGTAATTACAATACCATCAGCTAAAGCTTTTTGCAGAGCTCTTTTAAGCACTCCGAGTTTCGCCATTTGCGGTGTTTGCGCTTGCCATAGCTGAGAACGGTCAACAGTAGATTCAATTTCTATACCTACAGGAACACGCTTCAAGGTATCACGGACAGGTGTAGCTAAAATCGCACTCTGACCTGAGTCAATCACTGTTGCAGCCAAACTCTCTAAACATACCGTCGAAACACAAGGGCGTGCTGCATCATGTACCAGAACCCAATCCTCTTCAGATGCAATTTCAGTTAAATATTCAAGTGAATTTAATACTGAGTTAACGCGTTCAGTACCACCCAAACAAAAATGCGCTTTGTCTTTTTCAGCAAAAGCCAATGTTTGAGCAAAACGATCTTCAGCACCTAGAGCCAGCACATAACCGCTCAGCGGAAGCTGATTTAAGCGGGCTACAGTATGCTCTAAAACGGTTTTTTGCTGAATAAGCTGATATTGTTTCAGTTCTGTTTTCGAAAACCGGCTTCCTGAACCCGCTGCTGGAATAATTGCCCATAATTTATGGTTCTGAAGGCGGGAGCTCAGCGGTTTCTGATTCATTTGTTCTTAAATCTACTTTAGCATTTGGATCAATATAAATTGGCTTGTACTGTGTACTGATCGTACTCATCTGTACAAAAGTTTCGTGAGGCTTTACTAAACCCAAATCAAGCCGAGCATGCTCTTCAATAGCTTCTACACCATTTTTTAAATCGTACACTTCCGCGGCTAATACGCGGTTGCGTTCTTTTAACTCTTCATTCAGTTCTATTTGCTGCTGAATTTTCTGTGTTAATTTTTGATGGTCTCTATAGCCACCTTCACCAAACCAATAAAGACATTGAAACCCTGCGATCAAAATGATCGCAAGGCCCAAAAGTACTTTACTCGATTTTGAGTCAAATACATTTAACATTGACATAAGTCACTTAGTTTAAACCTTTAAACTCAGCTTTACCGCGGTAAGCAGCTTTTGTCAATTCTTCAATACGAAGCAATTGGTTGTATTTCGCAACACGGTCCGAACGGCAAAGTGAACCAGTTTTGATTTGGCCAGCGCCTGTACCTACTGCAAGATCTGCAATTGTAGAATCTTCAGTTTCACCTGAACGGTGAGAGATAACAGTCGTGTAACCATTGTCTTTCGCAAGGTAAATTGCATCTAGAGTTTCAGTCAAAGTACCAATTTGGTTATACTTGATTAGAATCGAGTTACCCACTTTTTCGTTGATACCGCGCTGAAGAATTTTCGGGTTAGTTACGAATAAGTCATCACCGACCAATTGAATCTTGTCGCCAAGAATCGAAGTCAGGTAAGACCAGCCTTCCCAATCTGATTCATCCAAACCATCTTCAATTGAGATAATTGGGTATTGGTTTACAAGACCTGCAAGATAGTCAGAGAACTCATTGCTAGAGAATGCTTTGTTGCCTTCACCCGCAAGAATGTATTGACCATTTTTGTAGAATTCAGAAGATGCACAGTCAAGCGCAAGCATGATGTCAGAACCAGCTTTATAGCCAGTTTGACCAATCGCTTCAAGAATTACAGTAATTGCTTCTTCGTTTGAACGTAAGTTTGGAGCAAAACCGCCCTCATCACCTACAGCAGTATTTAAACCTTTTTTGTTTAAAACTGATTTTAAAGAATGGAAAATTTCTGCGCCAGCACGTAATGCTTCAGAGAATGATGCAAAGCCAACTGGCTCAATCATAAATTCTTGAATATCTACGTTGTTGTCTGCATGAGAACCGCCATTGATGATGTTCATCATTGGTACAGGCATGATCAAATTGCTGTTGCTGCGAAGGTCTGCGATGTATTGGAAAAGTGGAATTTTCTTTTCTTCAGCAGCAGCGCGAGCAGCGGCTAAAGACACTGCTAAAGTTGCGTTTGCACCTAATTTTTCTTTGTTTTCAGTACCGTCTAAAGCAATCATCGTGTTATCGATGTCTTTTTGTTCAAATACTGATTTGCCAACTAACGCATCACGAATTAATGTGTTTACGTTGTTAACTGCAGTTTTAACGCCTTTACCTAAGTAACGAGCTTTGTCGCCATCACGAAGTTCTAAAGCTTCACGAGAACCAGTTGAAGCACCAGATGGTGCACATGCACGGCCAACTACGCCAGATGCTAAGATAACGTCTGCTTCGATGGTTGGGTTACCACGAGAGTCCAAGATTTCACGTGCACGAATGTCAACGATTTGACTCATGAACAATTCCTCAGTTGATTAATAAAACGATGCGCCAATAAATGACGCATCTATATAAAAATTAGTGTGTATCGAGCTTCTTAAAGCCTTTAACTAAAGTATCCAGCTCTTTTAACTGCGCCAAGAATGGTTCAAGCTGCGACATACGAAGCGCACAAGGACCATCACATTTAGCTTTTTCAGGATCTGGATGAGCTTCTAAGAACAAGCCTGCAAGACCCGTCGCCATGCCCGCGCGCGCCAATGTCGTGATTTGCGCACGGCGTCCGCCAGCAGAATCTGAACGGCCGCCCGGTGTTTGCAAGGCATGAGTCACATCAAAGAACACAGGGACATTCATTTCTTTCATGGTGTCGAAGCCCAGCATGTCTACAACCAAGTTGTTGTAGCCAAATGCCGAACCGCGTTCGCAAAGAATGAGTTTGTCATTGCCTGCTTCCAAGCACTTATGCAAAATATGGCGCATTTCGTGCGGCGCAAGGAACTGCGCTTTTTTGATGTTAATAATTGCTTGGGTTTTTGCCATCGCTTCAACAAGATCTGTCTGGCGGCTTAAAAACGCCGGAAGCTGAATAATGTCAGCGACTTCCGCCACAGGCGCCGCTTGGTGCGGTTCATGGACATCGGTAATGATCGGCACATTAAAATGCTTTTTAATGTCAGCTAACCATTCAATGCCCTTTTCCAAACCCGGGCCGCGAAATGAGTTTAAGCTCGAGCGGTTGGCTTTATCAAAACTTGCTTTGAATACATACGGAATACCTAAGCGCGTACAGATGTCCACATAAGTTTCTGCGATTTCAAAAGCTAAGTCTTTAGACTCAAGCACGTTCATCCCGCCAAACAATACGAATGGCAAATGGTTTGCCATTTCAATATCGCCTAAACGTACAATTTCTTGCGGTTTTAGTAATTCTGACATTTAAACTTCCTAGTTTGTCCTTAATCCAGCTTATTTGCCGTTTTGATGCTGCTGTTTTGCCGCACCAATAAAGCCTGCAAATAATGGATGACCATCACGTGGCGAGCTGGTAAATTCCGGATGGAATTGTACTGCAACAAACCAAGGATGTGCAGGAATTTCAACAGTTTCTACTAAACGCTGAATTGGTGAATAACCAGAAATCTTCATGCCTTTTTCTTCAAGCACTGGAATATAACGGTTGTTCATTTCATAGCGGTGACGGTGACGTTCAACGATTTCTTCAGAACCATACACTTCTGCCGTTTTTGTACCCGCAACCAATTCAGATTTTTGAGCGCCTAAACGCATTGTCCCGCCAAGGTCTGAGTCTGCACTGCGCTGCTGAACTTCACCGCGCTCATCTAACCATTCTGTAATCAAACCAATTAAAGGTGATTTGGTTGAACGGTTAAATTCAGTCGATGTTGCATCAGTGATACCCGCAACATTACGCGCGTATTCAATGACAGCCAGCTGCATACCTAAACAAATACCAAGGAATGGCACACCGTTTTCACGCGCAAACTGAATCGCCTTCATTTTTCCTTCGGTACCGCGCTCACCAAAGCCGCCTGGTACTAAAATTGCGTTTGCATCTTTTAATACTTCCGCTACATCTTGGCTTTCAAGCTCTTCAGCATTGACATAATCAATTTGAACTTTCACACGGTTTTGAATGCCCGCATGTAAAAGCGCTTCGTTTACAGATTTGTAAGCATCTGGAAGTTCTACATATTTACCAACCATGGCAACACGCACTGTGTATTCAGGGTTAAGTAAAGCTTCTACAACATTGTCCCAGTCTGTAAGGTCAGCTTCTGGAAGTTCGTTATAGCCAAAACGTTCACAAATTAAATCATCAACGTCTTGTTCATAGAAAGTACGCGGAATTTCGTAAATTGTGCGTGCATCTTTACACACGACAACTGCACGCGCTTCAACGTTTGTAAACAAGGCAATTTTACGCTTCGTATCAGCATCAACATCATGCTCTGTACGGCAGATTAAGATGTCTGGCTGAATACCGATAGACAATAATTCTTTTACTGAGTGCTGTGTCGGTTTTGTTTTTAATTCTGCTGCAGACTTAATGTATGGGAGTAACGTTAAGTGCATCAGCATTGTGCGTTTATGACCAAGCTCAACCATTAACTGACGTACAGATTCCATGAATGGGAGAGATTCAATGTCACCTACTGTACCGCCGATCTCAACGATCGCAACGTCATAACCCTCGCCTGCGCGAAGTACACGTTCTTTAATGTTGTCTGTAATGTGCGGAATTACTTGCACTGTACCGCCAAGGTAGTCGCCGCGGCGCTCTTTATTCAGAACGTCTTGGTACACTCGGCCAGAAGTGAAGTTATTCAATTTGGTCATTTTCGCACGACGAAGGAAACGTTCGTAGTAACCCAAGTCTAAATCTGTTTCAGCGCCATCTTCTGTAACAAAAACTTCACCGTGCTGGAATGGGCTCATTGTCCCTGGATCGACATTAATGTATGGATCCATTTTAACCATGGTCACTTTTAAACCACGGGCTTCCAAAAGCGCAGCAACGGAAGCAGCTGAAATACCTTTACCTAGTGATGATACAACACCACCAGTAACGAAAATAAAATGGGTCATTGGGTTTCTCGTACAATCGAGCCTAAATCGGCCTGCAATGTTGCGCAATTTTACTTTACTCTGCACCAAGAAAGCAAAGTCAATCCGCATCAATTCATAGAACAATAAACAATTGGCTATTGTATCAGCATTTCCGATAAAAAATTAGTGTAAGTTCATGGGATTTCTATCTGGCAATTTACTGCTATAATACCAAGATCCAATTAACACCTTGTTTTGTGCAATTATGAATAAGAAACTTTTAATTTGCGGCGCGCTTGCAGCTGGGCTTTTACTTACTGCTTGCGTAAAAAAAGAAGCGCCTAAGGAAGAAGAGCAAGAACAGGTTGAAACTGCAGCTTCTGAAGCAGCGCCTGCAGAGTTCCAGCAGCTTGAAGCAGCTTCCGAGCCAGAAATTGAAGCAACGCCTACACATACAGAAGTTATTCGTGAAGAAACGCCGAATACAACAACTGAAATTCGCCGTGAAAGCGTGAAACCGCAAGAGCCAGCAGAAGCAGCGCCTGCACAAAAAGCTGAAGCGCCTAAGGCTGAAGAAAAGCCGACTCAAGCCATTTCGCCTAAACCAGCTGGCGCAGCGCAGTCGGAAGATGATGCTGTAGCAGCCGCTATTGCAGCAGCAACACCAGCTTTAGATAACTAAGATCACAGCTTTACCCTGCTAATCATAAAAAACCCGGCAAACGCTGGGTTTTTTATGATCTTCATTATAAATAAAGACCTGCAAAAATAGATGACTTGTTTTTCTCCCAGCTAGTCTTGCAGTTTTTCAGCTAAATATTCAATAAATAAACGGACACGTTTCGGCAAATGTTCTTGCTGATAATATACTGCATGGATCAGCTGTTCATGCGGTTCAATTTGATCTTCTAAGATCTGCACCAACCGTCCTTCTGCAATATCTTTTTCTAACATAAAAATCGAAAGACACGCGACTCCCATACCGTTGATCGCAAGCTCTCTAATAGTCTCACCATTAGATGCTTTTATATGAGGCCTAATTGTCAGCGCCTTTCCTGCAATTTGAATTGGCCAAGTATTCATATGTGTAATCTGACTAAATCCAAGTAAGGCATGTGCAGGAAGTTCTGCAGCATTTTTCGGACGTCCATGCTTGTTAATATAAGCAGGACTCGCCACCAAACACAGCCGGCTTTTATAAATGAGTTTCGCATGCAAGTTAGAGTCATTTAACTTTCCAAAGCGGATGGCTACATCCGCCTTGTGCTCCAGCAAATCAATTACTTGATCATGATTCACCAATTCAATCTGTATATGCGGATAACGCGCGTTAAATTCAGGAATCAAGGGAACAATCATATGCAAAATAAACGAAATTGCAGAATCTACCCGTATTAACCCTGAGGTATCCGCGTCCAATTTGAGCAATGATTCTTCCGCCTCAGACAAGTCTGCAAGTACTTTCCTCGATTTTTCTAGAAACAGCTGACCTTCCTGCGTTAATTTTAATTTCCGTGTTGTCCGCTCTATTAAAGTGACATTCAATTTTGTTTCTAAACGCTGAAGCGCACGGCTCACACCAGAAGTCGTTTGATTTAACTGCTGAGCAGCCAACACTATTGAGCCGCTATCGACAATGGTGACAAAGGCATTTAATTCTTCAATGGTCGATTTCATGTATTCATTGTTGATTTTTAGTCAATAATATTTTGCAAATTACCCTATTTTTTAGCAAGTCAATTTTCAGCAAAATAGCGCTAATTTCAACATTCCATTCGAGTACAAGATGATTGTTCCTCAATTTGGTGTCGGTACATTCCGTTTAACAGGTGACACCGTTATTCAATCTGTTAAAACAGCCTTAGACCTTGGGTATAGAGCGGTAGATACTGCTCAAATTTACGGCAACGAAGCAGAGGTGGGTCAAGCAATACAGGAAAGTCAGGTGAATAGAGCCGATATTTTCTTAACCACGAAAATTTGGACTGAAAATTATGCTGCCGACAAACTGATACCCAGTCTAAAAGACAGTTTAATGAAATTGAAAACTGATGCGGTTAACCTCACACTAATCCACTGGCCTGCACCTGCTCAAGGCATTGATATACCAGAATTAATGGGACATTTGCTTGAAGCAAAACAACAAGGATTAACTGAACATATAGGTGTATCCAATTTCAACATTAAGCTAACTCAACAAGCAATCAATCACATCGGTTTGGAAAATATTGCAACCAATCAAATTGAACTCAGTCCATATTTGCAAAATCAAAGCTTGGCCAATTATCTACAAGCAAACAATATAGATGTCACGTCTTATATGACTTTGGCCTATGGCAAAGTTTTGCAAGATCCAACCCTTTTAAACATCGCAGCCGAACACCAAGCAACTGCGGCTCAAATTGCACTCGCATGGGCGCTGCAAAAGGGCTATGCCGTTATCCCATCATCAACTAAACGCGAGCATTTAATGAGTAACTTAAGAGCTCAAGAGATTCATTTAACATTAGAACAGATGCAGGCTATTGCAGCACTTGACAGAAATGCGCGTGAAGTCAGCCCATCTGAACTTGCTCCTGTTTGGGACCTCTAAGATGAAAATTAATTTTCCATTAATCGCATTAGCTGTGGGCGCTTTTGCTATTGGTACAACTGAATTTTCACCAATGGGTTTTTTGCCCGAAATTGCAGCAGATTTATCGGTTTCTATTCCGCAAGCTGGCTTACTGATCAGCGCATACGCGATTGGCGTCATGCTCGGCGCACCATTAATGACTTTATGGCTGGCGCGTTTTCCTAAACGCACCGCCCTCATTTTACTGATGGCAATCTTCACGATCGGTAATATTTTGGCAACAATTGCACCCAATTATCTCGGCTTAATGGCTGCCCGTTTGGTGACCAGCTTAAATCATGGCGCTTTTTTTGGCTTAGGCTCTGTGGTTGCAGCAAGCGTCGTGCCCAAAGATAAACAAGCCAGTGCTGTTGCCATGATGTTTATGGGCCTGACCATTGCCAATATTGGCGGTGTGCCGCTGGCAACATGGGTCGGACAAAATATTGGCTGGCGTATGTCTTTTGCCGCCATTACCTTGCTTGGCATTATCACGATGTTGGCTTTATGGAAAGCTTTACCGCACAGCCAACAGACAGAACAGCCCAATGTCCGAGCAGAATTAAAAGTATTGACACGCATGCCTGTCGTTTTAGCATTGCTGACCACTGTCATGAGCGCTGGAGCAATGTTTGCACTCTATACCTATATTGCGCCAAGCTTAAAGGCCTTTACACATGCAGGCCCTGAATTTATCACTTTTGTGTTGGTATTAATTGGAATTGGCTTTTCAATTGGAAATCATTTAGGCGGTAAACTTGCCGATCAATCTCTAGATAAAACCTTGATTGGCTTTTTAGTCCTACTGATGCTGATGATGCTGTTATTTCCAATTTTAGCAACAACAACCATTGGGGCGGCCATTGCGTTAATCATCTGGGGAGCAGCAGCGTTCGCCGTCGTTCCGCCTTTACAAATGCGCGTTATGACAGTCGCTCACGATGCACCTAGTCTCGCTTCATCGGTCAACATTGGCGCATTTAATTTAGGCAATGCCCTCGGTGCTGTCGCAGGCGCCGCTGTGTTAAATTTCAACTTAAGCTATGCTGCAGTTTCTTATGCAGGGGCCGCACTGAGTGCAGTTGCTCTGATTTTAGTTTTTATACAAATGAAACTTAAACCGCAAACGGCCTCTTGCTGCATGCAAGCCCAATAAAGCACATCCCAAAATTTAAAAGATAGCCTGCTTTCGCAGGCTATCTTTATTTTAAGCTGTGTACTGCTTAAGAAAATCCGCCATCAATTTTGCTGCCCATGAATGTGTTTCCCACACACCTTCATAGAATCCGCAATGACTGCCTTTTTTTGTTGTCACTACGGCAATATTCGGCATATTTTGAATTGTGGCCTTATAAGGCTCTAAATTTTTAATATGACAAACCGGATCATCTTCCGCATTTAATATTAAAAGCGGTATTTTAATATTATCAAAGACATAAATTGGATTAGTGGCTTGATCATACTCTTCATAGCTGCTGTAGCCCGCCATTTCAAAATAGACTTTCTCAAACTGCTGCAAGGTTTTCACCTTCATCACTTTTTCCAGCGAAACTGTACTTTCCCACATTTGGCGGTAGGGTTCAATAAAGTTCTGAAACAGCTTCTGTGTCATCATTTTGCTATAAAAAGGATGCACATTTTGAAATCCAGCAGCGGTATCATAGCCTGGGCATAAAGCAAAAGCGGCTTTAAATGGAGTATCCGAGCCTGCTTCACCCAAATAGCGCACCAGCAAGCCAGTACCTGCAGATGAACCTACTGCATACAGTTCAGACTGCGGTAATTTTTCTTGAACATATGCCAGCTGTTCCCGTAAATCAGCCACAGAACCAAATAGATTCATCTGGGCAACTGGCATTGGAAGCTTAGCATGTCCACGGCGTAAACAAAGTGCTATTCGCCAGCCTGTATACTGATGCAGATCTCTGACCAGCTCACGCATACTTTCGGGCGTACCCGTTATAGTATGCAGCATAACAATAGTTGGCGTATCTTCCGGCAAGTCCAGCCCTAGCCAAGCAATGGCTGTAACCCCTCCATCCTGCATAGGCAATTGATCAATACGCTCATACTGCTGACGAATGCGGCGTTTTTTGATCAAATCAAAATACAGCAAATGCAGATGTGTACTAGACAGCCATGGTGTTGGCCTGTACTTTTGATTCAGCTGAGGCAATTGCATTAAAATATTGTACAGCGCACCTTGCGGCTGTGCATAAATGACAGGCTGTTCCGCTCCAGTTGCTTTATCAAGCAGCTGCTGCGAAATCAGCGTCAATTTATCTGCAAATACACTCATGTCTCTCTACACCGTAGTTATCTTGATAAACTTATACAAAAATATGCCCCGACATTGTTTTACCCAGCTTGCTTAGGCTATTTATTTAGCCTGAAATGCCGCCATACGTTCACCCATTTTCACAGCTAAAGCTTCCAGCCCACTCTTCGGACGCAGCATCACTTCAAAATCTATAATTTGGCCCTGTTCATTAAATTGGATCATATCAATCCCCTTTAACTTTTTCTCACCTACATTGGCAGAAAATTCAAGTACCGCATTTAAGCCATCTTCAGTATAAAATTCACGGTGATACGTAAAGTTTTCAAAAATTTGAATGACATTGTTCAAAATAAAAGTTACCGCTGGCTTACCCAGATATGGATTAAACGCCACTGGGGAGCGAAACACGACATCCTCTGCCAATAGCTCATTTAAAATATTCATATCACGTGTACTGAGCATTTCGTGCCAACGCGCAACAGATTTCTTTGTTGTTTCAATGGTCATTTTGTATCCTTTTTGGGTTATAAGCCTCCCTCTTATTAAAGGGAGGCTGGAAGATATTTTTTGAGTTAATCCCCCTGCTTTCTAAGGGGGGACTTCCATTAAATAACCGCAGCCAAGTCTGCACCTTGACGGATAGCGCGCTTAGCATCCAACTCACCCGCTTCTTTTGCGCCACCAATTAAATGCACTGACTTACCTGCAGCTTGAAGCTGTTCATACATCGCTGTAAATGGCTCTTGGCCTGCACAAATAATCACGTTATCAACATCCAGCACTGCAGGCTGATCATTTACGATGATATGTAAGCCCTGATCATCAATTTTCTCATAGCTTGCGCCAGCAATCATTTTGACATCACGATGCTTCAGGCCCGTACGATGAATCCAGCCTGTCGTTTTACCTAAACCAGCACCTACAGATTTTGCTTTACGCTGCAGCAGATAAATATCACGGCTTGATTGCTCTACCTCAGGCTGTTTTAAGCCGCCAACATGTTCGTACTGAGTATCAATACCCCATTCATTGTAGAATTTTTCTGGATTTAAGCTGCCGCTTTCACCTTCATGGCTTAAAAATTCGGCTGTATCAAAACCAATACCGCCAGCACCAATAATTGCCACACGGCGGCCCACAGGCTTGCGCTCTTTCAGCACATCTAAATAACTCAGTACTTTTGAATGATCAATACCGTCGATGTGCAGCTCACGCGGTGTTACACCTGTCGCAATAACAATGTCATCAAAATCACTAGCTTCCAGCTCTTCAAATGTCGCTTTATAGTTTAAATTCAAAGTGATATTAGGCGCTAGTTCAATTTTCCGCTTAAAATACCGCAATGTTTCATAAAATTCTTCTTTGCCCGGAATTGTTTTTGCAATATTAAACTGGCCGCCAATTTGGTTAGCTGCTTCAAATATTGTGACCTGATGACCGCGCTCTGCTGCATAGGCTGCAAAGCTTAACCCTGCAGGGCCAGCCCCAACAACTGCAATATGTTTAGGCTGCGATGCTTCTTTAAAAAATAGCTCAGTTTCATGACAAGCACGCGGATTGACCAAACAAGAAGCTATCTTCATAGAGAAAATATGATCTAAACAAGCTTGGTTACAGCCAATACAGGTATTAATTTCATCACTGCGGCCTTGCGAAGCTTTTTCTACAAAAAATGCATCAGCCAGCATTGGACGCGCCATGGAAATCATGTCTGCATCGCCAGAAGCTAAAACATGCTCTGCCATTTCAGGTGTATTAATACGGTTAGACGTGATCAGCGGAACTTTTACTTCTCCTTTCAGCTTTTTAGTGACCCAAGTAAATGCGGCTCTCGGGACCTTGGTTGCAATTGTTGGAATACGCGCTTCATGCCAGCCAATACCTGTATTGATAATGGTTGCGCCAGCTTTTTCAATTGCTTTTGCAAGCTGTACAACTTCTTCAAAGGTTGAACCGCCTTCAACCAGATCCAACATCGAAAGCCGGTAAATAATAATGAAATTTTCACCAACGGCTTCACGTGTACGGCGTACAATTTCTAATGGGAAACGAATACGGTTTTCGTAGCTTCCGCCCCACTCATCATCACGGTGATTTGTCCGTTTCGCAGTAAACTCATTAATTAAATAACCTTCAGAACCCATGATCTCTACACCGTCATAGCCTGCATATTGTGCAAGGCTGGCGCAGTTTACAAAATCCGAAATGGTTTGATTAACTTCTGCAGCCGTCAAAGCATGCGGTTTGACTGGGTTAATTGGCGCTTGAATCGCAGAAGGTGCAACATTATGCGCCTGATATGAGTAACGGCCTGTATGCAAAATCTGCAGCGCAATTTTACCGCCCGCATCATGCACAGCCTGCGTCACAACTTTATGTTTATCTGCCTCTGCGCGTGTATCTAATTTATTGCCGCCTGCAAACGTTAAGCCCGCTTCATTTGGCGCAATACCGCCCGTTACAATTAAACCTACACCGCCTTTTGCCCGCTCTGCATAAAATGCAGCCATACGGTCATAACCGCCTGGCGCTTCTTCTAAACCTACATGCATTGAACCCATTAATACGCGGTTTTTTAATGTCGTGAAGCCTAAGTCCAGTGGCGCCAATAAATGCGGGTAATTAGACATGATCTCTCCTTAGCGGGCTTATTCTGCTAGCTGTTTTTTTAGTTGCACTGCAAACCAAGCGATTTAAACCATTTAAAATGCACAAAATTTGCAACTTGTTGCATATATTTATATTCGAGTTTTGTTTTTTGTGCAACTTGTTGCATAATAAATTTAATAATTAAATATGACTGATGCGCCCATGTCACTTGCTCACGTACTATTAACCAGCCTTCTAGAAAAACCGAGTACCGGCATTGAACTTGCACGGCGCTTTGACCGCTCAATGGGATTTTTTTGGAGCTCAACACATCAGCAGATCTACCGCGAGCTGAACAGCATGCAGCAAAAAGGCTGGATTTCGACCATAGAAGAAGATGACAGCAACAGCCGAAAAAAAACCTATAGAGTTGAATTACTTGGACGCACAGAGCTGGCAGATTGGATGGTCAAGCAAAGTCCGCCGGGGCAGCTGCGTGAAGACCTTATGGTGCGCCTGCGCGCAGAAGCGCAGCTTGGCGGAAATACTATGCTGCCAGAGCTGGAACGCCATTTACAGATACATCAAGATACCTTAAAACTGTATCAGTCTATGTATGCCAAAGATTTTGCCGACCATGCCTACCATGACCGCACGCTATTTATTCATAAAATGATTTTGCAGCTTGGCATAGATTCTGAAAAAAGCTGGATTGACTGGCTGGAAACCATAATTCCTGCATTAAAAGCATTTGATTCCCCCAAGCAATAATAAAGCAAGGCAGCTCCAGAACCTGATCGCATATACCGTCTACAGAAATAAAAGGACCAACCATGCCGCACTATCAAATGCCAGATGGCGAGAAACTCTATGTACGCACTTATGGTTCAGGCCAGCCAGTGCTGGTGCTGTCTGGCCTAGGCATGCAAAGCTGGCAGTGGCATCCTTTTTTATACCGCAGCCGCAAACAATTTGAATTTATTATCCCTGACTGGCGCGGGTTCGGCGGCTCAAAACAGTGCCAAATTCCTGAGCTGGATGCAATTCCCAGCCATTGGCGTGATATCAGCAGCCTGATGCAGCAATTAAATCAGCCTGCGCTGCACGTGATTGCCTACTCTATGGGCGCAACTACCGCCATGCACGGCATGAAGTATGGTCAATTTGCACAGCAGATAAAAAGTTACTTGCATATAGATCAAACACCCAAAATTTCTGCAGACACCGAATGGCCCTATGGCTTATTTGGCAACCGCCACCCTGAATTTATACAAATTCTGCAGCAAATTTCACAAGTGCTGCAGGATAATCCCACAGCCTTATATATGAATGACCTCAGTCAGCAAGCACGCAATCAGCTGCTGCATAGCTGGCTCGCTTTTATAGACCTGCAAGCCAGCAGCAAAACTGCACCGTTTTTTATCAAAGCGGCCTTAAGGCAGCCAAAACTGCAGCCGCATATCTTGCCTATTAAGCGTTTGGACTACCTATCTTGGTATATCAGCAATTATCTGCAGCATACCGAAGACTACCGCGATGCAGTCGCCGCCTTAACATGCCCTGCAACCTTCTTTATCGGGGAACAGTCTAAACTCTACCCAGCAGCAGGCCAGCACATTGTTGCTCAAAGCGCAGTAAATGCTGAATCCATTGTATTTCACAAATCAGGGCATACACCTTTACTCAGTGAACCCGTAAAGTTCAGCCAAGAAATTCAGCGTCACTTAACCCGTATATCCCAGCTGCAATCAGGATAATATTCAAACTGAATCATGACTCAGCACGGTTAAGCATTGCTAAATTGCAATTGACATTGCGCAACAATTATTTTTAATTAAGCGTATTGTTGCATAAATGGAATATTACACATGCTGAGTGATTTGGACGACTTTTACTGTTTTGCTCAAGTTGTCGAACATGGCGGTTTTAGCGCCGCCGAACGCGCTACCGATATACCCAAATCCAAGCTCAGCCGCCGTGTATACAACTTAGAGGAAAGACTGGGCGTACGTCTGATTCAGCGCAGTTCAAGGCATTTTGCTGTCACTGATATTGGCATGAATATCTACCGCCATGCACAAGTCATGATGAATGCAGCGCAAGCTGCACATGACTTGGTTGACCATTTAAGTACAACACCTCGCGGTGTAATTAAAATCAGTGCGCCTGTGACCATTGCAAAAAATGAACTGGCCAACATTCTGCCAAAATTTTTAAAGATGTACCCAGAAATACGCGTGCAAATGCTGATCACTAACCGCCGCGTTGATATTATCAATGAAGGATTTGATATTGCGCTGCGTGTACGTGACAGCCTAGATGACGACCCTAATCTTGTAATCCGAAAATTTGAAAAAATTGAACAGCATCTTTTCGCCAGTCAAGCCTATTTAAATGAATTCGGCAACCTGAAACACCCTGAGGAATTGCCTAAACACAAAATCCTCAGTATGGCTGATGAACATCTCGATCAGCATATGGTACTGCACGATGAACAAAACCGTCAGATCAAATTGCGCATCAACCCTGTCGTGCTTGGCTCCGAACTGACTATGCTGGCAGATTTAGCCAGTCAAGACTGCGGTATTGCGCTGCTGCCGGACAGTATTGTAAAAGATCAGCTGGATTCAGGAAAATTGGTGCACGTATTGCCAAACTGGACAGCGCCGCATGGCATCTTTCATGCCGTTTATCCATCACGCCGCGGCTTGCTTCCAGCTGTACGCATTATGATTGATTATTTGGTTGAGAACCTTACCAAGCATTAAAGTGCTGCTGCTAAAATTTAGGCAAAAAAAAAAGCTTACCCAAGTGATGGGTAAGCGAAACTTTAAAATCAGAAACTACAGCTAAATTTTCTGAAACAATAGTAATGTGAAAATTACTTTCCGTTAAATTGTTTAAAGCGCTAAATATTTACACAAATTAAAGTCAAACCACTGAAAATAAATAAATTACACAAAGTTACTTAGCGTTAATACCTATATATTTCATTATCAACATATCAGCCTAGACTAAAGTCTAAGCCCGCTGAATATTAACGCATATTTAAAAGTCTCATTAAATTTCAGGATAACTGCCTGTACCCTCAGGCCATGGTGACAGCACTTCAAAACCTTCTGCTGTTACCGCAATCATATGTTCCCACTGAGCAGATAAAGAACTGTCCGCGGTCACAACACCCCAGCCGTCTTTTAGCTCTTTCGTACGCGCTTTGCCTGCATTAATCATCGGCTCAATTGTAAATACCATTCCTTCAAGAAGTACGAGACCCTGACCCGGCTGACCATAGTGCAGCACGCTCGGCTGTTCATGATAAATTTTACCGATACCATGACCGCAATACTCACGCACTACAGAGTAACCTTCACGGTGCGCAACAGATTGAATCGCATAACCGACATCCCCCAAAGTCGCACCCGGTTTGACTGCATGAATGCCGGCAACCATTGCTTCATAAGTAGTATCGACTAAGCGTTTAGCTTCTGGTTTTACACTGCCAACATAGTACATGCGGCTCGTATCGCCAAAATAGCCGTCTTTAATAATCGCCACATCAATATTAATAATGTCGCCGTCTTTTAACAGCATATCTGCAGAAGGAATACCGTGACACACCATTTCATTGGGTGAAATACATGTCGTTTTGGTATAACCATGATAGCCAATATTCGCAGGAATCACTTTCAGCGTATTTACAATGAAATCATTGCACAGGTCATCTAAATATTCAGTTGTCACACCCGGCTTTACATGCTCACCTATCATTTCTAAAACTTGCGCAGCTAAACGCCCAGAAATACGTAATTTCTCTAGATCCTGCTCAGTTTTAATTGTGATATTTGAAGCTTTCATTGCATCATCCTCGGTTTAGGTCGAACAATTATAGACCCTTTTTCATAAATTTGTTTCTTCACAAGGCCTAAGCCCCTAAAAGCGCGGCTCCATGCAGCGCGAATAGATTATTAATCAGGCAAAACTGAAAACTGGCAGCTAAGCTGTATATTCCAACAAATTAGAGACAAATTAAAATATTTCGTGTTTATATTCAGCAACATAGGAACACTAACACATTATCTAAAAATACATTAAATATTTGTATTATAAAAGTTTTTAATTCAATTTATAAAATAAACTCCAAAACAAAATTGATATGCACTAAAATTACTGACTTCAATGGTAAAACCATCTCCCTTTTTATGACAAATCTCCGTACAAGAGATATTGTTGCCCTAGGTTTTATGACCTTTGCGCTCTTTATTGGCGCAGGCAATATTATCTTTCCACCGATTGTGGCTCAACAAGCCGGTGAACATGTATGGCTGGCTGCATTTGGTTTCTTAATCACCGCTGTTGGCTTACCTGTTCTGACCATTGTTGCGCTTTCACGCGTTGAAGGTTCTATTCAGATCCTAAGTTCCCCGCTTGGCAAAGCAGCCAGTATTTTACTGACTGTCGTATGTTATTTAGCTGTCGGCCCTTTATTTGCAACACCGCGTACAGCAACAGTTTCTTATGAAATTGGTTTCTCATCATACTTTGGCACATCATCAAATAGCCTGATGATTTACAGCATCATCTATTTTGCCTTTGTAACCATTGTTTCACTGTATCCAAACAAAATTTTAGATACTGTCGGCTACTTCCTGTCACCGCTTAAAATTTTAGGCTTAGTTATATTAGGTGTATCTGCATTCTTTATTCCTGCTGGCGTAATTCCGCCTGCGGTAGGCAATTATGTCGTCAGCCCAGTATCTGAAGGCATCGTCAACGGCTATCTGACCATGGATACTTTAGGCGCGCTGGTATTTGGTATTGTAATTGTCAAAGCAATTACTTCGCGCGGTGTAACCGACACCAAACTGATTACTAAATACGCAGTGATTGCCAGCATTATTTCGGGTATCGGTTTAACACTTGTTTATATCAGCTTATTTAAGCTGGGTATGAGCAGTCATGATATCGCTCCAAATGCGACAAACGGCGCAGTGATCCTGCACGCCTATGTACAGCATGCTTTTGGCGATATGGGCGCTTACTTCCTGTCTGCAATGATTTTTGTTGCCTGCATGGTCACTGCTATCGGCCTAACATGCGCTTGTGCTGAATACTTCTCTAAACTGACTAAAATTCCATACAAAGTCTTTGTACTGATTTTAGTTGGCTTCTCTCTGCTGATCTCAAACCTAGGTTTAACCAAACTGATTGCAGTTTCAGTACCTGTACTTAGCGCAATTTATCCGCCTGCAATCACAGTGATTCTTTTAAGTTTCTGCAGCAAATTCTTTCACCAGCCGTCTCGCGTCATTGCTCCAGTAACAGCTGTTGCATTTGCTTTTGGTATTATCGATGGCTTAAAAGTTGCCGGCTTCTCTGAAAGCTTGCCTGCAGTACTGCAAAACCTGCCGTTAAATGAACAAAATCTTGCATGGCTTATTCCATCAGTTATTGTTCTGATCATTGCTGCTGCAATTGATAAAGTTAAAAAATAAGCCTTTTAGCTTTATGAGCTAAAATCGGATTTTTACCCAAAATACGATTTTAATTGTGACCAATAAAGGACATGTTTTACCCAAGTATGCTTTTATTTGTCCCACCCGGCTCTCACAGCATATGCACCAGCACTGCTCGTTTAATTTTAATCCGCCTCAACACTTAAAAATGCACATATAAAAATTCCATTTTAAACCGTATTTTCTAACTGATAAAGCCCTTCAAGCTTACCCAAATTAACAGACCTTAACTAAACAGCTATTTTTTAATAATTTTTATCTATTACAATTATTCATCCATCAACCTGAAGCCAATCATGGCTAAGCGCAATCTACAGCCTTAGACGGACATAAACTTGCTTATTTCAATCTATGGTATGCAAATTGCTTTATTTAACTTGTCATCTTTTATACATAATCGAATACGTTCTTTGCTGCTCCGAAACACTGCGCTTTAGCGAGCGGTATGCACAGACTTAAGTCTAAGGCCTATTTCACTGATTAATCATGACATCTGTCAAAAAATGACTTAGCATTCTTTTATGACAAAATAATGACATTTACTATTGTATTGCTCACAAAATAGCAGTACAACAGTAATTGAAAACTGACTAAAACATTCGGGTTTTAGTAAACAACAAAAAAAGGAGGGATGGAGATGTTATCTATACATTTCAACAAGCAATTCTTCATTAACGCTCTAAAGGCAAATCAAAATGCGGTGACCTTCGTCAGCACCACTTTTGCCCTAATGCTGACGTTACTGATCCACGGTCTCATTCAAGGCAATTTAAAGTCTGAATATTTTGTTTACGCCATTATTGTATCTTTAGCATTTTTTATTTGGGCCGTCATTGATCAAAAATACCGCCAACATAAAAGCTCTCACTGTTTAGAAGATTGAGGGATGGATGACTCCGTCATCCATCTCCAATCTCAGCATACAATCTGCACTTATAAAATTAAAAAATAATAATCAATTCAGAACCCTCTGCTAAACCCCGAATACCCCTTCTATATATCTGCCAGCGCTTATAACCAAAAACGCTGTATCACCCCTGCCAGCAGCACAGCCGACGCGCCCAACTCACTTACAATCAAAAGAAACATTGCCATTGTCATCAGACCATTCGGCAGCGTATGGCGTTTACCTAAACGATGCGGCGTTTTGAACTGATTAGTTGTATCTTGCAGCAGGCCATGAAGCACATAGCTCAGAATAGAAAATGTAAAAAAGACTAAATTTAACCAAACACAAATCAGATTCAGCCATTCTGGCCAAGCTGAAAAATAGGCCAGTACAGCCAAAATAAGCGATGCTGGTGCATATAGCAGGCTGCTGCGGTGCGCAATATCTACATAATAATGCGCTCTAGCCTGCTCAGAATGGCGTATTTGCCAATACTTCCACACGCCAGTCAGCATCCCGACCCATAAAAAAATACCGCTAAATACAATTGCACTTTTCACTGATGCATCAGTTATCACGTATTCCATGTGAATATTTCCACCTTTTTCTATTATCAACTGACTTTGAAGTCATATTTTTATCAAGTTTCTTTTTAGAACTCGCGTACATTATAAGCTAAATACTCACGTTAAAATGACTATCTAAACATGGCACAATTTGAAGCATTATCTATTACTTGTAAAGACGACTATACCTTAGCCGCCCGTTTTTACACAGCCGATCAAAATATTCGGCATAGTATTCCTGTATTAATTTGCCCCGCTACCGGCATTACTAAACAGTTTTATCACAGTTTTGCCAGCTGGCTTTCTAAGCAAGGCTTCAATGTTTTGGTTTTTGACTTCCGAGGTATTGGCGAATCCCTGCATGGCGCATTAAAGAAAAGCCGTGCCAGCATTGTACAATGGGGCCAGCTGGATATTCCTGCGGCAGTTGATACTTTGCTGCAAAAGACCCATGCAGAACAAATTTACTTACTTGGGCATAGCGCAGGCGGCCAGCTTTTGGGCATTATGCCAAACCATGCCAAAATTGCTAAAACCATTGCAGTTTCAGGCTCTACAGGTCATGTAAAACATCTTTCTGGCCGCACTAAAATTCTAGCCCCGCTGATGTTTAAAGGTATTTTCCCTATTGCGCGCTATACGCTTGGCTACGGTCCAACGAGAAAACCTGCCTAAAGACGTAGCACGTGAATGGGCGCAGTTTTGCAGTAAACCAGGCTATGTTATTAATGCGATTGGCAAAACAGTTAAAGAAGATTTTCATGCTGCCGTGCAATCGCCAATCACTGTACTGTGGTCTTCAGATGATGAAATTGCGACTGAAGCAAATGTCAAAGACCTGCTGCGCCTTTATCCAAATGCAAAAACTGAAATGATTGAGCTCAAGCCCGCACAATATGGACACAAAGGCATTGGCCATATGCTGATGTTTAAAACCTCACATCAAAATCTTTGGCCTGTCATTGCAGCTGAGCTGTCTATTTAATTCAGTCCTGTTTTATTAAAAGCCACTGTCTGCATACAAGTTTATGCCGCTAAGTTCGTAATCCTGCTTAGCGGTTTTTTTATTCAACTCAATATCACTTAAAATATATGCAGATGTTCAGCATCAAAATACTGAAATGATAAAGTGCAGGCAGCGCCTTTAAGTCACCCTAAAATAAAAGCGCTGCCTGCTCGACTCTAGCCCCTGACCCCAAGGGCTAAAAAGTATACAAAGAGCATAACCAAGTTCGAACCAAGTTGTTTCCTGTATTTATATGAAACTTCAACCCCAAACACTTTAATTTTCTGTAAAATATCAGTTTTTAAGCAAATCCTTTTGTATAGCTGCATTATGAGTGAAAATAAATACACCTTAGACAAAATTGACCGTAAAATTTTATCTGAATTACAGTTAGACGGCCGCCTGACGGTGACTGAGCTGGCTGATAAAGTCGGCCTTTCCTCTTCACCTTGCTGGACACGGTTAAAAAGGCTGGAAAATTTAAAAATTATTGAAGGCTATACAGCGAACATCAACCCAAAAGCCATCGGCATTCGCGAACTATTTTTTATTGAAATTACTTTAGAACGGCATGATGATGAAATATTAGATGAATTCAGCCACACTTTAGCGAATATGCCCGAAGTCGTTGAAGCCCATTTAGTTACCGGTGATTACGATTATTTAGTGAAAGTTGCAGTAAAAGATGCTGAACATTATGAGCGCTTCTTGCGTAAAAATTTATATGCGATGAAAGGTATCCGTCATACCCGTTCTATTTTTGCATTAAGGCCTTTAAAACTTGCCAATAATGCTGACCTCATGATGATTGAATAATTTAGACCTATCTAAATTAATATTTAACAATCATATTTTATTATTTTTCGTATTTATACCGTGTTCACCCTTACAGAAGTTAACGGATTGTTCATTGTGTCTACATAGTGAATTCATCAAAAATAAACAAATAATAAAGGGTGAACATATGAAAAAATTTCTAAAATACTTACTGATATTGGTGCTGATCGCTGTAATGATCGGTCTTATTTTTCTCTTCCGTCCTATCGCGTCTAAAAAAGTATCAACTTCGGCTGATGAAGCCGTTATGGATGCCGTACTGATTGGCGGCGGCGTGATGAGCGCCACGCTAGGCACATACCTCAATGAACTTCAGCCCGACTGGAAGATACAGATGTATGAACGGCTGGACAATGTTGCAGAAGAAAGCTCAAAAGGCCTAAATAATGCCGGTACTGGGCATTCAGGCTTTATGGAAATGAACTATACATCCGAAAAAAACGGCAAGATGGACATCAGCAAAGCGGTCAACACAGCCTCACAATTTGAAGTTTCCAAACAGTTCTGGTCTTATCAGGTACAGCAAGGCGTTTTAGACAATCCAAAAACTTTTATCAACCCTGTACCGCATATTGCCTTTGTTTGGGGCGATAACGTGTCATTCCTGCAAAAACGCTATGATGCCATGATTAAAAATCCAATGTTTTACGGCATGAAATATACTGAAGACCGCAGCACCATTAAATCATGGGCACCTTTGGTCATGAATGGCCGTGATGCTGCACAAAAAGTTGCAGCAACTTATATGGATGTCGGTTCTGATGTCGATTATGGCTCGATTACCCGACAGCTCATTGGTCATTTAAGCAAACAGCCAAACTTTAAGCTCAGCACTTCAACTGAAGTCACAGGCATTAGCCGCAATGATGACAATACATGGTCTGTGTCATTTAAAAATCTAAAAGATGGTTCTGAAAGCCATATCAAAACCCGTTTTGTATTTATTGGCGCAGGCGGCGCTGCGGTGAAACTTTTACAGCTGACAGGCCTGCCAGAAGCGAAACAATATGCAGGATTTCCTATTGGCGGCACATTCCTGATGACAGACAACCCTGCTATTACATCACAGCATACGGCTAAGGTTTATGGCCGTGCAAAACTTGGCGCGCCGCCAATGTCTGTTCCTCATATTGATACACGCTATATTAACGGCAAAAAATATGTATTATTTGGCCCATTTGCGACTTACTCAAACAAGTTCCTCAAATATGGCTCTCAAGCAGATCTTTTAGGCTCTGTAAATAAAAGCAACGTGTTGCCAATGTCTAAAGTTGGCATAGAAAATCTGGACTTGGTGAAATACTTAGTCAGCCAAGTAACCATGTCAAATGAACAGCAAATGGATGAACTGCGCAAATACTACCCAGATGCAAAAGCTGAAGACTGGAAACTGAACCAAGGCGGCCAGCGGGTACAAATCATTAAAAAGCTACCAGGCAAACCTGCCAGCTTAGAATTCGGTACAGAAATTTTTGCATCCAAAGATGGTTCTGTGACAGCGTTGCTGGGCGCTTCACCGGGAGCTTCAACTTCGCCATATATTATGCTGAACCTGCTTGAAAAAGCATTCCCTGCACAAGTTCAAGGCCCTTTGAATGCAAAACTGCATGAAATTGTACGCTCTTATAATCAGGACCTAAGCGCAAACCCTGTATTGCTGAATCAGATCCGTGAGTACACCAGCTCCACATTGGGCTTAAACTATGCGCCGCGTGTTGCGCCTGCAGCAAATGACAGCACAGCAGCGCAAACAAAACTGGCGAAAGCCAATTAATGTTCAACAACATGCTGAGAGCGTTAAAATGTGTCGTAAATGAAACAGCATTATGTTTTAATACGCTCAGTATGAGATGAGCCTTATATGAGTGCCGCATTAGCGGTACGACTAGCCCCGCATAACTTAGTTATACGGGGCTTTTTATTGATTAAAATAAATATGCGAAAGCGCTGCTTTCATTCACTAAAAATTTAGTCAATAAAACCGTCTTTTCTCAATTTTTTATCTGTGATGTATTCACGGATTGCTAAAGTCACCAACACAATAACGGATAACAGAATACCCGCTGTCACCGTCAGCTTCCAATACACATCTGCGCTCACAACTGGCAGCCACAGCTGCATAATGCTTAATAGCGCCCATGCGACAGTTATCAGCAATGCACTGATCACACCATATTTCATTGGCTGCGTTCCAAAACAACGACATAAGCTTCACGTTTCCAAAACAGCAGCATACGGCGTATATCCTTTTCCATGGTAATAACCGACCAGCCCTGTGCAGCATGCTGATTTAAGAAATTGGTAAATTTAATTGGATCTACTTTAGACGAACCAAGCAGCAGAGAACCCAGCATGCCCTCTTGGTAAATAACAACTTTATATTCTTTCATAAGCCTATTTTCTAATTTGATTATTATAGATGAACAATGCTGTTCACTGCAGATTATATCGGGCCGCTTTTTAGCATACAACTACAACGCCCAGATTCAGATACCGCTTATAAAGGGTCATTTGTCTCAACTTTGGCATTTGCATACAGTTGCAGCATATTTTTCATATATTAATGCCATAACAAAGCGTCCAAATGTTAGAAAGCCCTTGCTATATCTTTCAATACGGCCAATTAGCCAAATATTGCAATAATGCTTTGAATTACGACAGCATTTACAATATCAATAAAAAATGCGCCGCAGAGCGGGATGATTAAAAAAGCTTTATGCGATGGACCATATGTATTTGTCACAGCCTGAATATTCGCAATCGCAGTAGGCGTAGCACCCATGCCAAAACCGCAATGACCTGCTGCCAGTACAGCTGCATCGTAGTTTTTTCCCATGATTTTAAATGTAACAAATGCCGTGAATAGAATCAGCACCAATGTCTGCACCAATAAAATCGTCACCATTGGCCCTGCTAAATCGGCCAGCAGCCACAGCTTCAGCGAAAGCAGCGCCATCGAAAGATAAAGCGACAGCGACGCATTGCCAAAGACATCAATTGCACGGTCAAAAATACTCACTTTAAACACATGTTCAAGCATATTTCGGACAATTACCCCCATACCCAGCGCCCAAACAAAAGTCGGCAGTTCAAACCATTTATCTTGACTGAAATCCGTCATAAAATTCGCCACGAATATACATAACGAAAACATGCCTAATGTCGTCACGGCATCATTTGCAGTAATCAGGCGGGTATGTTTTGGATATTCAAACGGTGCAGATTGAAGACTTGCCTCCCGCTGCGTATCAGCAGCATCTTGTGTCATTTTATCTGCCAAGTGATGCCGCTTAATTAGAAACTTAGCAACCGGACCGCCCGCAATACCGCCAATAATCAAACCAAATGTCGCACTCGCCATACCCAATACAATTGCGCCCTGGATGCCATGCTGTGTTTCCAGCACCTGCCCCCATGCGCCAGCTGTGCCATGACCGCCTGTCAATGTAATTGAACCGACAATTAAACCGATTAATGGATCTAAACCAAGTGCTGCCGCCAAACTCATGCCTACAGCATTCTGCACCAGCACAAAGCCAATGACGCAAAACAAGAAAATAAATAATGCCTTGCCTCCTTCTTTAAGTTTAACAAAATCAGCCCCCAACCCTACAGATGTAAAAAACATCAGCATAAGAATGTTTTGTATTTTTGCGTCAAAGGCCGCACTTATATTGAAAAATTTAAATAAGATATACGCCGTAATTGCCGCCACAAGACCGCCAATAACAGGCTCCGGTAAATTGTAGTTTTTAAAAAATTGGACTTTACCCACTAAAAAACGCCCAACAAAAAGAAAGAATACCGCGATAACTAATGTGCCGAAGGCATCTATTTCAAAATTCATGAAGCTTCCTTACATGCTTTATTTTTATACAGTTTTAAACATATAGCACAAAGACTGCAGTAGAAAAATGTTATGCAAGTTGTTGTTTTTGGTAATTACAGCGTTTAAAGAAATGTATAAATTGAAACTTGCGAAAAAAATAATACACGCTTTTCCAATTAAGGTATTTCATTGCCTGATTAAGCGCTGCTGATGATCTTAAATTATGCCTGCACCACAGACCAGAACTTAATTGAATTGAATGACATTCACAAAATGTCCATTGGCAATTGCTGAATATTTATTTAATATTTAAATGAATATTACTTTATAGTCGCAGCAGCCCGCCAAATCATGTCTGATGTCCAGCTCAATCTAAGCGAATACCTCTCTGCTGTTAAAGAAGTGATTCAAATAACTTTTGATGATGCTGTGTGGGTCAAAGCAGAAATTCGTAATTTAAATATCAAAGGCGGACATTACTATTTGGAGCTGGCAGAAAAATCTCCTGACTGCGATAAAGTCATTGCCAGCTGCAAAGCAACAATTTGGAAATTTACGGCGGCAAAAATAGTAGGCGCATTTGAAAAAGAAAGCGGCATAGTATTGAGCCGTGATCTCAATGTACTGATTAAAATCAGAGCGCGCTTTGACCCGCAGTATGGTTTTTCAGTAAATATTGAAGAAATTGACTCTAGTTTTACCCTCGGCGACTTAGCCAAACGCTACCAGCAGATTGTGCTGAAACTGACAGAAGAAGGTTTAATCGAGCGCAATATCCGCTTAGCCCCTCCTTTTGATATTCAGCGCGTCATGGTGATTGCGCCAGAAAATGCTGCTGGCTTAGGCGACTTCCGCAAAGATGCAGATGCGCTCTCCAATGCCAAGGTATGTGAATTTATTTACCATTATGCAACCTTTCAAGGCAATACTGCAGCGCAAAGCATCCGAGATGCTTTGGCTTTAGGCCTAAGACAATGGGCAGCCAATTATGATACAGCTCCAGATTTAATTGTCATTATTCGCGGCGGCGGTGCTGTTAATGATCTGGCTTATTTAAATGACTATGATCTGGCAGCCTTGCTGTGCAAACGCACAGTCCCTATTTGGGTCGGTATTGGCCATGAAAAAGACCGTACAATTTTAGATGAAATTGCACACCGCTCCTTTGATACGCCAAGTAAAGTTATTGCAGGTATCCGCAATCATATTGCAGAACGGGTACAGGAAACTGGCGAATATTTGCAGAGTATTCAGCTGCTGTCTCAGCAGCAAATCAGCATATATCAAAATCAGAATGATCAATTGATGATGCTGATTCAGACATTGGCTCAAAATCAGCTGCAGGACGCCGCCAAGCAGCTTACTCAGCTGATTGAACTGACTGAAAATCATGCTGGACAGCAATTAAAATTTGCAAAACACCAAATTGAAGCATTAATGCGGGAAGCTTTGCTGCAAAACCCGCGCACCGTTCTGTCCAAAGGTTTTGCCATTGTGCGCCAGCAAAGCAGCAGCATTCACAGCGTTAAACAGCTGCAGAACTCACAGCCTATTCAAATTGAACTTCAAGACGGCATTTTAAATGCTGAACTCACCCATATTCACCCGCATACAGGGCATCATCATGAGCAATGAATCCATCAGCTTTAAACAAGGCTATGACATTTTAAAGAAAAATGCCGAACTGCTTGAGTCTCAGCAAGAACCAGATATTGATAATTTAATGAAGATTGTTGAAGAATCAATGCAAGCTTATAAGGCTTGTAAGTCTCGGGTAGATGCTGTGCAAAAAGCGTTAAATGAGACCTTTAAAGATTAGCTCTATCTGCTAATAACAAAGAAAAATGCATAATAAAAAACGCAGCCTTGAGGCTGCGTTTTTTATTATGCATATTTTTACAAAACCTAGAAGCGCCAATTATAAAACAAGTCAATTGCACGTTCTAAAGATTGGCTAGCCTCTAAATAAAGACGCTGATTCATTTGATAGCGCAGTGTTAACTTATTCACAGGTGTAAATACACCAACACCATAACGGATAAATAGATCAGGGGTAATATAGCCTGTCACGGAAACCTGCGTATCATCACCTGTACCTTGCGCATCCAATGCTAAACCGCTTAATCCAAAGGTACGGCCTATTTGGTTTGTCAGTGCGCGTGTACCGCCCAAGCCTAGACTGATACCTGCAGCAGCAATCGTATTATTCACATCCGACTTGAACGTTTCTGTTTGGCTTAAACCCGATGCACCTTCATCAATTCGGCCAGTAATTAAAGCATTCATCGCTTCTTGCTCAGATAGGCCAGCATCGTTATAGACCTGAATATTCGGGCTGGATGCAGTGCCCGTAACACGTACGCCAACTGTGCTGCCCTGAATAATCTTATTGGTATCTATATCTAGCGTCGGATTTTCAACTGGGCCATTAAAACGCGCAATCGCACGGTTTAGGTCCAAGCTCTGACCATAAGCTTCAATTTTTACACGTTTCGAAACACCAATTGCACCATTCGCCCGCATCGCCGTTTCTAAACCGCGCTGGGTCAAATTCAGCTTGCCAATCAGTGGAATACGGCTGTCAAAACCTTGGAAAATTACCTGACTGCCCAAAGCAACCGCAATGTCAGCTCGGATATCCCATGCCCGTGCAGAGTTTAAAATTGCCAGCTGATCATCGCCTTCACGTACAATACGCACATCAGCAGAAGTCGGAACAACGTAAGCAGTAGACTCTGGCATAGAAATCAACGCACGCGGCACATCTACTGTGCCTTTTAAACTCAGGCGCTTACGTAGCGGTAAAACATCCAGCTGCAAGTCTGGTGTAACAAGTGCGGTAATTAGCGGCGCTTGGCGTATCAGCAAGTTTTCGCCTTTCAAGCTCAGCTGAATACGCGGATCCTCTTTCCAATCTATACTGCCTGTCAGCTTAGCAGCACCTCGGCCGCTGTTAAACGCACCATTAATACTTGCATTATCTTGGCGTACTGCAGAATACAGCTGAATATTAGTTAAATTGACTGGCAATGAAATCATGCTGATTGAGCCGTCTTTTACCCGCACTTCACCCTGCATTAAGGGTTTGCTTAGCGTTCCGCTTATTTTCCCTGCATAAGACAATGTCCCGCCCAAGCTGCGCACATCCTGAATAAACGGTTTGAAAATTTTCAGCTGAACCTGATTAAAAGCAATTTCACCCTGCATAGGTTTTGAATCTTTATAAGGATCAATCACCACATTTGCATAACCCGTGCCAATATCAGGCGCTTTCACATCTAAGCGCAGCTGCAAGCCTTGTGCAATACTTTTCAAATTCAGGCTGACTTCATCATATTTCAGTGTAGAGCCTAAATATTGCGGATCATCCGCAGATAATCCCATCACCCCGTCACGGGTCAGCAAACGCGCATCTATTTTCGGCTTTGCATCTTTTGCCCATGAAGCTTTAGCATAACCATTCACTTTACCCGTTAAAGCAAGCCCTTCGGGCATAAATGCGGCAAAGTCATTTAAGTCTAAATTTCGGGTAATAAACGATACATTGCCGCGGTTCGGATTCACTCGGATTGGCTGATCAAAACACAGCTCGCTTTGCTGACTCATCCAGCAATGTGCGCCTATGAATAGATCCGAACGCGCTGCGCTATAAATAACGGATGCGCTTTGGCGCTGCGCCAAGTGAGTTCGCAATGAGTCAAAATCACCTTTTTGAATTTGTCCCAGCCAATCATTTTGCGCATTAAAGCCGCCTGCAAGCTGTACACCAAACTTTGACAGCTTATTTTCTGCATCAAGTCTCAGCACATGCGCATTGCGTGTTCCTGTGAGCGCCAGCTGCGCCTGTGAAATTTCACGTGTGCCGCTGCGTAAACCTTCTAATTTAGCAGTCATACGAGAAGGCACATCTTGTGCAGTCGGCAGCTGACCTTGCACACGCATTTTCTTAATATTTAATATATTGGTATAGCCAAAATGATCAACAACCAAATTTGCCGATGCCTGCAGACGCGGCTGTACCTGCATATTTAAATAGCCATATGCACGCCCGCGCAAACCAGGATAAACCTCATATAACGCTGGAGCATTCACGTTCAAACGCAAGTTCTGCGCATTGCCTGTGGCTTGAATCTGATTATTTGCATAGGCCAGAAATAGGTTATTCGCCTCAAACTGCTGCGGCATAAAGCCTTTCTGGTTTGAGTTCAGCACCAGCGCTAAATTGCCTTTTCCGCGTACAGGTTTATCATTAATCACACCTGCAAGATTTAAACTGTCAATTTGGATACGTTTTAAGGCATCAGACCATAAACCTCTTGTTTTGACTACACCCGACAGCTCACCACGCACATTTGAAGCAAAATAATGCGGTTTAAAGCGCGCTAAAGAGGCGTTCACATCCCAGCCGATGCCATTTTTTAAATGCACCATTCCATTCGCGAAGATCTTTCCTGCGACACCATCGTGTTTTAATTCTGCAATTTTAATCAGTTCAGGCGTCCCCGAAACCTTTAAGTTTAAGACGCCGTCACTGCCGGCAATCTGGCTGGCTTTTAAATGACCATCATAATTCACAGCAAAACTTTTAAATGCTCCGCCTTGCTTGACATCATGAAATAGTAATGCAGCCGTACTTTTTCCTGTTAAATGCACTGTTTCATTTTGATCAGCCATACGGCCAGTCAAATTTACCGAATTTAATTGAATGATCTGCTGATTTGGCTTGGCATAGCCATTGGCCTTAATTTGACCATTCAACTGATCAATAGGCGCTGCCTGTACAATGCTTTGCGGATTAAAGTTTTTCGCATTCACCAACGCAGTCCACTTCAGCATACGTTTGTCATCCGGCAGCTGCAGCACAGCACTGCCGTCCAAACCGCCTTGCGGTGTACGGTATGCAAAATTAGGAATATTTAAGTTGTTATTTTTTAAATTCAACTGGGCTTGGTAAGCGCCTGCCGGCAGCATGCCCTTGTCATGTGCAGTTACTGCTGTTGCAACCGTAATATTTTGCTGACCTTCATGCAAAGCCAGTGTTACATCACCTGATTCGCTATTCAGCCAGCCTACATACGGTACAGCGCGGTCTATATTTTTCCATGCAACATCCATCATCATGGGCTGTTCTTTATTATTTTTTGCAAGCGCCTGATCCAGTTTGACATTCCATGTTTCGAAACGGTCAAAATCCACCATTGCCGTAAGGTGCAGGCCATTTTGCAAACTGCCTTTTGACGCAATTTTTGCATCCAATAAAGGCGGTAAAAAGTCCTGCACAACTTGCGGAATAATTTGGTCTTTCGGGTTCAGCTTATCTAATCGGCCTTGAATGTCCCATGTGACATGATCTTTCCAGCTGACGACACCTGCTGCATTCACAGCACCGCCCATCAGCTGTGCATTTAAATTGTCAATATTCAGCTGATTGACCAAATCTGTATACATGATTGCACTGTACTGGCCTTTCGGAATATTTTCACCTTTCATGTCTGTCACAACATTAAGGTTCAAACGTTCAATATCCCCATCGAATGCGCCCACACCTTTTTCAATAAACAGCTTCTGATCTGCCAGCAGCGGCAAATGATAGTTATTGAATTTTAATGCGCCTTTCATTGGCACATGCGGACGCATGGGATGCACGACTGCCCAGCCTGTCAGCAAATCGGGCGTATTTGCCGCTACACCAGCCTGAATGGTTTCCAGCGTACCCCGTGCAGCCACATTAATATCATGAATGTTGAGGCTGTCACGCAGCGAAGGTAAGTTTACAACTGCATCTGCATACAGCGGATATTGACCTTCAAATTTCATATTGCCTGTGGCATTACGCACTGCTAAATAGCCCATATCGACACGTGAATCTTCAAATTTCAGCTCAGTGCCAGACCAAAGCGCGTTATTTAACTGAATATCATTGAAGTCTATACCTGCTGTATGCGTTTTAATCAGCAGATGATCAACATCCGCTTTGTCTACGCGCAAAACGAACGGCAGTTTAATTTCACTATAAACAAAAGGTTTATCACTCGGCGGTGTTTTCGTAATAATCTGCAAATTTCGTACATCTGCACGATTAAGATGAATTTCTTTATCTAAAATTGCACGCCAGCCTAAAGTCACATCGGCGCGGTCAATTTTGACATCTACCGGCTTCAGGCTGACCAGCACATTGCGCAGAATAATACCGCGCAGTAAATTGCCGCCTTCGTATTCATAACTGATAATTTTTTGGCGCTCAAGAACACGGTCCAGCAAAAATTTACTGCCCTTATCCGTAGAGAACATCACAGCCAGCGCCAGCGCTAAAAACAGGACGATCACCGCCACCGTCATCAAGACGTTTCTTAAAATACTGCGCTTTTTCTGAGGCGTTTCTGGTACGCCTGCCGTTTTTTGCTGCTGCTCTTGATCAGCCATAAATTTCTCAAATTACCTAATTTTATAATTGTGAACCAATAAAGAAATGCAGTCGGATTGGCGTATTTTCATCAGACAAGCCTGCTGCCACATCAATTCGAATAGGACCAATCGGAGAAGCCCAACGTATGCCTAACCCAGCGCCATATTCAGTTTCAGTATTAAAATCTTTGTCATAAGCATTACCGAAGTCAGTAAATACTGCCGCGCGCCAGCCTTCTTTAAACTGATAATTATATTCTAAAGAACCTACAGCTAAAGCCTGACCGCCAATTTTATAGCCATCTTCCTCTGCCGCTAAACTTTTATAGTCAAAACCGCGAATCGTTTGGTCACCGCCCGTAAAGTAACGCAAGTTATAAGGCACTTTGTCAAAATCTTCGGTAAAGATATAACCTAAATCTGAACGCCCTACAAATTGGTGATTGTCATTTTCACCCAGAGAGTAAATAAAACGCCATCCTGCATTCACAATTGCCATATCGGCATCACTCAGCAAACTTTCTGAGCCAAATTCAATTTTATAAGTCTGTTTAAAACCTTTGCTTGGATTGACACGTTTGTCTGAGTCAGTACGGGAAATTTCATAGCCCAGCAGCAAAGACTCTTGCTCGCTGTTGGCATTTACCAAAAAGGCATCTGGAATTTCGTCAATATTGGCGCTGTTTAAACCGCTGTCTGTAATACGGTCCAAACGGTAGCGCACACCATATGTATGCTGCCAGCTGCCGCGCGGATTTTTAATAATACGGTCAGCACCAGCAACAGCCGACTCGATCATAAGATTTACATCTGCACCGACATTGTCCCGTTCTTCACGCTCATAACCGCCTACCAAACTGATGTAGTCATTCAGCGGATGCTTATATGGTATGTTATAGCGCGCGTCTAGAGACTGGCGTATATTGGACAGCTCCAAGTTGGCATCAAAAGAATGACCGCGTTCATTCACAATAGCGCGGCGGTATTGTCCACGCAGGCGCGGACCTGTATCTGTACCAAAACCGGCACCAATTTCCGCACTGTTCAGCTTATCTGCATTTAAAGTCACAATAACTGGGACAACTTTTGTGTCCCGCGCTTGCGCTTTTAATTTTTCCTGTTCAACTTGTTTATCATCCTGCGCCGCTTGCAAAGTACGCATGCGTTCATTTTGACCGGCAGCCGTGACGCCAGCGAACTGGTCTTCATTAACTACATGCTGGGAAACTTCTTGATCTGCAGATGCCGCTTGCTGGCCTTTTGGCTCCAAACTCTCTGCCGCAACTTTATTTTGATCAACCAGTTTCTGTATGTCTGGCGGAAGCTCAAGCTGCTTTTCAATAGGGTCTGGACGGACTGCATCCACCAAAGTGTAATTAAAATAGCGCGAGTTGGTTAAATTATTGGCTAAGCCATTCACACGCCAAAATGCATAGTCAGCCCCGTCTTTCCATGGCACTAAACTCTGCAAAATTTCTTTGTTCAGCGGGAATGCCTTTTCTGGGTCGCTCATACGGAATTCGACATTGCCCAGCTTATAGCGTTCACCAGTTTCAAAACGCAAATTCACTTCCGCAGTATCCTGCGGCTGCGCAACTTTGACATCATGTAAACGCCAGTACGAATCAAAATAACCATTATTTGACGCCGCGTCATTAATACGGAGTTTGGTATTTTCGTATTTGCCATGATGAAAAATATCCCCAACATCCTGATCAGGCAAAACGCCAATGACCTGAAACTGGGCCTGATTTTCGCCAGCGCCGCTAAATTCAACATGATGTTCTTGAAGAATAACTGGTGAATTCGGCTGTACTAAAACCTTAACTTTACTTTCACTCAGTTTCTCAAATTTAAATTCAGCATTATAAAAACCTACTGCCTGAGCTGCCTGACTGGACAAACTGCGCAGCTGCGGCAATGCTGATGAAAAATCACTGAAGGACTCTTGCGTAAAACTGGATAGCTTGCCTTTAATATTTTCTTTTAGATCCAGCAGCGCCTGATCATAATTTTTTTGCGATGCTCTGCCATCATTTTGTGCATTTTCAATTACAACTTCAGCACTGATACGCGCTACTTTAGCTGTATTTATTTGGCGCGGCGGGCGCACTTTATACAATAAACGCTTGAAAATATTATGCTTAGCAACCTCTTCACTTTGATCCCGCGACTCATCAACAGGTGCATTCAGCGTTTTACCGTCTTCATTTTGCGCAACAGCAATTTCACTGTCTGCACGGATACTTTGCATCAAATCATCTATATTGACTGGCGCTTTGTTAATTTCCTGCAAATCCTCTACGGAAATATCAGGCACCGTCATTTCAGTTTTTTGCGATGCACGGTAATCTTGCGCTTCTTGTTTTGCCTGTTCTGCAGCCTGCATAATTTCATTCGCCATTTGCTGATCTACAGGCTCTATCGGCAGCTGCTCTAAATCATCAAACGCTATCGGTTTAAATGCATCAATTTCAGTTTGCGCATTTTGCTGTTCTTGCAGCATTTGCATACTGTCTAGAGAGGTTTCGGCAGTCATTGAATGATCAATCTTTGCAATTTCTTCAGCCGAATCCATACCTTGTTTTACAGCTTCACTCTTGAGTTCTGCGATCATCTCTGTTTGAGTAGCATGCGCAACTGGCGTTTCTGTCGGTATTTCGGCCATAGCCTGCTGTGCCATAAGCATTAAAAACATGCTTAAGCATAGACGTTTATTGTTATTATGCCTTAGCGTCATTTGACTCATACTTAGATGAAGCATTGTCTTTTTAAAATTAATTTTTGCAGGCATAGCAAACTCTAGACCAATTTGTTTTTTGTAATGGACGTTTAACTCTAAATTTAAGCTCAAGAACTTAAATCTATTGAGTTTTCGCCATTTCCTAGGCTAAAAGTATCTTACATGATTTTTTTAGCCAATTTACCAAACGATCACATTTCTTAATAAAACTTTATGCAGTGCACATTATATGAAGAACAGTGAACACCTACTTAGCACGCGCCGTTTTTTGCCCATGTTTCTCACCCAGTTTTTTGGAGCGCTAAACGACAACGTCTATAAGCAAGCTTTACTGCTGGTCATCACTTATGGATGGATTCAGCAGCAAGCGGCAAGTATCAGCACACTGAACAACTTAGCAGCGCTGCTGTTTATTTTACCCTACTTCATCTTTTCAGCGACAGCAGGACAGCTGGCAGACAAATACGAACGCTCGCAGCTTGTACGGATGCTGAAAATAGCTGAAATACTCATCATGCTTTTAGGCACAGCGGGCTTTTTATTAGGCAACTTATGGCTATTGCTGGCTGCGCTGTTCTTAATGGGTACGCATTCCACTTTCTTCGGCCCAATCAAATACGCGATTTTGCCTGAAATTTTAAAGCCGAATGAGCTAATGTCCGGCAATGCGCTTTTTCAGTCAGGCACATCCATCGCCATTTTGGTCGGTATGATTCTTGGCGGTGCCGTGATTTCCCTCTCACAGGGCAATTTAATCTGGATCAGCGTGACCGTCGTAACGATTGCAATACTCGGCTATATCACCAGTACCTTTATATTAAAGCAGACGGTAACATGCCCAGATTTTAAAGTTGACTGGAACTTCTTCCGCACCAGCTGCCAAACCATCCGCTACGCAAAAAGCCTGCCGCTGATATTTACAGTATTACTGGGCAACTCCTGGTACTGGTTTTATGGCGCAACATATTTAACGCAAATTCCGCAGCTGACCCAGCAAAACCTGCATGCATCTGAAAATGTCGTCAGTTTGCTGCTGACCTTCTTTTCTGTGGGGATTGGTATCGGCTCATTGCTATGCCGTAAAATTGGCGGGACCGAAGTAAATATCAAAATGGTGCCCATTGGCGCTGTCGGCCTGACGGTTTGCGCACTATATTTAGCAGCCAGCCTCAGCTTCGTGCCAGAGCGCAGCGGTGAACTGATGGGACTTGCAGAAATTTTCAGCAGCGGCTGGAGTTATTACCATGTCATGATTGCAGTCACTTTACTCGGTATTAGCGGCGGTTTTTATATCGTACCGCTGTATGCAACAATGCAGGCATATTCCCCCCGCTCACATCGTGCTCGTGTGGTTGCAGCCAACAATATTTTAAATGCAGTATTCATGGTATCTTCTGCTATATTTTCTATTATCATCTTGAGCGTCCTAAAGATTGATATCAAAATACTTTTCTGCATTACGGCGATACTCAGCGCCATTTTTTCAATTTGGCTTCTGCTGCGCTTAACGCCAATGCTTAAAAATGCGCAAGTTAGCTTAGAGGATTAATTCATGCGTCACTACACAGGTTTAGACAAATTCATTCATTCTTTTGACCAAGCCCTGCGCAGTTTAGTCCCAGGCACGACCGCAGCGCAGCGCGAAAATCCGGGCAACAGCACTGAAACACAGCTTGCGGTCAGTGAAGCGCGACATGTTGCAGGTTTGATGCGGGTCAATCACAGCGGTGAAGTCTGCGCTCAAGCGCTATACCATGGTCAGGCTTTGACTGCAAAACTGCCAAATGTTCGCCGTGAAATGGAACAGGCAGCCATTGAAGAACAAGACCATTTAGCATGGTGCGAAGACCGGCTGAAAGAATTGGACAGCTTGCCAAGCTTACTGAATCCTGTTTGGTACAGCCTGTCCTTTGGCATGGGCGCTCTGGCAGGTATTGCCGGCGATAAATACAGCTTAGGTTTTGTTGCTGAAACTGAACGCCAAGTCAGCATGCATCTGCAGCATCATATCAGCCAGCTGCCAGAGCAAGATGAACGTTCACGTAAAATTTTGCTGCAAATGAATGAGGACGAACTGCATCACCGCGATACAGCTTTAAATGCTGGCGGGGTAACGCTTCCTCTTCCTGTACGCATTACCATGACTGCTATTTCTAAACTGATGACTAAAACCAGCTATTATATTTAAGTCCCCAAAAGCCTGCTTATGCAGGCTTTTTAAAGTGCAAAAATACATTCCGCTTTCAAAAAAAATATCGTATTTTAATGCACAGAAGAATAAAACGATTTAAGGAGAAAACACATGCAGTCCCAGTTTGATTTTGTATCTGTCAGTAAAAAGCCGAATATACATTTTGGCGGACGCTCAATCAGCTACGTCATCAAATTAGAAAATGGCCAAACTAAAACTTTAGGAGTCATTTTAGCCACTGAAGAACCATTGACCTTTGAAGCGCATGTCGCTGAAGAAATCGAAATCATTTCCGGCAGCTGCCGTGTCAGCATCGATCATCAAGAACAGCAGACTTACAATACTGGAGATTCTTTCCATGTCCCCGCAAACAGCCAATTTAAAATCATCACAGATGATGTTTTAGACTATGTTTGCCATTTTCACGATGATGCTTAAATTGGACTCAATGCTTCAAAAGAATGCCGAGGATATTTCAACGACTCGTGCCGCCACAAATCATGGAGGGGAATTTTTACATCCAAAGCCAGCGGCATCTTTTTAGGATTAAATTCCATCTTGCTTAGGCTATTTCCCCAAGCGATTAAATCTATATCCAAAGAGATTTGGTGTGACGGACGAACACGGCCTGTTTCCGCTTCAAGCTGTTTCAACAAGTTCTGCAGCTGTTCTACACTGCAGCGGCTTCTCAGCAGACACGCAGAATTCCAATAATCAGCCCCAACACCGTCACGGCATGGAATGAGATATGTTTTTGAAAATTCGGCTGCACCTAAACGCGCAATGGCCGCATAAGCATACTGAAAGTTTTGCTGTGGTTGACAATTACTCGCCAGAGCTAGGGCGAAAATCGTTTCGGTGACGTTCAAGACGAATTCCTACAGAATTTGCTTGCGGGATAATGGCAGGCTTTCGGATGCTAATCATAATAGATTCTACACTTGGATAGGTAGAAAAAAGTGCATCTATAACAAGTTTAGCTGCATGTTCAATTAATTTAGGCTGTGCTTCTTGAATCACTTTTGCTGAAATTTCGCAAATTTCTGCATAGTTCAGCGTATCTTGCAATTCATCTGAATTAGAAGCCTGCTCTAAACAGTTGTGAATGGTTAAATCCAGCATTAAAGGCTGAATAATTTGACGCTCCCAATTGAAACAGCCAACAACTGTATCAACTTTCAGACCTTCAATAATAATTGCATCCATACTTAACCTTTCACATTCATCTTACTTTTCAATCATGGAAAAAGAGCAGATCTAAATCTGCTCTTGATCATTATACCGCCCGCTTGCTTAAAACAGAGCCGCAGCAGCACAGAGGTATCATTTTATATACATATTAATGCTTTAACAGCACGTTAGGGTCCATTGACTGAACCATTTGCAAGCGCTGGTCTGCATAAATATCCGTATACGGCGCAAGGATACGCATAAAACGGTCGAAATACAGCATTTGTTTAAATAATAATGCAAAGTCTCGCGGGAAACGGATGCCATGACGCTCACCGACACCAACCATGTCCATCATGATGTCGTTTAAATCTGCAGGGTTTGTGCTTAAAAGCTCTTGCGGATCTGCCAGCAATACGCCGCTGAATAAACGTTCTAAATCTGCTGCCAAAACTTGAGTATCAATTTTAGTATCTGTCATGCCCATGTTCAGCATGTTTTGCGCCATTAGCGCATAGTCGGTTTTTTGCAGCGCATCCATAAATCCAATACATGCAGTCCAAACTTCAGGCTTCAGCTGGCCGACAATACCAAAATCAATGAAACCGACACGGCCATCTTCCATCAGCATCAAATTGCCTGCATGCAAGTCTGCATGGAAGCTATTGCACATCATCAAGCTGCCAAACCATGTATTCATGGCGGTAATTAAGACTTGTGACGGATCTTTCGACACCTTTTTCACGACATCAAAATCTGTCAGCGGCACGCCATACAAACGCTCCATCGTCAGAACACGGCGTGTGGAATACTGATGATACACTTTCGGCGCATACGCAGCTTTGTTTTGCGTAATATTTAAATAATTAACGAAATCATCTAAATTTTGCGCTTCTTCAATGAAATCAACTTCACGCACCATGCGGGTTTTAATTTCATCTACAATATCCGCCAAAGATGCAAATTTCACCTTAGGCACTGCTTTTTCTAAAATTTTCGCAGCCCAGTGCAGTACATTTAAGTCAGTGTATAAAATTGTTTCTACACCCGGTTTTTGCACTTTAATGACAACATTTTCGCCGCTGACCAATTGGGCTGCATGCACCTGCGCAATAGATGCTGATGCCAGCGATTTTTCATCAATTGAAGCAAAAATTTCATTTAAATTGCGGCCTGCAAACTCAGAAGCCAGCACTTGCTGTACATAACTAAATGGCAATGTTGGCGTTTGATCTAAACAGCCTTGAAACTCTTCAACATATTCACGCGGAAATAAAGAAGGCGTACTGGCAATAAACTGGCCTAATTTAATATAGGTTGAACCTAATGATTCAAAAGTTTCACGCATCAATTTTGCATTGCTTGGCTTTTCAGTCGCATATTTGATGCCAGCCTTCGCCGCCACTGCTGCTGTTTGCCCCATTCGGGCAACAGAGCGCAATCCATCCATCACAATATTATTTTTCATAAATTCTATAGCAGTTCAATTTTGTAGAGAGTGTAGCAAATATTCAAAAAAAATTGCTTTATCTTGCCTGACAGATTGGGCAATTTTCATCATGTTCGAAAGCCAGCAGTTTTTGCTTCATGCTCAGGCCATCCCAAAGCATCAGCTTCTGCCTAAGCGGCATTTTGCCCAAACCTAAGTACAGCAAAGCATGATGCGCCTGCAAAGCAGCCATTACATTCGGTGTCGTCGCCAATACGCCGGAATCAGCACAGCGCAGGTTTTCATTGGCATGCTGTTCTTTTGGAAAAAGGCATTCGTAGCAGGCTGAATTGCCTTCTGCCATAAACAGCTGCCCTTGAAAACCTATTGCAGAGGCGCTAATCAGCGGTACTTGCTGCGCTTTGCAAACAGCATTCACCGTATAACGTGTAGTGAAATTATCACAGCCGTCTAACACCAGATCCTGTTCTGCAACCAAAGCAGATGCATTCGACTGATCCAATTTGGCGGTCATGCTTTTAAGCGTAACAAACGGATTTATTTGCTGCAGGCGCTTTGCCAAGATTTCAGCCTTATAAAAACCAAGATCCTGTTCAGTAAAGGCAATTTGACGCTGCAGATTGCTCATTTCAATAATATCTGGATCAATCAGGGTGATTTTGCCAACACCAGCGCGCGCCAAAAGCTCTGCCAGCGCACAGCCTATACCGCCGCAGCCGACAATCAGCACATTGGACAGCTTTAAACGCTCTTGCGCATCCAAATCCCAGCCTTCCAGCAAAATCTGACGGCTGTACAGATGCATTTCATCATCACTTAATTCCATGTCTGAATCATAGAGTGTCACGGCCTGTCTGTCCTTTTGTGATCTGCGATATCTAAACCAGTAGTATAGTCAAATAATGCTTTGCATTCAGTCATTACATTCAGCAGCGCTGTTAATTTCGGCATTATTTCTATACGTATTGGGCTGTACAGCACCGATCAAGCGGTTTAACGCAATAATCATTGAAATCACTCAAACCTGAACCTAATTAAATCAGTAAAAAATTAAAATAAATATTTGAAATTTGACAATTTTTTTATTCTAGCTATGATAATTAGGTATTCAAAAAATAATCGTTGCCATGATTCTATAAGTGAATACAGGATTAGCTGTGAGTGCCTTCTAACCGCAGCAGTAAATAATAGTGTTCCGCTATGTATTTACGGACATTGGGAAAGACTAAGCTGCAAGCCTTTTTTGCGTCCTATGGCGTTTTTGAATGTTTGGAGTTTTATATGATGATGCGCTCTTTTAAACAATTACTATGCAGGCATAATTTTACTGAATATAAAATGCTGCATTTAAATATTGCGAAATGCATGAAATGCGGCATTCAATTTCCACACTGAAATAAAAAAACCGCCACTCATGGCGGTTTTTTAATACGAATGCTTTTAACCTGCTTTTTGAATGCCTTGAGCTTTGGCCATTTCCTGCTGTTTTAAAAGATTGCGCTGAATCTTGCCGCTTGACGTTTTTGGCAAGACATCAACAAACTCAATTTCTTTTGGATAAGCATGTTTAGATAACCGTGAACGCACATACTCCTGCAGTTTCAGTTCAAGCGCTAGGCTGCTTGAATACTGTGCTTTCAGCACTACAAAGGCTTTTACCACTTCCGTACGTTCTGGGTCTGGCTTGCCCACCACAGCAGACTCCAACACTTCCTCACATTCCAGCAACGTGCTTTCCACATCAAAAGGCCCTACACGATAGCCTGACGTTGTAATGACATCGTCAGCACGACCAATAAAATCTATACCATTTTGTTCATTTAACCGAACCGTATCGCCTGTTAAATAGTAATTTCCCACAAATGATTTGCGGTTATTGCCGCCATAACCGTTAAACCAAAACAGCGGCGACTGTGAACAGTCAATTGCAAGTGTGCCTATACCGCCTGACTCAACTTCCTCATGGTTTTTATCTAATACAGCAAAACGGTGACCCGGTATGGCATAACCTGCAGACCCAGCTTTTTTATAATGTTGAAGCGCATGATGATTAGCAATAACCATACCCAATTCAGTTTGGCCATACTGGTCATAAATATTGACTGCTAAATCATGATTAAACCAATGAATTACCTCTGGTGTTAGAGGCTCTCCTGCACTGCTGACCACACGCAGATGTGCTTTAATAGAGGCATCAAATTTCTCTTTAAAGCCAAAAAACATACGGAATGCCGTAGGTGAGCCCGTTAAATTGCTGACTTTGTATTTTTGAATAATCTGTAAAGCATGATCTACGCTAAAAGCCCGTTCATCCATAATAATACTATGGCCTAAACTCAACGGCCCAGTAATGCCATAATACAAACCGTATGCCCAGCCCGGATCAGCCAGATTCCAGAAAGAATCTTCCTCGCGCAAATCAACCGCATGTGTCATATAGCCCTTAAAAGCTAAAACAGCTTTCAGCGGCACAGGAACTGATTTCGCTAAACCTGTCGTCCCAGACGTAAACATCATGAGAAAGTGATCATCAAATGTCAGCATGGCCGCTTCACATTCTGCAGGATGATTACTCAGCGCCTGTGCAAAATTTGCATCTGCCGATGCTGCGGCAGGGTTGACCGTTAAAATATGCGGCACTTTGACACTGTTTAGCTTTGGACACTGCTCAGCATTCGTTACAATCAATTTAGTATGGGCTGTTTCCACACGGTGCTCAATCGCCTTGGACTCAAATGCAGTAAACAGCGGCTGATAAACCGCGCCAATACGCCAAGCAGCCAATATGGTTATCAGCAATTCAGGTGTTCTAGGCAATAAGCCCGCAATGCAGTCGCCTTTGCCCAGCCCCAAGCTTTTAAAATAGTTAGCCAATTGACCAGAAGCTTCATCCAGCTGCTCAAAACTCCAGCTTTCAGATTCACCATTTTTGCCTTCCCAAATTAAAGCCGTTTTATTTTGCCCAAGGTAGCGCCCGCAGCATTCTGTATAAGCATTGATTTGTGCAGCTGAACCGGTGAGCTGCTCTGCAATCTGCTGCTCATAATTAAAATCCTGATACGCCTGTTCTAATGTTTTCATTTTACAACCTCTTATCCTAAAGGCTGAATGGCATGGCATCTGCGCTTAGCTCATTCATTGTTATATTATTTTTCCGCATCTGCTTATAGCCGCTGCAGCCGTACATCCCGTACAAATATCCGCACAATCAATCTGTGCTTTTTTGAAATATAAGATTAGAAAAACATGTTTTGATACCGCCTGCAATTTCCATAACCGTCAAATGCTTTGCAGGCTTTGGGCATCGACTAAAGTCTGATCCATCAGGCTTTAGCCACTTCGCGGGCAATAACTAAACGCTGAATGTCCGATGCCCCTTCATAGATTTGACTGACACGCACATCACGGTAAATCCGCTCTACAGGAAAATCGGACACATAGCCATAACCGCCATGAATCTGAATAGCATCTGAACACACTTTTTCTGCAATTTCTGATGCAAAAAGCTTCGCCATAGACGCTTCTTTTAAACACGGCAATCCTGCATCTTTTAAAACTGCTGCATGCAAAATTAGCTGCCGAGCCGCCTCAATTTGTGTTGCCATATCTGCCAAACGAAAGGCCACGGCCTGATGCTGCACAATTTCTACACCAAAGGCTTTGCGTTCATTGGCATATTCCACAGCGGCATCTAAGGCTGCACGCGCCATCCCTACACATTGAGATGCAATACCAATCCGCCCAGATTCTAAATTCGATAACGCAATTTTGTAGCCATCCCCCTCTTTACCCAATAAATGGTCAGATGGGATGCGGCAATCATCAAAAATAATGGTAGCTGTGTCTGAACAATGCTGCCCCATTTTGTCTTCAATGCGCGAAACAATATAGCCAGAGGTTTTTGTCGGCACTAAAAAACAAGAAATACCTTTTTTACCCGCGGATTTATCAGTCACTGCAAATACCAAAGCAATATCTGCATGTTTACCCGTAGTAATAAACTGTTTTGTGCCGTTCATGACCCACTCATCGCCGTCACGTACAGCTTGGCACTCTAAAGCGCTGGCATCCGATCCTGCTTGCGGTTCAGTTAAGCAAAAGCAGCCAAGCATGCCGCCTGTTGCTAATTTTGTCAGATACGCCTGCTTTTGTATGTCTGTCCCGTAGCGCTGGATAATGCCGCAAGGCAAAGAATTCTGTACACTGACAATCGTTGAAATTGCGCCATCACCTGCTGCAATTTCCTCTAAGGCCAGCACCAGTGATACATAATCCATGCCTGCGCCGCCCCATTCTTCAGATACAGTCATACCCAAAGCACCCAAAGCGCCTAACTCTTTTAATTCTTCTGCTGGAAAACGCGCTGTTTTATCCCGCTCAGCTGCTGTCGGTTTCAGCTTATTTTGCGAGTAATCACGCATCATCTGCTGAACCATTTTTTGTTCTTCATTTAAAATCATTGAGTGTCCTTTATTTTTAAATTTTTACTTTGAATACTGAAATTTAAATCCGTCAGTGCTATCGCGCTGGGCGACATGGATGTCGCCCGATGAACTGAGATATATGGACATATCTTCAGTTCAGCAAGGGTTTTTTGTTCCTTTTGATCCCTCAAAAGGAAAGTATCGCCTCCACAAATCCAATCAATTGCAAAGATAAAATTGAGGCTGTGATCGATGGCTCTGCTAGTTTTTTAATATTGCCTGTTTTATTTTGGCTGCATGCGAATCGCGCCATCCAAACGGATCACTTCACCATTTAAATAACTATTTTCAAAAATATGCCCCACCAGATGCGCAAATTCTTCAGGACGCGCCAAACGCGGCGGAAATGGCACCATTTGCCCTAAAGCATCCTGCACATTTTGCGGCAAACCCTTAAGCATGGGCGTTTCCATAATGCCCGGCGCAATGGTCATAACGCGGATTGCTTCACGCGCCAGTTCACGCGCTAAAGGCAAAGTCATAGCAACTACAGCGCCTTTAGAAGCCGAGTATGCAGATTGACCAATTTGGCCGTCATATGCCGCAACTGATGCTGTATTGACAATGACACCGCGCTCTTCTTCGCCAGACTGCATTTCATATTTCGCCATTAACTGCGCTGCATAGCGGATCATATTAAAAGTGCCTGTGACATTAATGTTCAGCACTTTCTGGAACACCGCCAAATCATGTAAACCGTCACGGCCTAAGACTTTGGCTGAAGGCGCTATACCCGCACAGTTCACCAAGCCATTCAATTGACCATATTTCTTTTCTACATGCTGAAAGAAAGCCTCAACCGCAGCGTCATTGGTTACATCCAGCTGTACAAATTCAGCATGTTCACCTAAATGCTGCTGCAGCGCCTCTCCTAAGTCCTGATTCATATCAGCCATAATGACTTTAGCGCCCTGAGCCGCCAAGTAACTGGCAGTGGCAGCGCCAAGACCTGACGCGCCTCCAGTAATGACAAACACTTTTCCTTTAATTTTCATTTTATTTTTTTCCTTCAAGAAATAACACAATGTTCGACTTAAGACACAGAGTAACCATAGATTATTTTCGGTACAATTTCCAAATACTGCATCTGATGTGATGTATTTGAACAATAGAACAAGAACCCTAATGATTCATGGATAAGTGATTTGGAATACGATGCATTTAAAGGAACGATATCCATTCGATTAGTCAAAGAAGCGCTATTGGATGCTCAAAAACAGCAGCTGGATACGGCGGCGCTGCTGACACAGGCTGGCATAGCGCCTGATCTGCTGCAGTCCGATAAAACCCGTGTTTCTGTCAGTCAGTTTGCACAGCTCTGGATCGTACTGGCAAATACAATGAATGATGAATTTTTTGGCATGGACAGCCACCCGATGCGCCGCGGCAGCTACACGTTTCTCAGTAAATCTGCCCTTCAATCAGCCAATGTTCAAAAAGCGCTGACACATATTTTGCAGTTCCTCAATGCCGTACTGGATGACTTTCAAAGCAAAGCCTTCGCAGAAGAAAATTACGCCTACATCGTAATTCAGGATATGCAGCAGCCCAAACGCATGTTCAGCTATGCGACCTATCTGATGCTGATTCACGGCCTGCTGTGCTGGCTAAGCGGACAGCGGATCGTGCTTAACCGCATACAGCTCAAATGCCTTCCGCCAGAAGATGACAGTGACTATAAAGTTCGCTTTTGTGATGACATTCAGTATCAAGCAGATGAAAACTATATACAGTTTGATGCTGCTTACTTAAATATTCCAATTAAACAAGATCAAAAAGCATGGCATAAATTTATTCGCCATACGCCCTATAACCTGCTGGTTCGTTTTAAAAATCCAAATGCGCTCAGCCATCAAATCCGTAAACACCTTTTGCAAACCAGCACTGTTCATTGGGCGGAACTTGGTGAGCTGGCGCAGCAGTTCAATATGTCTGAAGCAACAATGCAAAGACGCCTCAAACAAGAGGGCTTAAACTTCCAGCAGCTGAAAAATGATTTAAAACGGGATTTAGCAATTGATTTACTGACACAGCCTGAGCTGACACTGCAAGATATCAGTGAACAGCTGAATTTTCATGATGCCAGCGCTTTTCACCGCGCTTTTAAAAAATGGACGGGTTTAAACCCTGGCGCATACCGACAACACCATTTATTCGATCAAAACTAAAAAACATTGAAGTGGATACTGCTGTTTTATATTCATTTTTTAATTTCATTTGAAAAAATAGTGAAATAACTCACAGTTTCCACAAATAAAAACGACTGGCCATTCATCCCTAAAAGATTGAACTTTAGTCTAGATTAGTATAATTTTCACTCAATTCGAAGCGTTTTGCTTTTTTTCGGCTGTATCCAAATCTCCACTGATCACCTCAAGGGCTCCCGCATGCTTAAGATGATTGATGTACTCGAGCAAAGCTTAGTACAAAATTTTTCTGAATCTATTTTTGATAATGCTGAACACAGTGAAGTTCAGTTTCATCAAGAGTTGCTTAATATCTCTGACATTGACTTAGCCAATATCATGTCTGCTTTCTTCTTAAATGACCAAGCAGCTGAACTTGCTCAAGCATTAGATATCTCTGCAGAAACAGTGGCAGAGATTCAAGCTGGCGCAAATCTTAAAGATGAAAGCCTTATTCCTGCAACAGCAAAAATTGTCGCGTACTGCCTTGCCGTTGAAACAGATGCTTTAAATCAAGTTGAAATTTCTGAGTGCCTGCAAGATTACCCGATGTAATTGGCAAGCAATAAAAAACGGCCTGAACAGGCCGTTTTTTATTGCTGAATTTTCATTCAACAAACAGATTGAATAAGCTGTGTTTTTTATCATGCAGAGAGGCCATTTTAGGGCCTTAATTCACAATATAAGCTTATTTCCATTTATTCAATTTCTTTATTTAATACACGTATAATCCAATACATAAGTTCCATTTACAGCATTGTGCTTTCTGCTTCATCTTATAATTTTACCCAATTCAAAGCATAGACCTAAAAAAAGCGCAATCAATGCGCTTTTTCTATTGGCCCGATTTAGTGTGGCCACTGACCCAAAGTTACCCGATCATTACCGCCGTAGTCTTTTACAGTGCGCACCTCACGGTAACCTGCCTGTAAGAACAGATGGCGTACTGCGTCACCTTGATCATAACCGTGTTCAAGCGCAACCCAGCCATTAACGGTTAAATGCTTTTTGCCTTGCTGAATAATTTGCTCAATATCTGCAAGACCATGCTTATCAGCAACTAAAGCACGTTCAGGCTCTGTTGCTAAATCTTTCATATGGATGTCATCTGCATCAATATATGGCGGATTCGATACAATCACATCAAAAAAGGCGCGGCCAAAAGGTTTTAACCATGAACCCAATACAAATTGTACATGCTCAAGATCATGCTTTTTCGCATTAAACTCTGCCACTTCTAAAGTTGGCTCGTAAATATCCGAAGCGGCTACTGACCAATTTGGGCGCTCACTGGCTAAAGATAAGGCAATTGCACCTGTTCCTGTTCCCAAATCCACCACACGGGCATCTTCAGGCAAGTCTAAACGCAGTACAGTTTCTACCAAAACTTCAGTATCTGGGCGCGGCACTAAAGTATCTTTAGTTACTTTCAGATCTAAAGTCCAAAATGGCTGAGAACCGGTAACATAAGCCAAAGGCTCGCCAGCTGCGATACGTGCAAGGCCATCAACATATTGCTGCTCTTGCTCGGCAGTCAGTTCTTGATCCTTTTTCATGATTAAATCAAAAGAATCAATTTTGGTGATGTGTTCTAACAGCCACGCATTTTCCTGACGCTCATAGCTTTCAGGTTCACCTCGGTAGGCCAAAGCCTGTGCAATATTCATTAGCCACCATTCTGCTGCGCTAATAACGCCAGCTGATCAGCTTGATATTCGCGGTGCAAGCTATCAAGCAATTCTGTTAAATCACCTTCCATGACTGCATCTAACTTATATAGTGTTAAGTTGATACGGTGATCCGTCATACGGCCTTGCGGGTAATTATAGGTACGGATGCGTTCAGAACGGTCGCCTGAACCCACCAAGTCACGGCGCATTTCAGAAGTTGCAGCATCGGCAGCAGCACGTTTGGCATTTTCTAAACGTGATACCAGCAGCGCCATCGCTTTGGCTTTGTTTTTATGCTGTGAACGTTCATCCTGACATTCAACTACAGTGCCTGTTGGAAGATGCGTAATACGTACAGCAGAATCTGTTTTGTTAATGTGCTGACCACCCGCGCCTGATGCGCGGTAAGTATCAATGCGAAGTTCTGAAGGATTAATTTCTACAGTGGTATCGACATCAACCTCTGGAAGAATGGCAACTGTACACGCGGATGTATGTACACGGCCTTGAGATTCCGTTGCAGGCACACGCTGTACACGGTGTGCGCCGCTTTCAAACTTCAAACGGCCATAAACCCCTTCACCATTAATGAGGCAGATCACTTCTTTATAGCCGCCGTGTTCACCATTATTTTCTGACAGCACTTCAATACGCCAGCCTTGTGACTCAGCATATTTACTATACATACGGTACAAGTCACCCGAGAAAATTGCTGCTTCATCACCGCCTGTACCAGCGCGAATCTCTAAATAGGCAGAGTTTGCATCATTCGGATCTTTTGGAATCATTAAGATATTGAGATCTGCTTCCAAACTTGCGATCAGCGCCTTATTGTCTTTAATTTCTTCCTGCGCCATTTCCTTAAAATCTGGATCTGACAGCATAGCTTCAGCTGTTTCAATATCTGCTTCTGCTTGAGTATATTTATGCCAAACTTCAGTGATTTCTGTTAAATCACTATGCTCACGAGAAAGCTGACGAAAGCGCTTATTGTCAGAAATAACTTCAACATCGGCCAATAACGCCGTTAATTCTTCGTGACGGTCAGAAAGCTGATCTAATCGTAAACGTAACGATTCTTTCATTGTAAAAATATCTCAATAGCTGCTGCTCTTTGCTAAACAAAAAACAGATCATTTATAAATTGCGCTTAGTTTACTCATTCTGCTGCCTAAAAGACATATATATTGCGGTTTTGCATACATTCTGACAGCTGAAACGGCGTTTTATTTTGAGAAAAATTTCATGCTGTATTTTCCAATGACATTCCTTTTGCACTTTTAGCCAATCACTGCATTTCTGCTCGTTCTTATTTCAGCGACGTATTTCACCCAAAACACAAAGCAGGAAAACCCATTCTTTCTCCCGATTTCCTTCATTTTTTCAGCACATTGAATAAAGCTTAGCCAGCTTTCTTACTTTTGTTACAAAGCTGAAACATTCCACACACCAAAGCACAGCACTTCTCTAGGCAGCTCTCCACATTTTTAAACAGGACTTTTGTTACATTCTATCCATCGATTAAATAATACGTCCTGCCAATAGGGACATGGAGTTTCACATGAAAATGAATGCATTTTTAATGAGCGCTGCTTTAGCAACAGCATCACTATTTACAGTAAGCGCACATGCAGATAACTCAACTCGTATTGCAGCAACTTCTGCTTTAGGCAGTGTAGCCGGTACAGCAATTGGCAAACAAATGGGCGGCAACACTGGTGCAATGATCGGTTCTGCAATTGGCGGTGCTGGCGGCGCTGCTGCAGCAACGAACAAACGTGACCGTACAGCTGCAGCCATTGGCGGCGGTCTTGGCGGCGCTGGCGGATATGCTGTCGGTAAAAATATGGGCGGCTCAACAGGCGGTTATATCGGTTCAGCACTTGGTGCAGCTGGCGGTTCAGTACTGGGTAAAAAAGTGTCTGAAGACCGTCACTACGATGACCGCAAATACAGCAAAAAATACAAAAAACACCGCCGCGGCCACTAATTTCAGTCTGTTTAAAAAGCACCTTCGGGTGCTTTTTTTATAGCTTGCACAAGCTCGCTTGCTTAATCAGATAAAAATGAATGAATCATAGAGAATAATTACACAACATTGACAATCTGTTTCAGCAAAACACTAATCACCTCCATCATCATCCCTCAATGCTTAGATAAATTAAATGTATAGATTAAACAGTGTGCTCCTAGGAGTTTAAAAATGAAAATCAAAGCTATTTTATTCGGAGCCGTATTTACCGCTTCTGCATTAACAATGACAACTGCAAATGCAGGCAACTCAACAAATACTGCCTTAACATCAGCTTTAGGCGGTGTGGTAGGCGCAGCAATCGGCAATCAAGTTGGCGGTACAACTGGCGCGATGATTGGTTCTGCAATTGGCGGCGGCGCAGGCGCTGCAGCTGCTGCCAATAAACGTGACCGTAATGGCGCAATCATCGGCGGCGCTCTAGGCGGTGCTGGCGGCTATACTGTCGGTAAAAATATGGGCGGCACAACTGGCGGATATATTGGCGCAGCAGCAGGTTCAGCTGGCGGTTCGGTATTAGGTAAAAAAGTCAGCGAAGACCGCCGCTATGACGACCGTTATGATGACCGCTATGACCGCCGTTACAATGACCGCGGTTACCGCTCTAGCAGCTATCGTTACAATGACCGTGACTACAAACGTGATAACGGCTTACACCTAGGCCATTATAAAAATGGTAAACGCCGTTAAAATGTTCATTATCAAAATATAAAAAGCGCCTGAAGGCGCTTTTTATATTTTAGCACTGGTCTTTTTTACGCCCGCATCCATTAATTTTAAAATAAAAAAATCCGCTGTGCAGCGCTGCTGTTTTGTTTTAAATATTCATCCCGCACAAATATCGCAAAAAAGCGATATACAAAAACACTCTTATATCGTATTCTCACGATATACAGTTTTAGAGATATGTTATGCGCGCTTTACATGAAACTAAGTTTTCAATTTTAGAACTGGCGCCAGTCCGCGAAGGCAAAACCATTGCAGATGCTTTACATCATGCAGCAGAACTGGCGCAGCATGCTGAAAAACTTGGCTACGAACGCTTATGGGTTGCCGAACACCACAATATGGCCGGTATTGCCAGTTCCGCAACAGCCGTGCTGCTTGGCCAGCTGCTCGCGCATACAAAAACCATCAAATTAGGCTCTGGCGGTATTATGCTGCCCAACCATGCTCCACTGGTTGTAGCGGAACAGTTTGGCACACTAGCAACCTTATACCCTAACCGTATTGAGCTGGGTTTGGGCCGCGCACCCGGCACAGACCAAAATACTATGCGCGCTTTACGCCGCGGACATCAAGAAACCGAAGATCAATTTCCGCGAGATGTCACAGAGATTTTGCAATATTTTAAAGATCCTATGCCCAACCAGCGCATTATTGCCACACCAGGCCAAAGCACATATGTTCCTGTTTGGCTCTTAGGATCAAGCCTATTCAGCGCACAGCTGGCAGCTCAATTAGGCCTGCCATATTCATTTGCCTCACACTTTGCGCCGCGTATGTTAGGCCAAGCCATTCAATTGTACCGTGACAATTTCCAGCCTTCTGAGTATTTAGATCAACCTTATGTCTCTATGGGTGTACCGAGCATCATTGCCGAAACTGATGCGGAAGCTCAATATCTTGCTACATCGCCATATCAGCGGGTATTAGCGATGTTCCGCAACCAGCGCGGCCTGTTAAAACCGCCTGTAGAAAATATGGATGAACTTTGGTCTGCATCAGAAAAACTGTCGGTACAAAGTTTTTACGGCATGGGACAAGTTGGCTCAAATGCCACTGTAAAAGCAGGTTTAGAAAATCTGCTCAGCCGTTACGATGTTGATGAATTTATTTTTACCTGCGACATTTATGACACACAAAAACGCTTAGAAAATTTTGAACGGCTAATGCATATCAGAAGCACCCTATAATTCTGATTTATTCACGTGAAATAAAAACCGCAGCATTGCGGTTTTTATTTTTCAGCTGCCTGAAATACCTCTATCGCATCAACTTAAAACTCTATTGCTTATCATCAGTCTCAAAAAATACAGAATGACTGTTCAGATTACATAACTCATTTTACCTCCGCCCTTTTATTCGTTATTTATAGTCAGGCGCCTCTCCAAAACAACGATTAATAAAAATGCTCTAGGATAAGACCATGGTCAATAAAAAGCCCGATACAGGACATCAGGCATTTAAAAATGAACTTATAGATTTCACCGCATTTAAAGGTGTTCTGCTCTCATCTAAAGAAGTTAAAGACTTTGACTTTAACCAAAAAAATGTAGCGCTGATCGGCATTGATCAAGATACCGCGACTCATTTGAACTCTATTTGTGATCAGGCGCAGCAAGTGGCGGTATTTCAATTAAGGCCGCATTTTGTCTTGCCTAAAACAGAACGTTTTATCCATAAATTGATTCAGCACCCGCTCGTGATTAAAAACCGCAGACTGTTTAACAACCGGATTAAAAGTTTATTGGCTTTACGCTTTTTAGAAGATCAAGTCAAAGATACATGGCTGCGTCATTTGCTTATGCCCAATACAGCCAATCAAAATAAAGTTTTTTTAAAGTCAGATTCATATTACGCCGCACTGCAGCGGCCCAATTGTACATTGGTGACGTGGCCAATCATGAAAATTCATGCTTCAGACGTACAGGCAATTAATGAACATTTATACCAATGTGATGTCATTATTCACCATATAAAACTGCTTTAACCGCCTCAAATATAGCCTGTTTTTTATAATTAAAGCAGGCTTTTATTGAGTCTTCAGTAAATCATTCATGTCTTGAAGTGTATAAAAACAGCTATAAGTAATAAAAAATCATCATTTTTGACATCCCAAAATCAAAATACCGATCTCAAGATGCTTAAAAAAAAGACATTTAAACACAACACGGTTTAGAAAAAGCACCTATTCTAGACCGCGAAAAGTGTGTATTTTTATTCTCAAAAAAGGCTAAAAACAGTAAATATCATCATTCTTAGCAATTAATCTCTTTACAGTCATTTCAATCGAATTGCTAAAAAATACCTGCACCAAACTATATTACAGCCGACTAAAGCACTCTAGCAACAGAATATTTTTATAAAAAATGACCATATAGAAACGATTTATCTAATGTATGCTGATATTATTTTCTTATAAATATATAGCTTCTTATTATAACAAAAGAGCTGCCAAAGCAGCTCTCTTCAGCATTAGCCAATGCGTCGCTTCAAGCCCGTCATTTGCAATACGCGTGTTGAAATTTCTTCAATCGACATTTCCGACACATTTAAATATTTAATGCCTTCCGAAATATAAATACCTTCCACAGCGCGCAGCTCCATTTGACATTGGCTAAAACTTGCATAGCGGCTGTTCGCTTTACGCTCTGTTCGAATTGCAACAAGCCGTTCTGCATCAATCATTAAGCCAAAAAGCTTATGTTTATGCTCTCTTAATACAGACGGCAAGCGGTTGTCATCCAAATCTTCTTCCGTTAACGGATAGTTTGCAACACGAATTCCAAACTGCAATGAAAGATAAATAGAAGTCGGCGTTTTGCCCGAACGCGAAACCCCAATAAGGATCAAATCAGCCTTATCATAATGACGGGTGCGCGCACCGTCATCATTGTCTAAAGCGAAATGAACTGCATCAATACGCGCTTTATAAGACTCAGAATCTGTCACGGCATGGGTCTGCCCGACTAAAGTTGTAGGCAGCGTCCCCAGCTCATCAGAAAGCTTACTGATAAGCCCTTCAAATACATCAAGATTTACAGCATTTGCAGTATTAATAATATCACGTACATAAGGGTCAACCAGAGTATCAAAGACCAATGGCGGCACACCGTCTGCCAATGCGCGCTGATTGATCTCCTCCACCACATTTGTAGCGGCTTCTTCGGTTGCAATATAAGGAATAATATGAATGTCAAAATCTACATGCGGAAACTGCGCAAGCAAAGAGTGGCCAAGGGTTTCAGCCGTAATCGCTGTGCCGTCAGAAACAAAAAATACGCTGCGCTTAATTTGTTTATCCTCTGACATTAAAATTCTCCTCAAATATTTGTCTAAGTACTATATAATCTTTATAGTAAACCATCTTACATGACTGTCACTTAGTAAAACTCAAATGCTAAGTAATTTGTTATAATTTCATGCCAAGATAGTGATTAATACTGCAAAAGTGGAGTAACAACTTTGGAAGCGCGCGTAATTGGTCTAGAAAAATTAGGGAAACATGACGTTGAACTGGTAGGCGGGAAAAACTCATCTCTGGGTGAAATGATCAGCCATTTGTCAAATGCTGGTGTTTCAGTCCCGGGCGGTTTTGCAACTACTGCTCAAGCGTATCGTGAATTTCTCGAGCAAAGCGGCCTAAACGCTAAAATTAATGCAGAACTTGCAGCATTGAATGTTGACGATGTCATCGCTCTTGCTGAAACAGGCGCAAAAATCCGCCAATGGATCGTAGATACTCCGCTTACTGCAGAACTTGAAAAAGAAATCCGCACTGCATTTGAAGCTCTTTCAAATGGCAACCCAGATATCGCAGTCGCTGTTCGTTCATCTGCAACTGCAGAAGACTTGCCAGATGCATCTTTTGCTGGTCAGCAAGAAACGTTCCTAAATATCCGCGGTATCGACAACGTTCTGATCGCAATTAAAGAAGTTTTTGCATCACTTTATAACGACCGCGCAATCTCTTACCGTGTACACCAAAACTTTGCACATGACGTTGTGGCCCTTTCTGCAGGCATCCAGCGCATGGTTCGTTCTGAAACTGGCGCCGCTGGTGTAATGTTCACACTTGATACAGAATCAGGCTTCCGTGATGCAGTATTTATTACAGCATCTTATGGCTTAGGCGAAATGGTTGTACAAGGCGCAGTTAACCCTGACGAATTCTACATTTCTAAACCGCTTCTAAAAGCAGGCAAACACGCTGTACTTCGCCGTAACCTTGGCTCTAAACACCAAAAAATGATTTATGGTGAAGAAGGCGCTGCAGGTAAATCTGTTGTTGTTGTAGACGTTGAAAAAACTGAACGCCAGCAATTCGCGTTAAATGACCACGAACTTCAAGAACTTGCTAAACAAGCACTGATCATTGAAGAACATTACCAAGCTCCGATGGACATTGAATGGGCGAAAGATGGTGATGACGGTCAAATCTACATCGTTCAAGCACGTCCAGAAACAGTGAAAAGCCGTGAAAACGTTGGCACAATGGAACGCTACCTATTAAAACAAAAAGGTACTGTTGTATGTGAAGGCCGTTCAATCGGTCAGCGTATCGGTTCTGGTAAAGTACGTATTGTTACGTCTATTAAAGAAATGGACAAAGTACAAGACGGTGACGTACTTGTATCTGACATGACTGACCCAGACTGGGAACCAGTAATGAAACGCGCTGCAGCGATCGTAACAAACCGCGGCGGCCGTACTTGCCACGCAGCAATTATTGCGCGTGAACTTGGTGTTCCTGCAATCGTTGGCTGCGGCAACGCAACCGAAGTGCTTGTAGACGGTCAAGAAGTGACTGTTTCATGTGCTGAAGGCGATACAGGTTTCATCTATGAAGGTGCTTTAGACTTTGAGATTCAAAAGAACTCAATTGAATCTATGCCTAAACTTCCGTTCAAAATTATGATGAACGTGGGCAACCCCGACCGCGCATTTGACTTTGCTCAAATTCCAAACGAAGGTATCGGCCTTGCACGTTTAGAATTCATCATCAACCGCATGATTGGTGTTCACCCTAAAGCGCTTTTAAATATTGACAGCCTTCCGCGCGAAACGCGTGCAGCTGTTATGGCGCGTACAGCAGGTTATGCCTCTCCTATCGAATTCTATGTAGAAAAATTGGTTGAAGGTATTTCTACCCTTGCAGCGGCATTTGCAGACAAGCCTGTAATCGTTCGCATGTCTGACTTCAAGTCAAACGAATATGCAAACTTGATCGGCGGCAAACTGTACGAGCCTGAAGAAGAAAACCCAATGCTGGGCTTCCGTGGCGCTAGCCGTTATGTATCTGACAACTTCCGTGACTGCTTCGAATTAGAATGCCGCGCATTGAAGAAAGTTCGTGACGAAATGGGCTTAACCAACATTCAAATCATGATTCCATTCGTTCGTACAGTAAACGAAGCGAAACGTGTCATTGAACTTCTTGCTCTAAATGGTCTTAAGCGCGGTGAAAACGGCCTTAAAGTCATCATGATGTGCGAATTGCCAACTAACGCATTGTTAGCTGATCAATTCCTTGAACACTTCGATGGCTTCTCTATCGGTTCAAATGACTTAACTCAGCTTACACTAGGTCTAGACCGTGACTCTGGTATCGTATCTCACCTATTTGATGAGCGTGATGCTGCGGTTAAAGTACTGCTTTCAATGGCAATCCAAGCTTGCCGCAAAGCTGGCAAATATGTAGGCATCTGCGGTCAAGGTCCTTCAGACCACCCAGATCTTGCACGCTGGTTAATGGAACAAGGCATTGACTCTGTTTCACTTAACCCAGACTCAGTATTAGAAACTTGGTTCTTCCTTGCCGGTGAAGAAACCAACTAATACAGACTTCGTCTGAATCTAAAAAAGGCCCTCTATCATATTGAGGGCCTTTTTTATTGACAGAAATATTCCGACAAGCAGCCAAATTTAAGAAATGACACTGTCATTACAAAAGAAAAGCGCCTCAAACACGCTTAAATTCCATTTACTTTCAAAAGCTTAAACCATAAAATCACGCATTCAAAAAATTAAAAAAATACATTGCACTTGAAAGCACAGAAATTATCCCAATGTTTTAACTTTAGATTTTTGTTTGTTTTAACTCAGTTTTTACATAGAATCGGAACAACAGGATTTTTAAACAATCCCTAATTATTATTTGAGATTTTAGTTTTATGCAGATTTACTTGGCTCGAAATAACCAACAAGCTGGCCCATACACCATTGAGCAACTCAATCAGATGCTTGCCAGTCAGCAGGTTCTGCTTACAGATCTTGCATGGCATCAAGGCATGACGGAATGGAAAGCTTTAGGCGAACTCACCCAAGGACAACTTGTGTATCAGCCAGCTGGATATACCGCACCTGCAGCACCGCAGCAAACTTTTAATCCAAACCCAGCAGCCCCAGCAAGTCAAACTAAAGCGAAACCCGAACAAAGCTTAGCCTCTATTCCTAGCCGCGCCTTAGCTAAAATTGTAGACCTCTTGCTTTGGCTGCCTGCGACATACATCTTAACCGCATTTTTTAATGAACAAGAGTCAGCAGCATTCAATAAACTGAACGAACAGTTTATGACAACTATGATGGATGCGAATGCAAATCCAGCACTGATCCAAAGCTTGCAGAACCAAATGTTTGACATGTTCTCTCAGCAAGCATGGATGGCTATGACTGCTTATCTGGTTATTATGCTTATGATTCAAGGCTATCTCATTACTAAATCAGGTCAAAGTATCGGTAAAAAATTGACTAAAATTCAAATTGTAGACGCTGAAACTGGCGAGCAAACCTCTACGCTGCGCGCCTTCACTTTACGCAGTATCGTATTTATTTTACTCAATTTTATGTTCTTATTTCTGGCCATTATTGACTATTTATTCGCATTTGGCCCGAAACGTCAGACGCTGCACGACAAATTAGCCAAAACCAAAGTCGTAAAACGCTGATTTTACACTTTACAGAAAAGGATGAATTACTCATCCTTTTTTTATTTATATAATTGAAATTAAAATAAAATTCCTATAAAAAAAACAAAAACCCGACCAGTAAAATTGGTTTTTATTACAGCCATTTAAAGCCTCTTTATGTATAGCTAAGTTGCTTGATATGAGGCATAATGCCCTACAACGTAGCGGTGTCTCATGATTGAGAAGGTTTTTCTATGTCTAAAAAAACTTTTTAATCATGCGACACTATAATCGCTATCCCATAATTTATTAGGGAATGGGACTCTTCACCGAGGTTGTAAAATGAGACAAACAATTTTAGCTGTATTGTCTTTATCTGCGATGGCTGCACTCTTAACTGGGTGCGGTGGTGATATGGTACTTCTAAACTCAAAAGGTCCAGTAGCACAAGGTCAATCAGACCTTATGATGACTGCGATCTATTTAATGCTTCTTGTAGTGATTCCATCTGCACTCATGGCATTATGGTTTGGCTGGAAATATCGCGCGTCGAATAAAGATGCAGACTATCAACCAACTTGGGCACACTCTACTGCGATTGAAGTCGTAGTTTGGGGTATTCCTTGTATTATTATTGCTATTCTTGCATGGCTAACATGGTGGGGTTCACACAAGTATGACCCATACCGCCCGTTAGAATCAGATAAAGCGCCTTTGACTGTTCAAGTTATCGCTGAACAATTCAAATGGATCTTTATTTACCCAGAGCAAAACATTGCGACTGTGAACGAAATTCGTTTCCCAGAAAAAACCCCTGTATCGCTTAAATTGACTTCTAACTTCACGATGAACTCATTCTTCATCCCGGCGTTATCTGGTCAAATTTATGCCATGGCAGGCATGCAAACCCACTTGAATGTATTGGCAAACGAAACTAGCCCAGCTGAAGGCTACCGCGGTTTCTCGTCAAACTATTCAGGCTATGGTTTCTCGCAAATGCGTTTCCGCGCTCACTCTGTAACTGATGCTCAGTTCGCTGAATGGGTAGCTGCAGTTAAAGCAGGCAATGGTACTAGCATTAACCCTAACGCTGTTCAAAAAACAGTTCTTGACCAAGCTGAATTTGCATCTTTACGTGACGGCAACCGTTCGCACAAGCAAATCGCAGCAATGGTACGCAATGCTAAAACAGATTTAGAGAAGGAACTTGCAGCGACTGCTGAAAAAGAAGGTCCTTATAAGACTCAGCCACACCCTGTGACTTATTACTCTTCTGTTGAACAAGGCTTGTTTGAATCAATCATCAACAAATACATGAGCAACTACCACGGTGCTGACCACTCAGCTGCTGCTGGCGCTCATGAGGCTGCTTCTTCTGAAGCGCATGCCGCTGTTGAACCTGCTTCTCAAGTTGTAGGGGAATAAGACATGAGCTTCTTAGGTAAGTTAGGTCCGGATGCTATTCCGTACGATCCAATTGTACTGGTAACAGTTGCAATGATGATCTTAGGTGGTATTGCAGTTGTTGCTGGTATCACTTATTTCAAAAAATGGACTTATTTGTGGACTGAATGGTTCACATCTGTAGACCATAAAAAAATCGGTATCATGTATATCTTCGTTTCGATCATCATGCTTGTGCGCGGTTTTGCCGATGCGATCATGATGCGTCTGCAGCTGTTCCTTGCAAAAGGCGGCGGCGAAGGTTACTTACACCCTGAACACTATGACCAGATCTTCACTGCCCACGGCGTGATCATGATCTTCTTCGTAGCCATGGGTCTAGTTGTTGGCTTAATGAACGTTGCAGTACCGCTTCAAATTGGTGCACGTGACGTAGCCTTCCCATTATTAAACTCTCTAAGCTTCTGGTTATTTGCCGGCGCTGCAGGCTTAATGATGGCTTCTCTTGCGATTGGTGAATTCGCTGCTACAGGCTGGATGGCTTACCCTCCACTGTCTGGTATCGAATACTCTCCAGGCGTGGGTATGGACTACTACATTTGGGCGCTTCAGATTTCTGGTCTAGGCACACTTCTAACTGGTGTTAACTTCTTCGTTACCATCGTGAAGATGCGTGCTCCTGGCATGAAACTTATGGACATGCCTATTTTCACGTGGACAGCGCTTTGTACTGCTGTACTGATCATCGCAGCTTTCCCTGTGTTGACAGCTACAATTGCAATGCTGACACTTGACCGTTACTTCGGCTTCCACTTCTTCACAAATGACATGGGCGGCAGTCCAATGTTGTACGTGAACTTGATCTGGACTTGGGGTCACCCAGAAGTTTACATCTTGGTACTTCCAGCATTTGGTATTTACTCAGAAGTTACTTCTACTTTTGCGCGCAAAACACTGTTCGGCTACAAGTCAATGGTTTATGCGACTATCGCAATTACAGTTCTTTCATTCGTTGTATGGGTTCACCACTTCTTTACAATGGGTGCTGGTGCCAACGTTAACGCGTTCTTCGGCATCATGACAATGATCATCGCGATTCCTACTGGTGTGAAAATCTTCTCATGGTTATTCACCATGTATAAGGGCCGCATCACGTATACAACTCCAATGTACTGGACACTTGGCTTCCTTGTGACTTTCGGTATCGGCGGTTTAACTGGCGTATTAATGGCAGTTCCACCAGCTGACTTCCTTGTACACAACTCATTGTTCCTAATTGCTCACTTCCATAACGTAATTATTGGCGGTGTAGTATTTGCAATGTTTGCGGGCATCATTTTCTACTGGCCTAAAATGTTCGGCTGGAAGCTTAATGAAGCTTGGGGTAAAGCAGCGTTCTGGTTCTGGTTCTTCGGTTTCTACTTTGCATTCATGCCGCTTTATATCCTTGGTTTCATGGGTATGACTCGCCGTCTGAATACATATGACAACCCAGAATGGGATCCGTACTTAGCTATTGCTTTCTTTGGTTCTGTACTTGTTGCTATCGGTATCTTCTGTTTTGTTATGCAAATTGTTGTTGGTTTCCTTCAACGCAAAGACAATATGGACCTTACTGGCGACGCATGGGATGGCCGTGTTCTTGAATGGGCGACTTCATCTCCTGCTCCATTCTATAACTTTGCTCACCTTCCAAAGATCAATGGTATTGATACTTTCTGGACGGACAAAGAAAACGGTATCGCTTACGCTAAACCAACTAAATATGAAGATATTCATATGCCAACCAACCGTGCTGCAGGCTTTGTAATCGCTATGATTATCACAGTTATGGGCTTCGCGTTGATCTGGCACATTTGGTGGCTTGCGGTCGTAACTTTCGTTGCTGCAATCATCAGCTTCATCGTATCGTCATTCACGAAAAAAGTGGATTACTACGTACCAGCTGCTGAAGTTGAGCGCATCGAAAACGAACGTTACGCGATTCTTGAAAAACACTTGAAGAAGGACTAAGACAATGGCTGAAGTACTTCATCACGACAACCACGGACACGATGAACATCATCATCACGATGATACTGACATCACTGTCTTTGGTTTCTGGACTTACTTGATGAGTGACTTGATCCTTTTCGGGACACTCTTCATCGCGTTCGCTGTATTAAGCAGCCACGTTCCAGTTGGCACTCCAAGCGCAAAAGAATTGTTCGGCGAATCTTTAGGCTTCGTTTTAACTGAAACTTTTGCTCTTTTGATCTCTTCTGTAACGTTTGGTTTTGCAGTTCTTGCTGCATACAAAAAAGATGTTGCTAAGGTATTAACTTGGTTAGGTATTACTTGGGTATTTGGTGCTGTCTTCATCGGCATGGAACTTTATGAATTCAATCATTTAGTTCACGCTGGTCATGGACCTAGCACAAGCGCCTTCCTATCTGCGTTCTTTACGCTAGTAGGTACGCACGGTATCCACGTAACTTCTGGTCTAGTTTGGATGATCATATTGATGTATCAAATCAAGAAAAATGGTTTGACTATGATCAATATGCGCCGTCTTGCTTGCCTAAGCTTGTTCTGGCACTTCCTTGACATCGTTTGGATCTGTGTATTCAGCGTAGTTTACTTAATGGGAGTTCTATAATGAGTCACGATCATAACTCTGCTGGCGCGTCTCACGGTAATACTAAGCAATATACAATTGGCTTCATTCTGTCGGTTCTTCTGACTGTTATTCCATTCGGTATGGTTATGGCAGGCGGTTTCAGCCGCGGTCTTATAGTGACTGTTATTGCGATTACTGCTGTTGCTCAGATTCTTGTTCAGTTAGTTTACTTCCTGCACATGAACTCTTCTTCAGAGCAGCGCTGGAATGTTATTGCGTTCATCTATACAATTCTTACAGTTGCAATCTTATTGGTTGGTTCTGTATGGATCATGAACTACTTACACTACAACATGATGATCTAAACTGGTTGTCATGCTGAAAAAGTATTTATTCCTGACTAAGCCAGGAATTCTCTTTGGTAACTTCGTTACCACTCTGGGCGGCTTCTTTTTAGCCGCTCAGGGATCTGTAGATTTCCTTCTTCTTCTCATCACTTTGCTTGGTACAACTCTAGTTGTAGCTTCTGGCTGTGTCGTCAACAACGTTATTGATCAAGACATCGATCAAAAGATGGAACGGACGATGAACCGCGCATTAGTCAAAAAAACCATTAGCCCTTCTGTTGCACTGACATTTTCAGCTGCGCTCGGATTATTTGGCTTTGCTTTACTTTGGTTTTTTGTCAATGCCTATGCCTTTGGCTTTGCTGTACTTGGCTTTGTGGTTTATGTAATTTTTTATAGTCTTTGGAGCAAACGTACTTCCATTCACCAAACCGTGATCGGCAGTATTTCTGGCGCAAGCCCTCCTGTGATTGGCTACACGGCTGTAGCAAATGAGTTTGACGTTGCCGCTTTGCTAATTTTCTTAGCATATGCGCTTTGGCAAATGCCGCACTCATGGGGTATCGCCATCTACCGTTTTAATGACTATAAAAATGCCGGCATTCCAATTTTACCTGTTGCCCGCTCAGTGTTGCGTACCAAGGTTGAAAGCCTGATCTACGTTATTCTGTTCGCATTGGTATTAAATGGTTTGTATTGTTTTGGCTATACAAATTTATTCTTCTTAGTGACCTTCAATGCCATGTGCGCATATTGGGTTTATCTATCAATTATAGGTTTTAAAGCTGAAAATGATCAGGTTTGGGCGAAACGCTATTTCTTATATTCAGTGATTTTAATTACTGTTTTAAGTTTCAGCTTCAGTTTCAGTTACACCTCTCCTGCACCGCATTTACCGCTGTTTTAAAAAAGATAGAGTTTTACTCTATCTTTTTTCTTTATGCGCATTAAAAAATTCTTGAGTCTTATTTTCTAATTGCTACCATAGCGGACACAATAATAACGTACCGCTCAATAATGAAATTAATCCCTACAGCTTTTAAAACGTCCCTTTTTATTTCTGTTTCTGCATTTCCTTTTGCACTGATGTACAGTACACATGCTTTTTCTGGCGCAGATACCTATTGCGAACCCGCAACTCAGATTCAAAATAATGAATATACCGCATGTAATGCCCTTCCTGCGCTGACACCTGCCAATGACAACCAAGTCAATATGCTCTTGTTACTCAGCGATTTAGGCTTAGCCAAATTAAAATTTGGCACCGATACTGAAACTTTATGGTACACATCGTCAAGCACTGTTCCATTCGAAACCAAAGCTCTAACAGCATCCGCCATTAATTTAGCCAAAAATGCGCGACAACCCAACAAACCACTAGACAGTTCAAATTCAGAATACTGCAACACCATTTTGAACAGCCATCAAGATTTTACTCAGCAAGTTAAAGCAGATAAAAAGCTGTCCAGCACTGAACGTGATTTTCTAATTAAAGCGCGCAGCCAACTGAAAACTTGCGACGACCACATCAGTTTGATTGCAGTAAATCCCGATTGGTCAGTCACTGCACGTCAATTTGCTTCATATTTAAATGGCAGTATCGCCTTCTACAATACCAACTTTTCCACAGCCTCTAAGATTTATTCAGCTTTAGCTGCAGCGGATCAGCCATGGATTAAAGAAACTGCGCAATACATGCTGATTCGTAGCAGCCTAAACGAAACCTACCAAAGCGGCTTAGGTGAATATGGCGATTTGGATCAGTCCAAAATTAATCAGCAATTATTCAAAAACACCTATGACAGTATTTGCCAGTATTTAAAACTGTATCCATCGGGCCGATATGCAGCCAGCGCGCGCGGTCTGCTCCGCCGCTGTTACTGGATCGGTGGACAGCAGCAGTTACTGGTCAATGAGCTCACTTGGCAAATCAACAATCCAAAATCACCATTTTATAATTTAGAAATAAATAATTTGGCCTATGAAATTGACCGTCATGTTTTCCAGTCCTCATTATTCAAAGCGCAGTATTTAAAAGATCCTTTCTTACTGGCTATATATGATTTAATGCAAATGCGAAAACCTGAGTCGGCTGAAGACCGCGTAATGAGCTGGAGCGAATTAAACAGCCAAAAAGCTGTATTTAAAACGCAACCTGAACTCTTCCAATATTTACAGGCTACTCATTTATTTTATGTGCAAAACAAACCAAATGAAGCCTTAAGTTATTTGTCCAACCCTCAAGCTGGCAACTCCAATCATTATCTAGCACTAAGTCAAATATTGCTCAAAGGCCGGATTATGGAAAAAGCCGGACAATCTGCAAATACGCAGCAATATTGGGAAAACTTGCTAACTAAAGCAAAAAGCCCAGAGCAACGTGGACTGTTTGAGCTTATGCTGTATCCATATTATGCCAAGCAGCAAAATGCCAGCTTTTTTGCAGACGAAAATTCAAAAATTAAAGCACGTTTTCTACAACGCAGCTTCATTACAGAACAGGCCAACGAACACAGCTTAATGCACATTGTGCAGGACAAATCTGCAAGTGAAGATCAAAAAAATCTGGCGCTGAATACAGTGTTAGAAAAATCGCTGATTCATCAAAACTATGCTCTGTTTAATCAAGCCTACACACAACTCCCCAAAAATGCCGCGCAATATGTTTTTAATGACAACGACTACACGTCTTATAAAAAACAGCCGCCATTGGGAAATTTTGTCTGGAAAGGTTCAACCATAAACTCAAAATTCAGCTGTCCAGATCTTTATAGCCTCACTCAAAAACTGCAAATTGCGCCAAAAGACTTGAGCTTAGGGCTCTGTCTAGGTGAATATATGCGTTCAGATAAAGCTTACCGCTTAAGCGATATCACAGAAAATGAAAAACAGCACAGTACCTTTCAAGGGCCAATCTTCGCACGCGGTCAGATCTATAAAAATATAATCAAATCATCTTCCAATGCCGATTTAAAAGCCTATGCACTGTACCGTGCAATCATGTGTTATTCACCAGGCGGAATGAATGACTGTCAGGATGCTGACGTTGCTAAATCTGCGCGCAAACAATGGTTTGATCAAATTAAGCGTGATTATCCAGAGACCAACTGGGCCAAATCACTGAAATACTATTGGTAATGTAAAATGAAAGCTTGGCTAACAGCAGTTTGTATAATTTTGTGCTGCATATTTGCCCTGACTGCATGTAAGCCAAATCAATCTGCTCAGGCAAGTGAATATATCAATGCCAATAGCTACGATTCATTTTGGATTTGGGGCAATATCAAATCTGCCCCCTACCTCAGTCAAGCCAAAGAACTCTATATACTTCAGGGCAATATTCATCTCGACCAAAATACCAAACAGTCCGTACTTACCGTACAAGGAATTGCTCCAATGAGCATGCCGCATCAAAAAATATGGCTGGTCTATCGCAATCATCATTTGAATTGGAACAACAATGAATTCAATAATATATTGAAGCGCATTAAACGCTGGGAAAATATGGGAAGCAATATTGAAGGCATTCAAATAGATTTTGATGCTCAAACGAAAAATCTACACGATTATGCTTTGTTTCTTACACAGCTTAGATCTCAGTTGCCTCAAAAATACAAGTTAAGCATTACTGGACTGATGGACTGGAGTAATCTTCAAAATACAAAAACGCTTCAGTTATTTCGAAACAGCATTGATGAAATTGCGATTCAAACTTATCAAGGCTCCACAACCATTCCGCATTATCGCGCATATTTAAGCAAGATTTCTGCGCTAAACTTACCCTTTAAAATTGGCTTGGTACAACATGGTCAATGGGATAGAAATATTGATTTTAAAGATAATCCTTATTTTAAAGGCTATATTGTTTTTTTGCTGCGTGAAGCGCCTCATTAAAAATATCAAGACAGATCTGCCAATGCATCTATACAAACAACAGCCCCACTTATGCTAAAACCATAAAAAATACATGCTTTTTAAATGAATGCCTTGTATTCCAACAGCAAACCCACTAAAATCTGTGCCTCGCATACACTGCGGCATAACTATTTCATAGTTATGACTCCTTGCTTCTAACAATTACGTTGGGGGCTGTTTAAACCGTAAGGAGCTGACAATGCGTCATTACGAAATCGTACTTTTAGTACACCCAGATCAAAGCGATCAAGTTGTGGGTATGGTTGAACGCTATATTTCACAAATCAAAGAAGCTGATGGTCAAATCCACCGTCTTGAAGACTGGGGCCGTCGTCAATTGGCTTACCCAATCAACAAGATCCACAAAGCTCACTACATTCTTATGAATGTTGAGTGTGGTCAAACTACTCTTGATGAGCTAGAAGAATTGTTCCGTTACAACGATGCAATCATTCGCAGCCTTATCATCCGTCGTGAAAACGCTATCACTGAAGAGTCTTTATTGGCTAAGAGTGCTGAAGAAAAACGTGCGCGTAAAGCTCAACGTGAAGAAGCACAACAAGCTCAAGACTCTGCTGAAGCATAAGGAGAACACTAAATGGCACGTTTTTACCGTCGTCGCAAGTTCTGCCGCTTTACAGCTGAGAACGTTACGTACATCGACTACAAAGATATCGACACTTTAAAACAGTACATCACTGAAAACGGCAAGATTGTTCCTAGCCGTATTACAGGTACTAAAGCTCGTTACCAACGTCAATTAGCGCTAGCTATTAAACAAGCTCGCTACTTGTCTTTGATCCCTTACACTGACAATCATAAGTGAGGTTGAGCTGTGGATATTATCTTATTACAACGCATTAAGAACCTAGGTAAACTAGGTGACAAAGTTTCAGTTAAAGCTGGTTACGGCCGTAACTTCCTTATCCCTCAAGGTAAGGCTGTTGCTGCAACTGAAGCTAACACTGCTGCTTTTGAAGCTCGTCGTGCAGAACTTGAGAAAGCTGAAGCTGAAGTTTTAGCTGCTGCTCAAGCACGTGCTGACCAATTGAACGAAGTTAACATCGTGATCACTGCTAAAGCTGGTGACGAAGGTAAGCTATTCGGTTCTATCGGTACTCGTGACATCGCTGACGCGTTGACAAATGCTGGTCTAGTAGTAGACCGTGCAGAAGTACGTCTTCCAAATGGCGCGCTTCGTCACACTGGTGAATTCAACATCGCAATCCAATTGCACCATGATGTTGTTGCAGAAGTTCTAGTTACTATCGTAGCTGAGTAATTTCTCGCCAAAAAAAAGAGCATGCGCAAGCATGCTCTTTTTTTATCTAAAAATTTTGTTCACACGCAATGACTATGGCTAAAGCCGCCGAATGAAATGTATTGCTTTTCAAGCTCATCGTATTCTGCGCCTAAAAAGCGTATTATAAATTGGCTTTGCTGCTGTAAATGTAACCGCAGCTAATATTTTCATTTCCCCTTTAGCATAGACTGTAAAACGGAATATATATGTCTCAGGCAAATGCCAGCACAAAACAAAATACAGCCCAATCAAATGCAAACAGCGCAGAGTCAGGCCAACTCAAAGAGTTCCGCACGCCTCCGCATAACCTTGCGATTGAACAAGCAGTGCTTGCAGCGCTTATGACGGTTGCTGAATCTTTTGAACAAGTCGGCGATACGCTTGTTGAAAGCGACTTTTACGCAACACGCCATAAATATATTTTCCGCGCCATTGATCAGCTGTCTAAAGACAACTCGCCTTATGATGCAGTATTGGTACATGACTGGCTCACTAAGCAAAATTTGCTCGAAGCTGTTGGCGGTGAAGAATATCTGATGCAGCTGATGGCTGACTCTCCTTCAAGTTTCTATAACCTAGAAACCTATGCGGCCAAAATTAAAGAATTTTCGACTTTACGCAGCATGATTAAAGTCAGCTCTGAAATTCTACAAAATGCGTATGACACCAAAGGCCGTACAGTCAGTGAAATTTTAGATTTAGCAGAAACCAATATTTTCTCTATTGCCGAACAGCATAATAACAATGCCAAAGCGCAAGGCCCAAAAGCAATCAACACCGTTGTTGCTGACGTTTTTGACAAATTAAACGAATTGTCGCAAATGGAAGGCAGCATTACTGGACTAACAACTGGCTTTGTCGAACTTGACAATAAAACCTCAGGCATGCAGGCTGGCGACTTAATTATTGTCGCTGCGCGTCCATCTATGGGTAAAACCACTTTTGCGATGAATTTGGTCGAAAGTGTCTTGTTTAATAATGACTTGCCTGCTCTGGTTTATTCCATGGAGATGCCTGCAGACTCTATCGCAATGCGTCTGATTTCCTCATACGGCAAAGTACATCAAGGACATTTACGTTCAGGCAAATTAGATGGCGATGAATGGTCCAAAGTCACAGGTACGATTTTACAGCTGCAAGAAAAGAAGCTTTATATTGATGACTCATCAGCCCTGCCGCCAACAGAGGTACGCGCACGTGCACGGCGTATTGCAAAAATGCACGGCGGTAAACTCGGCTGCATTATGGTCGACTATTTGCAGCTGATGAAAGTGCCGGGTATGGGCGATAACCGGGTAGGTGAAATCTCAGAAATTTCACGAAGCTTAAAAGCTTTAGCAAAAGAAATGATGTGTCCTGTTATTGCACTTTCCCAGTTAAACCGGTCTCTGGAAAACCGTCCAAACAAACGCCCTGTCATGTCGGATTTACGTGAATCTGGCGCAATCGAGCAGGATGCCGACTTAATCATGTTTATTTACCGTGATGAAGTCTATAACAAAGAATCTAAAGAAGCTGGCACAGCTGAAATTATCATCGGTAAACAGCGTAATGGTCCTATTGGCTCAGTGCGCCTTGCTTTTGAGGGTCAATATACGCGTTTCAGCAACCTATCACCTGAGTTCTACGCTCAATTTGATGATGACGAGTAAATTCTATAAAGCAGGCTTAAGCCTGCTTTTTTCATGATTTTTTAGAATAGATACATACAATAGCCTTAAAACCAATTTAAAAACTCAATCCTGCCAGTATTTCCAATTACATCGAACTGCGCTGTACAAAGCAAAATTGACTACAATAGGCCCTGCCTGCTGGATTCAGCCTGTGTTTTTATCAAAATTAGCGTAAACTTGCGGGTCAAATGTATTTTCATGGCTTTACATGTATGGCTGTTTCACTGTCATACCGTGCAAACCAATCCTAAGGAGTTATTAGGGTGCGCCAAGCTACCGTCTATATTGATCAATCTGCACTTCAATATAATTTAAACCGCGTCAAACAACTTGCCCCAACTGCTAAAATTGTCAGCATGGTCAAAGCCAATGCTTACGGACACGGTGTTAAAGACTGCTTAGCAGCCTTAAAAGAAACTGATGCCTTCGGTGTTGCCTGCTTAGAAGAAGCTTTAGAAATTCGTGAATTAGGCTATCAGCAGCCGATTACACTGATTGAAGGCATATTCAGCGCGGATGAAATGACTGCCGCCGTAGAAAATAATATTGAAGTTATCGTGCATCATCAGCCTCAGCTTGAATGGCTGCGCGCGCATAAAGACGCTTATATCGCGAAAGAATTAAAAGTCTGGGTCAAACTGAACAGCGGCATGAATCGTTTAGGTTTTAAAGTACCTGAAATTATTGATGTGATTAACACACTTAAAGCTGAAGGCTTTACTTGTGTACTGGCGATGCACTTTGCCAATGCAGATGCCGGCAATCACCCGCTGAATGAACAGCAGCGTGATCAGTTCTTACAGGTTAAACAAGCCTGCGCGCCTATTTTGGCTTCTTGCTGCAACTCAGCTGCTATTTTTAAATGGCCTGAACTGAACTTTGACTTTGTACGTCCCGGCATCATGCTATATGGCGCTACACCATTTGCAGACAAATCTGTACATGAACTGAACCTTAAACCGGTCATGACTTTTACAGCTGAAATTATTGCTTTAAATACAATTCAAGCTGGTGAATCTGTCGGTTACGGTTCAACTTTTGTCGCTGAACAAAATATGGAATTGGCTATTGTTTCTATTGGCTATGGCGATGGCTACCCGCGCGCATTTCCTAAACAAAATTATGTGTCTATTGCAGGCAAGAGAACTCGTGTAATTGGCCGTGTGGCAATGGACATGATTGCAATTGATGTTACAGGTTTAAATGCGCCTCTTGGTACTATTGTAGAACTTTGGGGTAAAGACTGCCTTGTTGACGATGTTGCTGAAGCCAATGGCACCATTGGCTATGAATTGCTTTGCCGCATGAGCGCACGCCCGCAGCGCAAGCTGACTTAAAGCATCCTCTAGTATAAAAAGCCTTGCAACCTGCAAGGCTTTTTATTTTTCGGCGTACACAATTATTGAAAATAATCTTCGTCTGGTTTAGCCAGTTCAATTAAACCCTGACGCAATGCCTCAGACCAGCCCTTACTGATCATGGTAAAATATGGGTCTTCTTCATAAATGCGCTTGCCGTTTGGTATAACCAGACTGTCTTTTTTATAAATCAAAGCATCCAGCGGCATTCCAACCGATACATTCGAACGAATTGTGGAATCAAAGGAAATCAGGCTGCATCGCATTGCCTCATCCAGCGGCATGTCATAACGCAAGGTACGGTCTAAAATTGGCTTGCCATATTTACTTTCACCAATTTGAAAATATGGTGTATCTGATGTTGCACAAATAAAATTCCCTTGCGGATAAATATTATACAGCTGCATTTCCGCACCGCCGATTTGTCCGCCCACCAGCAGGCTGCAAAAATAATTACTCTGCTCAACCGTATCTGAAGTAACATCCGCTATAACTTTTCTTAAAGTATGTCCAACCAATTCAGCCACTTCAAACATGGTGTTTAAGCTGTATAAATTTGGCTCCAGCTTCAACTCCAGCTGATTTTGCAAATGACCGATCACCGCTTGTGTTGTGGCTAAATTGCCTGAGGTCTGTATCACAATAAAACGTTCATTGCTTACACCAAAGGTATACAGCTTGCGAAATACAGAAATATGATCCACCCCTGCATTGGTGCGGGTGTCGCTGATAAACACCATGCCGTCCTGTAGCCGCATTGCACAACAATAAGTCATCTTGAATCCTTTATGAACAGCGGAGAACTTGGACAATTGAGCTCATCGACTCAATGCCTCCTTTTTCCCGCACTCCGCGCACGGGAGCAACATCCCAGTAATCACGGCCAATCGCCACATAAATGTGCGAATTTGGCGCAAACAGTTGATTACTGGTATCAAAACAATACCACGCATTGTTTAAAAATACCTCAGCCCAAGCATGACTTGCCAAATGGACTGTTTGCGGTACAAATAAATAACCAGACACATAGCGGGCTGGAATGCCTAAGTATTTGCACATTGCAATAAAAACATGGCTATGATCCTGACAGACACCTTCGCGCTTATAAAAAGCGTCTGCAGCAGAAGTCTGCACCGATGTTCTGGATGGCACATAAGGAATATATTGCAAAATCGCTTCAGACAGCTGCATTAAATAATGATGATTCACGGCAGGAACATGTGCATGCGCAAAGGCTTGCATATCCTCAGTACATACAGTGCTTTCTGTTGGCTGCAGAAACAGCGCTGGATTTAAGCCATCAGATTCAATGCCAAACTGATTATTGAGGTTCAGTTCTACAATACCCTGAGCCATGATGGTCATTTGACTGTATGGCTCACGCTGTGAGCTGGTCAGCCAAATGTTATCAAACGCATCCTGTTTCACTATAGACTGGCCGGGCACACTTACCGCCCAGTGATGAACTGTTTGATTTGCATTGCTCGATGGCGTCATGCGGATATATTGAATACTGCTGTTGACGCTGTCCGAATAACTATAATGCGTTTGATGATTCACCATCAGCTTCATGCGTCAGCCTCAAATAAAGATTGAATCGAATCATAAAAGTGATACACATTTGCACCGTCTTCCTGAACTTGCAGCCAAGCATCCTGCAAGGCATTTAGACCCATACCTGCCAAAGATGCTGTAATGTGGCCAACCTTGGCTAAAGTCGCTGTTTCATCCTGCATTAAGCGCAGCTGACGGTCGAGCTCTTCCACCGCCTGCCCCAAACTGAAAAATAAAAATACCAATTCAGACTCGCCTTCTAAAACATCTTGGCAGTCTCCAGCCACATCACAAATATAACTGCAATTTTCATTCGCATTCTTAATCAAGAGGTTCATTTCTGCATAAGCACGTGCACTGAGCACTGCCCGCAATTCTTGAATATTGCCCAGCGCATATTCAAATTGATGCGAAAATGAAGCCGGATGCTGAGCGTCCAGCACCATTTCATTTAAGGAACTTGCATCATAAGCAGGCAAACAGAATGCATGTGCATACGCCAAAGCGTCATCATTCGACTGAAACGGATACTGACTGCATAAATACTGAATTCTTGTTAAATAGCGCCCTAACCAGAAAATTTGTTCAGCATTCGAATTTAATAAAAGCATATATCCTTCCTTTCTGGAGTTCTATGAGTGCAGATTATCTACAACCCACGTATCCTTAATTCCGCCGCCTTGTGATGAGTTCACCACCAAAGAACCTGCTTGCATCGCAACTCGGGTCAAACCGCCCGGCACAATTTCAGTACGGTATGGCGAACTGAGTACAAATGGCCGTAAATCAATATGCCGTTCAGCCGCACCATGCGGAGTAAGCGTCGGACATACGGATAAATCTAAAGTAGGCTGAGCAATATAGCGCTGCGGCGCTGCAGTTAGTTTCTTACGGAATTCCGCAATTTCCTGCTCAGATGCTTTAGGGCCAATCAGCATGCCGTAACCGCCCGAACCTTGCGCCTCTTTAACAACCAGCTGCTCCAGATGAGCCAGCACATAATCCAAGTCTTCTTTTTCACGGCATTGATATGTCGGCACATTTTTCAAAATAGGCTGTTCACCCAAATAAAATTGAATCATTTTATCCACATAAGGATAAATTGATTTATCGTCAGCGACTCCCGTACCAGGGGCATTGGCAATGATGACATTTTGCTGGCGGTATGCCGACATGAGTCCTGCAACACCAAGCGTGCTGTCAGGCCGAAAGCTCAGCGGATCAAGAAAATCGTCATCTAAACGCCTATAAATTACATCAACCTTTTGACGGCCACGGAGTGTTTTCACATAAACCGTGTCGTTATCTACAAAAAGGTCACGCGATGTCACTAAAGGAACATCCATTTCTCTTGCTAAAAAGGCATGTTCATAATATGCGCTGTTATAGCGTCCCGGTGTCAGCACCACAATGAATGGATGATCTGAGCAGGCATTTTCCGCAAGAATTTGTTTGAGCAGCAACGGATATTGCTCTATGCCTAAGATATTGCTGTTTGCACACAGCTCGGGCATAAGCTTTTGACTGATTTTACGGGACTCCATCATGTAAGACACACCCGATGGTGTCCGTAAATTATCTTCAAGTACATAAAATTCGCCCTGACCGTCACGGATAATGTCGACCCCGCTGATTTGACTATAAATTTTTCCTTTTAATGTATGGTTCATCATCTGCGGCAGATACGCTTCATGAGAGAGCACTTGAAGTTCTGGAACAAGGCCAGACTTCAAAATAGCTTGCCGATGGTAAATGTCGTCTAAAAATATATTTAAAGCCCGAACCCGCTGTTCACAGCCTGCAGAAACCGTATTCCACTGCTTCTTTGCAATGACCCGCGGGATCAAATCATAAGGAATAGTACGCGCTGCGCCTTCTGCCTCGCCATAAACATTAAAAGTAATCCCTTCATATAAAAAGTGTTCTTTAGCGCGGCGATTTAATGCTTTTAGCTCATCCAGACTATGCATAGAGAGCCATTGTTCAATTTGCCGGCAAGCTTGACCTGATACGGCGCGGTCATCACGCATTTCATTAAAAAAGTGAGATTGCAAATGTTCAAATAATGAATATGATTTTACAGCCGCCGCTTTTTCCACTGCCGCTCTGCTGCTGTTAACTGTACTTGTATAACTTTCTAATACAGGTTTGGAAGCTGTATCATGCAGATCTTCTTTAAGCATACCAACCTCTTTTCTTTGTAATACATTGCAGTTAAACAATAGCAATTAATATGCCAGTGCTTGTATCAGCCAGCCTAAATCCATTTATTGATCATTTTAAAAGCAATAACAAGTTAAAATTTGCTCCAACTTGTTTCATAGTTTTGATGTTTTTTTAAACACAAGGACTTGCGCATTAAAGCCAGTTTTTTTATTGTGTAGCCGACACCAATTATTTTAGTTTTATTCATTTTCAAATTATGTCTTCACAAGAAAAAGAAACCTCCAACAGCCTATACCGCCAATGGCAAATCCTTTCCCGCCTGCCTAGCGGCAAATGGATTGGCACACGTGAACTGCAGGAAAGCTTAGTGCGTGAAGGCATTGACATCAGCCTGCGCACCATTCAGCGTGACCTTAATCAAATTGCCCAGCGTTTCCCTATAGAAAGCAGCAAAACATCGCCTCAAGGCTGGCGCTGGCGTGCAGATGCGCCTATACAAAGCTTGCCGCATATGACCAGTTCTCAGGCTGTCACTTTTATGATGGTCGAAGAACATTTAAAGCATTTGCTGCCGCCAAGCCTAATTGAAGAAATGAATCCTTGGTTTGAGCTTGCACGGCGCAGCCTGTCTACACAAAATAACGTACGCCAATGGATTAACCGCGTACGCATCGTTCCAGCAAGCCAGCCGCTGATCCCGCCAGTAGTAGAAAAAAACTCACAGCAGGCTATTTATGAGGGCCTGCTGCAAGACAAACAGCTAGAATGCATCTATCAAAGGCGCAGTATTCAAAGCGAAGAAAAAACTTATATTCTTAATCCGCTGGCGCTGGTTCAAAAAGGTGCGGTTATTTATCTGGTCTGTACACGCCACGATAAAACAGACATTCAAACCTTCGCTTTGCACCGTTTCAAGTCAGCGGCAGTCTTAAACTCACGCGCTTTGCACCCTGTGAATTTTGACATAGACGCTTATATTGAGTCTGGCGCATTAGGTTTCCGTGTAGATTTCAATCAGCCAACCGAAAACATTGAATTAAAGCTGACCATGAATGAACAGGAGGCTGGTTTCTTTGAAGAGTCTCAGCTTAGCCTCGATCAGCAAATGCAGAAACAAGAAGACGGCAGCGTGCTGATTAGCGCCACCGTACCTTATACCTCACAGCTGGTCTGGTGGCTGCGCAGTTTTGGCAAACGCATTATGCATATTGAGCCTGAAAATGTTGCTAAAGCAGTTCAGCAAATTGAATCCCCTTAATGAGACAGCTTTACTTGTTCATTACGGCAAAAAAGAGTCCCAATATAGGGACTGATAATCTTTTAAATATATTTTTGCTATTGTTCTCGTTAAGGGCTAAATATAAGTACAGCATGCAGCTATGCTCCCCGCTTCATGCTGTACGGCTAATTTTATGTTAAAGTTCAAAGGAAAATTCAGCATTGGCATGCTAAATCAGCATCATTAAAGTGAATACTTTTTTTCGTCATATTTTAGCTCCCTCGATAAAAGCAACTTCAATATAAGCTCAAAAATTTCGGCTGTGAAATCACAAGAACTGCTTTATATAGCAAAAGTAGGCTTAAACTGAATTTCTGCTGAACTTATCTATCCGCCAACACAGGTGCAAAAGATGCCTAAAACAACATTGAATCAACAAATTACCACTTGTTAATTGATTAACAAATCGTCAAATTAACAGTTTTGAGGCCTTTGGATAAAATCCCTCATGACTGATACCACTCAAGCCATACGGCATAAATTACTGAATACTTTTTTTTCGCGCCACTCTATTTGGTTTGCCTGCATCATCATTGCGCTGTTTATAACGTCTATTCATATTGGATATAAGCCGCATTATTTACATTATTTTATTTCAGAAACTCTGCTCAACAGCATATGGATTATTACAGCTATACTGAGTGCAGTTGGCTTGTATGACGTACTGCAAAATAAACATTCAATTTTAAAAAACTACCCGATTATGGGGCATTTCCGCTTTCTGTTTGAAGAGTTCCGTCCAGAAATACGCCAATACTTCATTGAGGCTGATCAAGATGCCCTGCCATTTTCCCGCATGCAGCGCAGTTTAGTTTATCAGCGCGCTAAAAATGAGAACGCCGATAAGCCTTTCGGTTCTATTTTAGATGTCTACCAAGACAACTACCGCTTTATCACCCATTCAATGACACCATGCAAACCAGCCGATCCTAAAGATTTCCGCATCACCATCGGCGGGCCGCAATGCTCGCAGCCTTATAGCGCATCCATTATGAATATTTCTGCAATGAGTTTTGGCAGTCTAAGTGCAAATGCGATTCGCGCACTGAATAAAGGCGCACAAATGGGCGGTTTCTACCATGACACAGGTGAAGGCAGCATCAGCCCTTACCATTTGGAAAATGGCGGTGATATTGTCTGGGAACTTGGCAGCGGATATTTTGGCTGCCGCACCCTAGAGGGTAAATTTGACCCTGTACGTTTTACAGAACAGGCTAAAATCCCGCAAGTGAAAATGATTGAAATTAAACTGTCACAAGGTGCAAAACCTGGCCACGGCGGCATTCTGCCCAAAGACAAAATTTCAGCAGAAATCTCACAAATCCGCGGTGTCAGCCGTGAACATGACTGCGTTTCTCCATCGAGCCACTCTGCATTCAGCACTCCCAAAGAGCTGCTGCAATTTATACAGCAGCTTCGTGAGCTGTCAAACGGCAAACCAGTCGGCTTTAAACTCTGTATTGGCCATCCTTGGCAATTCATGGGAATTGTTAAAGCAATGCTGGAAACCAATATTTTACCCGACTTCATCGTTGTCGACGGTTCTGAAGGCGGTACGGGCGCAGCGCCAGTTGAATTAATCAATCATGTCGGCACGCCGCTGCGGGAAGGCTTGCTCTTTGTACACAACAGCTTAGTTGGCGCTGGTCTGCGCGATAAAATTAAAATTGGCGCGAGCGGCAAAATTATCAGCGCCTTTGATATTTCCAGTACAATGGCCATAGGTGCAGACTGGATTAACTCTGCCCGCGGCTTTATGTTTGCTGTGGGCTGCATTCAAGCGCAAAGCTGCCATACCAACCAATGCCCTGTAGGCGTTGCAACCCAAGATCCTGACCGCCAAAAAGCAATTCATGTGCCGACCAAAGCAGAGCGGGTTTATAATTACCATAAAAATACGTTGCTCGGCCTCTCAGAAATGATTGCCTCTGCAGGTTTGAAACATCCTGCCGATTTAAAAGCTCATCATTTGGCGCAGCGTATTAATGACCGTGAAATCAAAAACTATGCTCAGCTGCATTTTTGGTTAAAAGACGGTGAACTACAGCATTGTGAAAATAAAGATGATGAAAACTTTTATTACCGCATGTGGAACTTAGCCCGCGCAGATCAATTTTAATGGTTTAGAAAGCGGTCTTTAGATCACGGCTCCACCTTTAAGTTTGGTTGATTTAAGACGTGCAGGTATGGTAAGGATTGCACTCTCCCCATCACAACAAAACGTTGTGTATGGGGAACAGCGGCTTTAGGCTACTCTTGGTCTGTCAAAAGTACACGCTCGCCTCCCTAAATCAGGGTAAATAATCTTAAAAAATATAATACTTTCATTGCGTCCAACACCTAAGTCGATTGCAGGCAATCTTGCAGAGCAAACAGCTCAATACGGACATCATCGGCCTTAAATTGTTTTTCAAACTTTTTACAGAACTTATTTACCTTTTCCGCATGCTCTGGTACAGCAATCCAATAATACTGATCTGCATAAATCAGCAGCATTTTCAATTTTTTTTCTTTCAGCAGCTGATAAATTCTTGATAGCAGCATTTCTGCCGCCTGCTCATGCACCGCATAATTTTTCCCAATGTTCTGCTGGTTTAATTCATAGTGCACAAGTATGGGCTGTATAGCTTGTATAAGCTCAAAATGCATTTTATCTAAATTCAGATTTAAGTCTTGCAAGACAGCACTGCTGGCCACCGTATTATTTTGCAGCCGTGCTGGATGCACAGACATTAAAAATGAACGTGTTTTTTTACCGCCCTTTTCCACTACCATCCATGCCTTAAAATGTTCAAAGTCACGGCGCTGCTTCTCTTTTGGCACTTTTTTATAATCCAGCTCTGGAAACCATGCCTGCAGCCATTTATAAATCTTTTTATCATTCATTGCGGTCATTCTTAAAGGCTAAAATTATATCAAAGATCAAACAAACTGTTTTTTAGGCAATATAGCGCATGCATTTGAAGAAATGATGACAGTAGACTCACGCAGAAGTACGGCATCAATATGACTTAAAATACGATACTGAGCGCGGTTTTACTTCATAATATAGGATCAATTTTCAAATCATTACTCAAGCCAAATAGCCGCGGCTATAAGAACACGTTAACATATTGATAGTATGATCAAATCGATTACAGATATGAAAAAGGAACAGCTATGGGGCAATTTGCAGTCATTGGTTTAGGCAGTTTTGGCGCAACTGTTGCAACAGAGCTCATCGGCTTAAAGCATGATGTCATTGGCATCGACTCAAACAAAAAATATGTCGAAAATATTGCTGACCAGCTGACCCATGCCGTGATAGCAGACGCTACCGATGAGCATGTTTTAAATGAACTGAATATACAAAATTGTGATGCCGCAGTTGTCGCGATTGGTGAAGATATTGAAGCCAGTATTTTATGTGTGCTGCATTTAAAAAATTTAGGCCTGAAAAAAATTTGGGTTAAAGCGAAATCTAAAGCACATCATATGATTCTGACACATTTAGGTGTGACTAAAATTATTCATCCCGAAGAAGACATGGGAGTGCGTGTAGCGCACTCTCTCAGTTATCCGATGGTCAGCCGCTATATGGTGCTCGAAGATGATCATTATATTGTTAAAGTTCAAATCAGCGAGTCACAAAATGGGCTGCGCTTTAATCAGCTGATGGATCAAACCGATGTACGCACCTTGCTGCATAAACGCGGTAAAGAGCTGCTATTCAGCATTGATCCAAACCTGATTTTGCAAACTGGTGATATTATCGTAGTGGAAGGCTTAATCGAGCCGCTGCGCAGACTCTCAAAGCATTTTAAATAAAATGAAACTGCATAATAAAAAGCGTCAAACTATTAATCTAAGTCCGCCAAGTATTTTGGCCTTAGGTTTTTTCAGCTTAATTATTATTGGAACCTTTTTGCTTAAGCTTCCAATCGCTCATCATGGCCATCTCAGCTGGATGAATGCGCTGTTTACATCAACCTCAGCAGTCACGATCACAGGCTTGTCTGTCGTCAATGTTGGGGAAGCCTACACGACTTTTGGCAAAGTCATTATTATGCTGCTGCTGCAATGCGGCGGTCTGGGCTTTATGACCTTCGCGATTTTGGCTGTTATGAGTCTCGCACCAAAAATTGGTTTAAAACAGCAGATCATGGCGCAGCAAAGTATTGGTGAAACCAGCCTGAGCAATGTCACCGCGACAATTAAAGGTGTACTGCTGTATTCCCTATTCTTTGAAGGCATTGGCACCATTATTTTAACCATTGCATGGATGGAAGAATATAACTTTGCAAAAGCATTTTTTTATGCTGCTTTTTATAGTGTTTCTGCTTTTAATAATGGCGGATTTTCATTATTTCCAAACAGTTTAATGAGCTTTGCAGATCAATACGTCATCACTTTTACTATCAGTATGCTTTATATCATTGGCGGCGTTGGCTTTTTAGTGCTCATGGACATTAAGCGCAAAAAAAGCTGGCGCAAACTCAGCACCAATAGCAAATTAATACTCAGCACCTTAACAGGCTTAAACCTGCTCGCCTTTTTTATTATCTGGGCTTTAGAAGCCAATAACCCGCATACTCTTGCGGCAATGTCTTTAGGCGATCAAGCGGTAAATGCATGGTTTCATGCAACAGTTCCCCGTTCATCTGGCTTTAACAGCATTCCGCTGGAGGAAATGAGCAATGCCTCTGCTTTAGTCACAATGATGCTGATGTTTATTGGCGGCGGCTCTCTCAGCACCGCAGGCGGTATCAAAGTCGGTACGTTTATTATTGTCGTGCTGAGTGTGATTACCTTTTTGCGCCGCCAAGACGAACTGCGCATATTTAATCATTCGGTGTCTAAAGTGACTTCATTTAAAGCGCTGGCAGTCGTATTTATTACTGTTATGCTGATCTTTAGCGGTGTTTTAAGCTTACTGATTCTCGAACCGAAGCAAGACTTCTTAGATTTAGCATTTGAAGCAGTTTCTGCAGCCTGTACTGTAGGATTATCCCGCGGCATTACAGGTGAACTGCAGCCGGCAAGCTTATGTGTACTGATGCTGCTGATGTTTGCAGGACGCTTAGGGCCGCTGACACTTGCCTATCTGATTGCAACGCCTAAGAAGAGCCGTCTAAAACACCCGCCTGCAGATATTCAAATTGGTTAATTTTCTGGCATAACAAAAACCCGCGCCTAGGCGCGGGTTTTGAGCATCTAAACAAGTATGTTCAATACCAGTTCATTAGAGATACACCGACACCGATATAAGTTGCGCGATGGTTATAATCAATCAGGCTTTCACCATAACCGTCAAACAACTGCAATGTGCCGCGCAGCTTGCCGCTGATTGGAAAAGACCAGTCAAACTGCATTGCGCCATGCGAATCATCGCCGCCTTTTAAAGAGTGCCGCAGCATCAAACTGAACTCATGATCATTCCAGCGGTAAAATGCCGTCATATCGCCGCGGCCGATATAATCCTTAATATCTGGATTATTATCATCGGGCAGATCTTCATCTAAACGATACCAAGGACGCAGCATTAACGCGAAATTATCCCGCTCAAACCCTAAATTCAGCATGATACGGTTCCAGCTGCGTGACCATGGATCGGAACTGCCATTTGACTGATGGTTAAACGTTAGGCCCATCATGCGCCAATTTAAACCGAATAATTCGTAGTTTGTGCGGAACACTAAACTTGCTTCAGGTTCATAGTTGGTTTCACGAAAGGGTCTAGACTCATCTTCGTTATATACCTGCCAGCGTGAAGACTGCGTATAACCCAACCAGATATCACCATTGTCGCCAAATAAGTTTTCAACCGCTTTGGTTTTCAAAGACAGCTGAAATTTCGCTTCAGTAGATTTTAAGCGGGTTTCATCAGCACTGCTGACACTATTTTCAGGATTTAAACTGCTTGGACGCTCATTTTTATCTGAAGTCCAAAAGCCTGGCAGCAAATATACCGGCTGATACGCACGAATATTCCACGTGCCCAATTTGCTGTCTGGCGCCAATTCCCAGCGGCGGTCCAATAAAGACAGCTCAGGGCTAAGTTTTGGCGCCTCTACGGCAAATAAACGTTCAGACAATGCATTGCTGATTTTATCTTTTAAGCTCAACTTTTCAGTGGCTTCAGGCTTAATTTCTTGCGCAGCTTGACGTTCAGAAACCAAAGCAGCATCTGCTGCCGGCACAGGCGGCTTAAATAGAGCATCATAGCAAGACAAACGGTCTACACTTGATTCTAAAGCTGCACAGGCCTGTGCAGATGCAGGCTGGACGGTTGCCTCAGGCAAAGGCGCAGATACTTGCGCCTGTACCTGTGCCGCTGCTGTTAAAGCAGACAGCGCCAATCCCAACTTTAAGGATTTTGCGGCTGGATCACTGAACGTCATAGCATTTCCTTTTTATTATTAACTCACTTGCTTAATGTCAAACCCGAGCGCTTGCAGCGCTTCACGTTTTGCAACAGGCGCAACAACAGCTTTGCTTGGTTTTTGCTGTTTTACATATACTTCTGCAACACGCTTTAAGTCTTCTAAAGCCACGGCCAGCAAACGTTCACGCAGCTGCTTACGGAATGCAGGCGTACGCTTATGCAGCAATGCGTAGCATGCTGTAATTGCCTCACCTGCCGGTGAGCCTGGTTTATCCATACTTGCAATTAGACCAAGAATTGCTTCTTCCAGCTGATGTTCTTGCTGAGGCGCGTTAAGCAGCCATTCAATACTGGCTTCAAAATCTTGGAATGTTTCTGCTAAACGCGGATCGCGGTAGCTATAGAAGCGGAATGAGCAAGCATTGCCGTCATAGCTGGCGCCGCCGCCATATGCACCGCCTTTTTCACGAATAGCGCTATGCAAGAAACCATTACGCAAATATGCAGCCAGCACCATTAATGGCGCAGCATCTGGATGAGATACTTCCACCGCCTCATACGCAGATGAACAGAATTGAACATTTGCTTGAATGAGCCATGCTTCATCACTGCTGCTTTGCACTGGTTCAATCACTTTCAGCTCACGGTCAATATTTTCAACAGCAAGCTTATCCCAGACCGTTTGAACTTCTTCAACCAAACGTTCTGACTGCTGTTCTTCACAAACCAGTAAGAATTGTTTAGGCGCTTTCAGCAAACGGTTATGAATGAGTTCCAGCTCTGCAATTAAATCATTATAGGCTGCATCATCTTTTTCAATTTTGGCAGTGAGCTCAGTTAACCAATTCAGTGCGCCTAAGCCTGTATTGTTATAGTCACGTTTTGCAAGCGCGCTATGGTTACGGCCAGCAATCTGCATTGCATAGCTATGGCCTGATCCTGAAACACGCGACTGCCAGCGTGTTTTACGCTGCTGAAGCAATTCAATAATGCGGTCTTTCTCATCAAAACGCAGCTGTTCAAATGCCAGCTTCAATAAGCGGATCGCCTCAACGTTATTGACCAGCGACTTAGTCGTCAATGTCAGCCAAGCGGTAATTTGGTTTTTATCATCCACTTTTGAACGCAGTGACGCACCCATACCTAGACCGCCGCTGACTGCTGTTTGCAGCTGCTGCAGCTCAAGGTAATCATATTCGCCCGCGCCGACTTCACCCATTAAAATAGACAGCAGGTTAAAGTACGGCGACTGAACAATGTCTTGCGGAATTTTGACAATCACTTGCTGGTAATAAATACCATTCGTACCGGCATGATATAAATTTAATGGTGTATCCAGACCATTTGAAATCACTTCACGCAGCTGGCCTTGCACAATTTGCAATTCAGCAGGCACATCTTCCAAACCCACCTTCGGCAGTAAATTTAAATCATCTGGTGTATCTTGACGGACTTTCAGCGCTTCAGTCTGAGCAATAATTTCAGCTTTTTGCTCTTCTGTCAGCTGTTCGCCAATGGCTGCTAACCGCGCTTTTTCAGCTTCAGCTTCTTTCGCAGATTTTTGCGCATCCGGCACCAGCGTCATTTGTACACGGTGCGGGTTATCAATCAGGTGTGTTTGAATTAAATTTGAAATCCACATCGGATCTTTTAATTCTTCTTTCACTTGCTCAATAGCCGTATCTACATCCCATACATGTACTGGATCTGAATGGTGAATTGCGCTGCCTAAACCATTTAAAATTAAACTCAAACCATATGGCGTGCCGTCACCGTTAATTTCACGCTGATGCAGTTCAATCTGGTGCAAAATCGCTTCAACCATATCCGCATTTACAGGAGCGGAAGCGGTTTTTTCAAGAATACTGAATACGCCATTTTTAAATGCTTCTGCATGTTCAGGGTTTGAACCCTGCACACCGCAATAGAATGTCATTTCAAAATTAGAGTCATCTACACCCATAATCGGGCCAGTAGACTGCGCATAACCGCAAGTCTCTAAATAATGACGCAGCGCAGAAGAAGAATCTTCCAGCAAAATACCTTCAACTAAGCGCATGCCTAAGCGTAATTTAATATCGCTCGATTCAGGCAATAACCAAGAAAGAATGTGATAAGTCTTATCTGCTAGATCTTCTGCATCGACAGCATAGCTTTCAGTGACAGTCACTGGCGCAGTTAAGCGGCGCTCAGATTTAGAATACAGTGTTTCGCCTTGTTCGAACTTAGACAGCGCTAAAGTTTCGAACTGTTCCTGCAAGTTATACGCTGTTTCATTACCAAAGGTCATAAATACAGCATTGCTTGGATGGTAATGTGACTGATAGAAATTAACTAACTCTTGGTAAGTTAAATCTGGAATATCTTTCGGATCACCGCCAGAGTTGTAGTGATAGGTCGTTTCTGGAAATAAATGATGCGCCAGCTGGTGATACAGCTGATCTGAAGGCGAACTCATCGCCCCTTTCATTTCATTAAATACCACACCTTTATATACAGGCTCGCCATTTTCCAGCTCAATACGAATACCTTCCTGGGCAAAATCAAGCGGATTTAAATTTGCAGCAAATGCTGCATCCAAATAAACTTCCAGCAAATTTTGGAAATCTTTTTTGTTTTGTGTCGCAAAGGGATAAGCGGTCCAATCAGCAGCTGTAAACGCATTCATAAATGTATTTAATGAACGGCGGATCATTAAGAAAAATGGGTCACGCACAGGGAATTTTTTAGAGCCGCAAAGCGCAGTATGTTCCAAGATATGCGCTTCGCCCTTCGAATCCATTGGCTGAGTGCGAAAAGCAACTAAAAATACATTTTCATCATTATTCGATGCTAAGTGAAAATGTACTGCACCTGTCACTTTATGTTTATATTCAGACACTAAAATGTCTAGGGCTTCAACATGGTGTTGACGTACCAACTGAAACGCAGGATGTACAGTTTGTGAAATGGTTTCAGTGACATCTACAGTCATGTGATCTCCTCAATTAAAAGCATATTTCAAGAATATCGAGTATAACCTGAAAACTGCAGACCGCATCTATTGAATCACAAATTTCCAACTGCATCAGTCAAGTTTTTATCGCGTCAAATACATGCATTTCCTGCTATTCAGCAAGTACTGAACTTACTTAATCAGTATAAATGCAGCCCATAAAAAAAGCCTGCATGACTGCAGGCTTTTTTTATGTCTAACTTTCAAAATTAAGCAATCAAGTACTTAAAATAGTTGTAATTTGGATGGCTTTCGACATACACATAATTATTTTTTTGGTAGAAGCGTACTGCTCCTGTAATTTCTGTGTTTAAGCACAAAGCCGAATAAAATGGGCGCGCGTTTTTTTCCAATGCCTGCAGAAGCTGCTTGCCTACGCCATGCTGACGGTATTTAGGATGCACATAAAATCTGCGCACGCGGCCAATACGGTCTTCAACACCTGTATCGCCCCACTGCTGGTTTAATCCGCCGCAGCCCACCAGCTGATCTTGATCATAAGCCAGCATTAGGCATTCGCCTGTTTGATCGAAACAATTTTTACCGCTTTGGTATTCCTCGATAAGCCAGTGAATAAATTGATAGCCTTCTTGCTGCGCCAAAGCCGCCAGCAGTTCTATTTGCTTTGGCAAACCTTCAGCTTGTCGAATTGTTATTTCCATATATTCACACTTATAATTCAATCATTGTTGTATTTTATGCTGTACGGAAACAGCAGCATAAACCCAATGCATCTATAAAAATAAAAAAAACGATTTTGATCAATAGCAAAGCTCTACAAATCTACTCATTCTCACCAAAAAAACCAATAAACCCACACACTTTGTATATTTTTTAAACACAAACATCAAAGTTGAATTTTTTTCAACAAACTACAGCAATCCTGAGCATTCGTGTAAACTTAGCACTTTCATTTTTGATGTGACCGTAAGACATGGCGAACGTAGATCTTTTTGCAATTGGCAATGCATTAATTGACCAGGAATTTAAAGTTTCTGATGAATTCCTATCTCAGCAAAATTTGCAAAAAGGCACTATGCAGCTTACTGACGGCGACACTCAAGCTGCTTTATATCAAAATCTGCAAAATTCTCAAACTTATAAAGGCCAAGCTTCTGGCGGTTCAGCTGCCAATACTGCTGTTGCCTTCAGCGCTCTAGGCGGTTCAGCATTTTATGGCTGCCGCGTAGGCAATGATGCGCTTGGAGCAATTTATCTGCAAGGCTTAAATGAAGCTGGCATTCAAACTGCAGCGCAATCTATCAGTGAAGGGGTAACTGGCACTTGTATGGTCCTAGTGAGCGATGACAGCGAACGCACTATGCATACATACCTAGGCATTACAGCTGAACTGTCTGATGCGCAAATTGATTTCGCGCCGCTTAAAACGGCAAAATGGCTCTACCTTGAAGGCTACTTATCTACCAGCGATACAGCCCGCAAAGCGGTACAGCAAGCACGTGAAATTGCGCAAGCGCATGGTGTAAAAATTGCTTTAACACTATCTGACCCTGCCATGGTTCAATATGCACGCGCTGGTTTAGAAGAAATGATTGGCAGCGGTGTAGACCTGCTGATGTGCAACGAGCAAGAAGCTTTGATGTACACAGGTACAGAAAATGTAGAAGCGGCTGTAACTGCATTGCAGGCATTCAGCAAAAATGTAGTGATTACACTTGGCGCACATGGCGCACGTATTGCAATGGAAAAAGATAGCCTGACCGTTCCTGGCCGCGCTGTCACTGCAGTAGATACAAATGGTGCAGGCGATGCTTTTGCAGGCGCATTCCTTTATGCTCTAAATGCAGGCTTTAATGCAAAATCCGCAGCTGAACTGGCAATCTTAATTTCAAGTGAAGTTGTAACTCAGTTTGGCCCGCGCCTAGACGTAGACGATTATGCTGTCCTGCTAAACAGCTTTCAAAAGGAATGCGTATAATGTACAAAATTTGCATGACAGAAGATGTGCCTGAGCGCGAGGCGCGCTCTTTTGAATTGCCGGATGGCGATATCATCTTCATCACTCAGCGTGACGGCAGCTTTTATGCTTACCAGAATCTTTGCCCGCATCTGCAAGTCGAATTAGAGTTTCTAGAAAACCAATTCTTAGACCGCGATCAGGAAATGATTGAGTGCTCTACCCATGGCGCACTGTTCTTAGTTGAAACTGGCGAATGTGTATCTGGCCCATGTCAAGGTCAAGCACTTGAAAAAGTAGATATTACCGTTCATTCTGATGGCGGAATTTACCTCATCGAAGAATAAGAAACCGAAGGTGCTGCCATGCTGGATATATTTACAGATTTAGACCTGATTCCTTTTCATTTAAGTTTAATGATCGTAATTTGTCTTGGTATGGCAGAAACTGTCGGCTATTATATCAATGCGCGCCCTAGCCATATTTTCAAACGTTTTTCACCGCAAAAGCTGCACAATCTTCCACTGCTGAATGTCAAGTTTTCTGCCGCGTTAATCATGTATTTTTTGCTCATGAATTTCAGTTTTGCTGGATATTTTTTGCAATTATGTGTTTTTGCAAATCAGCAAGAATTTCTGCCCGCTTATTATTTAATTATTCCAGCGCTCATTATTGCCATTTTCTTTACTGTTTTCATGATCCACTGTTTGGATCAGGTCATTCCATCAAAACGCATCCACCCTCAAGTCAACCTGCTTGGCCGTTTAGCAACAATTTCCAGCGGCAATGCCCGCCCGGGTTTTTCTGCACAGGCACGGGTGCGCGACGAGCTTGGCCAGCTTCACTATGTACAGGTTGAACCTGAGTTTGGTGAGCTGGAGTTCCAATCACAAGTCATTCTCATCCGCATCCGAAAATCACACTATATTGCCAAAAAAATCTGTCAGTCCAATCAGCTATTCAGTCTAGACTTCAATCCATAAGATACGTGCCTTATTTGTACACATATTACCTGAACCCATAACATAAAAAGGCATGCTGATGATCAGCATGCCTTTTTACTTCAGAGCTTAAAAACAGCATTTTCAATGCTGCTAAGCTGCAGATTATTTGCGTAAAAAACCAGAAACCAAATTCAGGACTTGCTGGATATCGGCATTCGCTTCTTGCTGATTGGTCTCACCCGCTTGCGGTGTCAAGGAATCAATAATTTGCGGCAGCACTTGTGAAATTGCACCATATACGTCTTGCTTCGGCGCTTGGACTTGCGCAGCTACTTGCTCTACATCTGCATTATCAAATAAGTTTTGCACTTGCTGCGGATTCACGGCAGCATTATCACCAGAACCTGTTGACACCCAATCATCAACTTGACTGCTCAACCCTTGCCCTTTCAGCTTGTCTAAAGCGCCTTGTAAACCGCCTTGCTTTTGAATCCAGTTTAGAACTAAAGGAAGCACTGCTATTAACAGCGCAGAACTGCCTGAGGCGCCTGCACTGCGGGTTTGGGTCTGTGCACCGCCTAACTGGCCTAACACTGAACCTAAAATACCGCCTAAGCCGCCCGCACCGCTTTGTGTATTATTTTGCTGAGATGCGCCGCCCAGTTGACCCAATACCGAACCCAAAATACCGCCTAAACCGCCCTTGCTGCGCATTTGTACCGCCCAATGCTTGCTTCGCTAAAATTTCTACGATGCTGCTTAAATTTGTCATTATCATGCTTTCCTATCTATTGATCATTCCAGCATACATTGAAAAATTTTCGCCTCAGGCTGCTCTTTGTTAAATTTTGCAAAATCTGCGCGCAATACCATCGTTTACCAGCGGAACTTATTCCAGTTTTCAGGGTTCGCCCAAAATTTAGAATTAAACCAGTCAGGTACATGCTTATACGTCAAAATATTAAACTGCCACAATGCAAAATCGCTGACATGCGCGGTTTTATCAATTAACTGTGTAAAGCCTAAAGCCCGCAGCATTTTTTCATCCTGTAAATTACTGACTACTACCAAGCGCTTAGCCATTAAGTCACGAAGCTTGACCAGCATCTGTATTTTTTGCTGTTCCGATATCCCATCCCACTCTGCTGTATCAAACAGTACAAAACCAAGGTCAAAACGCTGGGTAAAAGGCAGATTTAAAAAATCAGTTACGTTAAAATATTGCCAAGAGATCGAATGATGACTGCTGTATTGTTCTAGATTTTGGCCAATACACAATGCAGTAGAAATAGGCTGCTCGGTTGATAAATCATCTAGCATAGAAGTAATGACATTCTGTTCAGCCATTTACTGCATCCTTATATATAAAGTGAGTATTCTGTATGGAACTACAAGGCATTTGCCATAAAATGCATGCAGGTCTTAAAGACCTTAGTGTAACTGATCAACATATACACAGGGCAAATGTTGAATATAAATTCATATTGGATCGTTCAGATATTGAACTGCCATTCAGCATAGGCCAAGAAATTGAACTGGAAGCCACTGGCAATATTTATTGCGTATCATGCGGCAGCAAAACACAAAAATCATATTCACAAGGCCATTGTTTCAAATGCTTTAAAACTAAAGCCGCCTGCGATATGTGCATCATGAAACCTGAAACCTGCCACTATCATTTGGGTACTTGCCGTGAAGACAGTTTCGCACATGAAGTTTGCTTCCAGCCGCATATTGTCTATTTAGCCAATTCCAGCGCCTTGAAAGTTGGTATTACCCGTTTAGGTCAAATGCCCACCCGCTGGCTAGATCAAGGCGCAACCCAAGCTTTACCAATTATGAAAGTCGGTTCGCGCCGCCTCTCTGGCCAGCTGGAAATTATGTTTGGCACTCAAGTGGCAGACAAAACCGACTGGCGTAAGCTGTTGAAAGGTGAGGCGGAACCCATAGACTTGATTGGCATCCGTGAACAGCTGCTTGAAGAATTTGCACCCAAAATTCAAACCATTCGTGACGAATTCAGTCAAAGTTTAGAATTTAATGAAGGTATTGAAATATTAGAAGATGAAAAACCGCGTCAATTCATCTATCCCGTGGAGCAGTATCCTGAAAAAATCAAGTCACATAATTTGGATAAAACACCGATTATCCGCGGCAGACTGCAAGGAATTAAGGGACAGTATTTGATTATGGACACTGGTGTAATCAATATCCGCAAATATACTGGTTATGAGCTGAAAGTCCGCGCAGAGTAAAGCGATGAACACAAAAAAGCGGAAGTCAATCTTCCGCTTTTTTAATCTGACAAAATGACTGGAAAATTATTTCACTTTCTTTAAAAAGTTTAAATAGGGATAAGCCACCAGCTGCTCAGCTTCCAGAATAGGCATATGCCCTATACCCTCTAAAATTAAAGGCTGTTCGCTATTTTTCAATAGCCCTTTTAGCTCAGCCGCCGCTTCAACATTAACCACTTTATCTTGCTTACCCCAAACAATCAGCGCTGGCGCATCAATGGTACGCGCAAGCAGCCCAAAAGATTCAGGCGTATAAAGCTTAGACATTTCAATTAAAGCATTCACCATTTTATGCGTATTTTTAGACTGTGAAACCATCAGCTTCTCTTGGGCAGCTTTCAGTTCTTGCGGAATAAATGGCGGAGATTGCATTGCTATCGTAATTAATTTGTCAAAATCACCTGACTTTTCAACCACAATCTGACGCAGCTGCTGCGGATCTTTTAAATATGCGGTATTTGCAGTTTTATATACGCCTGCCGCATCCACCAGAAGTAAGGATTTCACCTCCAGCGGATATTGAGCGCTATAAAGCATGGCTATAGCGCCGCCCATACTATGGCCCGCAATATGCAGATTTGGATCAAATTTAGCAGCATCAGTAAAACGGCGTAATTTTTCTGCCAAATTGGGTATAGACAAATCAAATTCAGCTGCGGTTTTAGTTTCTCCGTGTGCAGGCAGATCAGGAATAATCACATGATAAGACGGTGTTAAATAACGCGCAACACGGTTCCAGTTATCACGTGTCCCTGACAGCCCATGAATTAACAGTACTGTCGGCTTTGACGCATTGCCGCCCTCACTGTATATCCACTCTACATCTCCCGCTTTTACAGTCTTGGTTTGCAGCCCTGCCCATGCCCGCTCTTGCTGCAATATATTTTGAAAATTAATCTCAGCAGCCTGCATAAGCACTGAATATAAACATAGACCTAATCCAGCTGCTATCTGCAGCAGCTTTTTACACATTATCCCAACCATTTTTGTTTTATCCGATTTCTTTGTTTTCATTTTTATAAGCGCTTTTACAGACAATTGCATTTGCCTAAAAGCTCACTTCAGATTAAATGCAGTCAAAAAAACCAGCCCGCGGGCTGGTTTTTTAGCAACTTAGCAATAATGCATTATTTGATTTTTGCATTTGCTTTAAGATAACGCGTGTAATCATCAAATTCTTGCTGACCGCGAAGCTGCTGATAAAGCTTTTGCAGCTCTGCAATTTGCGCATCATCAATACCGCTGGCTGCATTTTTGTTTACATTCGTCACAGCAACCACAACAAGCTCATTTGGCATACTTGCAGTTGTTACAGACCAGAAACCTGCTTTCGGCGCAGCTGTACTAAATGCCGCCCGCTGAATATCACGTTTTAACAAACCGTCTGCACGAGTAAAAGTACCTGCATTTTCAAATACAAGGCCTGTTTTCGCGACTTGCGCGGCTGGCTTCGTTTTAAACTCAGCCAACACTGCTGCAATTTTTGCTTTTGCCGCATCATAAGCTTTTTTCTCAATCAGCTTTGCTTTAACAGCAGGCTTAACTTGAGCTAGAGACTGCTCACCGGATGAATAGTAATTACGTACCTTAATCCAAACTGTGTTGCCATTTGCAAGCTGAATGCTGCTTGAAACATTGCGGTCGCCATTTTTCACATCTTCATTGAAGATTTTAGCTTTCACCGCATTTTCACTTAATACAGGATGCTTAGCAGAAAGTGTCAAACCTTTAACCGTTTGCACTGCCGCACCTTTCACTTCTTGTGAAATGACATCCAAAGCATCACTGCTGATAACCAAGTCATTTAAGCTATTTACTGTATCAGAAAAAGCATTGGCCTTTTTCGCCGCCAGCACTTCTTCAGTTAAACGCGCTTTTTGAGTTTCAAATGCAGGGACATTTGCAGCAGCGCCTTCAACAGCAATTAAATGGTAACCGTAATCCGTTTTTACTGGTGCAGAAACTTGTCCTGCGCCTGTGCTTGCGACAGCCTTATCAAAGGCATCGCCAAAAGCGCCCTGGCTATATACAGCCAGCTTACCGCCCTGCTTGCTTGAAGCAGGATCTTCAGAATACTCTGCAGCAGCCTGATCAAAAGCTAAACCAGCTTTAATTTTCGCAGCGACATCTGCAGCGCGTTTTTGCGCATCTGCATCTGAACGGCCTTCAGCAGTAATTAAAATATGCTTAACTTGCGGCTGAGCCTCACTTTGCAATTTAGCAGTGAAAGCATCATAAGCCTGCTTCAGCTCTTCATCTGTTACAGATTCAGATACTGCAGGAATATTTGCAGGTGTCAAAAGCACAAAGTCTACATCCGCACTGGTCGGCTGTTTAAATAGCGTTTTATGCTGTTCAAAATACGCAGCAATTTCAGCATCAGTCACTTTTACAGACTTTTTATATTCATCCAGCGGAATGCTCGCCAATTGGATCGAACGCTGTTCAGTCTGCAGATTAGCAATTTGCTGCACATCCACCTTACTCACGAGCGGATAGTCAGTAAACGCTGTAGACAGCATTTTCAATGCATGGTCTGTACGCAAGCTGTCCAAAAACTGACGGTTTGTCATACCGATAGAAGCTAAATATTGCGCAAACATTTCATCTGAAAACACGCCGTCTTTTTGAAAACTGGCCTGCTGATGAATCATTTGAATCATCTGCTGATCGCTTAAGCTGATACCCAGCTTCTCAGCTTGCTGAATCAGCAGCTGACGGGAAATCAGCGTGTCCATCGCTTTATTGTTGATAAAATCAAGATTCAAAAGCGTTTCATCGCCATCCACATAAGCCAAATACTGATCTTTAAATGACTTCGTAGCAGCTTCTAATTCTTTTTTAGAAATATCTGTTCCATTGACGGACTTCACTGCATCCTTTGACCCGCCGCTAAAATAACCCTCAATGCCAACCAAGGCCAAAGGAGTTAAAAACAAAACGAGTAAAACTTTGCCAAGCCAGCCTTTAATGACTTTGCGAAAAGATTCCATTAGTAATCCAATATTTTATTTGCAACAGATTTTAACTGAAAACCCAAAGTGAATGAATGTGTTAATGCGTTAAATCACATTTATCAATAAAAAACGCGCCGTTTAGGCGCGTTTAATAGATCAATAGTCTTATGCTACTGAGTCTTTCAAGCCTTTGCCAGCTTTGAAGCTTGGTACTTTGCTTGCTTTAATTTCTAAAGTTGCGCCAGTTTGCGGATTACGGCCAGTACGCGCTGCGCGCTCTTTCACATTGAAAGTACCGAAACCCACTAAAGTTACTGTGTCGCCTGATTTAAGCGCATCAGTAATAGAAGCAATTGTAGCATCCAAAGCTTTACCTGCGTCAGCCTTAGATAATCCCCCTTTTTCTGCAATTGCATCAATTAATTCTGATTTATTCATGAAAATTACGTCCTCTTAATATCGTTTATTCAAGGTCCAAAAAATGTGTTTGAATTGCCATAGCGCCTTTATAGCAATGCTTTAGGGGTAAAGGCAATACTCCTGATCCCCTTTTTTTGCAAAATAATTAAGAAAAAAACCTTGATAAATAAATAATCTGTTTTTGCCTATTATTTTTTCGGCAACTGATCCTTCATTTGCTTTTGTTCTTCAGCCAAGGCATCAACTTTTGCATGCAACTGTAATATCAGCTTTTCAAGATGCTGTAAATCTTTTGGTGTAATTAAACCCAAACGGTTCAGTGAATGATTCACACTATTATCCAGCAGCTTTTCAACTTTATCCTTGGTATCGGTCACAGACTCTTTGGCTTTTTCAGAGACCATTTCCACTGTCTGATCGGCAATATCTGTTGTTTTGGATTCCAGCTCCTCACCCACTTTGACTAGCGAGTCAAAAAGCTTATTGCCTTCCTCTTCCGCTCTAGAAAATGCGCCAAGGCCGGCAAGCCAAATTTGCTTGGTATACTTGCGGAAATCCAGCACAGATTTTCTATTTGAGTGCTTGCCGCTCTTCGTTTTTAAAGGTTTTTCATCCAGCAAATCTTCTGCTTGTTCTTCATGTGCATTGATCTTATCCATCTGACGGCACGCTCCTGATTATTCTATGTCTATTTATACGGCAATATGCAAAATGACACCATATTAACAAACTTAAAGCTTGATTGATTTGCTAAACTGTTCTACAAAGCAAGTTAATTCAAGTGTTTTGTTTGCACCTGAAATATTACACAAGCAGGACGCGCCATTTTCAGGTAAGGATTAGGTTTTTCTATGAGTGATTCGCAACAGAGTAAAGATCATCAGCAAAAAGATCAGACTCATCTGCTGCTCACGATGTCTTTAATTATTTTAGAAACTATTTTCTCTTTTATTCTAAAACATGACCGTGTCGTAGCGCTGCAGGCGAAAAAATTTGTAGATCAAAACATCTCAATTAAAATCAACAGCTATATCCCTTACTTCGATTTTTACGTTCAGTTTACAGAGCGCGGCATTTTATTTGATGACAAAGCGCCAGAAAAAGCTGTCGATCTAGATGTGCGCACAACTCTCATGGACTTAATCAAGATCTTTGTTTTCGGCAACCACCGCTGTATTAAAGGCATGCGCATAGACGGCGATTTAGTTCTTAAAGATGAATTTCGTGATTTGCTTTCCTTATTTAGCTTTCCAAAGCTTATGGGTGACTGGAAACAATGGCTGACTCAGCCTGATGACGAACAAAATATCACTGCCTCTAAAAAGCGCATTGCCCCTCTTTTAGAAAAAATTGATCAGCAGCGCTCTAAAATCAACACCCTGCAAGTTGAAGTAAAACAATACAAAAACCGCATTAAACGTATGGAGCGCCGTCAAAAACGCATTAACATCATATTTACCGTGATTACAGTTCTTTTAATCGCATTAGTCGTGTATAATGTTTGGCCTGCATAATTAGCATTTTTTGCTATAACCTATTTCAAATTAAACACTATTAAAAAACTTGACTATTTTAGTCAGGATTCTTAGAATCTATACATCTAGTCTAAACTTGTGTATCGAATCATGCGCTTAACAACTCGCGGTCGCTACGCGGTGACTGCTCTACTTGATCTAGCTTTGCAGCCAACTGAACAAACGATCACTCTTGCAGAAATTGCTGCCCGTCAAACAATTTCTGTGGCCTACCTAGAACAGTTATTCGCGAAATTAAAGCGCCACGGCTTAGTTTCAAGTATTCGCGGTGCGAATGGCGGTTATCACCTAGCCCGCAGCGCTGAAGAAATCACTGTCTTAGCAATTATTGAAGCCGTAAATGAAACCGTTGACGCAACACGCTGTGACCATAAAGGCAACTGTCAAAATGGCGCAATGTGCTTAACTCACGATTTATGGCAAGAACTCTCCCACCACATTGCCGATTATCTTGCAAAAATCACGCTTGCTGACTTAGTAGCCCGTGACAACGTGCAAACCGTTGCCATTCGCCAAAATACTTCAGGTTTTGATTCAGCCCTTCTATCGGTTACAGGTATTTGACATGAAACGTCCTATTTATCTTGATTATGCAGCAACGACTCCTGTAGACCCTCAAGTTGCTGAGCGTATGATGGAATGCTTAACATTTGACGGCACTTTCGGCAATGCAGCATCTCGTTCGCATGCTTACGGCTGGCAAGCAGAAGAAAAAGTTGAGTATGCACGTGAACAAGTTGCAAACCTAATTAAAGCTGATCCGCGTGAAATCGTTTGGACTTCTGGCGCAACTGAATCTGACAACCTTGCACTTAAAGGTGTTGCTCAGTTCTATGCAAACAAAGGCAAACACATCATCACCTCTAAAATTGAACATAAAGCAATTTTAGATACTTGCCGTGAACTTGAAGAAGAAGGCTTTGAGATCACATATCTTGAACCAGAAGAAAAAACAGGTCTTATTACACCTGAAATGGTTCAAGCTGCGCTTCGTCCAGATACAATTCTTGTTTCACTGATGATGGTAAACAACGAAATCGGCACTGTGACTGATGTTGCTGCAATTGGTGAACTGACCCGCGCAAACAAAACTTATTTCCACGTCGATGCCGCTCAAGCAGCAGGTAAAGTTGAAATTGACCTTTCAACAATGAAAATCGACCTAATGAGTTTCTCAGCTCACAAAATTTATGGTCCTAAAGGTATTGGCGCACTATTTGTTCGCCGTTCTCCGCGTGTACGCGTAAAAGCGCAAATGCATGGCGGCGGTCATGAACGCGGCATGCGTTCTGGAACACTTGCCACTCACCAAATCGTAGGTATGGGTGAAGCATTTGAACTTGCAGGCAAAAATCTGACTGCAGAACAAACTCGCCTTCGCGTACTTCGCGACAAACTTTGGAATGGCTTACAAGGTTTAGAACAAGTGTTCTTAAACGGCCACCCAGAACACAACGTTGCCAACTACCTGAACGTCAGCTTCAACTTTGTTGAAGGCGAATCTTTAATGATGTCATTGAAAGACGCTGCTGTATCTTCAGGTTCAGCATGTACTTCTGCAACATTAGAACCTTCATACGTTCTTCGTGCCCTAGGTCTTTCTGATGAATTAGCGCACAGCTCTATCCGCTTCAGCTTTGGTAAATACACAACTGAAGAGGATATTGACCATGTTTTACAAGTGACTATCGCTGCTGTAGAGAAATTGCGTGAGCTTTCTCCACTTTGGGATATGTACAAAGAAGGCATCGACCTTTCTACTGTTGAATGGGCTGAACACTAATTCATCCCCGCGGGATAGCTTTTATTTAAAGGCTATCTCATTGACTACTGTTATTTCACCCCCATATTAAATCTTACAGGCTGACCCCGAGGTTTGGAGAAGCATCATGGCTTATAGCGAAAAAGTAATTGATCATTACGAAAACCCTCGTAATGTTGGCGTCTTAGACAAAAATGCAGAAAATGTTGGTACTGGCATGGTTGGCGCTCCAGCATGCGGTGACGTAATGCGTCTGCAAATTCAAGTTGATGACAACGGCGTAATTGAAGAAGCGCGTTTCAAAACTTATGGCTGCGGTTCAGCAATTGCATCCAGCTCACTTGTTACTGAGTGGCTTAAAGGCAAAACGCTTGATGAAGCTCAAGCGATCAAGAACATTGATATTGCAACCGAGCTTGCACTTCCTCCTGTTAAAGTACACTGCTCTGTACTTGCAGAAGACGCAATCAAAGCTGCTGTAGAAGATTACCGCAGCAAAAAAACAAAAGCTTAATTGTGAAAGTTTTTGCCTAAGATCTAACGGAGTTTTCATGATCCATTTAACTGAAAATGCAGCATCTCATATCAGCAATTACCTTAAAAGTCGCGGTAAGGGTGAAGGCATTCGCGTTGGCGTGAAAACTTCAGGCTGTTCTGGCCTGGCGTATGTACTCGAATTCGTTGACGAAGTTGATACGCATGATCAGGTTTTTGAGCAGTTTGGTGTTAAAGTTTTTACTGACCCAAAAAGCTTGGTTTATCTCGAAGGCTTAGAGATGGACTATGTTAAAAACGGCCTGAACGAAGGTTTCGAATTTAACAACCCAAATAAAAAAGGCGAATGCGGCTGCGGTGAATCCTTCACTGTTTAATTTACGCAGTTCCCTTCTTTGTATATTAAAACAGTGTAAAATCACTGTTTTAATTGCATTTAAAGCATACTATTTTTTTGCAAACCAATCGTGGAACACATCTCCCATGAATCATTTTGAGCTGTTCAACCTGCCTGCAGCACTCGATATCGATTTAGCCGCTTTAAAAGCTCAGTTTCTAAAACTGCAGCAGCAATTCCACCCAGACAAAGCAGACGATAAAGACCAAGCATTGATTAAATCAAGCGAGATTAATCAAGCTTATAAAGCGCTATCGGCTGTTGATAGCCGCGCCGCTTACCTGCTGAGCCTCAAGAAACAAGATTACCACTTAGATCAGTCAATCAGTGATTTTGAATTTTTGCAGGATGCTTTGGAAATTCGTGAGCAGCTTGAAGATGCCCGCAGCTCAGATGAACTAACCTCCCTGCGCACAGAAGTAAAGCAATGGATGGATGGCCTTGTACGTGAATTCAAAATTGACTATGAGGATGAAGATTGGGGTGAAGCCCGCGATACGGTTCGCAAATTACGCTTCTTCCAAAAAGTGATGGCAGACATCGACAAAGCTGAAGATCGCCTCCTAGATGATGACAGCTTTGATTTAGACGATGATTTTTGATTTATTTATATTTGACGTTCAAAGGATGTAACACATGGCTCTCTTGCAAATTGCAGAACCTGGTCAATCAAGTGCACCGCATGAACACCGCATTGCAATTGGTATCGATTTAGGTACTACACATTCTCTAGTCGCCTCTGTACTTTCAGGTAAAGCGAAAGTGCTTCAAGACGAACAAGGCCGAGTGTTACTTCCGTCTATTGTTCACTACACTGAAAACTCAGCTGCATATGGCGACGAAGCCAAAACATTTATCACTGCCGATCCGAAGAACACGATCGTTTCAGTAAAACGCTTTATGGGCCGCTCAAAAGCCGATATTAAATTCCAGCACCCCTACACACTGGCTGGCGCAGACAATCAAATGCCTGCATTTGAAACTGCACAAGGCCGCAAAACGCCTGTAGAGATTTCAGCTGAAATTTTAAAACAGCTAAAAGACCGTGCCGAAGAAAGCTTAAAAAATCCAATCAATGGCGCTGTAATTACCGTTCCAGCATATTTTGATGAAGCGCAGCGCCAAGCGACACGCGATGCAGCGCAGCTTGCAGGCCTGAATGTTTTACGCCTGCTGAATGAGCCAACTGCAGCTGCAGTTGCTTATGGTTTAGATCAAGAAACCAATCTTGCGCACGATCAAAACTATGTCATTTATGACTTAGGTGGCGGTACATTTGACGTATCTATCTTGCGTTTTTCTCAAGGTGTTTTTGAAGTTTTAGCGACTGGCGGCCATACTGCGCTTGGCGGTGATGATTTAGACCGCTTAATTGTAAAATGGGCTAAAAAGCAGCTAAACATTGAAACTCTCAATGATACTGAGTATGCGCACTTCCTTGTCGCAGCACGTAAAGCCAAAGAAGCGTTAACAGATGCAGAATCCGCTGAATTGCAAGTTGCTGAATATCAGCTAACACTAAACCGCCCAGTATTTGAAGAAATTATCAAAATTGCTTTAGATAAAACGATTAGCGTATGTAAGCGCGTATTGCGTGATGCAAAACTAGAGCTTAGCGACATTCAAAATGTTGTGCTTGTTGGCGGCTCTACCCGCTCATATGCAGTACAAAATGCTGTGCGTGAAGTTTTCCAGCAAGAACCGCTTTGCACCATTAATCCAGATGAAGTTGTCGCAATTGGCGCATCAATCACTGCAAACCAGCTGATTGGCAACACCAAGGAAGGCTCATTGCTTTTAGACGTAACACCGCTTTCTCTTGGCCTAGAAACCATGGGCGGTTTGGTAGAGCGTCTAATTTCGCGCAATACAGCAATTCCTGTTGCACGCCGTCAAGAGTTCACCACCTATCAGGATGGCCAAACAGCCATGCTGATTCATGTTGTGCAAGGTGAGCGTGATTTAGTTGAGCATTGCCGAAGCCTAGGCCGCTTTGTCCTGCGCGGCATTCCGCCAATGACCGCAGGTCAAGCGCGTATTGAAGTAACCTTCCAAGTCGATGCTGACGGCCTTCTCACTGTATCTGCAACAGAAACAACTTCTGGCGTCCACGCGCAAATTGACATTAAGCCATCTTATGGCCTCTCTGAATCTGATACAGAACGTCTGCTGCTCGATGGTTTTAAGTTTGCAGCAGAAGATAAAAATCTGCGTCATCTTCAAGAAACCAAAGTAGAAGCGCAGCGTGAACTCGAAGCGCTGACACAAGCTCTAATTACAGACCAGCACCTGTTAAATACTGAGCAGTTAGCCGCATTAACTGCAGCAAAATCTGTACTTGAAACCCAGCTTGAGTCAAACGACATTAAAGCTATTGAACATGCCGTAGAGCAGCTTAAAATACATAGCGACAGCTTTGCTGCCATTCGTATGAATCAGCATATTGACGCTGCGCTAAAAGGCACTAAGCTCGACGACTGGTCAAACTCAAACTAATTTATAGGTCAACACTATGCCACGTATTAAAGTATTGCCTCATGCAACAATTTGCCCAAATGGCGCTGAGTTTGAAGTTGAGCCGAATGCCAATCTTTGCCAAAGCTTATTAAGCAACGGCATTAAAATTGAACACGCCTGCGATATGTCTAAAGCATGCACAACATGTCACGTTGTTGTGCGGAAAGGCTTTGACGGCCTTGAAGAAATGGATGATATCGAAGCTGATTTGCTTGACCGCGCTTGGGGCTTAGAAGCAGACTCCCGCCTGTCATGCCAAGTTAAAATCGAAGATGAAGATTTGGAAATTGAAATTCCAAAATACACCCTGAATCATGCATCAGAAAATCATTAAGATATTCTTAATGCAATAAAAAAAGACCGCATAGCGGTCTTTTTTTATTGGTTTTATTTCACAATATGAATTTCATTAAAATCAGCTATGAGACTCTGCCTCTTTAATTTCTGCAATGACCTCATCTTCAAGATTCAGCTTCACAATACCTTCTGAGTTCGTCATCTTCTGCTGCGTTTGAATGCGCTTAATCATTTTCTCTAATACATGAATCAGCTCAGGATATTCAAAGTTCTGCACTTCATCCAAATTCAACAGCAAATGGAAACCTTTGTATTCGTAGTCAAACCAGCGCTGATAATCCATTTTTTGCGAAGTATACTTTTCCATCACCTGCCAAGTCCGCACAGGCCCCTGAATACCTTTTAAGTAAATTGGCGCTTTAGGCGCACATAAATAATCATTTTTAATCAGCTTATGCGTATCATCTGAAATTAAGATTTCATCCACCTCAGCTGCGCTTTGCAGACGCGCTGCCAAATTTGCATCACGGCCAACTATCGTATAAGCCATACGGTGTGCAGCGCCATAATTACCTACGTGGCAATAACCCGTAGAAATACCCATACGGATATGCAGCGGCGGATAACCCATTTTAATCCAGCGCTCACGCAGCAATTTCATTTGCTGACGCATGACCATTGCCATTTCCAAACAGACTTTAGCATCCTGCTCCACACCTTCACTATGCGGATCGCCAAAGAAAATCAGAATCGCATCACCCATGAATTTATCAACTGTCGCCTCATACTGCTTCGCAATTTCCGTCATATGACTCAAATAATCATTAAGCAAGAAGGCTAAATCGTCTGGAATCAACGTCTCTGAAAGCTCGGTAAAGCCTTGAATATCAGAAAAGAAAATCGTAAGTTTTTTACGCTTATATTCAATTTTAGCTTCAGATTCACCTTTCATAATCGACTGCCACAGCTGTACCGGCGCATAGCGGCTAAGCTGATTGGCAAATTCCATATAACGGTTCATCTGTTCATAATAATGATTCTTTTTGCTGGCCATATATTGCACTTGCGACAGCTGATAAAAACTGCCCACACCAAAGTACGTAATCAAGCATAAAAAACCGACTACAGTAAGCTCACTGCTGGTGTTATCAAAATACTCATGGAAGCCAAAAATGAAAATGGTGCAAATATAAAAGACAGCCGTTGCAAGCAAGGTTGCCAAAGACATCATTAAAAATGAAATTTTGTTATTAATTACCGTATACAGCAGCGCAAATAATGCTAAAAATGTCAGCACTAAATTTAAATGCACAGCTGACAGCATTACCGCAATGATCATGATGTCAAGAATAAACATCACATTGCGCTTCGTTGTATTATTAAAGCTGTAAATCAGCCAATGCGAAAGCTTTGGCGTAATTAAAAGCACAAACAGCAGGAATAAAGGAATATAAACCTGATACTGTGTATCTGGCTGGGTGTAATGATAGACGACAGATACCAAAGACAGCATGATATATCCCATCAAGCGATGAAAATACTCGAACTGCCTTGGCTCTTTATTTATCCAATCGTCTAACAATGCCACTTAGTCACTCCTTATGGACATCAATAGCCACATTATTCCCTAATATGGTCAGTGACTGGATCAATCCATACGCCAATCAAACGGCATATCACCCTGACCGCGAAGGGCCAGCATAAGTGTCTGACGCATATGGGCAAGCACATCATTGCTGTAAGGAACAGCTGGTGTACCCCATACCGGTTTAGGCCAAGCCACATCATTTTGGTAACGGACAACATGATGGAAATGAAGCTGAGGCACCATATTGCCTAAAGCTGCCACGTTCATTTTATCGGCGCGGAAAACACGGGACAGCTGGCTAGACAGCCAGCTGGATTCGCGTAAAAACTGTTCCTGATCTGCTTGGCTTAATTCATATAATTCTGTGATACCCGGAACACGCGGGATCAAAATTAGCCACGGAAATTGCATATCATTCATTAAACGACATGTTGACAGTGGAAAGTCGCCTACATAAAACGTATCTTGAGCAAGTTGTGGATGCAAACTAAACATATCTTTATAAATGATGCAAAAATTAGAATGATGGCTAATACTAACACATCCAAAGGGACGTGAATATTCTGAGCTTTGTGTTTCAGTACAAATAAGTCGGATTTACCTAGAAGCACTTCACACTTTAAACTCTAATAAATTTCTTCAAAAAATCAAGTATTTCTTTGTACAAGCGATAGAATACTCGATTTATTTAAAGAAAGATCTCATAATTTTTTTGTCTTGATCAAAATCAATGCAATTCTTTTAAAAGACTGTCCAGCAAGTCATTTATAAACTGAATCCGCTTCTCATATTCTTCAAGCATTACCATGACTTTTAAGCGCTGTCCGCCATCCATTCTGAAGAATGTCGGATGTTTCTGCATCATTTGAATAATGCTGATTGCCTGTACAGGTGTATCTGGCGCAAACTCTATACTGCCGCCATGAGCGCTGATATCAATTTTGGTTATACCCAGCTGTTCTGCTTTTAAACGGATCTGGTGTACCGCAAACAGCTGTTTTACCGATTGCGGCGGCACACCAAAACGGTCTATCAGCTCCATGCGGATATTGTCCAGCTTTTCACTGGTATCGGTGTTGCTGATGCGTTTATAAAACAGCAGACGCTGATGTACATCCCCCAAATATTCATCTGGGATCAGCGCAGGCATATGCAAGGTAATTTCTGCAGTTAATGACAGCGGTGCGTCAAAGTTAGGTGTTTTACCTTTTTGTATCGCTTTAGTCGCTTTTTCCAGCATTTCCATATACAAACTATAGCCAATCGCTTGCATTGATCCGCTTTGCTGTTCACCCAGCAGCTCACCTGCGCCGCGGATTTCTAAATCCTCAGTTGCCAGCATAAAACCCGCGCCCAGTGTTGCAGCGCGGCTGATCGCATCAAGGCGTTTTTCAGCATCGCCTTTTAAACCTTTTATTGACGGTACCAGCAAATAGGCATATGCCTGATGATGAGAACGCCCGACACGGCCGCGAAGCTGATGCAGCTGCGCCAAGCCGAGCTTATCTGCCCGCTCTATAAGAATAGTATTGGCATTGGGTACATCAATACCTGTTTCAATAATGGTTGAGCAGACCAGTACATTGTATTCTTTGTGATAGAACTGCTGCATCACCTGTTCCAGTTCACGTTCGCGCATTTGGCCATGCGCCACCGCGACACGCGCTTCAGGCACTAAGTGGCGGATATTTTCTGCGGTACGCTCAATCGTATCAACTTCATTATGCAAAAAGTAAACTTGTCCTCCGCGCAGCAATTCACGCAAAATAGCTTCTTTAACCGCAGCATCCGTATGCTCTTGGACAAATGTTTTGACTGCTAAACGGCGGGCTGGCGGTGTCGCAATAATAGATAAATCGCGCATCCCGCTAAATGCCATGTTCAAAGTACGCGGAATTGGGGTTGCTGTAAGTGTCAGCATATCGACATCAGCGCGCATTGCTTTAATACGCTCTTTGTCACGCACGCCAAAACGGTGCTCTTCATCGACAATCATCAGACCTAAATCATTAAATTGCACATTTTCCTGCAGGATTTTATGCGTTCCAATCACAATATCCACTTTACCATCTGCCAAATCATCAATGGTCTTGGCATGTGTTTTCGATGAACCAAAACGCGACAGCACTTCAATGCGTATAGGCCAATCGGCAAAACGGTCTTTAAATGATTCATAGTGCTGCTGCGCAAGCAAGGTGGTCGGCACCAATACGGCCACTTGTTTATTATTTTGCACGGCAACAAATGCTGCCCGCATAGCCACTTCTGTCTTACCAAAACCGACATCACCGCAAACCAAACGATCCATCGGTTTAGCCTGCTGCATATCATAAACCACCGCTTCAATTGCATTGGCCTGATCTAAGGTTTCCTCATATGCAAAACCGCTGGCAAACTGCATATACAGCGCCTGATCGAGTTCAAAACCAAAACCAGGCTTAGACTGACGGCGGGCCTGTATATGCAATAGCTCCGCTGCTACATCATGAATCTGCTCCAGCGCTTTACGCTTAGCTTTGCTCCATGCATCTGTGCCTAATTTATGTAAAGGCGCCAAGTCAGGATCACCGCCGCTATAGCGGCTAATGAGATGTAAATTCGTTACAGGCACATAAACTTTCGCCTCATTGGCATAATCCAGCTGTAAAAACTCATGATCCTGATCATCAATGCTCAGCGTAACCAAGCCTGCATAACGACCTACGCCATGGTCAATATGTACAACTGGCGCACCTAAATTTAATTCAGTTAAGCTGCGAATCAGGAATTCTTCTGAAACTTCCTGCTGGCGTTTACGGCGGCGCTGCACCACACGATGTTCATAAAGCTGATTTTCAGAAATAACGCTAATTTTATCTGTTAACAGCAAACCGCGCTCTAAAGGCGCATTGGTAATTGCAATTGCATGCAGAGAGTCTATAAAAACTTGGAAATTTTCCACATAAGGAATATTGCCCAAACTAGGCCGCAGCGCATCTTTTAACGTTTCACGGCGGCCCGCGCTTTCTGCAACCAGCAAGACAGGATGATTCGCATCATCAATGTATTTTTTAACCTCTGCAAATGGTTTTTCCCGTTTTGGGTCGACTGGCAGCCGAGGCGGAATCGCTGCATTAATATTAATCACGCCTGCTTTTTCATCAAATGGCTCTTGCGAGGCAATAATGCGTCCAAATTTATTCAGCTGCTCAAACACCGCATTGGGCTGTAAGAAAAGCTGTTCTGGAGGCAAAATCGGCTGATCTGCATTATGCCTTCGGTCTTCATAACGGCGGACAACTTCAGCCCAAAACTGCGTCAAACCTTCATCAATGCCTTGATCTGTAATGACAATGCCATTCTCCGGCAAATACGCCATCAGCGTACTTTGCGCCTGCATGTCTGCTGCGCTGAAAAATAACGGAAAATAAAACTCAAGCCCTTGTGAATCAATGCCTTCCATGACATCTTGATAAATTGGGTTTTTCTTTGGATTAGCCGTTGGAAACTGCTCGGCATAACGCTCACGGAAAACTGCCCGGCCTTCTTTTAATGGAAATTCTTTGGCAGGCAATACTGTAAAATACTGCAAAGTTTCTGTTGTACGCTGTGTTTCAGGATCAAAAAATTTCAGCGTATCAATTTCATCATCAAACAAGTCAATACGGACCGGCGATTCTTGTCCCGATGCATAAATATCCATAATGCTGCCGCGTACAGCAAATTCACCATGGTCATACACGGTATCGACCAAGCGATATCCTGCTTGAACTAAACGCTTTTTCTGCTGTTCTAAATCAAACTTCTGCCCTGCACGGATATCAAAATGCTCTCCAAGCACCCATGAAGCTGGCGCAACACGCTGTGCCAGCGCGGCGGCCGTCAAAAGCAGCACACCATTTGCAGGCATATTGGATAATATCGCTAAACGTTCAGAAACGATATCTTGATGCGGTGATAAACGGTCATAAGGCAAAATTTCCCAATCAGGAAAGATGATTGGCTTAATACCATAAAATTCAAGCTCACTTTCCAATTGCCCCAAGTGCAGGCTGTTTCGTGCAACCATGATAAAAAGCTGGCTGTGCTGCTGGCTGATTTCTTTAAACAGCAAACCTGTTGCTGATCCTTGTAAATTGCCAATCCAGCGTTTTTCGCCAGCTTTCAGCTGCTTAATTTTCAGTTGGGAAATTTCTTGTTGGAACATGAATAGCTTTAAAGTCTAGACCACATAGCGCATATTTTAACACGATGTTTTTCCAGCAGGCGTATATTATCGGCGTGTTTTTACAAGCTTTTACTTTATAGGCCTGCACTGCAATTCAGCCGTTTTGCCCAAAGGCCGCTTATTTGCGTGCACGCTTAAAATTACGGTAATAGTCATTCAGCAGTTTGACAATCTGTTTGAAGGCCAATAAATTTTCTTCCGTATTTCCTAAATGCGCCGCGTAACGCTGATTAGCGATTTCCAAATCAATTTTTTCATTGATAATCATGGCTGTATTGTATAAAGCCTGCAAATCATCAAATGACTGTAAACGGCGGTTAGAAAGATATGCTAAGCGCGCAGCCAAAGTTTCATTTAAAACCGCGCCTGCAACAATATAGCCTTTACCTTCTTCAAACTGAATATGGTGTTCTTCTAAGTACAGCTGCTCAGGGTCAGGCTTATTACTTTTAAATAATGCAGATAGCTTGTTTAGCATTGATTTTAACTCTCTAAAGGCTTAGCTTTGATATTCTAAAGACAATTCTGCGCATTCTCTGCAATTTCACCCTTTAAAATGCAGAAAAGCAGCAAATGCTGCTTTTCTGCACAAACAAGCTGCTTAAAAAGAATACTGCCTAAACATCAGGCTATTCATTATTCGGCTTAAGAAACCTGCGCCAAATCCAGCTGGGCTGTCTGCACTTCAGAAACTAAATTAGAGAATGCAAAAATTTGATCCAGCTGCTCTTGAGTCAATAATCCTTGCTCTAAAACAACTTGCTGAATTGTTTTATTTTCCGCAATACACTGCTTGCCAATTTCATCGCATTTTGCATGGCCTAAAATTGGATCAAGTAAAGTCACAATACCGACACTGCGCATCACTGCATCATAACAAGCCTGCTCATTTGCCTGAATACCCTGAATACATTTTTCATCTAAAGTCTGAATGGCCTGGCACAGCAAATCAATAGACTCATTCATAGCAACAGCAATGACTGGCTCCATCACATTAAGCTGCAGCTGTCCTGCTTCAGCAGCCATCGTCACAGTCAAATCATTTCCAATCACTTTAAATGCAATCTGGTTTACCACTTCCGGTATAACGGGATTGATCTTTGCAGGCATAATTGATGAGCCAGCCTGAAGTTCAGGCAATCGAATTTCAGCCAAACCCGTGCGCGGGCCTGAGCTTAGCAAGCGCAAGTCATTACAAATTTTTGACAGCTTGACTGCCAAGCGCTTTAATGTACTGGAAAGTATAATGAATACACCGCAGTCGCTCGTTGCTTCAACATAATCCTCTGCGCCCACCAATGGCAAGCCTGTAATTTCTCTTAAAGCATTTACTGATTCATAAGCATAGCCATAAGGCGTATTGACGCCTGTGCCAATTGCAGTCGCGCCAAGGTTTACTTCTAAAAGCAGCTGACGGGTATTATCAATCAGCTTCAAATCTTCTTTTAGCAGCGTTGCAAAAGCGCGGAACTCTTGTCCCAATGTCATAGGCACAGCATCTTGCAGCTGCGTACGGCCCATCTTAATAACAAAATTAAATTCAGCAGCTTTCAGCTGAATGCTGTCAATAATTTTTCGCATTACAGCAAATAAGTTTTCTAAACTGTAATACACAGCTAAACGTAAAGCCGTTGGATAAACATCATTGGTTGACTGCGACTTATTCACATGATCATTTGGATGAATACGTGCATATGTACCTTTAGCCAAACCCAAATTTTCCAGCGCAATATTTGCAATGACCTCATTGGTATTCATATTGATAGAAGTTCCTGCACCGCCCTGATAAACATCTAAAGGAAATGCATGGCTCCACTGCTCTGGCTGTTTAATTAATTGATCACAGGCTTGCTGAATCGCAGCGCTGATTTCTGCAGATATTTGCTCAAATTTTAAATTGGTTTGCGCTGAGGCTTTTTTGACTTGCGCCAGTGCACGGATAAAAGGTAAATGCTCACCGACTTTTTTTGAGGAAATCTGGAAGTTTTCCAAAGCCCGCAAAGTATGAATACCATAGTAGCTCTGGGCAGGAACCTCTTTTGCTCCTAGCAAATCACGCTCTATCCTTGTTTTTTCCAGCTGAACCGTAGACACAACAATATTCTCTCTTTAAATGCACTAAAAGTGTGCACACCCATGCTATATCAGCGTGGGATTTAAGCTACAGTTCTTTCACTAAATAATGAAATAAATTATTACAAGCGTATAATTTATGTAAAAAATGTAATTTTGTGTAAAAATTAACTTTACCCTTCAACTCTAACAGCACCACCTTTATTCATTAAATATTTTTTAGCATCCCAGACTGCATTTTTGAATATTAATGCTGAATTACAAATTTTACGCTTAAGCATAAAATGCATAATATTTCCAACTTTGTAACTATTTTTACAATCAGTTTCACAAAACAATAATAATAGCGACTCAAATGTAACAGAGCGTAATTTTCCAATTATGCTTGAATCAGCACCTTAGTAATACAGAACAAAATTTCATCTTATTAAGGAAAGATGAGTATTTGAACAGACAATGGATGGTGCAGCTATGAGCCAAATGAATCCTACGCTGATCACGTTTATATTTTATATCGTGGCGATGATTGGCATTGGGCTATATGCCTATAAGGCAACAACGAATTTTGACGACTATATTCTTGGCGGCCGAAGCTTAGGCAGCGTCGTTACCGCACTTTCTGCCGGCGCATCAGATATGAGCGGCTGGCTTCTGATGGGTTTGCCCGGTGCAATTTATTTATCAGGCCTATCAGAGTCATGGATTGCAATCGGCTTAATTATAGGTGCTTGGCTAAACTGGCTCTTGGTTGCGGGCAGACTTCGCACACATACAGAACTGCAAAATAACGCACTCACATTACCCGATTATTTCACCAGCCGTTTTGGCGACAGCAAAAAAGTGCTGCGCGTGATCTCCGCTGTTGTTATTTTAATTTTCTTCGCTATTTACTGTGCTTCAGGCATGGTTGCCGGCGCACGCTTATTCGAGAGCTTATTTGGCTGGAACTATACAACAGCGCTGTGGATTGGCGCTATTGCGACCATCAGCTATGTCTGTATTGGCGGCTTTCTTGCCATCAGCTGGACCGATACATTTCAAGCCGGCCTCATGATTTTTGCGCTCTTGCTTGCACCAATTATGACTTACCTTGCTTTAGGCGATAATGCACAGCAGCTGTCTGCCACAGTTGAATCTGTCCGTCCATTGGCCAGCAACATGCTCTCCGACTTAAGCACCGTCGCTATTTTATCATCCATGGCATGGGGGCTAGGCTACTTTGGCCAGCCGCACATTTTAGTGCGCTTTATGGCTGCGGACTCTGTCAAGTCCATTCCAGCCGCCCGCCGCATTGGCATGACATGGATGATTCTTTGCTTAGGCGGTGCGGTAGCTGTCGGCTATATCGCGATTGCTTACTTTCAAGCGCATCCTGAACTGGCTGCTGCAGTCAGCGCCAACCCTGAAACAGTATTTATGGAGTTGACCAAAATTCTGTTTAACCCGTGGATTGCAGGTATTGTGCTTGCGGCGATTTTAGCTGCGGTTATGAGTACGCTCAGCTGCCAGCTGCTGGTTTGTTCAAGCACCTTGACCGAAGACTTATATAAAGCTTTTGTACGCAAAAATGCCTCTCAATATGAACTCGTCTGGGTCGGGCGCTTTATGGTTGCAGCCATTGCAGTTCTAGCAATTATCCTTGCTATGAACCCCAACAGCAAAGTCTTAGGCTTAGTTGCTTATGCATGGGCTGGTTTTAGCGCTGCTTTCGGCCCATTGATTATTCTGTCTTTATTTTGGAAACGCATGACGCTGAACGGCGCAATTGCCGGCATGATTGTTGGTGCAGTTACCGTAATTGTATGGAAAAATACCATGGCGCATACTGAAGTCTATGAAATTATTCCTGGCTTCATCTTTGCGCTGATCAGCATTGTCGTTGTCAGCCTATTAGGCAAAGCGCCCGCTAAAGATGTGACTGACCGATTTGACGCTGCTAAAAATCTTTATGAAAAAGAAATGCAGGAAATGAAAACAGGTAAATAATACGATTCAAATTCAAGGGGGCCTCGGCCCCTTTTTTATTTAAGTCTTTTTGACAGGCTGCTTGATATTAATCTGATGTGTTTCCTTAATCACTTCCATCACAGGATAGCTGCGGGTTTCTTTCACACCAGGCAGCTGCCAAAGTACCTGCCCTGAAATTTTACGGAACTCTTCCATATTTGCGCAGCGAATCTTCACAACAAAATCAAAACCGCCGCTGATCATGTGGCACTCCACAATATCTTGAAAATGAATGACAGCATCTGTAAATTCCTCCAAAACATTCGGCGTTGTTTTGTCCAATAAAATTTCGACAAAAACCACAAAGCTCTTATTCAGCATGTCTGGATTAAGCTTTGCTTCATAGCCGATGATATAACCATCCTTTGTCAGCTTCTGCACTCTCGCCAGCGCTGCTGTAGGCGATAAATTTACCGCTTCAGCCAATTTAATATTTGAAATACGACCATCTTTCTGCAGGATATCCAATATCCTGATATCTGTACGGTCCAATAGCATGATTGGGCTCGCCATCTGAATTTTTCCCTAAAAATAGATCAAATTATAGTGAGTTGTACTGCATATTTTCTGTGATCATAAATTAAATCCAGTTCTTAACTCAATTTAAATTTTCGATGTCACAGGATGTTGGCAAAATGTCAGAACATAACTCCCCGCTCTCTTTGGACCATGCGCACTTAGGATATATCACGGCGTTTACCGAGAAATCTGAATACGAAATAGAAATTAACCGCGCTTGGCGCCGTTCAGAAAGTGAATGTGTAGAAAACCTGCTTACACATAGTCAAATTGATCTTGAACTTTCAGACCGTATTTATAAATTAGCTTTCGATTTAGCGCATAGTCTGCGTGAACGTAAAGGGGATTCAGGCAAAGCCGGTATTGTACAAGGCTTGCTGCAAGAGTTTTCACTCTCTTCTCAGGAAGGTATTGCACTGATGTGCCTTGCAGAAGCTTTGCTGCGCATTCCAGATACCGCAACCCGCGATTTGCTGATTAAAGATAAAATTAACCAAGGCAACTGGAAAGATCATTTAGGTCAAAGCAGCCTGATGTTCGTCAATGCGGCAGCATGGGGCCTGATGCTAACTGGCAAACTGATGGAAACACCAAAAGCCAATAACCTCTCTGGCATTTTAACGGGCCTTTTAGCGCGCAGCGGCCGCGGTATTATCCGTAAAGCTGTTGACGCCGCAATGCGTATGATGGGCGAGCAATTCGTTACTGGCGAAACCATTAATGAAGCGCTAAAAAATGCTGAAACTTTAGAAGATAAAGGTTTCCGCTACTCATATGACATGCTGGGCGAAGCTGCTTTAACTGACCATGATGCGCAGCGCTATTATGATGACTATACCAATGCGATTCATGCTATTGGCAAAGCCTCTAAAGATAAAGATGTTTATGATGGTCCAGGAATCTCAATTAAACTTTCCGCGCTGCATCCGCGTTATCAGCGCGCTCAAATTGACCGTGTGCAAGATGAACTGTATGCAAAAGTGCTGAACTTAGCGGTTTTAGCGAAGCAGTACAATATTGGCCTGAACATTGATGCAGAAGAAACAGACCGCTTAGAAATTTCTTTGCAAATGCTTGAGCGCCTATGTTTTGAGCCTCTGCTGGATCAATGGAAAGGCATTGGTTTTGTTATCCAAGCCTATCAAAAGCGCTGCTTCTACGTGGTCGACTATGTTGTTGACCTTGCTAAACGCAGTCAAAAACGCCTGATGATCCGTTTGGTTAAAGGCGCATATTGGGACAGCGAAATTAAGAAAGCGCAAATAGACGGTATGGAAGACTATCCTGTCTTTACCCGTAAAGTGCATACCGATTTATCGTATATTGCTTGTGCACGTAAATTACTGGCCGCGCCAGAACAAATTTACCCGCAATTCGCTACACATAATGCGCAAACTTTGGCGACTATCTACCATTTAGCAGACCCAGCTCAATATTATACAGGACAGTATGAGTTTCAATGCCTGCACGGCATGGGTGAACCGCTTTACCAGCAAGTTGTAGGCAGCAAACAAGATCATAAACTGGGTGTGCCTTGCCGTATTTATGCGCCTGTCGGCAACCATGAAACTTTATTGGCTTATTTGGTCCGCCGCCTGCTGGAAAACGGCGCAAATACGTCATTTGTAAACCGCATTGCAGACAAAACATTAAAAATTGATGATTTAATTGAAAACCCGCGCATTACAATTGAACACGCTCAAAAAGCAGAAGGTAAAGCGGGCTTAAAACATCCGTCTATTCCCTGCCCAGTTCATCTATATGGCGCTTCACGCAACAACTCAGCTGGTCTGGACTTAGCCAATGATCAAGATTTAGCAGCTTTGGATAAAACGGCAAAAGCCTTAAGTACGGCGCAATGGGCTGCTAAGCCCATGGGTGAGCATCTGGATGCGCCTGCAGAGGGCGCTCAATCGCTCGCTGTTGTTAACCCTGCGGACCAGCAGGATATTGTCGGCTTTGTAACTGAGGCAACTTTAGCCCAAGCAGATATAGCCTTAGACGATGCGGCATCTGCACAAAGCGCTTGGTTAGCATTAGGCAAAAATGAACGCGCTGCTTGTTTGGCTCGCGCTGCCGACAGCATGGAACAGCAGCTTCAGCCGCTGATGGTGCTGTTATGCCGAGAAAGCGGTAAAACTTATGCCAATGCCATTGCTGAAGTACGTGAAGCTGTCGATTTCCTGCGCTACTATGCTGCGCAAATGCGTGATTTAGATGATACATCTAAAATTGTACCGCTTGGCACAGTGCTCTGTATTAGTCCATGGAATTTTCCATTGGCCATTTTCTCAGGACAGATTGCTGCAGCCCTCGTTGCAGGCAACACGGTCATTGCGAAACCTGCAGAACAAACTCCGCTGATTGCAGCACAAGCCATTCAGCTGCTTTGGGATGCAGGTGTCCCGAAATCTGCCGTGCAGTTACTGCCTGGCCGCGGCGAAACAGTGGGCGCCAAACTCAGCGCAGATGAACGTGTAAACGGCATTATGTTTACAGGCTCAACCGAGGTCGCGCGCATTTTGCAAAAAACCGTTGCAAAACGCTTAAGCAAAACTGGCGAATCTGTACCATTAATTGCGGAAACTGGCGGTCAAAATGCCATGATTGTTGACTCATCTGCTTTAACTGAGCAGGTTGTACTAGATGTAGTCAACTCTGCTTATGACAGTGCTGGTCAGCGCTGTTCTGCCTTGCGCGTACTTTGCGTACAAGACGATAATGCTGAGACAGTGATTACTATGCTGAAAGGCGCAATGCAGCAGCTGCGTGTAGGCAAACCATATTTACTGCAAACAGACATCGGCCCTGTCATTGACAGTGAAGCTCAAAGCATGATTACAGCACATATTAACGCTATGCGCGCTAAAGGCCACAAAGTGCATCAGCTGATGCGCAACAAAGACAGCCGTGAAATCAGCCAAGGAACTTTTGTACCTCCAACACTGATTGAACTGCCTAACCTTGATGACTTAAAACGTGAAGTATTCGGTCCTGCCCTGCATGTCATTACCTATAAATACGGCGAATTAGAGCAGCTATTAGATCAGATTAATGCCAAAGGCTATGGTCTGACGATGGGCCTGCATACCCGTATTGATGAAACGATTCAAACCGTCATCAGTAAGGCTGAAGTCGGCAACTTATACATTAACCGCAACATTGTCGGCGCAGTTGTCGGTGTGCAGCCATTTGGCGGCGAAGGACTTTCAGGCACTGGCCCTAAAGCTGGCGGTCCAATTTATATCTACCGCCTGATGCAGGAATGCAGCAATAAAAAATTAGCCAAACCATTTGCGGCAGGCACGGCAGCCAACGTTCCGTCACAGCAGGCATTATTCGAGCAGTTTAAACTTTGGGCAGAAAAAACCTTCCCTGAATTCAAGCTGCAAATGCCCCAAGAATTTTGCTCTGGCCAAATCTTTGAACTGCAAGGACCTACTGGTGAAAGCAATCAATATGCAGTCTTGCCGCGCAGCAGTGTGCTGTTAATTGCAGATCAGGAACAAGATTTAATCCAGCAGCTGCTGGCTGTCTTTAAAGTCGGCTGCCAGCCTGCTGTACTGGCAGACAACACTTTTATCCTGAAATATCTGGCATCCATGCCTAAAGAAGTCGCTGCCCGTATTACAGCTGTCGCCAGCATTGAAAAAGGCAGCTTCGATGCCGTACTGCTTCATGGCACTAAGACCCAGCTGCTGGATTTGCAAAAACGTATTGCAGAACGTGACGGCGCCATTATCGGCATTACCCGTTTAGAGCCAGGTCAATACAACATTCCGCTGGAACGCTTTGTTATTGAACGTGCAATCAGTGTGAATACTGCAGCTGCCGGCGGCAATGCCAGCCTGATGACCATGAGCTAAGCTTTCCTCTCCCTCTGAGGAAGCCCAAGCTATATTCCATATAGCTTGGGCTTTTTATTTCCTGCAAAAAGCTCAGATTCTTACAACATTTAAGAAGATTTTTGACCGCTGAAGTTCAATTTTTGCTACCATCCGTGTTTTGAACATGCTTGTGATTTTTTCTGTATATGACTTCATCTTATCAGCAACAACTTGATGCAAAAGTTGAGCGTATTTCAGCGCAATTTGCCGAATTTAATCCTCCCTCACTCGAAGTATTTGCGTCTGCTGAAAAAAACTTCCGTATGCGTGCAGAATTCCGTATTTGGCACCGTAAAGAAGGCGGCATGTTCTACGCAATGTTTGAACGCACGGAAGATGATAAGAAAAAAGTCATCGAAGTTGAGCAGTTCCCTATTGCAGATAAAAGCATTAATGACTTGATGCCAAAACTGCTGCAAGCGCTTGAAGCAAATCCTTTACTCTCAGAACGCCTGTTCCAAGTTGATTTCCTTGCAACACTCAGCGGTGAAATGCTGGTGTCTTTACTGTATCACCGCAAGCTTGAAGAAAATTGGGAACCTGCGGCTAAAGCAGCAGCGCAAGAGCTGAATATCCAGATCATTGGCCGCTGCCGCGGTAAAAAATTTGTTCTTGAAAATGAGCATGTGGTTGAAGAGCTGCAAGTTTTTGACCGTACTTATAAATACAAACAAATTGAAAACAGCTTTACCCAGCCAAATGCTAAAGTCTGTGAAAAAATGCTGGAATGGGCATGCAATGCAGCTGAACAATCCGACAAAGACTTACTTGAACTGTATTGCGGTAACGGCAACTTTACTTTACCGCTGGCAGCGCGTTTCAACCGTGTACTGGCAACCGAACTTGCAAAATCTTCAGTCTATGCTGCGCAGTGGAATATTGAACAAAACGGCGTAGATAACATCCAAGTTGCCCGCTTATCTGCTGAGGACTTTACTTCTGCTTATAATGGCGAACGTGAATTCCGCCGCCTGCAAGAAGCCAATATTGATATTTCAAGCTATGACTTCGACACCGTATTTGTCGATCCGCCGCGTGCAGGCATTGATGATGAAACATTGAAACTGCTGCAGCGCTTTGAACGTATTATTTATATCTCATGCAACCCTGACACTTTACATGACAATCTGCAAACACTGGCAAAAACCCATAAAGTGACAAAGTTTGCATTGTTTGACCAGTTTCCTTATACCCATCATGTCGAATCAGGTGTGATGCTGGAAAAAATTTAAACAATTTATTTCATGTCATTTTTCTGTCAAAAAAGAGCTTAACCTTAAGCTCTTTTTTATTGCCTGTAAAATGAGCAGCTTATAAGCTAAAAAATTGCCACAATTTATCTTGTTGCACATTTTTCCAACTGAATCGACAAAAACTGCATCTGACTGCTGTTTTTATCAGTTAAGCAGGCTTGCTTTATTTTACAGTTTGGCTATATTTCACCCTATCTAAGGCGGTAAATGATGGCTCTATGAGTTTTTGGCAAAAGTTGTTCTCTAATGAACAGCAGAATGAACACAAGAATCAAATTTCTTGCGTCGAAAATGATTGCTCTTGCAAATCGAATGAGCAGTTGATTGAGAAGCTTGTACAAGCAACTGATGAAGATGTGATTATCGGTATTAAAAAAGTTCTCGTATCACGAGGCTATAGCCGCAAAGAGCTGAATGAACTGCAGCGCCTGCCGCTTCAATAAGCAGCAAAACGCAACAAAAAAGGCACCTCGATTTATCGAAGTGCCTTTTTTAAGGCCTGCACTAAAATGCTTCTGCGCCGTGTGTAAAAGCAAATGACTGCTTTGTATAAATTTTCTGCGCTTTTTTTGATATGCTGAAACAAAATGAATAAATAAAATCAAAAATAAGGATTGATGATGAAATCATTTGTGATTGCCTTGATGCTATGTTTAAGCACCATACTCACTGGGTGCAGCAGCATACCTGAAGCCTGTACAAGCTATTGGAAACAAATTGAACAGCTGTCCAAACAAATGGGGATGAGTGATATGCAAATTGAAAATAATAAAATTGCTTTTGAAAATAAAATAAAAGCGATGCCGAAACAAGAAGCTGTGCAAAGCTGTACCGCCAAAAGCAGCTTTCTCAACCTAGCGAAAAAATAAGCTTTCAGCTGCATTGCATTATTTACAGTGCATAGGCTCTGTATATGCCAATATCGAGCCTAAATGCCTAAACTCATCATTTCTATAAAGCAAGGATATACGTGCTGGATAAAAGGCATGCAATTCAATGCGCATAGGCATACTTTTAAAAAATCTTTCATCACGCATCCCCCTGCCAAATGCTTAGACAAAGTCTAGTTGAATAGGTCGCTTAATTCACACAAAAGCATTAGACTAGGTGCTAAAATACAGTTGTAACTTTATTGGCTAACGTAGGCATGCAACAGCACAGAAAACGGTTTCCTTTAGGGGCGCATTTAATCGTCAAACATTTTGGCTATACTCATCACGGCATCTATGCTGGACGAGGCAGAGTAATTCATTACTCAGGTTTCGCACATCTATTTAAAAAGCATCCCATTGAAATGACCACGATTGAGCAATTCAGCCATGGCCGAATGATCACAATCCAGCGTTATGAAAACCCTAAATTCAGCGGCCGCAGAGTTGTTCGCCGCATGCGCAGCCGTATGCATGAAAACAGCTACCACTTAATTACCAATAATTGTGAACATCTATGCACCTGGGCTATTACCGGTGTAGAAAGCAGTCCGCAAGTCTTCCGTATGATGAACCGGCTTACAACCATTGGTTATGTGAGTTCAGCAATGAGCTTTATGAACAGTTTATTCCTCACGCTAACAACAACAAGTTTTGCCTTAGTATTGTATATTAAGAAAAAATTGCGCGATAAAGCCAATCAGCGTTTAAGCGATTATTTAGAATTTCGCAATCAGCAGCATAAAAACCGTTAAAAGGTCGGCCCAGCCGCTTTCCAGCTCTTGCTTAACTGCATCCATATTATTATTTTATAAGCAGATTTATGCTTTTTTCTGCAGCCCTGCATAAAATACAGGCCGCCTGCTAAAGCCATTTGTCTTATCTCCTGCAAAACCTGTCCAGCCTGAGTCGCATCCATGCTTGTATTCAATCCAGAACAGCTCAAAATTATCCATCTAACCACAGGCTATCATGCATGTTTAGCGCCCGCTGGCAGCGGAAAAACAGAAGTACTGACTGAACGGATTGTGCAAGCGCTTGAACGCGGTGTAAAAGCATCAGATATTTTATGCCTGACCTTTACCAACCGCGCCGGTTTAAACATGCGGGAAAAAGTCAATTCACGGCTAGGCAAAAATTTTCCAAACCTATTGATTGGCAATATGCATGCTTTTTGCTTTAAAACATTAATACAGCCCTATGCCAAACAGCAGCGCGACTTAATTAATGAAGAACTGCAAAAAAGGCTGCTGCGCCAAGCTTCAGTGCAGCTGCAAAATCTGCTGAAAGAGCCCTATCCAGCTATACTGCAGCAGCTCGAACACTGTTTAAATCTCTACGGCTTACATACTGGAGCGCTGCAAGGGTTTTCTCCAGATCATATTCAGTATTGCGCCTATCAAATTTTCGAAGTTGAAAACTCCTATGAACGCTGGAACATTGACAGCATCCGTAACTTAATTTTACCTCTGATCTCAAATGCGCGGCACTATCTCGCTGCTGTGCAGAAGGACTTTATCCGCCAGCGCCTGAAAACTTTAGATCAAAACATTCCCGATACATCTGTCAAATATGCCTTTATTTTGGCGGTTTATTACAATGAGGCCTATCAGCAGCTGAAACAGCATTATCATTTTTATGATTATGATGACTTAATTATTGATACATTAACATTGCAAAACCAAGAACATGCTAAACGCTATGCTTGGGTGCAGATTGATGAAGTACAGGATCTTTCCCCGCTGCACTGGCTGCTGATCGATCATTTAGTTACCGCAGATGCTCATATTTTAATTTTAGGCGATTTAAACCAATCTATTTACCGCTTCATGGGCGCATCCGTAGAATTGACTGAGCAGCGCTTAGGGAAAAATGTTTATATACTGGAAGAAAACTACCGCAGTCCAGATAATTTGGTTCAGCTGTCAAATGACTATGCAGCAGCCCAGCTCAACAAAAAATATAAAATCAAAGCCCGCGCCAATAAGCGCGCGCACGCTAAAGCTTTGCAGCATTTGCATCGTCAATATGACACCGAGCAGACCGAAGATCTGATTGCCTGTATTCGTAAAGCAAACCGTACCCATGAATCTCTGGCAGTGCTTCTGTCAACCAACAAGCAAGCTGAAGCCTTTTCCGATGCATTAAATACTTATGAAATGCCCCACTTTTTTGTTGCTCAAGATGATTTGCTGACCCGCGAATTTTACTTAGACTTCATGGCATTTATCAGTGCGCTGCAAAACCCTGAAAACCGTTTAGCTTGGGCGCGCCTGCTGTGGCGCTTTGGCAACGTACAGCATAATAAACCTGTGCATTTAAAAGAAACAGAAGCGCAATTCGCTGCCATTAAATTGGTTCATGAGCTCGCAGAAAATGGCTGCTGGCTGAATAACTTTCTGAATATTGAAGACTGTTTTCAGCACCGTCAGCAGCAGCTGAAAAGCTATTTTAATCATGGCAGCGCAGCTTTTTTTGATACTGAAACTACAGGTTTAAACTATACTGCTGACGATATTATTCAAATTGCCGCAGTAACGCATCAGCAAGAACTTAATTTATATTGCCATACTTCACTTGATCTAACTGAAAGCAGCAAGGTCCATCAAATCAGCGCAGCCACACTGGAAAGACACGGCGCACCGAACCATACGCAGCTGCATGCATTTATGGCATTTAATCCAGACAGCGCTCTCATTGCACATAATTTAAAATTTGATCAAGCAATGCTGAATGAAAATATCCGTAAATATGCGCCCGAATTGACTGAAAGCTTCTTTAGCCGGCCAAAATTTTGCTCATTAGAACTGAGCAGACAGCTTTTCCCACGGCTAGATAGCTATAAATTAGGAGATTTACTGCAGCAATTTAATTTAGAAGGCCAAAACAGCCATAACGCACTGGACGATGTGAAAGCTGGCCGCTCGCTGCTCTCCCATTTAGTCAAGAAAATTGAAGAAAATGAACCTGCGCTGACTCACCTGCTGACACAGGCCGAAAAATGCCTCAATGCTTTCAACCGCAGCCTAAGCCCGCTTTGGAACTTGGCTCAATACAGCATCCAGTGCAACCGTGACTTTAAAATTCAGCAGCTGTTTACCTTATATATTCATTATATCCGCGACATGAACCGTCAGCTTTACGAAGGCTACGCCGAAAAAAATATTGATCAGCTGCAGCAAAAGCTATTTAACCATGCGCAATATCATTATGATCAAATCCAAGATGCCTATCACTATTTTGATGAAGTCATTCCATTTTACCAAACCGCTAAAGAATCTGATCTAATCACGCCAAATGACCATTTAGTTGTCAGCACGATCCACCGTTCTAAAGGCTTAGAATTCGACCATGTCATCCTGCCCGATGTTATCGATCAGCATTTTCCAAGCTATATGGTCATCAAAAAACGTCAAAGCAGCTCGCTGCTGCATAAACAGGAAGCCGAACAGCTGTTTCAAGAACAGCAGCGGCTGCTTTATGTCGCCATGACACGCGCTAAAAAAAGCCTGATTATCGGCACTTATAATTTTAAAAACCATGAACGCGGCTGGAAGCATCCGCGGCATTATGACATCACGCAGTTTTTAGCCGCTTATCGCGGACAATTTCAACAGATTTAATATTAACTGGCTTCGATGAATCAAGCGCAGCAGACTGTTATAGCAAATTGCCTTTATGTGCCGGTATTGCCGGCGGCAACGCTGCGTCTAAAGAACTCAGCATTTCCCGCTCTACACTTCGTACAATCGAATCTAGAGGCAGATCATTTTCCTGCAGGCCAAAGGGTTCTTCCAGTTCTGCGCTTAAAGCGTCTAGACCTAAAAACAGATAAGCGATCAGTGCCACAATTACAGGTGTCCAAAGCCCTAAACTGCCCTGCAAACTAAAAGGCAAAATAAAACAGAAAGAATACACAGCTCTGTGCAGCAGCACTGAATATGAAAATGGCAGCGGTGTAGAAGAGATACGGTCACAGCCCGCATGAATATTACCCAAAGCCACAATATGCTTACTGAGGCTGTCATAAATAATATCGCTTAACTCACCGCGGTGATATTGAGCAGCTAAATCCTTTTGCACCATTTCCAGTAAATATTGCGGCGGATTAAAATGCTGCTGCAATTTTTTCCATTGAACATCATCTAAAGCCAGCTGTATTTGGCTAAAGCTCAAATTTGCCGGCTGCTTGCGCAAACGGTCACGCAGCAATCCGCTAAACTGCATCACTCGATACATCATCGCTTCACGCGCTTGCAGCTGCATCACATGACTGTCACGGCAGATATGGCGGGTTTGCGCAATCAGTGCCCCCCATAGCTTCCGGCCTTCCCACCAGCGGTCATAGCAGGCATTGTTTCTAAAGCTGATAAAAATAGAAAGAATTACACCAAAAATGGTGAAGCCAAAGGCTGGCACTTCAGCCAGATTGACATAATGCCGCAGCCCCAAATACACCAGTAATGCAGAGATCAGAACCACGATCAGCAATGCTGGCATGACCTTGGGTAAAATTGTACCATGCCAGGCAAATAACAGCTTAAAGCTATTCTCTTTATCGCGGATAATCATTAGCTCTTCCTATTTCTCAAATACTGCCTTAAAAAAAGCCCAACCGAGGTTGAGCTTTTGATTAAGATCGCAAGCTGCTGCAAAGATTCATATCCATCGAGACATTCCTCTTACTACAGCATAAGCAGCCTTCTTATTTAGCAGGTTTAAAACTGTCTTTTAAGTCCAAAATACGGTTAAAGACAGGTTTTTCACTTGTATAGTCGTGCTGATCTGCAACGAAGTAACCTTCACGCTCAAACTGGAAACGGTCTTCAGGCTGAACTTGCGCCAAAGATGGTTCCACAACTGCTTCTACAACAGTTAAAGAGTTTGGATTTAGGTTTTCCAAGAAGTCTTCACCTACTTCTGGGTCAGCTTCTGTAAACAGACGGTCATAAATACGCACTTCCGCTTTTACGCCTTTAGACGCTGATACCCAATGGATCACACCTTTCACCTTACGGCCTTCTGGGTTTTTCCCTAAGGTTTCAGGGTCAATGGAACATTTCAGCTCAACCACTTCACCATTTTCATCTTTAATCACTTCATCGCATTTAATGACATATGCATGACGCAAACGAACTTCACCGCCTGGAATTAAACGTTTAAAGCCTTTAGGCGGCTCTTCCTCAAAATCTTTACGGTCAATATACAGCTCAGACGTTAAAGGAATAATACGTTCCCCCATGTCTACGTTCGGATGACGCGCATGCACCAAATCCATCGCTTCAGGCAAGTTGGTTAAAGTAACTTTCAGCGGGTTCAGCACTGCCATAGCGCGGCTTGCCGTATTTTCTAAAGATTGGCGGATGCAGAATTCCAGCATAGCAACATCAACAATACTGCCATCGACCTTAGTCACACCTACACGCTTACAGAAGTCACGCAGACCTTCTGGCGTGAAACCGCGGCGGCGCATGCCAACCACTGTAGGCATACGGGGATCGTCCCAGCCATTTACAAAGCCGCCCTCGACTAAACGGCGCAATTTACGCTTAGACGTAATCGTATAATCGACATTTAAGCGGCTAGACTCATACTGACGCGGCACTGCAGGCGATTCAACTTTTTCTACTACCCAGTCGTAAAATGGACGGTGATCGACAAACTCCAGCGTACACAATGAATGCGTTACACCTTCAATGGCATCAGACAAAGGATGCGCATAGTCGTACATTGGATAAATTTTCCAAGTATCGCCTGTTTGATGGTGCTCAGAATGCAAAATACGGTACAAAATTGGGTCACGCATATGTACGTTTGGTGAAGCCATATCAATTTTGGCACGCAACACAGCCTGACCTTCTGCAAACTCGCCGTTACGCATTTTTTCAAAGCGTTCAAGGTTTTCTGCAACCGTTGCATCACGCTGCGGTGAATTTTTACCCAAATCCACAAAGTTGCCGCGGTTTAAACGAATTTCTTCTGGGCTTTGCAAATCGACATAGGCATCACCTTGTTCAATCAGCTTAATGGCCCATGTGTATAATTGGTCAAAATAGCTAGACGCATAACGCGGTTCGCCATCCCATTCAAAACCTAGCCATTTCACGTCATTTGCAATGCCGTCTACATATTCTTGTTCTTCAGCACCTGGGTTTGTATCATCAAAACGCAGGTTGCATACGCCATTAAACTCATCTGCTATGCCGAAGTTCAGGCAGATCGCTTTGACGTGACCAATGTGCAAATAGCCATTTGGTTCAGGCGGAAAACGTGTCACCACTTGTTTTGTAAGGCCAGAAGCTAAATCTTCTGTAATCACTTGGCGTACAAAGTCTAAGCCTGGCTGTTGTTCTTGCTGCGCAGCATCGACAGAGGCATTGTTACTTGGTGTCGGGTTATTTGGCAGAGATGAAACAACATCATTTGGCTTCATAGTTCTAAAATCACTTCTGGTAAAATATTAGTTCAAAAATACAGACTGTACCGTATTCATGCAAACCAAGCTGATTGCTTGAATCATGAATGATAAACAGGCCTTTAAACGTAATTTGATCTTTTTAACAAAGAAAATAACGTTTTTACTTGCCTTGTAGTTTACAGTTTGCTTATGCTTCTCACAACCAAAAACCCATGGCTTTAATGTCCATGTTCAGGAGATTACACAATGAGTTTTCCTCAAGTAGAGTTAAACACCAATAAAGGCCGTATTGTTCTTGAGCTTAACAGTGAAAAAGCACCAAAAACTGTAGCTAACTTCTTAGAATACGTTCGTGACGGCTTCTATGACGGCGTGATTTTCCACCGCGTGATTGATGGTTTCATGATCCAAGGCGGCGGTATGGATGAAAACTTCAAAGAAAAAGCGACTCGTGACTCTATTGAAAATGAAGCAGACAACGGTTTAAGCAATGATGCAGGCACAATTGCAATGGCTCGTACTCAAGCGCCTCACTCTGCATCTGCTCAATTCTTCATTAACGTGAAAAATAACTCATTCCTTAACCATACTGGCAAAACAGCTCAAGGCTGGGGTTATGCAGTATTTGGTAAAGTAACTGAAGGTCTTGATATTGTTGACGCAATCAAAGGCGTTCGTACTGGCAACCGCGGTTACCACGCTGACGTTCCTCTAGAGAACGTTGTCATTGAATCTGCTAAAATCATTTCTGAATAAGAATCCCTCCTAACCTCCCTTTATAAAAGGGAGGGAAAGTCCCTCTTTTTTAAAGAGGGATTTAGGGAGATTCAAAGGAAAAAGATTCGTGACCTATCTGTTTATCGCTGATTTACATTTGTCACCAGATCACCCTCGACTCGTTCGAGGGTTTTTAGCATTGTTGGATGCTTATAAAAACAAACAGACTCAGCTGTATATTTTAGGCGACTGGTTTAATGCATGGATTGGCGATGACTACCGTGCGCCTTGGCTGGATGAAATCGTTGCAGCGATGCAAGCCTTCCAGCAAGCTGGCAATCATATTTACTTTATTGTCGGCAACCGCGATTTTGCCTTAGGTCAGACATTTTTAGATCAGTTTGGCGCACAGCGGTTAAGCGAAGTTGAACCTTTAAAAATTGGCGGCATCAATATTCGCCTCGAACACGGCGACCTGCTCTGCACCGATGATGTTTCTTATCAACGCTTCCGCAAAATTATCCGTAATCCGCTGATTCTCGGCATTTTAAAAAGCACACCATTAAGTTTCAGGCAGAAGCTTGCCAATGGCTTCCGTAAAAAAAGCCAGCAGGCCAATCAAATCAAGAGCTATGATGTTATGGATGTAAATGCATCAGCAGTCGAAAATGCTTTGCAGCAAGCTGATTTGCTTATTCATGGCCATACACACCGCCCTGCTGTACATGACATCGCACAAAAAAAACGTATTGTTTTAGGTGACTGGCGCGCAGACCAAGCGCAGATTTTAGAAATTGACGAAAAAAGCGTATTAGATGATCTCCATCTAAAAACTTGGACGTACTAAAATGATGGGCTATTGCCAACTTGCCAGACATACAGCAGCGGCGCTTGATTAACCCCCATCATCCAATCACTTTTTGTTTATAAATCAACGGATTATTTGAAGATAATGCCCTCGCATTAGACCAAAACGGTCTAACTGTTTTGCGGTAGAACTCGCCTTAGAAAGCGTCTCTAAAAATTTAGGCTTAAAGACTCAAGTCAGCCATGACAACCGCTATGACATCGCAGATGAATATCTTGAAGTGCTGTACAAACTTTGGGATGGCTCATAGGAAGATGATGCCGTCCTCCGTGACAAACAAAAAGGCATCTTTGCAGATCACTCCAAAGTGCATCCTATTCAATATGCAGGGAAATACTTCACTTTACCGGAAATTCACATTTGTGAACCCTCACCGCAGCGCACACCTGTTTTGTACCAGACTGGCGCATCATCATGCGGGCAAAAATTTGCCAGTCAAAATGCAGAATGCGTATTCATTTCTGCCCCAACTCAAATTGCCGTAAAAAAACTGGCCAATGGTATTCGGCATAATTTAGTAAAAGAAGGCAAAGATACCCTCTCTGTCCTGATCTATACCATGCTGGCCCTTATCGTCGATGAAACAGATGAAAAGGCCCAAGCGAAGTTCCGTGAATACCAGCAATACGGCAGCTATGATTGTGGCTTAACTTTAGCTGCTGGCTGGTCAGGTGTCGACTTTTCGCAGTTTAAACCCATAGATCAAGCGGAATACATTCATACCAATGCCATTCAGCCCATGCTTCAGTCCTATGTCGAAGCAGATCCAAATAAAGTTGGACTATTGAAAAAATAGCGAAATAGACCAGTATTGGCATCAACGGTCCTATTATTGTCGGCTCGCTAACCACAGTTGCAGACCGCTTACAGGAAGGAGTAGAAAATACGGGCATTGACGGCTTTAATCTGGCTGATATTTTGGCGCATCAAAACTTTGAAGATATTGTTAAGTTTGTCGTACCTGAGCTGCAGCGCCGCGGTGTCTATCAAACGGAATATGCGAGGGTACCTTAAGAAAAAAACTTTTGTCCAACAAGCAAGATTGCCTGACAGCCACCGCGCTGCACAATACCGCTATCATGCAGGGTTGAATGTCTCCAATACTTTTCATGCTGCAGAAACGGCCTAAAATAAAAATTCAGGCAATAAAAAACAGCAGGTTATCTGCTGTTTTTTATTTATTTCAAGCTAAGCGATAAAGCTGATTGAAACCTGTATAGAAACTTTTTCCATCAACATTGAAGTTAAAAGTTTCGCCTGTTTCCAGCTCGATCATTTGCCCAACATCAACCCAAATAAAACCTTGCGGCGTATTTTGCTGACGCTGCATTGGAACTAATTTTACTTTAATCTGACCGCCATTGGCTTGGCTGGCAGTCAGCCATTCACTTAATTTTTTCATTACAATTACTCAAAGTTGAGCAGTTGTGACAATCACGCAAAGAAATCAACTAACGCAGATAGAGGAATTATTCTGTATTACTAACTACTAGATGCAATCTAAGCAACTCACTTAGATTTTATATAAATCACAAACAGCTATAAAAATAGACAAGCAGGAACAATACCCGCTTAGAGTATTTCTTTTATACATTTTTAAACTTATAAAGGCAAACTGAACTTGTAACATTATTTAAACAGCAGCTAAAAAACATGTCTAATTTTCATTAAATATCATCTGTTTATTAACATCAATTTCATAAAAATCTATTTTTTAAATACCCCCAGCTTAAGACTTAATTTTCTATAAGCAGACATTAAGATGGGGGCGCTAAAACACTCAAGTACATTTAAATATGTACACGTCGCTTAATAGCCTTCGGCAGACTTGATTGCTGCAATCTCAGGTTTATATTGATGCAGCAAATTGCGCAGCGACTGCATGAGCACACTGGTATCTACACCAACAGCCACAAACTCCGTGCCAAGTTCAATATACTTTTGTGTTGCCTCATGCTGAGTAGACAAAATACCCGCCGCTTTGTCCGCAGCGCGAATCCGCTGAATGGCATCTATAACAGCTTTTTGTACTTCAGGATGATTTGGATTTCCTTCATAACCCATTGTCGCAGACAAATCCACAGCGCCAATAAAGATACCGTCAATACCATCCACCTTTAGAATTTCATCTAAATTTGCTAAGCCGTCTACAGATTCAATCTGGATCAGCAAACAGATATTTTCATGGGCAGTTGCATAATAGTCTGGAATGCTGTTCCAGCGCGTCGCTCTTGCCAATGCTGCGCCTACCCCGCGAACACCTGCTGGCGGATAACGCACAGCCCTCACCATCAGCTCAGCCTGCTCTACCGTTTCCACCATAGGAATCAGCAGCGTTTGCGCGCCAATATCCAGCAGCTGTTTAATCAGCTGCACACTGCCTATAGGCGGACGTACTACAGCTTGAGAGGGATAAGCCGCAATACTTTGCAGCTGTGAAAGCGTTGTTCTTAAATCACTTGGCGCATGCTCGCCATCAATCAGCAGCCAGTCATAGCCTGCATTGGCGGCAATTTCTGTACCGTAAGCATCCGCCAAGCCAATCCACAAACCAATTTGCTGCTGTGTTTTTAATTTCCGTTTAAAGTGATTTGTATAATCTATCATTTGCTTGCTCAGTGCAGGTTCAGATGTTCTCTTTGATTAAACGCCTTTTCACAAAATCTGCCAATATAGATTTTCTCTTGCATAATTGAAGAAAACTCTTAATTCATTATTTTTATTAGGGGATTTATTCTAAAATAGAACAGGCTCCAAACTTCCTTATGCCAAAATTCATATGATCTTCCCTAATCATGAACGTCTGGCCCGCTCTCTTTCAGGTAAACTATGACATAAATTGAATATTGGAGCAGTATTGATGGATTTACTAAACGTTTCAAAAAGCCGCTATACCACCAAAGCCTACGACCCAACTAAAAAAATTCCAGAAGCGCAATTTAAACGTTTACTCGAAATACTGCGTTTAACACCATCCTCTATTAATATTCAGCCTTGGCATTTTTTTATTGCAGACAATAACGCAGCTAAAGAACGCATAGCAAAAGCGCTCGTTGGGAAATATGCTTACAATGCTCCCAAAGTCCTAGACTCATCACATACCATTTTGTTCTGCACCAAAGCCGACATTAGTACAGATCATTTAGAGCAGCTGCTGAGCCGTGATGAAGCCAGCGGCCGCTTTAAAGATGAAACTGCTAAGCAAGGTCAAAAGGACAGCCGCACTGGTTATGTCGATTATTACCGCAATGAAAAAGGCGACATTCAGCGCTGGGCTGAGAACCAAACTTTTATTGCGTTAGGACAAATGCTTTTGGCTGCAGGTATTGAAGGTATCGATGCAACACCGATTGGCGGTTTTGATGAAGCAATCATTAGCGATGAACTAGGCCTAGCTGAAAAAGGCTTAATTCCATCTGTACTGCTTACACTCGGCTACCGCAGTGAAACTGACTTTAATGCAAAATTACCCAAATCGCGCTTAAGCCAAGAAGACATCTTTACACAGCTTTAATATTGGAATAAAACGATGAAAGGGGCTAAAAAACCCCTTTCATGTCATTTCAGGACTTATTTTTTAAACATAAATCGAGTATATTCTGCGCAAAACAAAACACTGGCAGAACAATATGCTTACTTCACCCAAATTACCTATGAAGTTTTATTGCACTTCCTGCAATTCAGTTTACATGCAAGCTTATCGTGCGAATGCACTTGTCAGCTATCCTGCCTGTCCCCAATGCAGCAATGCTGGACAGCTGCAAGGCACAATTGAATCGCAAGATTTGCTTAAGCACCCTGTTAGCGTAGCTAAAAGCCTGCTGCATAGCACACTGGCATATATGAAAAGATAATTTCAGACTTAAGAACTTGCCTTTATGCACCACTGCAAGCTTGCAAATATGGCCTATAAATTGCTTTCATTTTCATCAGTCAATTCTTATCAGAGGATTAGATATGTCTGTACTTTTTAATTGGCCAATGCCAATGAAGTTTCAATGCCATCATTGCAATTCTTGCTATATGCACCCCTATCAGCAGGAAAACCGTCAGTATCCATGCTGCCCCGAATGCGGACAGCAAGGCTTACTTACGGGTATCGCCGAAAGCTCTGATTTGTTCTGCCATCCAGTTCATGCTCTAAACAGCGGCTTAATTTGGGCAAAGTACAAATTTGCAGTTCACTCTTCAAATACCCGCCTGTCCCTAAAAGTTTAGTTTTACAGCACTGAAACATTGACAGTCAAAACCAATAAAAAGGCACAATCTATGTGCCTTTTTACACTTCAGTGCATCAAAATATTGCTGCTTACATAGCAAAAGCCAAGCACAGCACGCTGGTTAAGCCTAAGACAATGCCTAAAGCGACAAGCGGCTTTAGCTTTTCTTTAAAAATGAATAATCCGCTCAGCACGCCCAGCATAACAACCAGCACATTCATTCCTGCAAATACCACTGCTGGTGAATCTTTCAGCAGCATATGCGCTTTTACATAAAGCGCAATATTGGCAAAATTCAAAATACCAAGCAACAGCCCTGCTCCAATATTTTGCCAAGTCCCTAAACTTTTATATTTTACAGCGATGAACAGTATAGAAATGACAAAGGCGAAAATAAACATTAAATTCAAGGTCACAGAAAACTGCAAACCCAGACCAGTTGTATACTTTAACAAAACATCTATCAGCGCATACCCCATCCATACAGCCAATAGCGATGCCGCGGCCAAAGGCTTAGCGCCATGAACCGCCTGTTTACGTTTATGCGAGTCTAAAATACAAAATATTGCTCCAACCCCCATAATAATTCCAAGAATCTTAAGCTGATTAAAAGTTTCATTAAAAATAAAATAGGCTGCCAGCAAAGACAATACGACAGATAAACGCTGAGCAATTTCCGTTTTTAAAATGCCAGCATTTTGCAGCGATTTAGACAAGCAGAAAAAAATCGCAGGCAGCAATATGCCTAAAAGAATAATCAGCCACCACGGCGTATGCGCTGCAGACACATGCGCTAAATCTGGCTTAAACCATAAATATGTCAAAATACTGGCCATCGCATAATTCCAAGCAATCATTTGCATTGGAAGCAAACCTTTATCACGGCAGATTTTTAAAACTATGGATACAGCCACACTGCACAGCGCAGCGGCAAATATCAGCTCCATGACGGTTCATCCTCTATTCAGGCGGTGTTTTATATTTTTTCGTATGCATACACAAGAAAAGCCCACATATTGTGGGCTTTTGCTTATAAATAATCTATGACAAATTATTTATAACGATCAACCATTTTTTCAAGAGAAATCGGGCGGATCTTGTCAGCGTTGCCAGCTGTACCAAATGCTGTGTAACGGTCTACACAGATTTGCTTCATTGCATCAACAGTTTGAGCAAAGAATTTACGCGGGTCAAATTCGCTTGGTTTTTCAGCCATCATACGGCGCATTGCACCGGTAGACGCTAAACGCAAGTCAGTGTCGATATTGATTTTACGAACACCGTGCTTAATTGCTTCAACCAATTGCTCAACAGGAACACCATAAGTTTCTTTGATGTCGCCGCCATATTGGTTAATGATTGCAAGCCATTCTTGAGGAACAGAGCTTGAACCGTGCATTACAAGATGCGTGTTTGGCAACGCAGCATGAATTTCTTTAATACGGTCAATCGCTAGGATGTCGCCTGTAGGCGGACGCGTAAACTTGTACGCACCGTGTGACGTACCAACTGCGATAGCAAGCGCATCGACATTAGTATCCGCAACAAATTGAGTTGCTTCTTCAACAGATGTAAGCAGTTGAGAGTGGTCAAGTACGCCTTCTGCGCCTACGCCATCTTCTTCACCAGCCATACCAGTTTCAAGACTTCCTAGACAGCCAATTTCACCTTCAACAGATACGCCGCACGCATGCGCCATCGCAACTGTACGGCGAGTTACGTCTACGTTGTATTCGTAAGTTGTTGGTGTTTTGCCGTCTGCGCCCAAAGAGCCGTCCATCATTACAGATGAGAAGCCTAATTGGATAGAACGCTGACAAACATCAGGGTCTGTACCATGGTCCTGATGCATTACAACAGGAATATGCGGCCATTCTTCAATTGCTGCCAAAATAAGGTGACGTAAGAATGGAGCGCCTGCATATTTACGCGCACCAGCAGATGCTTGCACGATTACAGGTGAATTCGTTTCGTCTGCGGCCAACATGATAGCGCGCATTTGTTCTAAGTTGTTTACGTTAAACGCTGGTACGCCGTAGTTGTGTTCGCCGGCGTGATCCAAGAGCTGGCGCAAAGAAATAAGAGCCATAATGTCCTCCCAGGTAATGCGACATATTCTACATGTTCGGGCTGTTCAAATCAGCACTTAAAAGCGCTTTTATTCAAAAAAAATCCCCGCTCACGCAGGGACTTTTAGATTAAAATCAGCAATATCAGTGTAAGGCAGCTGAAGCTTCGCTGTCAGGTGTCGCAGCATCCGCCGGCGCATTTGCAATTTCAGCAGGAATGTCCGTGTTTTTTTCATCCAAAACTGGCTGATCCAGCGCATCAATTGCGGCCTGCTGTTCTGGAGTTGTCTTTTCATCAGCAACTGGTGCAGATGCTTCTGCTGTATCTTGAGGCGCTGCTTCTTTTTTTGCACATGCGGTTAATGCCAAAGGTGCAATTAATAATGCTGCAAGTACCAGTTTTAGATTCATCATGTTTTCCTACGGGTTGATGATTACTTCGCAGAAATTTTATTGCAGAAATATTTCATTTTTATGACCGAAAAATCTACGGCCACAAAAAAGGACTGCTGGTACTTCACGCTGTCGAAAAAATGCCTAGGGGGCTTTATTTTAAAAGTTTGGCACAATTGCCTGATGAAAAATACAGATCTGGATCTGGTCGCATTTGAATCCTTTTCTTATTTTGCTCAATGGTTAAATTAACATCTCCATCTTTCTCAACTACTTCAAATTTGATCTTCGGATCAACTGTATGCCATATATTTTCGAAATAATTCAGCTCATAAGCGCTCATGGCATATCCATTGTTCATACAGAGCATCCCAGTGCCGTCTTGATTTAATCTCAACACCATTTCACCCCCTGTTAAATCTTGAAGCCAAATCCCCTCAAACTCTGAATGACTTCTTGGCATATCAAGAAATTTATTCACATGTTTCCAATTTGTTTCAGCATTAATGGATATCGATAGAAAGATACCGAATAAAAAAATAATTTTTGCCATATTAATCTTATTTAAAAATGAATATTTATTATAAATACAGATGAACAAACACCGTTAAAAAAGGCCGATACGTAATCAGCCTTTTATTCACTCATCATTTACATGAACTAATGATTATGCACGTTCTAGCAGCGCTGCAACTGCAGGAAGTGTTTTACCTTCTACAAACTCAAGGAAAGCGCCGCCGCCAGTAGAGATATAGCCAATTTTGTCAGCCACTTCGTATTTATCAATTGCCGCTAAAGTGTCGCCGCCGCCAGCAATAGAGAAGCCTTCTGACTGTGCAATCGCTAAAGATAAAGTTTTCGTGCCTTCACCAAATTGATCCACTTCAAAAACACCTACTGGGCCATTCCAAAGAATCGTTTTAGATGTTTTCAAAATGTCAGCAAAGGCTTTTGCAGTTTCTGGACCAACATCCAAAATCATATCGTTGTCAGCAACGTCTTCAACTTTTTTCACCACTGCTTTCGCAGCAGCCAATGAACCTAAGAAATCATCAAAGTTAATTTCTGAAGCATCAGCCACTACAACGTCAGTTGGAAGCGGTACAGATACTTTTGCAGCAATCGCTTTCGCTGTATCAATCAAATCATTTTCACACAGTGATTTGCCAACATTGAAACCAGCAGCAGCTAAGAATGTATTAGCAATACCGCCGCCTACAATTAACTGATCACAGATATCTGAAAGTGAAGTCAATACGTCCAATTTAGTCGAAACTTTTGAACCCGCAACAATGGCAACCATTGGCTTAGCAGGAGTTTGCAAAGCACGGCCAAGCGCATCAAGCTCAGCAGCAAGCAATGGGCCAGCAGCAGCAACCTTTGCACAGCGCGCAACACCTTCAGTTGACGCTTCTGCACGGTGAGCTGTACCAAATGCATCCATCACATACACATCGCATAGCGTTGCATATTTTGCTGAAAGTTCTGGATTATTTTTCTTTTCGCCAACGTTGAAACGGCAATTTTCAAGCAATACCACTTGGCCTGCAGCAACTTCAACACCATCAAGATAGTCAGTAATCAGCTTCACTTCCTGACCTAATGCTTCAGTTAAGTAAGCAGCCACTGGAGCTAGTGACTGTTCAGCTTTAGGTTCACCTTCAACTGGACGACCAAGGTGTGAATACACCATTACAGCTGCGCCTTTTGCTAAAGCAGCTTTAATTGTCGGCAATGCCGCACGTAAACGCGCATCGCTAGTAATCACGCCATTTTTAACAGGTACGTTTAAGTCTTCGCGAATCAGTACGCGCTTACCTGCCAAATCAAGATCAGTCATACGCTGAAAGTTCATGCATTGCTCTCTTATTGATATCAAAACGCCAAGATTTTAAATGATTATGCAGAAAAAGGTTAGCTTCTTTTGCAGAAAAGGCATGTAAACATAAAGTTTTGCTATCATAGTGAAAAGCCTGATAAAGATTCGCAGCATTATGTCCATTCATCCAGATCCAAATATTAACCGATTGAACGTTTTAGGCGAGCCTTTGGCCAGCTGCTGCTTCGATCCGATTACCGGTTATTTCCGCAATGGATTTTGCCATACTGCAACTTCAGACTTAGGCCAGCACACCATGTGTGCGCAAATGACTTCAGAATTTTTAAACTTTTCCCAAAAAACAGGCAATGATTTAATCACACCATTACCCGAGGCTGGCTTCCCTGGCTTACAGCCGGGTGACTTCTGGTGCATCTGCGTGACGCGCTGGGTAGAAGCTTATCAAGAAGGCCTTGCTCCACCAGTGAAAATACAGGCATGCCACCAAGCTGTGCTGTCTTATGTCCCTCTTAATGTATTAATGGAATATGCTGTCTAATGAATACTCCCGAAATCATCCTAGCATCCAGCAGTCAAACCCGCAGGGATTTAATGGATCGGCTGCGCATCGATTACCGCTCTATCGTTCCTAACATCGACGAAGCGCCCCGAGGGGAAAACCATGCAGATGATTTAGCGCAGCGTCTGGCTTTTGAAAAAGCCAAACTCATTGCCAGCCAATATCCAGATGCAATTGTCATTGGTTCTGACCAAGTTGCTTGGCGTGAAGGCGCACCCGATATTTTTATCGGCAAACCGCTGGCTGCTGAAAAAGCAGTACGCCAGCTGCAGGCCAACTCAGATAAAATTGTGTATTTCAGTACAGCACTGAGCGTGCAGCATGCGGCGTCTGGTTTTGAACAAACATTAGTTGAACACTATAAAGTGAAATTCCGCAAACTGAGCCTGCCTGAAATTGAACGCTATGTTGAAATTGAACAGCCTTTGCACTGCGCCGGCAGTTTTAAATGTGAAAGTCTGGGAATCAGCCTATTTGAAGAAATGATTGGGCAAGATCAAACCACGCTCATGGGTATGCCCATGATTCAGCTCTGCACTATCTTGCGTCAACTGAATGTCTTAGTGCCTTAACGGCTTCACGTACTATTTAAAAATCATGATGGCTGTGCTCAGCTTTGCCTGCCGCACAGCCGAACTCGTATTTTTACTTGCAGGCTTTCACTCTAAATCAATCATTTTTTCAATAAAAAACTCATAAATGAGACAATCATTCATCCGCCCGCATATTCATTTTTCTTGACCAAATAATGCTTTACTATAATTTTCCGCAACAGCGCTGCGCTTGCCATCTGCATTAAAATAACGGTCTACATAACATTTTCCAGCCTGAACATCGCAAAAAATACCATTCGCAAAAGCAAACTGAGTACGATTAAACTGCCCTTTCGAAAAAACTTTATCCGCTTGATCCTGACCGAGATATTTTTGAGTCAGTTCTCTTGAAATACCTGAATCATTGGCACAAATATATTGATCACATAAAACATGCGCTTCGGGCTGCTTTAACTCAACCCCTTGGACTGGCTTCACTGCATTCATTTGAGCAGTTTGGCAGCCCATTAAAAGCATCGGCATCAACAATAAATAAGCCGTTTTTTTCATCATTTTCTCCAAATGTAAAATTAATTTTTTACATCGCATATTTTAAAAAGAATAGACCAAAATTAAAGTATATTAATGTTTCGAATTTTAAATAATGTAAAAAACAAAATATAAATCAATTTAATAAATTTACCTCTTAATATATTTAGCTCCATCTAAATGAATAAGCCCATTTAAAGATCAAAATTCATTTTCATAACTCTTACATCGGGCTTAAAACTCCAGCTGCTTTAAACTGGTGATTTATCTGCTTTGCAAATAAAAGATCGGCAGATCCCCATCAGATTTAACAACAGCTTGCGCCCCAAGCCAACTCAAGCGAAAATACATAAAATTTTTCAAGCAGTTTAAGTAATGTCTCAACCCTTAGATGTCCTTGGCGGTATCACTGCCGAGCAATTCCTTGCCGAATATTGGCAAAAGAAACCTCTCCTTGTCCGTAATGCGCTTCCTGAAATTGCAGGCCTTTTAGAGCCAAGCGATGTGATGGAGCTGGCATTGGATGAAAATGTCACAGCACGCCTGATCAAGCAAAAAGACAAAGATCCGAATCAATGGTCTGTTAAGTCTTCTCCTTTACTAAAAGCTGACTTTCAGAAAATGCCAAAGCTTTGGACTTTACTTGTTCAAGCAACTGACCATTATTCATTTGACTTAGCAGAACTTTGGAAAAAGTTTCCATTCATTCCGCAGTGGCGCCGTGATGACATTATGGTGTCATATGCACCGAAAGGCGGCTCTGTAGGCAAACACTTCGACTTTTACGATGTATTCCTTGTACAAGGTTATGGACAGCGCCGCTGGCAGCTGGGCCAAATGTGCAATGAAGATACCGAATTTGCTGCGGGCCAGCCCTTAAAACTGCTGCCGGAAATTGATGTTCATTTTGATGAAGTGCTTGAACCGGGTGATTTGCTGTACGTACCGCCAGGTTTGGCGCATTACGGCGTTGCTGAAAATGACTGCCTGACCTTCTCTTTCGGTTTCCGTATGCCAAATGTCAGCGACATGGTTGACCGTGTCGGCGACAAAATCTCTGAAAATCAAAACCTGCAAAATCCGCTTCTGGATATCATTCGTGACCAAATCAGCCCAGTTGGACAAATCACTCTAAACGAGCTGGACTATCTGAAAGAAAAGCTGCTTGAGCAAATTCAAAACTCAACCGTGCTTGAAGATGCCATCATGAGCCTGATGTCTGAACCGAAATATCCTGAAAATATTCCAGAAGCAGAAGAGATTGGTACAGGAGACTTAGCAGATGCCTTAGAACAAGGTTATCAGCTGATGATGGAGCCAGCTTCCCGCTTACTGTATACAGAACAGGAAAATGAAATTTTATTCTGGGCAAATGGCGAAGGAATTTGTATTGCAGACGCTTCAGCGCCAATTCTTAAACGTCTAGCAGACGGCCAAGCTGTTTTACTGGACGAAAACTTAGCAGATGAAGACATTCTGGAAGATATCGCGCAGCTGCTGAACGAATCCATTATTATGCTTGTCCCGCTGCATAACGATGAAGAATAATACATATTTTTTCATAACAGCTTAATCTGCTGCTGAAACTAACAGTGGAGAAACTTAAATTTCTCCACTGTTTATAGTTGAATTTTCCGCACTAAATACCACTTTCATGCATGTTCGTCCTGCTTCAGATTGTATATTAAACTCTCCGCCCATGCGCTCCGCGCGCATTTTCATACTGCGCATGCCAATACTCATCCCATTTTGATAAACACATTGCACATCAAACCCAATGCCATTATCTTCCACCGTTAACTCCAGCTGTGTATCGGACAAAAACTGCATTCTAATTAAAACCTTATCAGCCTGACTGTGTTTAACCACATTAATGAGGCTTTCTTCCAAAATGCGTATTAGCGTCAAACATTGCAATGCATTAGGCACAAAGATCCACTGTGCCGGCAGCTGCCATTGCCCTCGAATATCCATTTCATCCAGCAAAGAATTAAAACGGTAACGAACAGGCGCCACCCATAACACTGGAGATTCAGGCACTCGATTATTTTCAGCAGAACCGCTATCAATAATTTGCCTTAAATCATCCCGTAATAATTTCAGCATCGATAAAAATTGCTGATTTGGAATAGGATGCGCACATTGGTCGACCATAATCATCGATCTGACAATTGATGCGCCCAGCCCATCGTGCAAATCATGTGAAAGTTTCATACGCTCATGTAAACGCGCATTGCTTAATTCTAACTGATGTTTATCATGCAAACTGGCGCTTAAATCTTCACTGACCTGATGAACTTTCTGTGCCAAATGTTCATTAAATTTCTCAACCTTTCGAATATTTCGGTTTAAGCGCGCGCCCAATATGACCACAATAAAAACCGTCACAATAGGTGATGTGTACGGTGTCAAAGGCGGCAATTCAGACCCGCCCCAAATCGTATAGGAAAATATGTCAAATAAGCCGAAAAACACGATTGCAGACATACATAGCGCAAGAAAAATAAAATCGATGCGTTTTGATTTATATGCTTTTATGCATAAATAAATATACGTCACCGTAAATAAAAGAGTGTAGAAAAATACTATGATATTAAATACGGGCTGAATATTTTTAAGCGTTGCAAAAATATTCGCTAAAAGTAAAATGAATGAAATAAATAATACTGCTTTTTCAGTTTTTGGCTTTTTTTCTCCAATGAATCGCAGCAAGTACAAACAGAAAGCTAAAAAATATAATATGAAAAAAATCATATTAACTTTTGATGCCACAATTAAGTTGGGAAACGGCGCTGTTTCAATTCTTAAGACATTTGAAATAAATCCCATCCACATTAGTGAACTGAGAGCAAACCAGCCAAAGCTCGGCTCCTCACGGCGAAATAGCCAAATAATTAAACAAATAATTCCTAAGGTGCCGGACAAGATTAAGTTAATTTGAAAAAGGGTTCTATTTTCCCACCTTTTTTTTGTCACGAATGCGGCATTATTCTCGACATTATTAAACGCAATTTGACCTAAGCCCGCTTTTAAATTGCCATAGCCGACTACATATACCATGATGACGTTTTCATCTGGTTTTAAACCTGTTTTTGGTAAGATCCAATGACGTACTATATTCCAGCCAGTCGATAATGGCTCAATTAAATTTCGATCTTTCCAAAGTAAATCACCATTTAAATATATAGCTCCAGCTGAGTTGATATAACCTAATGACAGTGCAATCGGTTCATTCAAATGTGTGCCTTGCCTGCAGCCCCACCCCCATGTCAGCCGATACCATGCACCGCCGTTATAATTTTTCCAGTCAGGCTGCTTTTCCCAAATATCAGGTAAAGGGCCAATACGTTTCCAACCTGAACTGGGAATATTTTCAAGCGATTTGGTTTTTACTTTTTCAACAGTATGTATTGTTGCCTGACAGGTTGAATTAATTGGAAATATTTCTTCTGCACATGCAATATTCCACATAAAGCACAGCAGCAGACACAAATATTTCCAGATGCGCATCTTATAAAATTCCTAAAGAGCGTGCCGTACTGACTGCTTTAGTACGTTTACTGACCGAAAGTTTACGGTATATATGCTTAATATGACTTTCTACAGTATAGCGTGAGACAAAAAGCTGCTCCGCAATTTCACGGTTGCTCAGCCCTTGCGCAACTAAATTTAAGATTTCCTTTTCACGGCTAGTTAAAACCGTTTGTTCTATATCTGCTGCCGGCTCTATTTCAGATTCAGGAACATTTTGCGGCTGCTCTAATTCAACTGCCGATATTTGTTTTAAAATTTCACGGGCAATAAAAGGATCAATGGGTGCGCCGCCGCGTAAAATACTGCGGATAGATAATAATACCTCTGAATCATCCCGTTCTTTAAGCACATAGCCTGTTGCGCCAGCCTTGATCGCAGCAAATAAGCTTTCTTGCGTACTCCATGCAGAAATAACTAAAATCATCGCACTGCTTTCAATAGCGCGTAATTTCTCAATAATCTCCAGCCCGCTGCCGTCAGGCAAACCTAAATCAACTAAAGCTAAAGAAATCGGCTGTTCTTCAATAATTTTAAAGGACTCTTTTACACTCTTTGCAAAGAGCAATACTTCTGGGCAATAACCTAAATCAGTTAAAATCTGGCGAAGTCTAAGCTGAATAATTTCTTCATCTTCAACCACCAGCACGGGGACTGGCAAAACGGGTTCGATGGCCTTCATATCAATCCTTCCCAAAAAATTTTCCTAAGATAATCAATTTTATAATGCCAGCATATCCCTAGAAATAAGTAATTTACCTTGTTATTTTTTATATACTTACATTTATGCTGCTTTTTTATTCACAGCATAAACATGATGAGCCTTTAAAAAATACGGCAGCTTTTACTCATACAGATTTTGACGCTCTGTTAAGCCGCGTATTGTTTTCTTAAATATTTAATAATCTCAGCAGATTCAAACAAAGCTTTGCCCGTATTGGGGTCAACCAAATAAGGCACTTGAATATTATCACCCATAACTTTAAGCACCTGCTCGCGCTTACCGCCCGGCAATGGTGAATATTTTCCTGGCTTTAAACGTAAAACTGCTAGGCCTTGATCTTGCCAGCGTTCTTTTGCAACATTATGGAACTTAAATGGCAGTTCGAGCTCGGTCAATTCTGCCCGGACAATCCGGGTATAAGGGCTTGCTTCAAAACCCCACAGTTCCAATAAATGTTCAGGCGCTGGACGCTCTAAAATTTTTTTATTTACCCATACACCGCGCGCACCGTTTGCTAAAGTCCCAGCAAATGCCAGCGCTGGAATTTTTGGATAATGTGAATATTTTTTAGGTGTTTTACCGCTATTTCCGTAATGCTTAAATAAATGATGGATAATATCTTGTGACTCATACAGCTGTGTGCCTGTATTTTCATCAACTAAAAATGGAAACTGTCGCCGCCCGCCAATTTTCTTCATTTCATTGCGGTAACGCTGTCCGCCTTTTGGACATGGATAAACCTCGTAATCCAAATTCAGTGTTGTCATAACTTCACGTACACGGCGGCAAAATGGAGAGCCTTCAAACTCATACAATTTCAGCGCTTTTTCTGGCTGTTTTGGATGAGCAGTACCATTTGTACCGCGCCCGCCTTCCAGCGCGCCAGAAACTAAAGCTTGTACGACTTTGATTTGATGCATGATCATAGATGGATCCTTCAATTATTTTTTTGTTTTACTGCTTTTATTTTTAAATATCAGCCCACTGATCATGGGCTGATACTGTGTCTAACTGTTAAAGGCTGACTAAGGATTCTCTTGCAATCACAATTCCATTATTATCGGCATAGATATAATCGCCTGATTGAATCACTGCACCGCCAAAATTGAGCTGAACATCTGTTTCACCCGCGCCTTTACGGTTGCTCTTTTGCGGGATAGAGGCCAAGGCATGTACGCCTAAATCCAGCTCTGCAATTGCATCTACATCACGCACACAGCCATAAATGACCACACCATTCCAGTGGTTTTTCACCGCAGACTCAGCAATCAAATCACCCATCAGCGCACAGCGCATTGAAGCGCCCCCATCGACAACAAGAACTTTACCTGTGCCGTCAGTAGCCAACAGCTCTTTGACACGAGAATTATCTTCAAAGCACTTGACTGTAACAGCCTGTCCGCCAAAGCTCTTGCGCGCGCCATAGCTTTTAAAGAACTTCCCATCCATTGACGGCGTCACAACTTGAAGTTCTTTGTCTGGGTTATCATCCAGTAAATCACAGGTTACAAATGGTGCTGTAGACACAATGCTTTCCCTCATCTAGTTTTTTGTATGCGTAAATTATCATAAATATGAAATCTTTCAGTCTGAACATGCGCAGCCTCGACCATAGTATGAGCCACTTGCTCTGCTGTCACTGGCTTATATTTAAAAGTATCTGGCACTAAATGCGAAAAACGGCGGTACAGCCGCTGTGCAGCATCTTCCGCTTTGCGCTGCTCCTCACGGACGCCCAGCAGCAGCGAGGGCTGTATAATTGATGTCCGAGCCAAATTCAAACTTTTGACATAATATTCAAGTTCGCCCTTCACCCTGTTATAGAAAAAAGGGGATGCCGTATTTGCCCCCATCGCGCTAAGTAAAATAAAATGTATCGGCGCGGTTTCCAGCAACTCTGCAAAATGAGCATTAATTACAAAGTCTGTATTATAAAACTGCTCTTTACTGCCCGCCTTTTTCATTGTTGTGCCCAAACAGCTGAATGCATGCGTATAGCCGCTGACATCTTCATGATTCATTATAGTGAAGTCATCCAGCACAAATTGCTGCACTTTAGCCGTTCGATCCAGTTCTGGATCACGCTTGCGTACTACAGCAGTAATGTTTCTGCAGTCACTGGCCTGACTAAGCTGCTGGATTAATTTTCTGCCAACTAAACCAGTTGCGCCAATTACAATTGCATTATCGATTGAATTACTCATTTTTTATACAATATCCTTTCTATACCGCTAATCTAACGTTTTCCTCGGCATTTTTCTTCATCTAAAATGTTGTCAAAGCATGTCAAGACTTGACTTAAGCGCTCACATTAATCACAATATGGCACTTGTTTACGGGCTGGTGATAGTTCTTCTGATGTTGGTTTTCAGATGGAATTTCAGCCCGCCCAGACCAATCTATTTCAAGGAGTGCACGAGTGGCAAACTCTGCTCAAGCAAAAAAACGTGCTCGTCAAAACGTTAAAGCACGCAAACACAACGCTAGCTTACGTTCTATGGTTCGTACTTATCTTAAACGTACAGTAGCTGCTATTGCTGCTGGCGACTATGCTGCGGCTACTGAAGCGTACAAAACTGCTGTACCAGTAATCGACCGTATGGCTGACAAAGGCATCATCCATAAAAACAAAGCTGCTCGTCACAAGAGCCGTTTAAATGCACAAGTTAAAGCATTAGCTAACTAATTTGCTGCAAAATAAAAAAAGCCCTTTCAGGGCTTTTTTTATAGCTTTTTTAAGCATATAAAATCAATAACTTTTAAATACAATAAGCACAATAAACATAGCAGTTATTCATCATCTAAACATTAAATCATTCAATTTTATAAACTTAAAATTAAACCGCTGCAGCATTCACACAAAATCACCCCAGAAATCCCATCTGGCATTTTTCATGAAATGCACACGGTGCATCATTTTATAATTCAAGATTTTTAAGATTTCGCTTATTGCAGAAAACAATGTATCTACAATAAGCAATTGAATTACGTTTACTTAGTAAGTAGCTTCAAATTATGCGGCTTCAAATATACCAAAATTAAGCTTGGATTCGCAGTCAAATTTGTCCATTTTTGATTGGCATTATTATTACCGCACCCATAGCGGATCAGTATTTGACGGTTATTCACCAAATGTCCTGTATTCAAATCCATACATTGTCCATCTTGGCGGATAGTTCCAGTACCAGGATGCATTGCCCAAACTTGCGTATTCAAATTTGTACTGCATTTACTCATGATGACCTTACTGCCTGAACCGCCCGTACTTGTCAGACACTGATCAATCGCATCTTTATTATGAATACGGCCTAAGCCATCATATATCCACTGTTCTGTACCATCTGCCTTACAGCCAGATGCGCCGCTGATATAAAGATCATATTCACCATTGCCTAATGGCATACCTTTCAAGCAATTGCTGCCATTTTTGATCAGCGAAACATTTTTTAGCGCATTGTCTTCCGCCAAGCCCAAAGAGGTCTTAAATTTATCAAGCGCCTCTATTGCTTCGGGCTTTTGTGTTTCCAAGTCTTTAGCATATACATTCATCCAACGGTTTAATCGGTACACTTTAGACTGTTGATCTTCAAAACGGCGCAACTCGGCTTGCGCAGCTCCAGACAGCTCATGAGCAAAAGTCTTGTACGATTCATATAATGCAAACTCAGACGGCGATAACGCAATCACAGGATTGCCAGCCTGACTGAGCAGGGCTTGCTCGAGCACAGGAAGTTCAATCTTGCGTAAAGCGCTATAACCCGCTTCACGGCCAATTTTCACGGCTGGCTTAATCTCGTCTGTATATACAGGAATATCAATTGTAGATAGCAGCTTCTCAGCTTCATTGGCTTTTTTACAATACAAATCTACTTTCCGAGGATGATCGGCCAGTGATAAATTAACATGCAGCTTATTTGCATTGCCTTCTGATTTATCTGTTATCAAAAGCCTTTGCGGTGCAAGTGCAATATTTGTCGATTTACTAGAATATTGTACATTTAACCAGCAGGATGCTTGTCCAATTGATGTATTCGCGCTTGGCAAGTCATAGACATTGCCCCAATTTGAACGGGCTGCCGGGTACAATAAGCCCACTTGATTCACAGGATCATAACCGCCAAGAATGGTAAGAACGGGCTGACCAAAAATACGCGGGCGCAGATAGTTTTGACCTGCCTGATACCATACTGGCGAAGTTGAATTAGGCATGACTGGCTGCGCGACTTCCATCTGACGCGTATCTTTATTCCATTTTTTATAGCCTGTTGGAGATGTTTCATCCCAAACATAGCGGTCATAATGCGGCTGAATTCTTAAGAATGTACTGTAGCCTGTATAATGCGTATAACGGGAAATATTACTGTCTGTATAACCGCCGGACATAGCGTCCTTACCATAAGGAAAAATGCCCTTGAAGTTTGGAATACCATTAGCGCCATCCCACTTCCACGCTGCCGTCCAAGATAAGTTGCCGCGCATTTTATTACGGTAGCCAATATAGCCCCATCCGCTGTCTGCATGATGTGCTGCCCAGAATAAATTATCACCCTCCTGACCAGGATAATGACCCAAACCGTAATGGTGGCCAATTTCATGACTAAACTCATTACCGACAGAGTCATACAGGGTCAGCATGCCATTACCGCCGCTTAAGCCGTGGCCTTGTTCACCATTCGTATATTTACCCTTGGCATGGTGCACAATAACAGTCTGGGTTATCTGCGGCTGGTTTTGATTTGCCATGGAGGCACTGGTCACACCCCAATTCGCTAAATTAATACCAACACTAAACGTCGATTTCGCTGTATCTCCGCGCATATCTCCAGAATAAGCACCACCCTCTGTACTGCTTGTACTGCTGTAAATCGTGCCGCTTGACACCATAACACGCGGTAAGAAAACGTCATCGTACTTGGCAACAACCATTTGGGCAGCAGGGATAGTCTGGAAATAATCTGCCCCAGCCTTTTCAGGCTCTAACAGCATATAATGTCCATTTGAAGCAGGCGCAGACGTCAACATTCCTATACGGATGTTATTCAGCACCAATTCACCCGGAGAGGCAAAATCAATTTTGCTTTCCGCCAACTCACCTTGTCTGTTTTCTGAATCGATGAATTTAATATGTAAGCCCGGCTGAACTTCATTCCAACCCAGTTTGGCTGACCATGCCCGCTTGCTGTAAACAACAGATGGACGATTTTGAATAATATTTTGATCTGAAGCTGGAATATCTTCTGGCGGTGACAAATCCACGGTTCTTAATAAAGCGCCATTACGATAAATTTCAGCTTTTAGATTCTTTACAGATTGCAGCGTTTTTACAGGAGTGACTAATAACAGCGCCTCACGCTCAGCAGTCAGCCTAGGCATTTGCTTTGCTTCATTGCCATTCGGGTCAACCACATGCCCCTGTCCGAACTGCACCATTCCCTGAAAACTCCCTTCTAAATCAGGGCGAATTTCACGTTCTTTATCTTCCGCGTTAAAGTCATAAAAGCCAATACTTGCCGTATCAGCAACATCTTTCTCAGGTTCGGGATAGCGTTCAGCACTTCCCCCTGAATCTGACGAATCCCCGCTGCCGCCCGATGAAGCACCATCGCCCGAACCGCCACCGCCGCCGCATGCACTGAGCATCAGCGCCAAAATATAAACACTCAGCTTGCTAGACGTAAAATCAATCACACTTTTCATAATCCCCTCGAACCACCAAGCATTTTCACACCAAAACGTGATTTAAAATTAACTTTTAAAATCAATATCTTACTTATAAATATATAATATAAAAATTCAATACTAATTACAAATAACGTGATTTGTCACAAAAAGACAATTTTCAAAAATAATCCATAAAAACGATAATTAATTATAAAAATTGCGCGACTAAAGTCTTCTTTTTCAGTCACAACACTACATAGCGCAATATTATTTATGCCGATACAGTGTCGAAAAAAGTCATCATTTTTTTGGCGCTGCTCTTTATTTTTATAAAAACTTAGCAAGTTATTTCGGACAGGCTTCAATTCTTCTGATTTTTATAAATTCACACAAAATACCCATAAAAAAAATATGGTATTCTCTATTGAGAACTGAGAAATATTGAAAATAAAACAGGTGCATCTGATGATTAATAACTTCCTGCCAACACTTAAAAAATTTCAGTCTGCTGAACAGCAATATATTGAATATTTCACCGCAAAAGGCGAAAAAGATATTTTGGGCAAAGTCATCTCAAATATGAAAGGCACTGCCGAAATACAAGCATCTCAAGGTGTCGATGCATGGCTAGGTTATGGTATATATCTACCGGCTGTGGAACGTATTTTTGCACTGCATCAAGGTGAAAGTGAAACACAATTTTACCAACGTACCGCATATCCGAAAGATGTTGTTACAGCTTACACCATCACTGGACATGAAATCGCAACACTCATAGCGGCAGACAAATACAGCCGCATTCACCAGCAAAGCGTCAGTGTGAACACCGCTCAATGGCCTCTCAATGATCAAGGCCGGGAGATTAATTTAAATGATTTTCCAAACCGTTTAAAAGCAAACCTTTAACAATAAAAAAAAGCCCAAAGCTAAGCTCACTTTGGGCTTTTTCTGATCTGATTCAGTTTTATTTAGTCCACGGGCTGATGCATATAAAAGTCTGCAATAACCAGCTCATGCAGCTCACCGCGCCAAATCCACTTCAGCTTCGAATCTTTAAAAACCTCACCCTCAAACCAGACAAACAAGCCTTCCATCATTTTCGGCCATTCTTCTCGGGTAATACCGTGTTTACCTGAAATAACCGCTAAAATTGCGGCTAAAATTGTGTCATGGCTCACAGCCAAGCTCAGACCAGCCTGACTCGTCGGATGCGTTTGATAAATCAGCTCCAGCACATCAACCACACCGCCAATTGGGTGCTTCATCCCCGGCAGCGCATTATTAACAAAGCTGTTAATAAAACCGAGAGCGCCTTGTTTCTTAAAATATGGCCCAGCTTGCTTAATATCTAAAACAAAACTGCCCGGCTCTACCAATAAGCCCTGCTCAATAATTTCAATATGATGCGTATTGGGGCTTTGCACTTTAGCATCTGCCCCCTGAATCATTAAGGCTGCCGTATCTACGCAGCGCTGAATTGGACTGGAAATACAGTGTTCAATTACTCGGTCTGTATTTGAGATGAGATACTCACCCCAAGCTTCTGCCAGATCACGGCCCTGATTGGTCAGCTGCAGGTCATAACCCGCCAGCCCCTGTCCTGTCACCACCTCACGTATAGAATGGCGCGTAAACAAAGTCACTGGTGTTTTTGCATCAGGGAGCAAATCCAGCGCTTTGAACATACTGGGAGGAAGCAGATCTAGAGCCATATCAAATCAAACAAAAAACTGTGCGCTTACTATAGCACGAACAGCTTGGAGCTCAATGACACTAAAGCATTAACTCTAGCGCCTGCAACGCCAGTTTTTTCATATGCTTATTTTTATACGCAATAAAACCGCCGTTTAGCAGACTATCCCTTTGATTATAAACAAAGGGCCGCCCTTTAAAATCAATTAAACCGCCGCCTATGCGCTCAATCAGGCATTGCCCCGCACTGGTGTCCCATTCACACGTTGGATGAAAGCGCGGATAAATATCGACACGGTCCTCCAGCATCATACAGAACTTGTAGGCACTTCCAGCCTTAAACACCGTATACTCAGTCAAGTTAGCCAAAGACTGCAGATATTCATCATATTGCGGCTTGCTTTGCGCACTCTGGCTTAAACCGACGTGAACAGCCGCGGTGTCCTGCGGGCAATATTCAAACCATTGTCCAGACGCAATATCCAGTTTTAAGGGGATGCCTTGCTCAGGACAAATATACATCGTGTATTCACCCGGCACAGCCAATATCGCAAAAACCGTTTCTGCATTAACAACCTTGCTCAGATTAATCGTAAACTCCGGGCGCTTATGCAGAAATTCTTTTGTACCGTCTAAAGGATCCAGCAGCCAAAATGCCTTCCAGTCTTTGCGCTGCGTCTGATCGCCTTCTTCCGAAAGCAAAGGTAAATTTGAAATCTGTGAAAGCGCTGCAGTGATATAAGCATTGGCACGATAGTCTGCCTGCGTAACAGGTGAATTATCCTCTTTTCTTTCCACATCAAAATCTGCACCTGCACAATAGCGCTGATATTCTTCTCGCAAAATTTCACACGCCTGTGTCACAATGGGTACCAGTTGCCCAATGAGCTGATCTTGCGGCGGCATTGCTGTTTTAAACATAGAAAGCCTTATATATGCCAAATTATTCAGAAAAGCCGACCATCATTTTTGATATGGACGGAACTTTACTCGATCTTGCTTATGATGATTTCATCTGGAATGAGCTGTTGCCTATCCGCTATGCAGAGCATCATAACTGCAGTTTAGAGCAAAGCACGCAAACATTGTTTAATTTTTACCAACAGCATAATCATACCCTAAAATGGTACTCATCACGCTTTTGGACATCACAAGTCGGCGTTGATGTATTGCAAATGCAAATTGAGCAAAAGCATAAAGTTGCTAAACGCAACGGCTGTATCGAGCTGCTGGCTTATTTAAAAGATAATGGCTATCCAATATGGCTGGCAACCAATGCAGATGCTGCAGGCTTGGAGTTTAAACTGCTCGAGACTGGCATTGCAGACTATTTTGATGTCATTGTCAGCAGTGAAACCTTAGGCCATGCAAAAGAATTCGATGAGTTTTGGCAAGAATTAAATGCATTACACCCATTTAAGCCTGAATATTGCTATTTTATTGATGATACAGAAAAAGTGCTGCAAGGCGCTCAGCGCTGCGGTATTGCCAATTTATACAGCATTGCTCAGCCTTCTTCTGCAAAAGCGCCGCGTGATACATGCAAATATCCTATGCTGCACGCATTAACAGATCTTATTTCTATTTTGGAAGAAGCTGAGGAAATCAAAAAATATGCGTAAATCGAATCTAGCCGAAGATGCGGTTGGAATGCGTATAGACAAATGGCTCTGGGCTGCGCGTTTTTTTAAAACCCGTTCAATTGCTAAAAATGCCATTGAAGGCGGTAAAGTGCATCATAATGGCGAACGTGTAAAAGTATCACGTGAAGTCCGTATCGGTATGGAATTAACCATTGCACAAGGTATTGAAAAAAAATCGGTGATTATCAAGGCACTCTCTGATGTTCGCGGCCCAGCACCCGTTGCTCAGCTGCTGTACGAAGAAACTGAGGTCAGTATTGCGCGAAGGGAATTGATTGCATCACAAAGAAAGTTGCATAATCTAGCGCGGCCAGATCATCGGCCAAGTAAAAAGGACCGCCGAGATATTGGCAAATTTAAAAGAGAAAATGACCAGCAGTTTGACCAGCATTGGTCTTATTATGATGATGAGTCATAAGCGTCATGATATGTCGTGCATATCAGAATTGCTGTAGTTTATAAGGCATATTTCTGCCACTATACTCATGTGGAAAGTTTTAAAGTGAATACATCCACTTGAGTATATTGTTTAGTGACATCGTATTGAGGTTGTAAGATGGATGATAATAAAAGCAAGGCGCTGAATGCTGCCTTAAGCCAAATTGAAAAGCAATTTGGTAAAAATACAGTGATGCGCTTAGGCGAAAATACTGTACAGGCGGTTGAAGCTGTATCAACTGGCTCATTAACACTGGATATTGCGCTAGGTATTGGCGGCTTGCCGAAAGGCCGTATTATCGAGATTTATGGTCCAGAATCATCTGGTAAAACCACAATGACACTGCAAGCTATTGCGGAATGTCAAAAAGCTGGCGGCACGTGCGCGTTTATTGATGCTGAGCATGCGCTAGATCCTCAATATGCCCGTAAACTTGGCGTAGATATTGATAATTTGCTGGTATCTCAGCCAGACCACGGTGAACAGGCGCTTGAAATTGCCGACATGCTTGTTCGTTCAGGCGCAATTGATTTAATCGTAGTCGACTCTGTTGCGGCGCTTACTCCTCGCGCTGAAATTGAAGGCGAAATGGGCGACTCGCACATGGGCTTGCAAGCCCGCTTAATGAGCCAAGCGCTGCGTAAAATCACAGGTAATGCGAAACGCTCAAACTGTATGGTGATCTTCATTAACCAGATCCGTATGAAGATTGGCGTGATGTTCGGCAGCCCAGAAACCACAACTGGCGGTAATGCACTAAAATTCTACGCATCAGTTCGCTTAGACATCCGCCGCATTGGCCAAGTTAAAGAAGGCGATGAAATCATTGGTTCAGAAACAAAAGTCAAAGTTGTAAAAAACAAAATGGCACCTCCATTCCGTGAAGCACTGTTCCAAATTCTTTACGGCAAAGGCGTAAACCACCTTGGTGAACTCATTGACCTTGCTGTACAGCAGGAAATTGTCAACAAAGCAGGCGCTTGGTACTCATACCAAGGCGACAAGATTGGCCAAGGTAAAAACAACACCATCCGTCATCTTGAAGAGCACCCAGAACTTGCTCAAACCATTGAAAAACTAATCCGCGAACAGCTGCTGACTACAAGCAATGCAGCTCCTGCGGAAGATAATGAAGAAGAGCCAGATTTCTTAGATGTTTAACAGCAAAGAAATTTCAGGTTAAACTGTTAAACGCCCTGCGGGGCGTTTTTCTTTTATAAGCATAGAGAAGATGACTGATTCAAAATTTCCCAAACTTCTAGATTATGAAGCACTGAAGAAGCAATTTGGTGAAGACGGACCCACTGCGCCGCATAGCAGCGCCCCCACTGCTTATCATGCTCAGCGAGAGCACATTTTATCTAATGACGATGATGCGCTGAGTTTTGATGCGCCGCCAGCTCAGGCTGAAAAGAAACCCGGCCTTACAGGCTCGCGTTTGCGTTCTTATGCATTTGCTGTACTCACCCGTAAAGAATATGCCAAAGCCGAACTGATCGAAAAACTGTCCTTATATGCAGAATCACGCGATGAAGTTTTAAAATTGGTTGACGAACTAGCACGTAAGAATTATCAAAGTGATCAGCGCGTTGCAGACACCCTTCTATCAAGCCAAAAACGCAAAGGCAAAGGGCCAAATCAAATTAAAATGAAGCTCAAAAGCAAAAAACTGGATACAGCATTAATTGCGGATGAGCTGAAAGAAACTGATTGGGTTCAGCAGGCTTATGAGCTTAAAGTCAAAAAATATGGTACAGAGGTCAGCAAAGACCCTAAAATAAAAGCCAAGCAGATTCGCTTTTTAATGTACCGCGGCTTTGAAATGGACGCGATTATCAAAGCCATATCACGCAAACCCAATGAGGATTAATAGCCATTGGTTGGTGTCCAAGCAATGCCTAAATTGCCTTTATAAGTCTGAATCTGATATTCATCGCCAATTTGCTTAGAATTAAAATGTGATGAAGGCACATCAATATTTCGAAGCACAGTACCCGATTCCGTTTTTAAGTCAAAGTAATGCCTAGATGGACCTCGACGGCTCGATGAATAATCTTTATTTATAATTATATAGCTGCTGCTATGCACAACCCGCTGCTCTCCAAACACATTCAAAAAGCAGATAAAGCTCATGGAGTAAAAGAACATCAAGCTAAAGCTCAGAAACAGCAGCCCAAACAGCTGAGTCACGGTTGTTTCCGCTCTGAACATATTGGCCGTTATACATAGTAAAATAAATAGCAGACAGCTAAAAGCCAGCACAATCATCAGATAGCGCGCTATATCTTGATGATCAATCACTTTATAAAGCAGCAATAGCCCAGATAACATCATAATAATCCAAACACTGTAGAGCGCATTTGGCAATTCAGTCTGCCCAAAGTGAATACGGATTAAACTGCTGTTCGAATAACTTAAATAGAAATAAACAAATACACTTAAATAAAACATCAATTCAATATAAGGCGAAAAATGAAAAAAGCTCAGAATGAATAATCCAGCGACTACAATATCAATGGCTTTTTTAATCCGTTTTGCCTTGCTAATATAGCGCTGTTTTTCAGCCTCAGTCAGCTCGCCTGCCTGAGCAAAAAATGCCTGATCATGCTTATTGCCCAATATTCGATCCAAATCCTGAGAGTTTTCCTGCCTCATCAAACACATCTCATTAAAATACTGAAGTAAACGCAGTATCGTTATCCGTTCGCCATTTTGAGCTTCAATGGTCAGATGATATCTTAAACGGCAACACTAAATACCCCGGTACTTAATAATTTTGGTTTTCAAAAATAACACTGGCTTAGATGATCTGCATGAATGACAATTTTAGAAACAAAAAACTCAATCAATAACGCCAAATAAAGCACAGATACCAAACATGAAGCGGCGGCGGCTATCACAATCCCCCAAACTGGCTGCTGCGCTGTAATCAAAGAAACATTTAAGAATCATAACCAAGGAAAGAGCAATAAAACAAAGAAAAACCATAAGCTACTTCTTGAACGTTTTATTTACGCGGAATAAGCCAGCACCCGACCTTCATAAACATTATAAGCAAAATGTATTTTTATGCTTAATGTTATTCTTTATGTACAGTTAAAGCATAGCAAGATTGAAGCGTCTAAGAGTATGATTTTTAAAATACAATAGAAAAATCATATCGCTATATGACTGATAGTGACATAAATGATATATGAGAGCTATGAAATAAAGATAAAAGAAGATAAATTATTTTAATAATATGGTGGCAGCCCTACCAGCAAAGCTTCGGCACATCATAGGTCTACTACCGTTGCTACCTTCCGGTCCTGGCGGGGTTCGTAGATTACAATTGCGAAGTAACCAGCAGGGCTACCATTACAAAAACAGAGTATAGAGAATTTTCTTAAACTTTCAAGCCTAAACAGCCATATTCACCCGCTGTTTGATTCATTTGATTATTTATAAAGCAAAATACTGATTTTAAATCATATCTTTCCTCCACATTTGCACAAAAACTTTACTTATAAAAACAACAACCATGAAAAATCGTATTGCATTTGCCAGTATTGCCGTTTTTAATGTGTCTATTGAAATTTAACATGATGCTGGATGTCTCCGCTTAAACCAGCACAAATAATACGGAAATTTTATGATGCTAAAAAAACATGCGCTCGGCACACTGCTTATCTGCTGCTCCGCACCCGTTTTTGCCAATATTCCCATTGAATCACGTGGTTTAAGCCAAGGCAGCAATACGGTCTATGCTGTCAACAATACACAAGCTGCAATCTCTATAGGCAGCGAACAGCCTGTCACGACCAATCTGAATTGGCAGCTGATGCAAAAAAATCAGCAGCTGGAAAATGATATTCGAGCGCTGCGCGGCAAAATTGAAGAGCATGACAATGAAATTGAAAAACTCAAAAATGAGCTGAATAACCGCTACGCAGACCTAGATCAGCGTCTTGAAGCGCTTCTGCAAAAAATAGAACCCGCTGAGGGTACTGCTGCAGAGGAGGATAACCAACAAGGTAGTGTACCCAGCAACTCAGCAAACACCAGCATCGTAACAACTGCGCCGCCTGTACCGCCCAAAAGCAATACAGCAGCAAATAAACAACCAGCAGCAGCCAATACCGCTGCTGTGCCTGCCCGCTCAGAAGAGCTGGACAAAGCCGCATATACAGTAGCTTTAGATGCTTATAAACAAGGCGGTGCTAAAAAAGCCATTGCGCCAATGCAAAACTTCATTAAAAACAATCCAAACAGCGTATATATCAGTAATGCACACTTTTGGCTTGCTGAGTTTTATGTAGCAATCGAGCCATCCAATTTTAGTGAAGCAAAAAAAAATTACAGCATCGTCGTGAAACAGTATCCCAACTCTTCACGTGCATCACGCGCACTTTATCAGCTGCATAATATTGCTAAAGATGTAGATCACAATACTGCCCTAGCAAATCAATACAAACAGCAGCTGTTAAAAAATTATCCAAAATCAGAAGAAGCCGGCTATTTGAAATAAGCAGGAACTTAAATAAAAAAAACCGCCAATATGGCGGTTTTTTTTAAGCTGCGGATTAACGTACAATACCGCGCTTTGATTGTTCTAACGAATCTAGCAGCAGCTGCGCTTCAGCAACTTCAGGCAAGATCTCATTACGAATTTTATCTACCGCCTCTTGTGTGGTTAAACCTGATTTATAAATCAGTTTAAATGCTTCCCGCAGACCTTGAATAACATTCTTCGACCAGCCCTTGCGGCGCATGCCTTCAATATTCATAGCAAATGCATGTGCAGGATTTCCAGACACCATCACATATGCAGGAACATCTTTCACAATCAGAGACGCCCCGCCAATCATACTGTAAGAATCAATTCTGCAGAATTGGTGAATACCTGAGTTTCCGCCAACAATAACAAAGTCACCCACCGATACATGACCAGCAACGCCCACATTATTTGCAAAAATATTATGATTGCCAACGATACAGTCATGCGCAATGTGCGTGTTTACCATCAAAAGGTTATGGCTGCCGACTTTTGTCAAGCCTTGATCTTGAACAGTCCCGCGATGCAAACTGCAATGTTCGCGGATTTGGTTATGATCGCCAATTTCAAGCCACGTTTCTTCACCCTTGTATTTCAAGTCCTGACAGACTTCACCTACACTGGCAAACTGAAAAATCTCATTGTGCTCGCCAATACGGGTAAAACCGCCAACAACCACATGAGAGTGCAGTTTAGTCCCTGCACCAATTGTTACATTTGGACCAATAATACAATAAGGGCCAATCTGCACATCTGGAGCAATTACTGCAGATGAGTCAACAATAGAGGTTGGGTGAATAAATTCGTTATTGCTCATGCTTGCTCTATTTTCTGATGCGAAACCATTATTTCCGCGGTTGCTGCGACTACGCCATCCACCGTAGCAATACAATTATATTTGTAAATGCCGCGCTTTTGCATGACGAGTTCAGATTTTAACACTAATTGATCGCCAGCAACGACAGGTTTTTTAAAGCGAACCTTCTCCGCCCCAGCAAATAAGAATAAATTTCCAGCAGTTGGCTTTTTATTGTTCATTACAAAACCTAGAATACCAGAAACTTGCGCCATAGCTTCAACAATCAGCACACCTGGCATAATTGGAAATTCTGGGAAATGGCCTTGTAAAAACTCTTCATTAATTGAAACGTTTTTATAACCGACAATCGCATTTTCAGTAATATCAGTCACACGATCAACCAATAAAAATGGGTAACGGTGCGGAAGATATTCACGAATAGTTTGAATATTCATTGGCAATTCAGGTTTAGTGAATGCAGGTGTATTCGACTCAGTCATCATAATTATTTACGCAATTTAAAAGTTGATTCAAGTGACTCAATTTGAGCCTGCATATGATCAAGTCTTTTTAACATTTGGGTCAATGGCGCATCTGCTAATTGTTTAAAGCGCACAGCTGCGCGTTTCCAATGCAGGCTTTCCAGCATAGGCGTGCCAGAAGAATAGCTCCCAGCTTCAGAAATACTTTTTGTGACCATTGACATACCGGTAACCGTTACATTATCGGCGATATTAATGTGACCCACCACACCTACTGCACCCGCAAAGATACAGTTTTTGCCAATTGTGGTACTGCCCGCAACACCGCATTTGGCTGCCATCGCTGTATTGGCGCCAACTTTAACATTGTGGGCAATTTGCACAAGGTTATCAAGAATGACGCCATCTTCAATAATCGTGTCATCCAATGCACCGCGGTCAATACTGCAGTTTGAGCCAATACGCACATCATTTCCAATAAGCACAGAACCCAACTGTGCAATTCGATGCCACTTGCCTTTGTATGGCGCAAAGCCAAATCCTTCACCGCCAATCACCGTATTGGCATGAATACGCACACGGTTACCTAATTTACAATGCCCTGTCAGCACAACATGCGAGTCAATAAAGCACTGCTTGCCAATTTCAACACCATCATCAATATGGCAATGCGATTGAATAACCGTTTCATCACCCACCACACAATGTTCACCAATGACAGCATAATGGCCAATATAAGCGGTGTCCGAAATAATGGCAGAAGCGTGAATTTGAGCCGTTGCTTCTATTCCTTGAGCTGTATGTTTCTTTTCAAAGACATGCGTCAGAATAGCGAAGGCTAAGTATGGATTTTCGACAACAATAAAATTTTGCTGTGAAGTGATATGAGCCCTCAGCTCTTCGGTCACAATCAATGCGCCAGCTTTTGACTGATTTGCCTGATCAAGATATTTATCTGCATTTACAAATGCCAGCTTATGAGCATCCGCTTGTGTCAAACTTGCCAGACCGTCAAGCTGCATTTCTGTCTGGCCGACAGCCTTACCCTGTACGAAGCTGGCGAGCTGCTCAAGGCTGAATTTCTGAAGATTCATTGATTATTTAACTGAGTTAACCTTTTGAATAAGTTTATCAGTTAAATCAAATTTAGGGTCATAAGCCAATGCGGAATTTTTGTTCAAAACCACATCTAAGCTATTTTCTTTGCGCAATTGCTCTGCAGCTTGCTTAATACGTGCATCCATTGTGCGTTTAATACTTTGAATATTATTTTCAACTACACCCTGCACTTTTTGCTGCAAACTATTCATCTCATTAATTTTCGCCTCATACTGAGCAGCAAACTTTTGCTTTTCAGCATCTGAAAGTTTGGCGCCAGTTTGCTGTGCGCGCTGCTGCAGCGCTTCGAGTTCCTTGCTTAAAGCTGAAATTTGATTTGTTTGCGGCTGAATTTGCTTTTGAATGACTGCATTTTGCTGCTTAATATATGTACTTTGCTCTACAGCGCGTTCTATATCAATTACTCCATAACCTGCTGCATGAGCGGCGCTTCCGCTCAGCAGAGTTAAGGCAACAATACTTTTTATAATCTGTTTCATGTATTCACCTTTATTTTTTATCCCCCGAAAGGAACCGTACTTAGAAAGTACGGCCAATTTCGAATTGGATATTTTTGGTATCATCACCAGCTTTATCATTCATCGGGAATGCATAGCTCAATGAAAGCGGACCAATCATCGTAATCCAAGTAAAGCCTGCACCAACACTATAGCGCATGTTATTCATATCAAAGCCATAGTTGTCTTGACAATATTGCTTAGCATCAACACTTTTGTTATTTGCATCTAAATACAATGTACCTGTTGGAACATCACACTGCGTATCAAATACCTGTGCGCCTTCGGCAAATAATACTGGACGAACTTGACGTGTCCAATCCCCCTTAAACGGCAATGGCAATACAAGTTCTGCACCAAATTGAACCAAAGCATTACCACCAACTTCTTCAGGATCATGATCACGCGTTTCTGTTTCACTATAAGTCACACCAGGGTATTTAGGACCCAAAGTACTGTTGTCATAACCGCGTACAGAGCCAAAACCGCCAGCATAGAAGTTTTTATAGAACGGCAAATCATTACCATAGCCTAATTTACCATAACCGCGAAGTACGAAATCCTTACCTAATGGGAAGAAGGCTTGCGCATCATAAGTTACTTTTTGATATTCAACATCACTGCCTGGCAAAGCAATTTCAGCATTTACACGATGTGACATGCCATTAGTCGGGAACATTGGACGGTTCAGCGTGTTATAGCTCCAACCCAAGTTTAGGTTATAAGTTAAGAAGTCACCTTCAAACTCATTATCATATGTAACTTCAGGAACTGCACAACTATAATAGGAAATAACGTATTTTGTGCTATCTGTAGTAATCTTACCGTCAGAATCCAAATAATTACCATTTGAATCGGTCAAATATACAGGAACTGTATTTTGCGCATTACCACTTGCATCATTTGGACAATATGAGCCTTTTCCTGTTGATTTACCGCCATTCTGCAGCAAATAATCACGTACATAAGTCGACACATACGGACCAGTTGTAACCTTTGTACTATCAATATTCAAACCTGCACTGATGCTTTGGTTTTCATCAATTGGATAGCCAAAATTAATGCCGCCGCCGAAACTGTCCGTTACATAGTTGTTAACGTTGTAGTCATCATCCAGCTTAGTTTTACGGTAATACATATTGTAACCGCGGCGCACACCATCAATGGTGAAGTACGGATCTGTGACACTCAGGTTGTAGTAATCTTGAGTTTCAGAACGCGATAAATCAATAGAAACAGAGTTACCCGTACCCAAGAAGTTAGTTTGGCTTAAACCTGCTTGGAATGTTACACCGCCGCTTTGTGAGAAACCGACTGCTAAAGTACTTGTACCTGAGTGCTGCTCTTCAACAGAGACATTCAAGTCAACTTGGTCTGGAGCATTTGGTACACGAACTGGCTTAACGTCTACAGTTTTAAAGAAACCAGTACGTTCAAGACGCACTTTAGACAAATCAATTTTTTCATTGCTTGCCAATGCGCCTTCCATTTGACGCATTTCGCGGCGCAATACTGAATCTTCAGTTTTTGAGTTGCCTGTAAAGTTAATGCGGCGAACGGTCACTTGCTGACCTGGATTGATATAGTAGCTCAAATCAACCAGTTTGGTTTCATTATTAATTTGCGGCACAACATTGACTTCAGCAAAGTAGTAGCCGGCATTGCCGTATTTGCGAAGCAGCAGCTGTTTTACAGCATTCACTTTTTCTTGCGAATAGATATCAGCATCTTTATAAATTTTAAGCGCTTCTAAATCTTTAGCAGGATACAAAGCATCGCCTAAAAATTTCGTTTCGCCAAATTTAAACTGCTCACCTTCATCCACAGAAACTTCAATAAAGACATGCTTTTTATCTTCACTTAAGTTCAAGCTTGAATTTGCAATATTAAAATTGATATAGCCTTTGTTCAGATACATTGCACGCAATGCTTCTAAGCTGGCAGCCATTTTTTCACGCGCATAGCGGTCATTGCGGGATACAACAGATGCCCAGCCGCTTTCTTTCACTGCAAAAGCTTGTTTAATATCAGCATCTTTAAAAATTGTATTACCAATAATATTAATATCAAAGACTTTGGCTGCTTTACCTTCACTAAACTCAAGTAAAAGGTCTACACGGTTATTCGGCTTTGCAGATGTTGTTACACGCACATCCGCATCATAACGGCCTTGCTGCATATACTGCTGTTCAAGCTCTGTTTCCACAATTTGCAGTGCAGATTTTTTCAGTACCTCACCTTCAGCCAAGCCCATTTTTTTCAGGCCTTCTTCCAGCGCTTCCTTAGGAATCAGCTTATTGCCCTTCAATTCAATTTTTGAAATGACTGGACGCTCAACCACTGTGAAAATAAGCGTATTGCCGTCTTGTGATGCTTTAATATCATCAAACAAGCCTGTTGCGTACAATGTGCGGATTGCATTTGCAGTTGCAGAATCATTCACTCGGTCACCGCTGGTGATCGGCAGCATTGTTGCTACACTTTCCGGCGCTAAACGGACTAATCCATTCACTTTTACATCTTGTACTATAAAATCATCTGCTGCATATATTTGTTGTGCTGATGCCATTGCACTGACGAGTGCCAAAGGCATAAATAAATGTTTGTGCTGCATGCCAGTCTTTTCCGCTGTTAAATTTATTCCATCATCTACGCAGTTTATAAACGCATAAAATCATTGAAGAGTGCCAGCAGCATCATGCTGCCAAGCAGTACCATACCAATTTTTAATCCAACCAATTGTATTTGTTCAGAAACAGGTTTACCACGAATTAATTCAATAAAATAGTAAATTAAATGACCGCCATCAAGCATTGGAATCGGCAGCAAATTCAAAATCCCTAAGCTGACACTCATCAGCGCCATAAAGGAAATAAAGGTTTGCCAGCCCATTTCAGCGCTTTGCCCTGCAACTTTCGCAATCGTAATTGGACCCGATAAATTATCTAGACCGATTAAGCCCCGAACCATTTTCACAATTGAACCTAGAATCATACTGGAAAGCTGACCAGTTTTATCTAGCGCCATTGTAAACGCTTCTGCCGGAGTGTATTGAATTGTTTGTTTGTATTCTGCAGGAATTGTCACTTTGCCTGGGTCACTTTGAACACCCAGCACACCCGTCACATTCCCCATATTATCGCGCTTACCCTGAGGCATTACGTCCAAATGCACCAGCTGCTGCCCGCGCATCACTTCAATTTTTAACAGCTTTTCTGGCGATGCCTGCACCACTTGCACAACATCAAACCAATCTTTCATTGCTGCGCCATCAATTGAAACAATACGGTCGCCTTCTTTCATGCCTTGCCGCACCGCAGCGCCGCCTTCACTCAGCTTTGTAATAACAGCTGGAATTTGCGGACGGTAAGGCGTAAAGCCAAGCGCCTCAAGAGGTGATTGCGATTGATCTTTTAAGAATTGCTGAATAGGCAGCTGGAAGGTTTTAACTTCGTCTTCACGCTGCGCAGTCACGGCAATATGACCCGTTTCACCCACACGGTCAACCACAGCATAACTCAGTTTTTCCCATGTACTTACGGGTGTGCCGTCAATTGCTGTAATTTTGTCACCAGAATGCATCTGAACCGTTGCGGCAGGCGTATTTAGCAACACTTTTCCAACACGGGTATTCAACTGTTCTTGTGCAGGTAAAAATAATGCCCAAAACAGCACCACTGCGAAAGCAAGATTAATGAGGGGACCTGCAGCAACAATTGCAATCCGCTTCCATGGATGCTGACGGTTAAAAGCATAGGGTAAATCTTCTTCTGCCACATTGCCTTCACGCTCATCCAGCATTTTTACATAACCGCCAAGCGGCAAAGCAGAAAGCTGATATTGAATGCCCGATTTTTTAGATGTCCACTTCAGCAGTGTTGGACCAAAACCAATAGAATAAACTAGAACTTTAACGCCCAGTTTGCGAGCAACAAAATAATGGCCAAATTCATGAATTGCAATTAATGGCCCAAGCAATAAAACTGCTGCTGCTATTACAAACAAGGCATTCATCGTTTAGCTTCCTTTATCCATCACCAATTGCTGAGCAATTGAACGCGCAGTTTGATCCGCCTGCACAATTACTTCCAAACTGGCAGCGGCTTTATTTTCCATACGGTTTAAGGTCCGCTCCACAATTTCAGGAATCTGCATAAAACCAATTTTTCCATGCAAAAATGCGTCCACCGCGATTTCATTGGCTGCATTTAAAACTGCCGGCGTAATACCGCCCGTTTTCATTGCTTGGCGTGCAAGCTGTAAAGCAGGAAAACGCACAGTATCAGGTTCTTCAAAATTCAGCTGTGAATGCTGAAATAAATCCAGCGCAGGCACATGTGTCTGAATACGTTCAGGCCAAGCCAATGCATGCGCAATAGGTGTACACATATCTGGATTGCCCATTTGCGCCAATGTAGAACCATCTACATATTGCACCATGGAATGAATAATACTCTGCGGATGAACAACTACTGTTACAAAATGTTCTTTCACTGAAAATAAGTGGCAAGCTTCGATCAGCTCTAAGCCCTTATTCATCAAAGTTGCAGAGTCAACAGAAATTTTCTGCCCCATAGACCAGTTCGGATGCTTACAGGCTTGGGCCGGCGTCACCGTCTGCAGCCGCTCAATTGTATGATGCAAAAATGGACCGCCTGAAGCCGTCAGCAATATTTGCGATACACCTAATTTAGGCTGTCCGTTACGTTCTGCACTGAAATAGTTTTGCGGTAAGCATTGGAAAATTGCGTTATGTTCTGAATCTACTGGCAATAATGCTGCATTATTTTCTAAAGCAGCCTGCATCATAATATCACCCGACATTACAAGCGCTTCTTTATTTGCAAGCAATACCCGCTTACCAGCCTTTACTGCAGCCAATGTCGGCAGCAATCCAGCAGCGCCGACAATGGCTGCCATAACCACATCTGTTTCAGCATGTTCTGCAACTGCAATCAATCCAGCTTCGCCAGATAATATTTCAATATCGGCCAGCTGATGCTGCACGAACAGCTGATGAAGCTCATCCACTTTATGCGGCGGAACAACAGCAATTTTAGGCTTGTACTGTTTGCAAATTTCGACCAGTTCTACAATTCTGCTATGCGCTGTGACTGCAAAAACGGAATACTCTTGCGGATGCTGCTGCAGGATCTTTAAGGTGCTTTGACCTATAGAACCCGTTGCACCCAAGATACAAACAGATTGTGTCATTTATAAATCTACGCCAATAAGTTTTAAAACATATAAGCCAGCAGCAAAAATAGGCGCTGCTGCCAATAATGAATCGATACGGTCTAAGACACCGCCATGTCCCGGCAAGATACGGCCAGAGTCTTTAATGCCTGCACGGCGCTTGATCATTGATTCAAACAAGTCGCCCAATACAGAACTGAAAACCGTAATAACAGAAAGGATTAAAAAGAGCGCGTGTTCAGCCAAGCTTAAATCTAAATAAATCACTTCCACAACAATCACGATCAGCATAGCTGTCGCTACGCCGCCATATAAACCTTCTACAGATTTATTTGGACTTACATCTGCTGCAAGTTTCTTTTTGCCTAGTTTGCGTCCAACGAAGTATGCGCCGCTGTCTGCTCCCCAAACCAGCAAGAACAAGTACATCAGCCACCACGGTGAACTTTGCCATACCGAATAAATGGCAGTAACAGCGGCAGAAACTAAAACAAAGCCAATAACATTTAAAGAAGGATTATACCAGCTGTCATATTCAGGATAAGACTTCACCCAATACACGCTAAGAACCCACGTCAAAATAGACGCAGCCCAAAGCAGCAGCGCCACATCTGTATAGCTGAGCGCCAAAGCTGAAAGCACAGCTGCCGCTATGCCATAGCACCATGCCAGCGGCTTATTCGCATTTTCTGATTTTTTAGGCATGAGTTTAAACCACTCATAGCCAGCTACCCCTGCTGCAATGATCATCAGCACAAACATTGGATAATGAGAAGACGAAGCAAACATACAGCTCAGTACAACTGCAACCAAAACCAATGCGGTAATAATCCGCTCTAACATTTATTAATTCTCAAGTGTCGCTTGCTGAATTTGCTCTGATGTTTTACCGAAGCGGCGTTCACGCCCTGCAAAGACTGCAAAGGCATCCTCTAATTCTTCGACGGTAAACTCAGGCCATAATGTCTGTGTAAAATACAGCTCTGCATAAGCGGCCTGCCACAATAGAAAATTTGAAAGACGGAAATCACCGCCTGTACGAATTAATAAATCTACTGCGGGCAAATCACTCATACTGACATATTGACCAAATACATCAACATCAATCGCATCAAGCGTTAATTTATTTGCCTGAACATCTGCCGCAATCTGCTTCGCAGCTTGCGCCATATCCCACATGCCGCCATAGCTTACAGCGATGGTCAGCGTCATGCTAGTGAACTTAGCAGTCCTTTCTTCAGCATGCAACATAAGCGCACGCAATTCTGGAGATAAACGTGACCGATCTCCGATAAAGCGCAATGCAATGTTGAATTTTTCCATGCGGGACAGCTGTTCGTGAATGGTTTCTTCCAGCAGTTTCATCAGCAGCTCGACCTCAAATTGAGGACGGTTCCAATTTTCACTAGAGAAAGCAAATACGGTCAGCGCTTGAATGCCTGTTTGTCGGCAATGCTCTACGATCGGGTCAAGAATGTCCTTTCCAGAACGGTGTCCTTCACCTTTTTGCATTTGATTTTTTTTGGCAAAACGATTGTTGCCATCCATGATGATGGCAACATGTTTCGGAAGACGGGAAGTTTCTTCAGATGGGGTCATTCAAACTTAGACCTTCATCAATTCAGCTTCTTTCGCAGCTAAACGTTTTTCCACTTCTGCTACAAATTTGTCTGTAATTTTCTGGATATCATCACCTGCACGGCGTTCATCATCTTCAGAAATTTCTTTTTCTTTCAATAATGCTTTGATATCACCCAAAACGTCACGGCGGATGTTGCGGATTGCAACTTTCGCATTTTCAGCTTCGTTACGCGCAACTTTCTGCATATCTTTACGGGTTTCTTCAGTCAAAGCTGCCATTGGCACACGAATCGAATCAGAAGAAATTGGATTTAAACCCAAATCTGATTCACGGATTGCTTTATCAATTGCACCCGCCATATTGCGTTCAAATGGCTGAACAATCAGCGTACGTGAATCTTCAACACCAACGCTTGCAACTTGGTTTAATGGCACGTCTGAACCGTAGTAAGGAACCATAACACCGTTTAGGATAGATGGATGCGCACGGCCTGTACGAACCTTTGCAAAACCATGCTCCAAAGACTCCAATGATTTATTCATGCGGTCTTCGGCATCTTTTTTAAGATCGTTAATCATGTGATCTTCCTTACTGAATTTTTAATAAGAGATAAGACTAAAATAGTCTGTAGTATAAAGAGCTTTAGGCCCCACGTACATTAATTCGTAACGTGAGTACCTTCTTTTTCACCCATAACTACTGACAGCAATGAACCTGATTTATTCATATCAAATACTTGAAGCGGCACATTGTGGTCACGGCATAAGCAAATTGCCGTTAAATCCATCACACCCAGCTTTTCATCCAATACTTGGTCGAAAGTCAATGTGTCATATTTCACAGCATCTTCAAATTTGCTTGGATCTTTATTGTATACGCCATCTACTTTTGTCGCTTTCAAGATCAAATTCGCTTCAATTTCGATACCGCGCAGACATGCAGCTGTGTCTGTTGTAAAGAATGGGTTGCCAGTACCTGCAACAAATACGCACACTTCACCGCGTGTTAAATGACGGATTGCATCACGGCTTGAGTATGGCTCAACCACCGCGCCAATTGTCAATGCAGACATTAAACGAGTTTTGATGTTGCGGCGAACCAATGCATCACGCAAAGCCAAACCATTCATGACAGTTGCAAGCATGCCCATTTGGTCACCTGTTACACGGCCAACCAAACCATCTTTTTGCAGCTGGCTGCCGCGGTACAAATTGCCGCCGCCAACAACGATACCAACCTGTACGCCTAAACCCACTAAGTGAGCAATTGCTAAAGACATTTGATCAAGCACTTGCGCGTCGATACCCATATCTTTATTGCCAGCAAGCGCTTCACCCGAAAGTTTCAGCAAAATACGTTCATAACGCGGTTTTTTTGAGTCCATCATCTAAAACTCCAATACCTATATCTAATCTAAAATATTATTCGTATGCAGCGCTTAAGCGGACTTAATGCTGATCAGCTTCGCAAACAGGTCATACTCGTCTGCATCGGTAATTTCCACCTCCAGCAGATCACCTGCTTTAATCAGAGACTTATCGATGTCTTCAACAAATACGTTGCCGTCAATTTCAGGCGCATCTGCATAAGAACGCGCAACTGCAACTGGGAATTCATCTTCAAGACCATCCACAAGCACTGTCATTTTTTGACCGATACGCTTTTGCAATTTTGCAGCAGAGATTTCTTGCTGAACTTCCATGAAGCGTTCATAACGCTCTTGCTTCACTTCTTCAGGCACATGATCCGGCAGGTCGTTTGCAGTCGCGCCTTCAACTGGCGAATACGTAAAGCAGCCAACACGGTCAAGCTGCGCTTCTTTCAGCCAATCAAGCAACATGACGAAGTCTTCTTCGGTTTCACCAGGGAAACCAACAACGAATGTTGAACGAATCACTAAATCAGGGCATTTTTCACGCCAAAGCTTCAAGCGCTCTAAAGTATTTTCACTGTGCGCAGGACGCTTCATCAGTTTCAAAATTTTAGGACTTGCATGCTGGAATGGAATATCCAAATACGGTAGGATTTTGCCTTGCGCCATTAAATCAATAACAGCATCCACATGCGGGTACGGATATACATAGTGCAGGCGCACCCAAATACCCAATTGGCCCAATGCTTCACACATGTCATAGAATTTAGTTTTAACAGGCTGACCGTTCCAGAAATCCAGCTTGTATTTTGTGTCCACGCCGTAAGCCGAAGTGTCTTGGGAGATAACGAGCACTTCTTTTACGCCAGCTTTCTTCAAAGCTTGAGCTTCACTTAATACAGAGCCGACAGGGCGTGAAACTAAGTCACCGCGCATGCTTGGAATAATACAGAATGTGCAGCGGTGGTTGCAGCCTTCTGATATTTTCAAATATGCATAATGCTTAGGCGTCAAACGGACACCCTGCTCTGGCACCAGGTCAATAAATGGATTGTGTTTTGGAGGTTCAGGCACATACTGATGCACTGCTTCCATTACGTCTTGATATGCCGCCGCACCTGTTACTTTTAAAACATTTGGATGCATTTGGCGGATTTTGTCTTCGTCTTTACCCAAACAGCCTGTGACAATCACACGGCCATTTGCGCTCATCGCTTCACCGATCGCGTCCAAAGACTCTTGCACTGCAGATTCAATAAAACCGCAGGTATTTACAACAACTAAATCTGCACCGTCGTAATCTGACGCTACATCATAACCTTCAGTCTTTAACTGAGTTAAAATTCGTTCGGAATCTACCAATGCCTTAGGACAACCTAAAGAAACAAAACCGACTTTGGGGGATTTCATGAATCTGCGCTCCACTAGAATGCGCGTATTGTATGTCTTTTCGCTTCATAAAAACAGGTGAAAAGGATACTCTTTATATCACGCACCAAAATAATGCCATAAATCTAACCATATAAACATTTATGCACCATCTTGAATCATTTTTTATTTACAGCACTTTTTTAATTCGTTATACCTTTTAAACAAAGGCTAAATTCAGCGCATTTTGCTTAACTCACCATAAAATTTAAGCCAATTTCATAAAAGTTGGCGTGCATTTTGCTTAATCTGCATCAATTCAGTCCAAACACTGACACACAAATGCTTTATGAAGATGCCATTGCGCTATTTTAAAACAGGAACTCACCGCTAATGGATCAGCCCATGACTATCGATTATCGCTTACTTGTAGATAATTTAACGACAGCAATTTTACTGGTCGATAGTAAGCTTAATATTTTTTATTTGAACTCATCTTGCGAAGCATTATTTGACATTAGCTTACTTCGCGCTGAGGGCTTGCCTGTACTGAATCTTTTACATATGCCAAACGATGAATTCAATACAGAAGAAGCGCTGAACAACACTTTAGCGACTGGCCAGCCATACACGCGCCGTGAAGCAACCATTAATGTAAAGTTCAAAGAAATGCATGTGGACTATACTGTTTCACAGCTAAACTCAGGGAAACCGTATCACCCGCTGTTAATTATTGAATTAAATCCAATTGACCGTATGCTGAAAATCTCTAAAGAAGAGAACTTTATTCAGCAGCATCAAGTTGCCCGCCAGCTGATCCGCGGTGTAGCCCATGAAATTAAAAATCCGCTAGGCGGCATTCGCGGCGCGACACAGCTGCTGGCCCGCAGTTTAAATGATCCTCAGTACAGCGAATTCACCGACATTATCATCAGCGAAGTTGACCGCCTGCGCAATTTAGCCGACACCATGCTTGGCTCACGCCAGCTGCCAAGTTATGAACCAGTGAATGTACATGAACCGCTGGAACGGGTGCGCGCGCTCATTGTCAATCAAACTAAAAAGAAAATTAAAATTACCCGTGATTATGACCTGTCACTGCCTGATGTCATGGCTGACCGTGACCAGCTGATTCAAGTCATGCTCAATATCAGCGTCAATGCCGTACAGGCTATGACCGAAAATAAAGAATTCTTCACAAACCATCAGCCTGAACTGATTTTACGTACCCGCATTCAGCGCCTTGTCACTATTAATGGCGTACTGAAACGCTCTGCAGTGCGTATTGATATAGAAGACAACGGGCCAGGCGTTCCTGAAGAAATATTAGAATCGGTGTTTTATCCATTAGTGACTGGCCGAGCGAAAGGCACTGGTTTAGGACTGAGCATCGCACAAAACATCATGCACCAGCACAACGGGATGATTGAATGCCAATCTGTGTCTGGTCAAACCATTTTTAGCTTATATTTACCTTGGGAGTCGGATCATGCCGCGAAATAAAATCTGGGTTATAGATGACGATCGCGCAATGCGCTGGGTACTGGAAAAAACCTTCAAAGAAGAAGGTTTTGACGTTACCAGTTTCGAAGAAGCCCAATCAGCCTTAGATCAGCTGAGCCTAGATGCGCCAGATGTCATTTTAACCGACATCCGCATGCCCGGTATCGACGGCTTAACATTCCTAGGTAAAGTAAAAGGCCAATACCCTGACTTGCCTGTCATTATTATGACAGCGCATTCAGACTTAGAGTCTGCTGTTTCCAGCTACCAAACTGGCGCTTTTGAGTACCTGCCTAAACCCTTTGATATTGACGAAGCGCTTGCATTAGTCAACCGCGCAATTTTGCACATTACTAAGCTGCAGCAGCAAGAATCAGCGAAAACCGCTCAGCCAATTCAGTCGACTGAAATTATTGGTGAATCGCCTGCCATGCAGGAAGTCTTCCGCGCGATTGGCCGTTTATCACAATCACACATTACTGTGCTGATTAACGGTGAATCTGGCACAGGCAAAGAACTGGTTGCACATGCCCTGCACCGCCACTCTCCGCGCAGCAGCAAACCTTTTATTGCGCTGAACATGGCCGCCATTCCAAAAGATTTGATTGAAACCGAATTATTTGGTCATGAAAAAGGCGCATTTACTGGCGCAAACACACAGCGCCAAGGCCGCTTTGAACAAGCCAATGGCGGTACGCTGTTCCTAGACGAAATTGGCGACATGCCATTTGAAACACAGACACGTTTATTACGTGTATTGGCCGATGGTGAGTTCTACCGCGTAGGCGGACACATTCCCGTTAAAGTCGATGTGCGTATTGTCGCTGCAACCCACCAAGATTTAGAAAAACTCGTACAAGATGGCCGCTTCCGTGAAGACTTGTACCACCGTCTAAATGTTATCCGCATTCACATTCCTAAACTGGCGCACCGTAGCGAAGACATTCCAATGCTGGCACAGCACTTCCTTGCACGCGCAGGTAAAGAGCTGGGGGTAAGTCCGAAAATTTTACGCGCTGAAACTCAGGAATACATGCAAAAGCTCCCTTGGCAGGGTAACGTTCGCCAGCTGGAAAATACCTGCCGCTGGTTAACAGTGATGATTACTGGCCGTGAAGTCTACCCTGAAGATCTGCCTTCCGAACTGAAACAGATTCCAATCCATCAAAGCGGCGAAGGCGCACCTGCTCCGCATAACCTAGACCGCATTTCTATTCATCACTGGGATGAGATGCTTGGCCAATGGGCTGTGCAAAAACTGAAAAATGGCGAGATGAAAATTTTAGACATTGCAACGCCAATGTTTGAACGCACACTGATTAATGCAGCCCTGCAGCAAACACGCGGCCGCAAACGCCATGCCGCCGAACTTCTTGGCTGGGGACGCAACACGCTGACCCGCAAGCTGAAAGAGCTTGGCATGGACAGCACCGAGGATGACATTGAAGAAGAGGTTGAAGGTTAAACTTTCATATTTTTCCAAAATAAAAAGCTAACTTTCCAAAGTTAGCTTTTTTAATGCCTCAAACGCCTAGTCCTGCAAAAAGGCCTGCTTAGCCTTAAGCGGTAAAGCCAATATAACGTGAATAGCCTTCAATACCCAAGTCAGACTGATAAATCACGTAATGATCAAAAGCAGCCGCTTTAAGCTCATCCAGCATAATCACTTGATCATCATTCGCATGCAAATCATCCACATTACGGCGCATAGTCGTTTCAAACTCATCCGTAATGTACTCAAAACCAATATCCATCGCAATAAACAAAGTATGCTCACATGGCTGAATATACTGCTCTTCAGCCCAATCAATGACTTGCTGCTGGCAATGCGGGCAAGCAATATTATCAGTTGGCTGGACCGCAAGCTGAATAAGTTGATATGCCATAGGTGCTTCATCGTTATTAAATCTAGGCTATATTAACAAATGAGCTATTTTGAACCAAAGAATTTACATCTAAATATGCATAAAAAAGGAAGCCCGAGCCTCCTTTTCGTTCAATGCTTAATGATGCAATTATTTCTGACTTGCCTTATATGCAGACAAACCTGCAATCGCTATAGCTGACAGCACAATCCCTGGGGCACTTGCCACCAAAATACCCGTTGTACCCAAGCCTAAAGCTAAAATTTTACCTGTTAATAACGGCCCTGTCATTGCACCCAAACGGCCCAAAGAAATTGCACTGCCCACACCCGTCACTTTACCTGCGCCAGCGTAGAAGATTGGTGAAATACCGTAAAGGATCGATTGACCGCCTGTAGAGAAAATACCGCCCATTACGCCTGCAACGATCAGCACAGGAATAGACGTTGTGGTGAATAAAGCAAATAGCGCCACAAACAAGCCTGTATAAATCAATACCGACATTTGCCACAACTTTAGGCGATCCAGCAAGTAGCCAAAACCAAGCGTACCAATGACAGCGCCTACTTGAAACACCAGCATGATCATGAATGCCTGCTGCTTCTCCAAACCTTGCTCCATAAGCAAGTTCGGCAGCCAGCTGATTAAAATATAGTTCACCATAAGCGTAAAGAAGAAACCTACCCACAGCGGCAATGTATATTTATATTTTTTCTCAGCAAACAATACTTGCGCCATTGGCGGTACAGTTTCCGCGCTTTTCACTTCCACAACAGCTTTTGGTTTATCTTTTAAAATAAACGCCATGAATGGAATCAGTACTAAAGGCGCTAAACCGCCAATTAAGAAAATGGCATGCCATGAAATATCTTTAAACAAGATACCCAAACCAGCAACAAAAATGGCGCCTACAGGCAAGCCGCAGTACATTAAACTATTTAACTTGCCGCGGTTCGACTCATTCGCTTCGTCACCCACCACTGAAATCATGGTCGGCATTGCAGCCCCCAAACCTAAACCCGTAAAGAAACGCGCAATATACAAAACTTCAATGCTTGGCGCTAATGCCGTAATCGACATAAATACGCCAAATATTGCAATTGAAAGCATTAGCATTTTCTTTTGCCCTAAATAATCTGCTGCGCGGCCGCCAAAAAATGCGCCAAACAGCATACCAAATACACCTAGGCTAAACACATAGCCCATTTGCACTTGATCCAATGAAAATGTCGCCGCAATTCCTTTCGCCGCGATTCCAGGCGCCTGCAGGTCAAAACCCTCAAAAAACGCCACCCAGAAACACAAAAATACCGTTAGAAACTTTTGCATTTTCCCCGTTTGTACTTGTGCCATAATTCACCCCCTATCCATAGTACACAGACAGCCCTCTACTGCCTGCCAAGGCATTTTCTGCCGAATGAATCACAATAAATACCACTACAATGGTCGGATTAAAGACAGACCAACAAGCCAATTAAGATTCAAAAGATTGCACATCAATAGTTTTTGACTCTTATTATTTTAATTTAGACTTATATATCAAAAACTTAATACAACAAAAGATTACAGCTATGCCATGATAGCGAAATACAATCATTCCGCTTTTTCAGATCAACGCCAGTATTTAACTTTAAATAAACGCTGCTATTAAGATCGAATAAATAGCAGCAAAGCATATAAAACACCTGCGGCATATCAATACAAATAAAAAAACCCGCACTCAGCGGGTTTTTTTCACTTTAAAAGCTTAAGCAGATTTTTTAGCATTGGCATTTTTACGAATCGTAATCATCACCAATTGCACTGCCGCTGGTGTAACACCCGGAATACGGCTTGCCTGAGCAAGTGTTTCAGGGCGCACATCTTTCAGCTTCAAGGTAATTTCACGTGAAAGGCCAGAAACCGCATCATAATCAAAATCAGCAGGAATCTTAGTCTCTTCTAAACGCTTCAACTGCGCGACATCTTCTTGCTGACGGTTGATATAACCTTCATATTTCACCGCAATTTCAATTTGCTCGCCTACAAATGCAGATACTTCAGAACCCGTTAATTCTGCAATTTGCGCAAAGTTGATATTCGGGCGTTTAAGCAAATCAATTGCAGAAGTCTCTTTAGACAGGTCATCACCTGTCATTTCTACAAATTTCTTACCTAGCGGATTATTTGGCGCTGCCCAAAGATGCTGTAAACGGCCTTTTTCTGTTTCTACCGCTTCCATTTTTTGGCAGAACGCATCCCAACGCGCATCATCTACCAGCCCCATTTCACGGCCAATTGCAGTTAAACGCTGATCTGCATTGTCTTCGCGAAGCATTAAGCGGTATTCCGCACGCGACGTGAACATACGGTACGGCTCTTTCGTACCTAAAGTAATCAGGTCGTCTACCAATACCCCCATATACGCTTCATCACGCTTAGGTGTCCATTGCTCTTGATCCCACGCACGGCGTGCAGCATTCAGACCAGCAAGCAAACCTTGCGCGCCCGCTTCTTCATAACCTGTTGTACCGTTAATTTGACCAGCGAAATACAGGTTATTAATTGCTTTAGTTTCCAAAGAAAACTTCAAGGCTTGCGGGTTAAAGTAGTCATACTCAATTGCATAGCCCGGACGCAGAATGTGCGCATTTTCCATACCGCGAATCGAGCGGACAAGCTCAAACTGCACATCAAATGGCAATGATGTTGAAATGCCGTTTGGATAAAGCTCATGCGTATCCAAACCTTCAGGCTCTAGGAATACTTGATGCGAGTTTTTATCGGCAAATTTATGAATTTTATCTTCGATTGAAGGACAGTAACGTGGACCTACACCTTCAATTACACCAGTATACATTGGTGAACGGTCTAAGCCTCCGCGGATAATGTCATGGGTTTTTTCATTGGTATGGGTAATATAGCAGTTCACTTGCTCAGGATGCATGGAAGCATCACCCATGAATGACATTGTTGGCGACGGGAAATCTCCCGGCTGCGCTGTCATGACAGAAAAATCGACAGAACGCGCATCAATACGCGGCGGTGTACCCGTTTTTAAACGGCCTACAGGCAAGTTTAATTCGCGTAAACGCGCAGCCAATGAAATAGACGGCGGATCACCCGCACGGCCGCCTGACGCGTTATTTAGGCCAATGTGAATTACACCGCCTAAGAATGTACCTGTCGTCAATACCACAGTTTTCGCATCAAAGCGCACACCCATTTGAGTGACAACACCTTTAACCGTATCGCCTTCTACAATCAGGTCATCCGCTGCTTGCTGAAAAATATCCAAGTTCGCTTGATTTTCCAAAGTCTCACGAATGGCCGCTTTAAAACGCACACGGTCAGCTTGCGCACGGGTTGCACGTACTGCTGCGCCTTTACGCGAATTTAAAATACGGAATTGAATACCGCCTTTGTCCGCAGCCAAAGCCATTGCGCCGCCCAAAGCATCAATTTCACGCACTAAATGCGACTTGCCAATACCGCCAATCGCAGGGTTACAGCTCATCTGCCCTAAAGTCTCAATGTTATGAGTTAAGAGCAAAGTCTGTCGGCCCATGCGCGCCGCAGCTAGAGCCGCTTCGGTACCTGCGTGACCGCCGCCGATAACAATGACATCGTAAACTTTAGGATAATGCATAGTGGTATGGAGAGATTTCAAAAAATGGATGACCGAAGATTATAGCAAAAGTTCAGAGATAAGTTGACTGATTCAGTCGTTTTTATTGTATTTTACCAGTCTCAGCTGGTATACACAGTTTCAACAGCAAATACGCTTTGCAGCATTTTTCAGCAAAATAAAACACTTTTTCAGCAAAATTAACCTGATTACCCTTGTACAGCACAGCCGATCTTTTATGCTGAAGTTTGATCCACAGAAAATAAAAGGATAAAAGCAATGATTAAAACGATGCTGCTCTCGACCTTACTGTGCGGTTCTTTTTTCGCGTCATTTTCAGCTGCAGCAAATGACAAAGTCGAAACAATCTATAACAGCACGAAGTTCCAGCAAGTCTGTAAAGGCAAATCACAAGGCGCTGAAGTAAGCTTTGCTTATAGAGGCATTATCTGGAATGGCACATGTGAACCTCAATTCTTCAGCTCCTCCAGCAAAGCTGGATTAACAGGCAATGAAGCAGAGCTCAACTCAATCTGTCTAAATGATGCAAACGTAAAATCTATAAATATTGAGGGCAAAGAAATTTACGGAAAATGCGCACTCGGATTTTCACCGCCGCGTCCAAAATAGCTGAGCATGAAAAGCGACGAATGAATGCCAGCCATCTCACATTTCACTCAAACATAAGGGCAAAGTACCTATTTTTTGCCCTTTTTCTTTATTGATAAATTAATTAACTTGTTTAAACTCAATGCCAAAGGATGATAAAAACAAGGATATTCCATGGATTCGGGCATATTTGTATTTTTTCTGCCGGTCATTTTAGCATTTATGATGATGGGGCTTGGTTTAGAGCTGACAGTTAAGGATTTTTTACGTGTAGGACGCTACCCGAAAGCAATATTTATTGCGCTGTTCTGCCAGCTGATTGTTCTTGTCGGCATTGCATTTTTCATCTGTACAGTACTTCAATTAGAGCCTTTGCTCTCTGTAGGCGTGATGCTTTTAGCCGCCTCTCCCGGCGGCCCGACTGCAAATTTAGTCAGCTATATTTTCAAAGGCGATGTTGCGCTAAACCTGACATTAACTGCCCTTAATTCCTTAATTACCACCTTTACATTGCCTTTTATTGTCAACTTATCTCTGCTGTATTTTTTAAGCGCAGACACGACCATCGGCATGCCTGTCGCCAAAATTGCCCAAGTCTTCTTAATTGTATTTATTCCTGTTTGTTTAGGTATGCTGATTCGCCACCATTTTCCTAAAATTGCGCGCCAGTGGAATAAACCGATGCGCATGCTGTCGATCCTATTTCTTACAAGCATTTTTATTTACGCCCTTTTCCAAGAGCGTTCAAATGTCATCCTTTATTTTATCGATGTCGGAATTGCTATGGGGCTATTTTGCTTCAGCAGCCTGTTCATTGGTTACTTAATTCCTCATCTCGCTGGCATTCCTGAACGCCAAGCTCGGGCATGTACATTTGAAATCGGCATCCACAATACCGCAGTCTCTCTAACTATTGCTTTATCTGTATTATCCAATACAACAATTGCTATTCCAGCAGGCGTATATTCGATTTACATGTATATATTTGCAATCGGTTTCGGTTTATTTTTAACACGTAAAGAAAACGGCAGTCTGGCTATTTCGCAGACGAAACAGGCCAAATAAAAACACTTAAATTCTTAATTTATAATTCTTTACAAAAAAGGAGTTTCAACAGCACCTGCACAGCGGATAGTTTTAAAGCACATAATGATAAAAAACGGACAATGAAGGATTTAGGATGAATTCACAAATTATTACGATTATGCTCCCTTTAGCCCTCGCCATTATTATGGTTGGATTAGGCTTAGAGCTTACTCTTAAAGATTTTGCACGAGTAAGCAAACACCCGAAAGCGGTACTGCTTGCACTATTCTGCCAGCTTGCTGTATTGACCAGCATTGCATTTGCCTTATGTAAAATTTTCAATTTGCCGCCGCTATTATCCGTTGGCCTCATGCTTTTAGCCGCCTCTCCCGGAGGCAGCACAGCAAACCTGTTCAGCTACTTATTTAAAGGCGATTTAGCGCTGAACATTACTTTAACTGCAATTAACTCTGTAATAGCTGCAGTTACGCTGCCTTTAATTGTCAATTTTTCCATTGCGCATTTTATGCAAGAAAGTCAGCAAATCACCCTGCAGTTTTCAAAAATCCTGCAGGTATTCAGCATCATCATTGTCCCTGTAGCTATTGGCATGCTTATTCGGCACTATTCACCGCGCCTAACCGAAAAGCTCAGTAAACCGCTGCGCATTTTTGCTGTCATTTTCCTGATTTTAATTATCGTTGGCGCAATAGCTGCTGAACGAGAAAATATTATGACCTATTTAACACAAGTTGGCGCCGCAACAGCAATTTTCTGTATCTGCAGCTTAACTATCGGTTACTTTGTACCGCGCTTAGCCGGGATCAGCAGCACGCAGGCCCGCGCTTGCGCATTTGAAATTGGCATTCACAACAGTACATTAGCCATGACTATTGCACTTACCGTCATGATGAGCTCTGCAGCCGCCATGCCTGCCGCCGTATACTCTATTTTCATGTATATTTTTGCAGCCTTATTTGGATTAATGCTCAGCAAATTTGCGCCAATCCCGTCTGCAAAAGCTGAAACAATATAAAACTGCACCATGTTTTTAAAATAAAAGGATGCAAAGCGCGTCCTTTTATTTTGCTCAGAGCCTCTTAAAATATAGGCGATACCAAGCAAGTTCCGCTACAATAGCTTTTTTGAAGACAAAATTAGGTTCCTTACTGTGAAGTGGCTGCAAATTCATATTACTGTTGATCAAGCGCAAGTAGATTTCACTGAGACATTACTCAGTTCATTAGGCGCAGTCAGCGTAACTTTAGATGATGCTGAGAATCAGGACCTGCTTGAACCGCTTCCGGGTGAAACACCGCTTTGGAACAAAGTCATTGTGACAGGTATTTATGCACAAGAAGACGGCGAAGAAATTGATGTAGATGCTTTGCTGACCTTTGTTGCCGCACAATTGCCTGAGGCGCCTGTGCGCCATGAATTCCTAGAAGACCAAGCGTGGGAACGCACATGGATGGATGCTTATGAGCCGATCCAAATTGGTGAAAAATATTGGATTGTGCCTGAATGGATGCAAGCGCCTGAAGCCGATGCTGTCAACATTAAGCTTGATCCTGGCCTAGCTTTTGGCACAGGGAATCACGCATCTACTTTCCTTTGCCTGCAATGGCTCGGTCAAACAGACGTAAAAGATAAAGTCGTCATCGATTATGGCTGCGGCTCAGGCATTTTAGGTGTTGCTGCCCTGCTGCTCGGCGCAAAAAAAGTTTATGCAACAGACATTGATCCTCAAGCCGTTTTAGCAACCCAGCAAAATGCCGAATTGAATGGTGTACTTGACCGCCTATATGTCGGCCTGCCGGAAGAATTCAACGAAGAGCTGAAAAATGAGAAAGTAGATGTCTTTGTTGCAAACATTCTTGCCGGACCGCTAATGATGCTTGCAAAGGAATTCTCAACTTTAATTAAATCTGAGGGAGAGTTCGCACTTGCAGGTGTAATAGAAGAGCAAGTTGCTGATGTTTCTAACATTTATAGCAAATTCTTTGATATATTGAAGGTCGAAATTCGTGATGAATACTGGTGCCGCATCTCTGGTAAACGTCATTCTTATTAATTCAGCTATGTAAACAATTATGAGCAGCAAACAGACCTATTGCCCATCGTGTTCTACCACCTACAGGATATCTGTCGCACAGTTGACGATGTCGCAAGGGATGGTTTGCTGTCCAAAATGTTCAAATACGTTTAATGCTTTAAGCTATTTACTTAACGTTAACAAAGAACAATTCATTCCTTCATTAAATGAAGCAATGAAGCCTGTCATGACGACAGAGCCTGTAGATGTCGAAAAAGTAAATAGGGAGGCAGACAATCTGCCTTCTCCGCTCCAAGCAAATACTAACGGCATGCTGGCAATTTTTGACAAAAAAGTCGAAAACTCCAACATTGACTTAAAAACCTATTTGAACAACCTGAACTACTTTAGTACAGACCCTATTGGCAACTTCCCTGCCCTGAATTGGTCAGACAAACAAGAGCAAAAGCAAAAACGTTCTGTACTCAGCTATTTTGGCTGGACTCTAGTCAACATTTTGCTATTCAGCACACTGCTGTTCCAGTTTTTTTGGTTTAATCCTCACTATTTAAATGGCAGCCCAATTATGAGCGCCGCATTTAATAGTGTATGTTCTGTATTTAACTGTTCTAAATTTGATGAACAGTACATGCTGCTTAACCTAAAAAAGGTTAAAGTTTCACCTACAGCTAAGAATGAAGTGACGTTCAGCGGTGAATTGGTCAACTTCCACACCCGCAGCCTGTCTTTACCTATAATACGCGTCAAGCTTAAAGACAATGGTCAAGAATTTGCAGTTTACAATCTGCAGCCGCAGGAATATTTGATCGGCAGTCTTTCCAGCATCAAACGTATTCCAACCAATACGCCATTCCGTCTTAAATTTACTCTGCCTCACTCACGTAAAAGCTTTGACAGCTATACTCTAGAAATTATTCGTCCGTAAAATTGAAAAAAACTATAAAAAAAAGTAAAAAAAATGCAGTTTTCTTGCTCACTTTTTCTTAGACAATGGTATGATACGCGCCACGAAAGCTTTGTGCTGCAATCTCCTCAGTCTTTTTAATACAAATAGAACATCAGCAAAATGCGCTTTATTTATTTATAGCGTATAGAGCAGATTTTTTTGTTTTAAAAATGGTCTGTAACAAATGTTTAACTATTGTTACGCTTATTTTTCGACCATTTTGACGAGTTGTGGCATGCTAAATGTACAGTTTTAGAACTACCCGTTTTAGGATCTAAAACGGAGTTCATTTAAATTTTTAGACCACTTTATATATATCACTTTTACCCAAGTGATATTCAGATTTTTCGGATTAATTCGCATGAATAGCAAATCTCCTATTTTTACTGCACAATCTGATGTCGCTCTTCGTATTCACGTAGATCGCGCAGTTCGCCACTACTTTGCACAATTGCAAGGCGAACAACCATCTCAAGTTTATGACATGGTGCTGGCAGAAATGGAGAAACCTCTTCTATCTGTTGTTCTAGAATACACTCGCGGCAACCAGACTCGCGCTGCTGAAATTCTCGGCTTAAACCGTGGTACTTTACGTAAAAAGCTAAAAGCTCACGGTTTAATGAGTGAATAAATGATAAAATGCTTGCGGCTTCCGCGGGCATTTTTTTTACCTGTATATTAGCTAATTTGTTTTAAATCTTGAAAACTGTGACGAAGATCATGACTATTAAACGCGCTTTAATCTCTGTGTCTGACAAGACTGGTATTGTTGAATTTGCACAAGACCTTGCTGCTCTTGGGGTAGAAATTTTATCTACTGGCGGTACATATAAGTTGTTAAAAGACAACAATGTTGCCGTAGTTGAAGTTTCAGAGCACACGGGTTTCCCAGAGATGATGGACGGCCGTGTAAAAACACTGCATCCTAAAATCCATGGCGGCATCTTGGCTCGTCGCGGTCTAGACGAAGAAGTAATGGCTGAACACAACATCGATGCGATCGATTTAGTTGTTGTTAACCTTTACCCATTTGCTGCAACAGTTGCTAAACCAAACTGTTCACTTGCTGATGCAATCGAAAACATCGACATCGGCGGTCCGACTATGGTTCGCGCTGCTGCGAAAAACCATGCATCTGTAGGTATAGTTGTAAATGCTGCTGACTATGCGACTGTCGTTGCTGAGCTTAAAGCTGAGGGTGCTTTATCTTATGCAACACGTTTTGACCTTGCTGTTAAAGCATTTGAACATACTGCTCAATACGACGGCATGATCGCCTCTTACTTAGGCGCACGTGTTGGTAAAGAAGAAGGCGAAGCAGATAAATTTGCCCGTACTTTCAATACGCAATTGAACAAAGCACAAGATTTACGTTACGGTGAAAATCCGCATCAATCTGCTGCTTTCTATGTAGAAGCAACTGCAACTGAAGCATCTGTTTCAACTGCAAAACAGTTACAAGGTAAAGAATTATCTTATAACAACATCGCAGATACAGATGCAGCACTTGAATGTGTAAAATCATTTGCAAAACCTGCTTGTGTGATTGTTAAACATGCAAACCCTTGTGGCGTTGCGGTATCTTTAGACGGTATTCAAGCAGCGTATGACCTTGCTTATGCAACAGATCCTGAATCTGCATTTGGCGGCATCATTGCATTCAACCGTGAATTAGATGTTGCAACTGCACAAGCCATTGTTGATCGTCAATTCGTTGAAGTGATCATTGCGCCTAGCGTTGCTGACGGCGTGCTTGAAGTGACTGGCGCGAAGAAAAACGTTCGTGTACTTGTATGCGGCGAACTTCCTGCAATTGACGCGCGTCAAGCTCAACTTGACTACAAACGTGTCAATGGCGGTTTATTGGTTCAAGACCAAGACTTAGGCATGATCACGAAAGATGACTTAAAAGTTGTGACGAAACGTGCACCAACTGAACAAGAAATCGATGACATGATCTTCGCTTGGAAAGTTGCGAAATACGTTAAATCAAACGCAATTGTTTATGCTAAAAACCGTCAAACCATTGGTGTGGGCGCAGGTCAAATGAGCCGCGTTAACTCTGCTCGTATTGCTGCGATTAAAGCTGAACATGCTGGTTTAGTGGTTGAAGGCGCTGTAATGGCATCTGATGCATTCTTCCCATTCCGTGATGGTATTGATAACGCTGCGAAAGCGGGTATCAAATGCATTATCCAACCGGGCGGTTCTATGCGTGATGAAGAAACCATTGCTGCTGCTGATGAAGCTGGTATTGCAATGGTATTCACTGGCATGCGTCATTTCCGTCACTAATTAATATATTAAATCCTCCCTAGCCCTCCTTTAATAAAGGAGGGTTTTCTATATCATAATAGAACGAAGGGAGTCCCCCTTTCCAAAGGGGGATTTAGGGGGATTCTTATTTCTGGAAGGATTTTTGATCATGAATATTTTAGTTTTGGGTAATGGCGGTCGTGAACATGCGCTTGCATGGAAAATCGCACAAGACGACAAAGTTGCAAAAGTTTTTGTTGCTCCAGGCAATGCAGGTTCTGCAACAGAAGCAAAATGTGAAAATGTTGCGCTTAACATTTTAGACAATACTGCGATTATCGACTTCGCTAAAAACAATGCAGTTGATTTAATCGTTGTTGGCCCTGAAGCACCGCTTGTAAATGGCGTTGTAGATGCTTGCCGCACGGCTGGTGTAAAAATTTGGGGGCCTACTCAATTTGCTGCGCAGCTTGAAGGCTCTAAAGCATTTGCGAAGCACTTCCTTAAACGCCACAACATTCCAACTGCTTTCTATGACGTGTTTACAGAAGTAGATGCAGCGAAAGCTTTTGTTGAAAAAAATGGCGCGCCAATTGTGATCAAGGCTGATGGTCTTGCTGCGGGTAAAGGCGTAATCGTTGCCATGACCAATCAAGAAGCATTTGATGCCATTGATGACATGCTTGCAGGCAACAAATTTGGGGATGCTGGCTCACGCGTAGTCATCGAAGAATTCCTTGCAGGTGAAGAAGCATCTTTCATTTGTATGATTGATGGTGACAACATCTTGCCTATGGCAACTTCACAAGATCACAAACGTATCTTTGAAGGTGACCAAGGTCCAAACACGGGCGGTATGGGCGCTTACTCTCCTGCTCCTGTCGTGACTGCTGATGTGTTTGAAAAAACCATGAATGAAGTGATGCGTCCTACCGTTGAAGGTATGAAAAAAGACGGTCACATTTATACAGGTTTCTTATACGCAGGTTTGATGATTGATGAACAAGGTCAACCTAAAGTGATCGAGTTCAACTGCCGTTTTGGCGACCCTGAAACTCAGCCGATCATGATGCGTTTAAAATCATCTTTAGTTGATTTGGTTGAAGCAGGTATTGCGGGTAACTTACCTGCCGAAGCTGAATGGGATGAGCGTAAGACTGTAGGTATCGTTTTAGCATCTAAAGGCTACCCTGAAACGTCGAGCAATGGCGATGTAATTTCTGGTTTAGACACAGAAATGGCAGATGCGAAAGTCTTCCATGCAGGTACGAAAGCGCTTGAGAATGGCGACATTGTGACTGCTGGCGGTCGTGTACTTTGTGTGACTGCACTGGGTAATACCATTGGTGAAGCGCAAGCCAAAGCATTAGAACTTTGTGAAAAAGTGACTTTTGATGGTGTTCAATACCGTAAAGATATTGGCTACCGCGCAATTGCACGTGAAAATGCTTAATTAGATTTAAGAATAAAAACCCCGCTAAGTGCGGGGTTTTTTGATATATTCAATTAAATATCAAACAAATACTTTCTAAAAATGCGCTTTAATTTATT
>NZ_RAXV01000020.1 GCF_003611465.1 Acinetobacter tianfuensis
GCTCCCATTTTTAGATTCGTATAACGTGTATTATGTTAATTTTAGGAAAACTTTATAGAAATATATAAGAAGATAATATGTCTAAAATTAATAATTCTTAAGTTCTTCAATGGCTTTTTTATTGCCTTGTTGGGCAGATTTATTTAACCATTCCAAAGCTTTTCTTTTATCTTTTGCCACACCTTCACCACTTTGATACATACTTCCTAAAAAATACTGTGCATCAGCATTATTTTTATCTGCTGCTTTATTAATCCATTCAAATGCCTTTTTATCATCTTTTGGAATACCACGTCCTAGTATATATATCATACCAAGCCTAAGCTGAGCATCGACATTACCTTGTTGAGCAGCTTGGGAAAACCAAAAAAATGCTTCTTTATCATCCTTTTCTCCACCTAAGCCATTCGAATACATCATCCCTAGTTCATATTTTTTTTCAGCATCAATGTTCGCTATGACCATTTGAGCCGAAGTATTTCCATTTACAGCAGCCTTTTTATACCAATATATGGCTTTATCTAAATCACGAGGAACCCCGTTTCCATATGCATATAACATCCCTATATAGAGCTGTGCTCTAGCGTAATTTTGCTCAGAAGCTTTTAGATACCACTCCATTGCTTTTTCATAATCCTCTCTCACTTCGTAAGATAACCCAACATCATATTGTGCTTCGGGATCTCCTTGTAAAGCCGCTTTTTTTTCCCACTTTAATGCTTCATCGAAATCTTGAGCGATTCCAAATCGTCCTGATGCATAGGCGATTCCTAAATCTTTTTGTGCTCGAATATTTCCCTTTTCTGCGCATTCTTTTGTAAGGTTTAAATCAAGTTTTATTACACCATCGATAATTTCTGCTTTTCTATTTTCATCATCTTTTGGACATTGTTCTGCAAATACACTTTGTACGTTTAAAAATAAAGACATCGCTAGAATGATTTGGATAAATAGTTTCATCTCTAAGACATTTTTGATTTAAGAAGAAACTAAAATGATATCTTATTTTTACCCTCCATTTAACATAATGGCTGTTATGCGAAATTCCATAGATATTTTAATTCTCTTGAAAATAAATATTTATAAATCAAACATCTCTAAAAGGAGCTGTTTCCAATACTTTTTTTATCTCATTTTCTTTTTTTACTTTCCATTGATCACTGATTAAACCAAAAAGTTCAATTTGTTTTGAAAAAGCGAGTCGACGGGAATCTTGTCCTCTAGTTCTATTCTTAAGTTCAAACTCAAACGAATAGCTAGATATAAAATTATCCATTATCCAATAAAGCAACTCTTCAAAATCCTTAGTTGTTTTTTCAAAAAAAACTTCTCCTCTTTCTTCAGAAATATACCAATATTTATTTTCATGGATTAATACATATGGAGCTCCATCATTCTGAACTGCGGGCCAAACTCTTTTTTTTTCCAGCCCAATTTTTTCACAAATTTGATCAACCTTACGTTGAATTTCTAAAAATGTAAGCATTATTCTTTGATTCTCCAAATGTTCTTAATATCTATTTAACATAAAATCTCTTATACGAAATGTCCGTGTTAGAACCCATTTAAAGTGTCTATATTCTCACCAATAAAAATGTCTGGTTTATGATGGTTTTCACCATCATGGGCTGGATATAAATATAGATGCTGATCACTATGTCTGACAAAGAAATTCAACGTCTCGCAGTCCTGCAAGATGTTCGAGATCATCGTATTACACAAGTCCGTGCTGCTGAAATCCTGAATCTTTCAACCCGTCAAATTACCCGGTTATTGCAGAAGTTTAATCAAGATGGTATTTCAGGTCTGGCCCATGCCAGTCGTGGTCAACCAGGTCATCATTGTCATGATGAAGCGGTAAAATCTCAATGCCTTTCCATTATTTCTGAACATCTGCTTGGCTTTGGGCCGACCTTGGCCCATGAGAAGCTCAGCAGCATGTTTGCCCTGAATATCCCAGTAGAAACGATTCGGCGCTGGATGACGGCTAATGATCTCTGGATTCCTAGGTCTAAACGCCTGAAACGTCCATACCAGCCACGCTATAATCGTGATTGCTTGGGTGAACTGATCCAGATTGATGGTTCATATCATGACTGGTTTGAAGGACGATCGGCCAAATGCTGCTTGTTGGTTTATATCGATGATGCCACTGGAAAGCTGTTGCATCTGCGCTTTTGCGAGGCTGAAACCACCTTTGATTATATGCTTTCAACCCGAGCCTACATTGAGCAGTATGGTAAGCCTCTGGCTTTTTACAGCGACAAACATTCGGTATTCAGAGTCAATCAGAAATCTAGCCACGACAGCCAGATCACGCAATTTGGGCGGATTCTGAATGAGTTAAACATCGATATTATCTTTGCCAATTCTCCACAGGCCAAAGGTCGCGTAGAACGTGCCAATAGAACACTTCAGGACCGTCTGATCAAGGAGATGCGCCTGGAAGACATCGGTTCGATTGATGAAGCCAATGCATGGTTGCCCTACTTTATTGAGCATTTCAATCAGAAGTTTGGCAAATGTGCGCGAAACTCAAAGAATTTACATCGGCCTTTAACTGAAGCAAAGACTGAGCTGGATGATATTTTTACTTGGCAAGAGCCACGTAAAGTGACAAAAAGTCTGACCATCACGTATGACAAATGTATTTATCTGCTTGAACCGACTGAATTGAATCAGAAGCTTATAGGACAGTATATTTCATTCTTAGAATATCCAGATGGCACTGTGGCTATCATGTATCAGGGACGAAAGATCAACTATAGCATCTTCAATAAATTAGCTGGGCTACAGCAAAATGAGATCGTTGAGAATAAACGGTTAGGTTCGGTTCTGGCACATATTCAACAACAACATGAAGAGTTGGAACAACAAAATAAGCGTTCCCGGGCCAAGAAAAGTATGCCGAGTCGTAAAGCCCAGAAAGCTATCATTGAGCAAAGAAAATTAAATCCTGTGATTGACTCTTGTGGTTAAAAACAGGACATTTTAAATGGTTTATCGCATAGACATTTTAATTGGTTAATAACAGTCCGCTGTCAGATGTATGCACAACAAGCCGCTGTTTTACCCAACATAAACTGCAGACCTAAAAAAAGCACCTTAAGGTGCTTTTTTTCAAAGTTCTAAATTAAAGAACAGTGATGTTTGTCGCGTTAGGGCCTTTTTGACCTTCAACAACAACAAAAGAAACTTTTTGGCCTTCAGCTAAAGTTTTGAAGCCAGAACCAGTGATTTCGCGGAAGTGAGCGAAAACGTCTGGGCCGCCGTCTTGTTGAATGAAGCCAAAACCTTTAGTTTCGTTAAACCATTTTACTGTGCCAGTAACTGTATTAGACATACAATGAACCTATCAAAATATTAGTAATTTCAGTCATATTGACTGTGGGTAATTTGAAAAAAAGAGTCGAAATGGAAATAAAAATCTGAAAAACGAAGAATTATAAATAACACTACGGCACTTCAAAGATGTTTAACGGAACAACACTTTTTTTCTAGTTCAGGATATCCTACACGAAATTACTGCAGTTCTAAAACTTTAATCGTGACAAAAAATAATTTTTTTTTGCATTATTGGAATAAAGCGCTTTTTTCAGCATCACATTTTTTGCAATTCAGCATCAGCCCCAAGGCATTTTTTCGGCTTTTTTCGGTTAAAACCCAAGGCCTATTTTGCCATGGCGGGTCATGCCGTACGTGCTGTGTATGGCCGCAAGCCAGCAAGGCATACCAGTGGTTTTCATCATCTAAAGCAAAATCAATAATGGGCTGCTGCATCACTTTTTAACCTTATTGAATACATACGAAAGCATACATAGACATGCAAAATCAGAATAAACAAAAGAATAATCTCGGCTATACTCATTCTCAAATTTATTTTCAGAAAAGAGCACAGATACATGCGCGTACTTGTTGTGATGGACCCCATTGAAAATGTAAACCTGAAAAAGGATTCAAGCATGGCAATGCTGTGGGCAGCAGCGCGCCGCGGTCATGAATTAGGGTATGCGCTGCAGCAAGATTTATATATTGACCAAGGCAAAGCATTTGGCTTAATCAGCCCTTTAAAAGTTTTTGAAGATGATGACCATTACTATGAGCTAGGCGAGAAACAAAAAGAATCACTGGCAGCCTATGATGTGGTGCTCATGCGTAAAGATCCGCCTTTTGATATGAACTTTGTCTATACCACGTATATTTTGGAACAGGCAGAGCGTGAAGGCGCATGGATCATCAACAAGCCGCAAAGCCTGCGTGACTGCAATGAAAAACTCTTTGCTACACAGTTCCCAGAACTGCAAGTGCCAACTTTGGTGACATCACAGCAAAGCCTGATTCGTGAATTTATTGCGCAGCATCAAGATGTCATTGTAAAACCGCTGGATGGCATGGGCGGCATGGGGATTTTCCGCTTAACGGCAGACGGCGCGAATATTGGCTCTACTTTAGAAATGCTGACAGAAATGGGCCAGAAGCCTATCATGGCGCAGCGTTATATCCCTGAAATTACAGATGGCGATAAACGCATTTTGATGGTGAATGGCGAGCCTGTGCCTTACTGCTTGGCGCGTATTCCGCAAAATGGTGAAACCCGAGGCAATTTAGCGGCTGGGGGCCTTGGCGAAGCGCGGCCATTAACCGAAAATGATAAAGCGATTGCAGCTCAAGTCGGGCCATTCCTGCGTGAAAAAGGCTTAGTTTTTGTAGGGCTGGATGTGATTGGCAATTATGTGACCGAAATTAATGTCACCAGCCCGACTTGTATCCGTGAAATTGATGCTCAGTTTGGAACATCGATTGCAGATGATTTATTTAATGTGCTTGAGGCTGGTTTAAGCCATAAATAAACGCGGCTGCCTGTCACTGAAAAAGCGCTGTTATGACAGCGCTTTTTTTTCTGATCGGAAAAGTGTGTTTCTCCGCGCATAAAGAAAATAGCGCCGCAAAATTTTTTATAAAGATGGCAGGGCAGGCCCCCTCTATGTATTGGAGAGATATTGAAATTGCATTAAAAATGTAAAAGTTTGCCAAATTTGCATGATTAATAATAAAACTAGTTTAAACTCGATTTTCTGCAGAAAAAAACAATGGGCCGCCGAAGTGAAAAAAGGGAAATCATCTTTCACGGCAATGCGTTTGTGATTACAATTGTCTGCTTATAACCATTATCCACTAGCCATTTTAAAATTGAAGAAATAACGTGACTGACGCACAGCAAAAACAGCCTAAACATGTAATGATGATGGCCGCAGGCACAGGCGGGCATGTTTTCCCTGCGTTAGCCGTAGCAAAAGAACTGCAGCAGAAAGGCATACAGGTGTCATGGCTGGCGACGCCTGCCGGTATGGAAAACCGCCTGCTGAAAAATCATAATATTCCAATTTATCAAATTGACATTCAAGGTGTGCGCGGCAACGGCATTGTGCGTAAAGTGCTCGCGCCGTTTAAAATCTTAAAAGCGACCCTCAGCGCGATGAAATACATGAAGCAGCTGAAGGTTGATGCTGTCGCAGGGTTTGGCGGCTATGTAGCGGGTCCGGGCGGCCTTGCAGCCCGTGCGCTGGGCATTCCTGTGATTATTCATGAGCAGAACGCAATTGCAGGCTTTACCAATACACAGCTTGCCCGTATTGCCAAAACGGTATGTCAGGCATTTCCCAATACTTTTGCGGCGCAAGAAAAAATTGTGACCACAGGCAATCCTGTGCGTAAAGAAATTACCGAAATTTTCAATCCGTCGTGGCGTTATCAAGAGCGTGAAAAATTGGGCCAGCCGCTGCGGATTTTAATTGTCGGCGGATCATTGGGCGCACGTGCGCTGAATGAGTGTGTGCCGGCGGCTTTAAAGCAGCTGAACATGCCGCTGAATGTTTTTCATCAGTGCGGTCAAAATAATGCCGAAGCTACGCAAAAGCTTTATGCCAATGCGCCAGAATCGCTGCAGGCAGAAGTTTCACCGTTTATTGAAGATATGGCTCAGGCTTATGCCGAAGCCGATTTAATTATTTGCCGCGCAGGTGCTTTAACGGTGACTGAAATCGCCACTGCCGGTCTTGCAGCTGTGTTCGTTCCGCTTCCTTCCGCAGTGGACGACCACCAAACTGCAAATGCCAAATTCCTGGCCGGCATTAATGCTGCAAAAATTTGCCCGCAAGCCGAAATGACGCCAGACAGTTTAGCGGATTTGCTTAAGCCCCTTATGAACCGTCAGCTATTGCAAGAAATGGCGGTTAAGGCGCGTCAGCAGGCACAGCCAGATGCAGCACAGCATGTGGTTCGTTTAATTCAAGAATTGTAATTCGAGTAATCTATGTCTCCATCATCAACTCCTGCTGAGCAAGCTAAAAAGTTAATTAAAGTGCCAGAGATGCGCCGTATCAAGCACATCCATTTTATTGGCGTTGGCGGCGCAGGTATGTGCGGCATTGCAGAAGTGCTGAAGAACCAAGGCTATAAAGTGTCTGGTTCAGATATTAAAACTTCAAAAACGACCGCACAGCTTGAAGAAAACGGCATCAAAGTCTATATCGGCCATGCTGCTGAAAATATTCAGGGCGCAAATGTGATTGTGGTTTCAACAGCTATTGATCAGGAAAACCCTGAAATTAAAGCTGCCATTGAAACCCGTACGCCAGTGGTACGCCGTGCAGAAATGCTGGGTGAGTTAATGCGTTACCGTCACGGGATTGCGGTTGCAGGCACACACGGCAAGACGACCACCACAAGTTTAGTCACCTGCATGCTGGCAGAAGAAAATCTCGACCCGACTTATGTGATCGGCGGCTTATTAAACCGTACAGGTGTCAATGCTGCGCTGGGCGCAAGCCGTTTTATTGTTGCGGAAGCGGACGAATCAGATGCATCATTCCTGCACTTGCAGCCAATGGCGACCATTGTGACGAATATTGATGCAGACCATATGGATACGTATGGCGGCAGTTTTGATGTGCTGAAAGATACGTTTGTGCAATTCCTGCAAAAGCTGCCGTTCTACGGTTTAGCTGTTGTTTGCGGTGATGATGCAAATATCCGTGAAATCATGCCGCGCATTGGCCGTCCGCTGGTGACTTACGGCTTTAATGAAGACAATGACATCCGTGCGGTTGATGTTGCTCAAGAAGGCATGCAGTCCCACTTTACTGTATTGCGCAAAGATCGTGAGCCATTGCGCCTAACCATTAACTTGCCGGGTCTGCATAATATTTTAAATGCTTTGGCAGCGATTGGTATTGCCACAGATGAAGGCGTGTCGGATGCTGCGATTGCCCGCGCATTGGAAAGCTTCAGCGGTGTAGGCCGCCGTTTCCAAGTTCAAGGCCACTTTGAAATTGATGGCGGCGATGTGAAACTGGTGGATGACTATGGCCATCATCCGAAGGAAGTCGAGGCAACCATTAAGGCTGCCCGCGCAAGCCATCCAGACCGCCGCTTAGTCATGATGTTCCAGCCGCACCGCTTCAGCCGTACACGTGACTGTTTTGATGACTTTGTTGATGTGCTGTCACAGGTGGATCAATTGCTTTTGCTTGAAGTGTATTCTGCAGGTGAAAAACCGATTGTTGGCGCAGACAGCCGCGCCCTTGCGCGCAGTATCCGTTTGCGCGGAGAGGTCGAGCCGATTCTGATTGATCCAGTCGAAGGCAATCTGCAAAATGCGATGAAAAAAGTCCTGCAGCAGGGTGACTTGTTATTAACGCAAGGTGCGGGTAATGTGGGTGCTATCTCAGTTGAATTAGCACAAAATAATTTATATTTAAAATAATCGCTTCAAGCGGTTAAGTTGAATCGGCAGTTATAAAAGTTTAAGGATATAAACGTGTCAAATGCTTCAAAGTTCGGCAAAGTTGCCGTGTTGCTTGGTGGTAAATCCGCTGAGCGTGAGGTTTCTCTAGATAGCGGTACAGCAGTACTTGAAGCATTGCGCCGTTCGGGTGTAAATGCTGAAGCATTTGATCCGCAGCAGCGCAGCATTACAGAGCTGAAGGGCTTTGACCGCGCATTTATTGTGCTGCATGGCCGCGGCGGTGAAGATGGTCAAATTCAAGGCGCTTTAGAGTGGCTGAATATTCCTTATACAGGCACTGGTGTTCAAGGCTCTGCTATTGGTATGGACAAAGTCAAAACCAAACAGGTTTGGCAAGGTTCTGAACTGCCGACTGCGCCTTACCGCATTGTGACTAAAGATTCAGATTTGAATGACGTTGTGAACAGCATCGGCTTGCCGTTTATTATTAAGCCTGTACATGAAGGCTCAAGCATTGGCATGAGTAAAGTCGAAAAAATTGAAGACTTTGCAGATGCGATTGCAAAAGCGGCTGTGCATGATGCGGTTGTTATGGCTGAAAAATGGATTACAGGCCGTGAATTTACGATTGTCATTTTAAATGGTCAGGCTTTGCCGGTCATCCGTTTGCAGCCGCCTGAAGATGTGGCATTTTATGATTATGAAGCAAAATACCAGCGCAATGACGTACAGTACGGCATTCCGTGCGGTCTGACTGCAGATGAAGAGCAGCGCCTGCAAGCGCTTTGCTTGCGTGCATTCCAAGCCGTGGGCGCAAGCGGCTGGGGCCGTATTGATGCGATGCAGGATGAACAGGGTAATTTTTGGCTGCTTGAAGTCAATACCGTTCCGGGCATGACTAGCCATTCGCTGGTGCCAAAAGCGGCGCAAGCAGTCGGTTTCAGCTTTGATGAATTGTGTGTTGCGATTTTAGAGCAGACACTGACAGGCGCGGCACACTAAGTTATGGCTCAGCTTCCTGCATCTATGCGCCGCAAGCGCGCTGCTGTCACGTCAATCCATGATAAGCCGCCGACACGCAAGGAAAAACTTGCGAATGCGGGCGGCTGGCTGCTGCTGTGTGTGGCGGCTGTGGTGATGGCTGCAGGGATGCTGGGTTTGTATCGGGTGATGACAGATGCGCGGGTTGCGCAGCTGGATGTGGTCGGAACACGCTCTGATGCAGAACTGCATCAAGTGATGGGGCATGTATCGCCAGCGGTGACCGAAAATTATTTTACTTCAGATTTAGAAGTTATCCGCGATCGGGCTCTGGAAATTTCTTGGGTTGACCGCGTTGTTGTATCACGCGCATGGCCGAATGCCATCCGCGTACGTGTTATGCCCCGCCACGCGATTGCGCGATGGGGAACTGGACGCCTGCTGAGTGACAGCGGTGATGTATTTGCAGAAGTTGGGCCAAATAAAAAACAGAACTTGCCGCTGCTGCATGGGCCAGTCAGTCATTCTAAAATGATGATGCGGCGTTACAATGAAATTAATCAGTTATTCTTGCCAGCTGGCATCCGTCTCAAAGAATTATATTTAACGGAGCGTATGACTTGGTTTATGCAGTTTGATTCGGGTCTGCGCATTATTGTCGATCAGGATCAGACCATGAGTAAGCTTCAACGCTTGAGTCATCTGGCGCATAGCGATTTGAAGCCCGTTTGGTCTAAAATTTCAGCAATTGACCTGCGCTACCGCAATGGGCTTGCCATTCAATGGAAGAATTCGGCACCGCCAAGCATAGTGAATGGTCAGTTTGTTGTAACGATTAATGACACAGGCATTGCAGATAGAAGAACAGCAAAGCCATAATGACTGGCTTTGTGATATAGAGGCTTTGTGCCGTAAATTAAACCAATAAATGAAATGGTAGTAGTGAATAATGAGTGAAGCTGTTCCCTCGGTTGTTGCGATTGACATTGGGACACACAAAGTTTCAGTTTTGATTGGTAAGGTACATGCACCTGATAATATTCAGGTGATTGGCATGGCGACCGCCCTGAATCGAGGCATGAATAAAGGGAAAATTGTCAGTCTCGATAAGGTAATTAATGCAATTAAAAATGCTGTGCAGGAAGCTGAAGATATGGCGGAATGCCGTGTGCATTCAGCTTGGATTTCGATTCCTAGCGCAGAAATGAAAAGTTTCTATGCTTCAGGCCGCACGCCTGTTGAAAACAGCGACCATACGATTACAACAAATGAAGTTGTGCGCGCATTAGAGCTGGCAAAAGCCAGCCATTTAACTTCAGATCATTATTTGGTCAGCGCTGTGCCGTTAGGTTTTGAGCTGGATGGAGAGGCGGAGTGGGTGCAAAATCCGATCCGCATGTCTGCGCAGAGCATGACAGGCCACTATCATTTAATGATGCTGCCGATCAGCACCATGCAAAACCTTGACCGCGCATTAAAAGGCGCGAATATTGGCGTGGAAAAAATGGTGGTTTCAGCATTGGCGACGGCTGAATCAAGCTTGCTGAAAGATGAGCGTGAATATGGCGTGTGCTTGCTGGATATTGGTGCAGGCACCACCAATATTGCCGTATATTTAGATGGCCGCTTAGCGATGACTGAAACAGTGCAGCGCGGCGGAGAACATGTAACGCGTGATATTGCAGCGGTACTGCAGACCACTACTGAAGAAGCAGAACGGATCAAGCTTCTGTATGGCTGTGTTGACCTGAAAGTGGTAAAGCCTGAACATATGATTCAGTTCCAAGGGATCGATGGCCCGCAGACCATCAGCCGGATTGAACTGACCGAAATTATTATTGCCCGCTATGATGAAATTTTGGGGATGGTGCGCAATGTGCTGGAGAGTAATGGCGCAATGCAGGGCTTATACCATGGGGTTGTGCTGACCGGTGATGCCAGTCAAATTGAAGGCATGGTCAGTTTTGCGCGTAAAACATTGGGTGTGTCTGCACATTTAGGCAATCCGCCTGCACAAGTTTATGCAGAAGATCAAAATCAGGCAGCGCTGCGCCGTTCACAATATGCAACCGCAGCGGGTTTGCTGATGTTTAGTCAAAGTGAAACACAGGACACAATTGTAGAGCCTGAAGACACAGAAACACTGTCTATGATGAAGCGCTTTAAACGTGCATGGTCAGGTTTTAACGAGACGCTGAAATCAATTTTTTAGTGGAAAAATTAGGGAATATTGTTGGGAAGTTGTACGGATTATCGCTTGTACTTGACAAGCTCATACTGGAACAGCATCCTAAAAAACAATTTTTATTAAGATCAAGGCAGTATACGGGCTGAAGTGACTGCCATTTATAGCTTAGGAATTTTATAGGTCATGGCCTCATTTGAATTTTTTGAAGATGATCAGAGCGACAGCATTGGTCAAGCCCGTTTCACTGTATTTGGTGTAGGCGGCGCAGGCGGCAATGCTGTACAGCATATGCTTGAGTCTGATATTCAGGGTGTAAAGTTTGTTTGCGCCAATACAGACAAACAAGCTTTAGACCGCATGAATGCGCAGTTTAAGATCCAATTGGGCGAGCAGGGTACACGCGGCTTAGGCGCTGGCGCTAACCCGCAAGTGGGTCAAGCTGCGGCTGAAGAAAGCCGTGAACTGATCCGTCAGCACCTTGAAGGTACAGACATGGTCTTTGTAACGGCTGGTATGGGCGGCGGTACAGGTACGGGTGCAGCGCCAGTGGTTGCTGAAATTGCGAAAGAAATGGGTATTTTGACGGTTGGTGTGGTAACAACGCCGTTCAACTTTGAAGGCAAGCGCCGTCAGCAGTCTGCTGAAAAAGGCATCGAAGCGCTTGAAGCCCATGTAGATTCATTGATCATTATTCCAAACCAGCGCTTGCTGAAAGTATTCCGCGATATTTCAATGAAAGACGCGTACAAAAAGGCAGATGATGTCTTGCTGAACGCAGTGCGCAGTATCTTTGATCTTGTGGTTCGTCCGGGTCACATCAACCTTGACTTTGCCGATTTAAAAACGGCAATGAGCACACGCGGTTATGCAATGATGGGCGCAGGTTCAGGCCGCGGTGAAAATCGTGCGCGTCAAGCAGCTGAGCAAGCGATCCGCAGTCCATTGCTGGATAACGTGACTATCATGAATGCAAAAGGCATTTTGATTAACGTGACAGGCGGCGATGACGTCACATTCGGTGAAATTGAAGAAATTACTGATGTTGTGAACCAAATTGTTGACCTGGATGAAGGTCAGGTCTTCTACGGTACAGTATTTGATCCAGATGCGCGTGATGAAATCAGTGTAACGGTGATTGCAACAGGCTTGACACGCAATTCTGCAGACTCTGTAGAGCCCGTGAAACGCCCAAGCGTGCAAGCCGCGCGTCAGCCTGCAGCGCATGCAGCTGTTGAAGAAGATGATGTTCCTGCGATTCAGCGTCAGCAGACAGAAGCAGCAAGCCCGGCGCCTGCAGTTTCAAGTCCTCGTCCAACACCAATGAGCATTCAAGACTACTTGAAAAATCAGCAGCGTAAATAAGCTTTAGCTGTTTGATTTTACGTAATTAAATATAAAAAGGCAGCTTTGGGGCTGCCTTTTTTGTTTTTTATCAATGGCCAAATATGCTAACGTATAGCCGGTTTATAGATTGATGAATGAGAGCATGTTGAAACAGCGAACGCTGCAGCGCGTGGTAAAAGCAAGTGGAATAGGTCTGCATAGCGGGCAAAAAGTGATGATTAACTTTGTGCCCTATCATGCTGATGGCGGCATAGTTTTCCGCCGCATCGACTTAGATCCGCCTGTTGATATCCCAGCAGATGCGATGCTGATTCAAGAAGCCTTTATGTGTTCGAACTTGGTGCGGGGGGAGGCGAAAATCGGCACGGTTGAGCACATCATGAGCGCTATTGCGGGCTTAGGCATTGATAATTTGCTGATTGAAGTATCTGCCTCAGAAGTGCCAATTATGGATGGCAGCGCTGGCCCATTCATTTATCTGCTGATGCAAGGCGGCCTGCAAGAGTTAAATGCGCCGAAGAAATTTATAAAAATATTAAAGCCAGTAGAAGCGCTGATGGATGATAAAAAAGCCGTTTTTTCGCCGCATGACGGCTTTCAGCTGAATTTCACCATTGATTTTGACCATCCTGCATTTAAAAAAGAAGATCAGTCTGCATCAATTGACTTTTCGACAGAAACATTTGTTTATGAAGTCAGTGAGGCGCGTACTTTTGGTTTTATGAAAGATTTGGACTTTTTGAAGGCGCGTAATTTGGCATTGGGCGCAAGCTTGGATAATGCAGTCGGTTTGGATGATACCGGTGTTGTTAATGAAGATGGTCTGCGCTTTGCAGATGAGTTTGTGCGCCATAAAATTTTGGACGCTGTGGGCGACTTATATCTGCTGGGTCATCAAATTATTGCGAAATATGATGCCTATAAATCGGGCCATGCTTTGAATAATCAGCTGCTGCGCAATGTTCAAAGTGATCCAGACAGCTATGAAATTGTAACATTTGATGACATAGATGTTTGCCCAATTCGTTATGTGAGTGTGACCTAAGTCATTGTCTTTTTTTAGGACCGTTATAGTGTAACATAAAAAAGTGTGATATTCGTCACGTTTTAACCTACTGGGAATGTATCAGGCGTTCATTCAGGTTACTTTTTATTGCTTGCCAAACGCATCATGGCTTGGCTAAGCTTAGGGTCGCTCACAAAGTCAGCAGCATCTCGAATGAGGTCTTGCGTTTCTGGGCTGAGGGATCTTGATATTTTTTCAGGGGCGCGGGGAGCTTGAGCAGGAAGTCTTAAGCGAACTTGGATCTTGTTTAAATCTTTAAATTCCGCTATTTGTACTAACTGATAGATATATTGCTTTTGAAGATAGGCCAATTGACTGATCAAAGCCTGATTTTCACCAGTTACAGTCAGTACACCATTTTGATAACAAACAACTTGCCATTGCTCCGGTTGGGGCAGTATAGGCTGAACAAGCTTCGTAAGCTTCTGCCAAGCAGTAACTTGCGTTGAAAGAAACGAAAAGTTTCCTGTTTTTAAGTGTTTTCTTGTTTGTTGAAAGACGTTGACAGGTTCTGACATACATATTTCCTACATGTTTATGTCCTAATCTTATGCGCTCCTTTCAGTGAATATCAAGGAAGAGATCACTCAAGGAACTCGATTAAGAACAGTTATAGAGGTTTTTTATGCATTTGCGACGTATCTTATTGGCTTTTTCTCTGGCAACTTCTGCAGCTTCAGTAGCATTTGCAGATTTAGTTCAGCTCAATGACTCCTCAACAGACAGTCTTGAACAATTGACCCGTACTTTGTCTCAAGGCGCTTATTCTGAAACCAGCGATATTGATATCCCAGCAGAAACCAAGATAAACGTTCAATTGCGTGAGAAGCCAGTTGAATTAAATAATGCAACAATTGCCAAGAAATACGGCACCAGTAAACTTGCAAACTCTTACAGTGCGTCAAATAAAGGCAATGCTTACGACTGGCTGATTGCACACCCGCTGCCAAGCGCGCGCGTAAGCTCTAACTATGGCGGCCGTACCATGAATGGCCGTGCTGAACGCCATTCAGGTCTAGATTTGGCTGCGCCAAGCGGCACGCCTATTTATGCTACTGGCCCAGGTATTGTAACGAAATCAGGCTGGGGCAGCGGTTATGGCCAATATGTTGAAATTAACCATGGCAATGGCTATTTAACGCGTTATGCGCATGCTTCACGTTTAATTGCGCGTGTAGGTGACCGTATTGATGCAGGTGAGCATATTGCTAATGTTGGCTGTACTGGCCGCTGTACTGGCCCTCATTTGCACTATGAAGTAGTGAAAGACGGTCAGCGTAAAAACCCGTCGACTTACTTAGCGATGCTGCCATAAACGAAAGCAAAGCTTAAAAATAAAAAACCTCTTTCTGCACATGCCGTCAAGGATCCGCTTATTGCGCCTTGGCGGTATTTGTGTTTTTAAGCGCTGTATTTTCACACTATCATTAAAAACAAATAAAATTCGTATATAAATTGAGCTTTATTGGCTAAATATTGTATTTTTGTGTGTTAAATGGTCAACTGGTATTTATTTTATAAATAATGGTCTAAAGTCGTATTCATTTGCAGCCATAGGTGAGCAATTTAAAAATATGATACATATATAACTATATTATTAGGCATGAATATAGGTGAATTATGGCGTTTTATGGCGATAGTGATGCACAAGAAACCCAAGAGTGGCAGGAAGCATTTGACTCAGTTTTACAGCACATGGGCACAGAGCGGGCGGCATTTTTGCTGGAGAAACTGTATCAGCAGGCCATCGCTAAACACGTACCTATTCAGCGTCTAAATACTCCTTATTTAAATACGATTTCAGTTGCAGAGCAGCCGGCAATGCCTGGCGATGCTGATATGGAACGCCGTATCCGCGCATTGATCCGCTGGAATGCGTTAGCCATGGTGCTTCGTGCAAACAAAACAGGTGATGACCTAGGCGGCCACTTGGCAAGTTTTGCATCTTCTGCAACATTATATGACGTTGGCTTTAACCACTTTTTCCGCGCCAACAGCGACAGTTTCGGCGGCGACATGATTTACTATCAAGGTCACTGTGCGCCGGGCATCTATGCGCGTTCATTCCTTGAAGGCCGTTTAACAGAAGAACATTTGAATAACTTCCGCCGTGAAGTGGATGGTATTGGTTTGCCGTCTTATCCGCATCCTTACCTAATGCCGGACTACTGGCAGTTCCCTACTGTTTCTATGGGTCTTGGCCCAATCATGTCGATTTACCAAGCGCATATTCAAAAGTATTTAATGAACCGCGGCTTGATTAAAGAAGAAAACCGTAAAGTGTGGGCATATCTGGGCGATGGCGAGATGGATGAGCCAGAAAGCACAGGCGCAATTTCGCTTGCAGGCCGTGAAAAGTTGGACAACTTAATTTGGGTTGTAAACTGTAACTTGCAGCGTTTAGATGGCCCAGTGCGCGGTAACGGTAAAATTATTCAAGAACTTGAATCGCTTTTCCGCGGCGCTGGCTGGCGTGTGATTAAGGTTGTTTGGGGCCGTCATTGGGATCCGCTTCTGGATAAAGACGACACAGGCGCGCTTAAAGCGATTATGGACGAAGCTGTTGACGGTGATTACCAGCGTTATCAAGTGAAAGGCGGCGCTTATACACGCGCGCATTTCTTTGGCAAATACCCAGAAGCGGAAGAGCTGGTAAAAGGCTTGAGCGATGAAGATATTGATAATTTGAACCGCGGCGGCCATGACCCATACAAGGTATATGCTGCTTATGCAGAAGCGATGAAATCTACGGGTCAGCCTACAGTAATCTTAGCGAAAACGGTAAAAGGCTACGGTCTGTCTGAAGAAATTGAAGCGGTGAACAAAACGCATCAAATCAAAAAAATGCAGATTGAATCGCTGAAGTATGTACGTAACCGTTTCAACTTGCCGTTTACGGATGAGCAGCTTGAAGAAGTGCCGTTTTATCGTCCTAGCGAAAACTCGCCTGAACTGAAATATATGAAAGCGCGCCGTGAAGCATTAGGCGGTTATCTGCCGGCTCGCCGTAAAGAAAGCGAACAGCTTGCGATTCCAGAGCTTTCTGTATTTGATGCCGTGCTGAAAGGTTCATCAGGCAAAGAACAGTCAACCACGATGGTGATGGTGCGCCTGATTTCATCGTTACTGAAAGAAAAAGCGATCAAGGACCGTGTTGTGCCAATCGTTCCAGACGAAGCGCGTACATTCGGTTTAGAGGGCATGTTCCGTCAGTTGGGTATCTATGCCGCGCATGGTCAAAAATACACACCTGAAGACCAAGAACAGCTGATGCATTACCGTGAAGCGAAAGACGGCCACATGCTGCAGGAAGGCATTAACGAAGCCGGCGCAATGAGCGCATGGGCGGCGTTGGCAACCAGTTATTCGACGAACAACTTGCCAATGATTCCGATGTACATGTACTACTCAATGTTCGGCTTCCAGCGTATTGGCGACATCGCATGGGCAGCAGGCGATGCGCAGGCGCAAGGCTTCCTATTGGGCGCAACAGCTGGCCGTACAACATTGAACGGCGAGGGCTTGCAGCACCAAGACGGCCACTCGCACATTTTAGCGAATACCATTCCAAACTGTATTTCGTATGACCCATGCTTTGGCTATGAATTGGCTGTGATCGTACATGACGGCTTGAAGCGCATGTATGTGAACCAAGAGCGTGTGTTCTACTACTTAACGGTAATGAACGAAAACTATGAGCATCCTGAAATGCCGCAAGGCGCTGAGGAAGGCATCAAGCGCGGTATGTACTTGTTCCAAGAAGATGAAAAAGCCACAGTTCAGCTGATGGGCTCAGGCGTGATTCTTCGTGAAGTGATCAAGGCTGCTAAAATTCTGCGTGAAGAATACCAAATCCATTCAAACGTCTGGAGCGTAACGAGCTTCAACGAATTGGCGCGTGACGGTATGGCATGTGAAGAATATAACCGCCTGCACCCGACCGCTGAAGTGGTGAAACAAGCTTGGATCACTGAGCAGCTGCGCGGTACTGAAGGTATTGTGGTTTCTGCAACAGATCATATGCGCGCTTACAGCGAACAGATCCGTGCGTATCTTCCAGACAGCCGTCCATTTGTAGCGCTGGGTACAGACGGTTATGGCCGTTCAGATACACGTGCCAAATTGCGCAGCTACTTTGGTGTCGATGCGGCGCACATTGTGGTTGCAACATTGAAGAAATTGGCTGATGAAGGCGAAGTCGATGCGCGTTTGGTTAAAGATGCGATCTCTAGTTTTGAATTAGATACAGACCGTCCAGTGGCATGGGCGCCGCAAGCGACGCCTGAACTTCACGCTGTAGCTGACTACAAAGAGGAGAACTAAGTATGAAAATTACCACTCCTGATATTGGTGTAGATAAAGCGACAGTTGCTGAAATTTTAATCAAAGTTGGCGATACCATCAGTGTTGACGAAAGCATCGTGCTTTTGGAATCTGATAAAGCATCAGTTGAAGTGCCTAGCACTTCAGCGGGTGTCGTCAAAAGCATTTTAGTGAATCAAGGCGACGAAGTTGCTGAAGGCGCTGTGCTGATTGAACTAGAAGCTGAAGGCCAAACTGCAGCGCCAGCTGTAGAGGCTCCTCAGGCTGCGCCTGCACCAGCAGCCGAAGTGAAAGCTGAGCCTGTAGCTCCAGTTGCAGCGCCTGCTGCTGCATCGCAAACTGTAGATGTGCAAGTGCCGGATATTGGTGTTGAAAAAGCAGTGGTTGGTGAAATCTTGGTTGCTGTTGGCGATGAAATTGAAGTCGACCAAAGCATTGTAGTTGTTGAGTCAGACAAAGCAACGGTAGAAGTGCCAAGCACAGCTGCTGGTGTTGTAGAGTCAATCAGCATTCAAGTTGGCGACAGCGTGAAAGAAGGCGTGGTGATTCTGCAAGTGAAGTCTGCTTCATCTGCAGCGCCAGCGGCTCAAGCTGCATCGCAACCAGCTGCAGCTCCTGCACCAGTTTCAGAAGCGCCAGCAGCGGCGCCTCAGGCTGCAGCAGTACCAGCAGGTGATGTAGATGTTGCTGTGCCTGATTTGGGTGTAGACAAAGCGGCAGTTGCTGAAATCTTGGTTGCTGTTGGCGACAAAGTTGAAAAAGACCAAAGTATCATCGTGGTGGAATCGGATAAAGCGACAGTTGAAGTGCCAAGCGCTGCAGCAGGCGTGATTAAAGCGATTCATGTGGCTCTAGGGCAAAATGTCTCTGAAGGTATTGCTTTAGTGACGATTGAAGCGGAAGGTCAAGCGGCTCCTGCTGCACCAGCACCGGCAGCAACTCCAGTTGCAGCGCCCGCGGCGGCTCCAGCACCGAAAGCAGCTGCACCAGTTGCTCCTACAGCACACAGCGCAGACAAGTTAAGCAAAGAGCAAAATGCAGCCAATGCAAAAGTCTATGCAGGCCCAGCGGTACGTAAGCTTGCACGTGAATTAGGCGTTGTATTGGCGGAAGTGAAAGCTTCTGGCCCGCATGCGCGCTTAATGAAAGAAGACTTATTTGCGTATGTGAAAACACGCTTAACTGCGCCAGCGCCTGTACCTGTTGCGGCAGCAGCAGCACCGTCTGGTTTGCCGAAACTGCCAAGTTTTGATGCTTTTGGCGGTGTAGAAGAGAAAGTGCTGACACGTTTGCAGCAAGTTTCTATTCCGCAGCTGTCGTTAAACAACTATATCCCGCAAGTGACACAGTTCGATTCGGCGGATATTACTGAGCTTGAGGCTTGGCGTAATGACCTGAAAGGCGGCTTTAAGAAAGACGGTATCAGCCTGACCATTATGGCGTTTATCATCAAAGCGGTTGCGCATTTGCTGAAAGAAGAGCGTGAGTTTGCAGGCCATTTGTCTGATGACGGCAAATCAGTATTGCTGCGCAATGAAATCCATATGGGCATCGCGGTTGCAACGCCAGATGGCTTAACGGTGCCTGTGCTGCGTAACCCAGACCAAAAATCAATTAAGCAAATTGCGGTTGAATTGGGTGAATTGGGTCAAAAAGCGCGTGATAAGAAGCTTTCTCCGAAAGACCTGCAAGGTGCGAACTTCACCATTTCAAGCCTAGGCGCAATTGGCGGTACAGCGTTTACGCCACTTGTAAACTGGCCGCAAGTTGCAATTTTGGGTATTTCACCTGCAGCGATGCAGCCTGTTTGGAATGGTCAAGGTTTTGATCCGAAGCTCATGCTTCCGCTTTCATTGTCATACGATCACCGTGTGATTAATGGCGCAGATGCTGCGCGTTTTACTAACAAGCTGACGAAGCTGCTGCAAGACATCCGAACTTTATTAATCTAAGAGCTAACAGCGCCTGTTTTCTTGCCATGCAGAGCTCTAACCTGGTTAAAAAACAAAAACACCTTGTTTCGGCAAGGTGTTTTTGTATGCGGAATTACTGTGCTAATGATTGAAAATTATTTGTACAGCGCTTAATATAAGCATACTTCATTGGGGAGTAGCCGCTGTTCAGCTTGAACAGGTGATGGTCAACATATTTGCTCTAAAACGAGCATGGTCATCATAGCAAAGAACCAATTGCTTTCTTTAAAGCATTCTTTTGTTGGCAAGACCTTTGATTTACCACTCTGCAGATTTTGGCTAGCAGGAGCGGTGAGTCATTGGTATTTGTTATGCTAGCCAGAGAATCGCATCATGCTCACAGCATTCTTTATCTCTCTTGCCGTAGTTGCTCTGTCTGAAATGGGTGACAAAACCCAGCTTTTGGCTTTATTGCTGGCAGCGCGTTTCCGTAAGCCTGTTCCCATTTTAATTGCTATTTTTCTTGCCACTGTGGTCAATCATGGCATTTCTGCTGTTTTAGGCCAGTGGATCACGACAGTATTGAGTCCGACTGTATTGCTATGGATCGTATCTTTAGGCTTTATTGGTATGGCTGTATGGATGTTGATTCCAGATGAATTGGATGATGAATCTGAAAGTATTAATAAATGGCAAAAGTACGGTGTTTTTGGCGCAACTTTTGTGCTGTTTTTTCTAGCAGAAATTGGCGATAAAACCCAAGTTGCCACAGTGGCTTTGGCAGCCCGTTTTGACAGTATCGGCTGGGTCACTTTGGGTACGACATTGGGTATTATGCTGGTGAATGCGCCAGCAGTGTTTATTGGCAATAAACTGGCGGAAAAATTACCTATTTCTTTCATTCATAAAATTGGCGCATTAGTATTTTTAATCATCGGTTTAGCGGCGTTGGCGCAGCACTATTTATTCTAAAGTTTGTTTTTAACGATAATAATAACGCAAATCCCGAGTTTAAAACTCGGGATTTTTTTGCTAAAAATAGCTTCAAAATATTGATATATCAGGCAATATAAGACATTTTTACAGTTGTAACTTTGTGTGAATATGGATAATGTAATGAGGATATATTAAGTCAATTTAACAAGAATATTTTTGGGGAATCGGTATGGCTTTTGAGCGTACTACATCGCAGGTCTTATTTGATAATGGCATCCATAAATGCATCAGCTTTACGAGTCTGGTTAAAGGTGAGGGCGTACAGGCCAACCAATTCCTGATTATTGATAATGAGCGTGCAGCTGTGCTGGATCCAGGCGGTGATTTAACGTATGTGCCGCTGACCATGGAGTTGAATAAATACACGCGTTTAACCAATCTTGATTTGGTTATGGCTTCTCATCAAGACCCTGACATTATTACTTCTATGCCGCGCTGGCTGGTCTATACCGATGCCAAGGTTGTAGCATCGAAACTGTGGGCGCGTTTCTTACCGCATTTGAATTCGGCATTTATGAGTGACCGCATGAAAGGCAATTGGCTTGACCGTTTGATTGAGCTGCCGGATCATGGTCAAGTCATTCAGTTAGGCCAAAGCAATATTGTGGCTGTGCCTGCGCACTTTCTGCATTCAGTCGGCAATTTTCAGTTCTATGACCCAATTGCCAAAATTTTATTTTCAGGCGATATGGGCGCATCTATGGTAGATGATGCATCTAAGCCATTGGAAAATTTTGCAGCGCATATTCCTAAAATGAAAGGCTTCCATCAGCGTTACATGTGCTCAAATAAAGTCATCCGTTTATGGGTGCAGATGGTACGCACAATGGATGTGGAAATGATAGTGCCGCAGCATGGCACGCCTTTTGTCGGTAAAGAGCAGGTCAGTCAGTTCCTAGACTGGATTGAAACCTTAGAATGCGGCATCGATTTAATGGATGAGACGGTTTTTACCTGCCCTGAATAATGACCCTAAAATGCAGAAAAAAATATTGAGTTGAAAATCAGCATTTTTTAATATTCTCAATCCCAAAATAAATGTTTTTAGATAACGAGAATTTTAAAAAATGTTGTCTCAAGCTGCATCAAAAGATGCCTGTTTAAGCTGCGGCGCGTGCTGCGCCTATTTCCGCGTTTCATTTTATTGGGCAGAGGGCATTCCTATGCCCGAACATTATACTGAACCTGTGACCTCAGTTTATTCCTGTATGGCTGGCACTAATCAAAAGTCGCCGCGCTGTATTGCGCTGACTGGCGAAATCGGCAAGCAGGTTAGCTGCGGTATGTATGAACAGCGCAGCTCTTCATGTAAAGAAGTTCAAATTGCAGATGATCAGTGTAATAAGGCGCGTTTAGCGCATCGCATGATTCCATTGGTGTGGGTTGCTGAGCCAGATCATGCGAATGATGACGATTTTGACCGTGTCTCTTAAGGTTTTTGAGAGCAGATAGATTGAAGTGAAAAAGCAGTGCATCCGTGTTCTGTTTTTTTATTGAAAAAATATCGGCAATGTGATCTGTGAAATAGATCGGAAAATAATTTTGTAAGAGCAATGAAATTTTAGACCAAATTTGTTTATAATAGCGCACGGAAATTACCAGTGAGACTGTTATGTTGACCATCGTTCAAGACGCTTTGACTTTTGATGATGTCTTATTACTCCCTGCCTACTCGACTGTCCTCCCAAAAGATGTCTCTTTAAAGACACGATTCACTCGCGGCATTCAATTAAACATTCCTCTAGTTTCAGCAGCTATGGATACAGTGACTGAGTCACGTATGGCAATTGCTATGGCGCAAAACGGCGGTATTGGTATTTTACATAAAAACATGGACATTGCTGCCCAAGCTGCAGAAGTGCGCCGTGTGAAAAAATTTGAAGCGGGTATGGTGAAGGATCCTATCACTGTAACCCCTGAAACGTCAGTTCGCGAACTGATTGCAATCACTCAAGCCAACAACATCAGCGGTGTGCCTGTTGTCAAAGACGGCAAAGTTGTGGGTATTGTGACAGGCCGTGATACGCGTTTTGTGACTGAGCTTGAACAGCCAGTCAGCAACATCATGACTGGTCAAGACCGTCTGGTGACTGTTCGTGAAGGCGAATCGAAAGAAAACATTCAAGCATTGCTGCAAAAGCACCGTATTGAAAAAGTATTGGTAGTTGGCGATAACAACGAATTAAAAGGCTTAATTACAGTTACTGACTTTAATAAAGCAGAATTGTATCCAAACAGCTGTAAAGATGACTTAGGCCGTTTACGTGTTGGCGCAGCAGTAGGTACTGGCGCTGAAACACCAAGCCGTGTTGAAGCATTGGTAGACGCTGGTGTTGATGCGATTGTTGTCGATACAGCGCATGGTCACTCTGCAGGTGTGATTGAACGTGTACGCTGGGTAAAAGCAAACTACCCGCAAGTTCAAGTCATTGGCGGCAACATTGCAACTGGCGACGCTGCATTAGCATTGCTTGATGCTGGTGCAGATGCGGTTAAAGTGGGTATTGGCCCTGGTTCAATCTGTACAACACGTATTGTTGCAGGTATCGGCATGCCGCAAATTTCTGCAATTGATGCGGTTGCTTCTGCGCTGAAAGAGCAGATTCCATTGATCGCAGACGGCGGTATCCGTTTCTCTGGCGACATGGCGAAAGCGATTGGCGCTGGTGCAAGCACGATCATGGTGGGTTCACTCATGGCGGGTACCGAAGAAGCGCCAGGCGAAGTTGAATTCTTCCAAGGCCGTTACTACAAAGCTTACCGCGGTATGGGTTCATTGGGCGCAATGGCGGGTGCAACTGGTTCTGCTGACCGTTATTTCCAAGACTCTAAAGCGGGTGCTGAGAAATTAGTTCCAGAAGGCATTGAAGGCCGTGTGCCATACAAAGGTCCAATGGGCAATATTGTGCATCAAATGATGGGCGGTTTACGTTCTTCTATGGGCTATACAGGTTCTGCTGTCATTGATGATCTTCGTCAAAATGCAAAATTTGTAAAAATCACAGCTGCTGGCATGTCAGAATCGCATGTACATGATGTGACGATTACCAAAGAAGCTCCAAACTACCGCGTGGGTTAATTTTTCGTAATTATCCTTCTAAAAGCCGTCATTTAAATGACGGCTTTTTTTATTTTTTGGTGTAAAGTGTTTTGCAGTTTTAATTTGATGATTAACATCACTGTAAGTGAATAAAAAAGCGAGTAGAAGATGAGTTATTTTGGTACTGATGGTATTCGTGGAAAGTTTGGGGAACTTCCAATTACACCTGATTTCGCTTTGAAATTAGGTTTTGCCGCCGGTAAAGTTTTAAAACGTACAAGTAAAAAAAATAAACCAATCGTTGTGATGGGTAAAGATACCCGTTTATCTGGCTATATCTTAGAAGCGGCATTGCAGGCAGGCTTGAATGCTGCAGGTGTCTATGTGCATTTGCTAGGGCCATTGCCTACACCTGCTATTGCGCATTTAACCCGTGCTTTGCATGCAAGCTTAGGCATTGTGATTTCAGCTTCACATAATCCGTATTTTGATAACGGGATTAAATTTTTCTCAAGCGAAGGCAAAAAACTGCCTGATGCTTTGCAGGATGAAATTAACCGTGAACTTGAACTGGACATGGTCATTGATGACACAGCAAGTTTAGGTAAAAGTGTACGTGTGAAAGACGCAAATGGGCGCTATATTGAATTCTGCAAATCGACGTTCCCGTATCACTTGGATTTATCGCATTTAAAAATTGTGGTGGATTGCGCGAATGGCGCAGCTTATAACGTGGGCCCTGCGGTATACCGTGAATTAGGGGCAAAAGTTGTTGCATTATTCAATGAGCCAGATGGTTTAAATATCAATAAAGACTGCGGTTCTACACATCCTGAACATTTGCAGAAAGCTGTACTTGAACATCAGGCCGATTTAGGGATTGCGTTTGACGGTGATGCTGACCGTGTGATTTTGGTCGATAAAAACGGCAAACTGATTGATGGCGACCATATTTTATATATCTTGGCGACTCAGGCGAAACAAAAGCCGGCAGGGATTGTCGGTACGCTGATGTCTAATATGGCCCTTGAGCTGGCGCTTGAAAAAGCGGGTGTTGAGCTGCTGCGTGCAAAAGTAGGTGACCGCTATGTATTGCAAGGTCTGGAAGAAAAAGGCTGGGTGACTGGCGGTGAGCCGTCTGGCCATATTTTAACCTTAGACAAGAGTACAACAGGTGATGCCATTATTGCGTCATTGCAAGTGCTTACCGTCATGGTTGAACAGCAAAAAGCGTTGGATGAATTGGTTGCTGATTTCAAGCTGCTGCCGAATGTTTTGGTGAATGTGCGTTTAGACGCGATGTTTGACCCATATGCAGTACCTGCGCTGGCTGCCGAATTTGAAAAAGCGGAACAGCGGCTGAAAGGCCGCGGCCGTTTATTGATTCGTAAGTCTGGCACAGAGCCTGTGATCCGTGTCATGGTTGAAGGTGATGATTTGGCTGAAGTAACGGCATTGGCAAACCAATTGGCAGATGCAGTACGTGCGAACGCTGCATAATAGGCAGGCTGAAGATGAGTGATTTAATTAAAGATCTGGCTGAGCTGCGCATGAGCTACCAAAAAGGTGAGCTGCATGAAGCGCAGGTGAATACGAATCCGCATGAACAGTTTTTACTGTGGTTTAACCATGCCTTAGAGGCGCAGCTGCATGAACCCTATGCAATGTCTTTAGCGACTGCAAATGCGCAAGGCCGTCCGCATGTGCGCACGGTGCTGCTGCGCGGCGCTGCCGAAACGGGTTATGACTTTTATACCAACTATGACAGTCAAAAAGGCAATGATTTAGCAGAAAATCCGTATGCTGAATTGTTGTTTTATTGGCAGGAACAAGAACGTCAAATCCGTGTTGGCGGGCGAGTGCTGAAAATTACGCAAGAAGAGTCTGCTGATTATTATCATAAACGCCCGCGTGACAGCCAAATTGCTGCGCACATCAGTACGCCGCAAAGCGGGGTGATTGCCAGCCGTGAAGAATTGCAGCAGCGTTTTCAACAGCTGCATGACCAAGTGGAAGGCAAAGAGATGCTGGCTAAACCTGAGTTCTGGGGCGGGTATCGCTTAGAGCCTGATTATTATGAGTTTTGGCAAGGCCGTCCGAACCGCCTGCACGACCGTTTAAGCTATGCGCTGGAAAATGGTCAGTGGGTGCTGCAGCGCTTGATGCCATAGTATGCAAAACGTTTTAATCAAACAAAGACCATTGCTGACACGCCCTGAACTATTTCAGGGCGTTGCGCCGTTTATTGCAGAAATTTTGGCGCGCCGCGGTGTGGCCTCTGAGCAAGAACTGGAACTGAAGCTGAAATATTTGCTGGCGCCTGAAATGAGAGGGCTGGCTGAGGCAATTCAGCTCATAGATCAGGCGATTGATCGGCAGCAAAAAATTGTGATTGTTGGTGACTATGATGCGGATGGCGCAACAAGCACTGCTTTAATGATTTTAGCGCTGCGGGAAATGGGCGCTCAAGTAGATTATTTGGTGCCAGACCGTTTTAAATATGGTTATGGCCTGACACCAGCAATTGCTGATTTGGCATTTACGGCATTTAGCCCCGATCTGCTGATTACAGTCGATAATGGCATTTCCAGCCATGCGGGTGTACAGCAGGCTCAGGCGCACGGTATGCAGGTGATTATTACGGATCACCACTTAACGACGAAGCCTACGCCTGATGCTGAAGCTGTCGTTAACCCGAATCAACTTGGCTGTGATTTTCCAAGTAAAGCTTTAGCTGGGGTAGGGGTTGCTTTTTATGTCTTGGCGAATTTATCCAGTTTGCGCGCCAAGCAGGGAAAAACCGCTGCTAAGGTAGTCAATTATCTCGATTTGGTTGCATTGGGCACTTATGCCGATGTTGCCAGTTTAGATTATAACAACCGTATTTTGGTGGATGCTGGAGTCAAGCGGATACAGCAAGGACTTTGCCGAGCAGGCATAACTGCGCTGCTGGATATTGCAGCGCGGGATCCTGTGCAGCTGAAAGCGCAAGATTTAGGTTTTGTACTGGGGCCGCGCATTAATGCCGCGGGACGTATGGAAACTATGGACATTGGCATTGAATGCTTAATTGCTCCTGATTTGCAGCAGGCTTACCCTTTGGCGCAGCAGCTGAATCAGCTGAATGTGGAACGCCGTCAGGTCGAAAGTAAAATTAAACAGGAAGCGCTGGCTGAGCTAGAGCTGATTCAGCTCGATACGCAAGACTTGCCCGCAGCGCTCATTATGTATGAACCCCATTGGCATCAAGGTGTGATTGGGATTGTCGCAGGACGTTTAAAAGAGCAGTTTCATCGACCGAGTATTGTCTTTGCTTCGGATGACGATGGCTTGCATATTAAGGGCTCAGCGCGTTCGATTGAAGGTATTCATATCCGAGATTGTATTGAACAAATTGCCGAGCAATATCCGCATTTGATCAGTCATTTTGGTGGACATGCTGCTGCTGCAGGCTTAAGTATTTTAAAAGAGCATTTTGAAGAATTTAAGCAATTTTTTGAGGCCTTAATGGCCACACAAGATGAACAGCTCTTCCAAGCGGTCTTGTGGACTGATGGTGAGCTTCCTGATTATGCTTTTCATCTTGAAACGGTCGATCTTTTACAAAACTTAAGCCCTTGGGGACAAAAATTCCCAGCACCCATTTTTGATGGGATGTTTAAGGTGGTTGACTATCGCTGGCTGAAAGACACCCATTTAAAACTACGTTTGGCCCTGGCCTCAGGGCAAGTGGTTGATGCGATTGCTTTTAATGCTGCAGATAAATATCAGTTTGATCCTATGCAATCCGAGCTTCGTATAGTGTATGAGCTGGATAAAAACACTTTTAATGGCGTGACTAATTTACAGCTCAGAGTTCTGCATTTGGAGCAGTAATGGGGTAGGGCTACATCACTGTACATATAATGAAGTACAAAAAAAACCGCTCTTAAGAGCGGTTTTTTTTGTGGAGAATCTAATTTGAATTAGAAGCGGTATTTTGCTGCTACGCCAAATGAGTTGTAATCATTTTTACCAGCTTCACCAAATCCAACACGGCCTTCTAGGCTGACTTGTTGATTGATGAATTTACGTGCATTGATTCCTACTTCGCTTTGATCAGTAAGATCATTGTTATAGTAATCAGCACCTACACTGAATGTTTTGTCGATGAAGTAATCTGCTTTCACATTAAATTCATCAAGGTCACCAAATGACGCGCCAGCTTCTAAGTTGATGTCTTTACCATTGCTTAGTGTTGTTACGTATTTGGCACGAATTGTTGGATCTGCACCGCTGTCATTGTCGTTATCATAACCTTTCACACCCGCAGCAACTAAGAAACCAGGTGCTGGAAGGTAACCTACTTCAGCTGCATAATACGTGGTGTCAAAGTCACGTTTGCCAAGTGGTGTTTTAACTTCTAAATTATTACGGCTGATGTCACCGCTTAAGTAAAAGTCAGAGTTTGGCACGAAGTATTCAATGCCAGCGCCGTAAGTGTTGTCGTCTACATCACCACGATCTGCAAATGTTGCATGTGCATTGACATTGCTTGCGCGGTCAAGGAATGCAGCTTCTGCAAGTGGTGCGTTACGTGTTTGAACAGGCTTAAAGTAATATTTACCATTTACACCGAATTCGCTACCTGAACTACCATTGTCTGGATCAATATAGGCCGCTGACGCGCCAACTTCTGCTTGGTATGCATGAGCAGTACCTGTAATTGCAACAACTGAAAGTAGTGCTGAAGCAAGTGCTAATTTTTTCATGGATCATACCCCTCTGAAATTTGCCTTAATAAATACATTTTTTGTTACAAGTTTCAGTCTAGAGAAATTTTCAGCCCCGTCAAATTTTAGAAAGTTACAGAAATGTTTCTACGGTAATTTTGTGTAAAATATGTTCACTATCTTATTGAATATTAATGTAAAAAATATAATGTTTAGTTTTATTAAAATTAAGGATTTTTTGTGAATTTCATTGTTTTTTGTTTGTTTTTTAATCTTTATTGTTGGGGTTCTTTTGTGTGTTTAAGAAAAAAGACGCGTCTAAAAACGTGTCTTTTTTATACAATCTTATTGCAAATTTAGAAGATTAGAAGCGTAAAGTTGCATTGATGTTGTAGGTGTTTAGATCATCACCAAAACCAATTGCGCCGCCTACAGCAAAGTTTGGATTGATGAAGTATTTGCTGCGAATCAGGAAGGTATCTTCATCAGCAGTATTGTTGCCGTAGTCGATAGATTCATAACCCACACCTAGGCTTAGAGCAGTGTTAATATAGTAATCAGCACCTAAACGAACTTCGTCAATATCCCCAAACTCAGCGCCAGCTTCTAGATTAATCGATTGGCCATTGCTCACTGGTGCCACATATTTTGCTTGGATAGCAAAACGAGTGTCATCAGAATTTGGAAGGTCGGTATTGTAGCCATCAATCCCTGCAGCCAAGAGCAAGTTTGAAATTGGCATATAACCAGCAAGCGCGCGGTAAGTGAAAATATCATAGTCTTTTTTCGGTGGCTTAACTGATTCTTGGCCATAACCGAGTTCAGCATTGACATAAAATTGATCGACAAAGTACTCAATACCAGCTTTGAAAAGGTTGGTTTCATCTTTAGGTGTTTGGCCTAATATTGTATTGAGTTTGGTGAAGTCGTATGCATAGCCTAAATAAATATTGCTGTTATGGCCTAAGAACGCCGCTTCATTTAAAGGGCCTTTCGCGTTGACATTGTCGAAGTAGAAAGTGCCTTTTAGTTCAAATAAGCCAGAAGTATCTATAGCATTGCTATCATAATCACGGAATGTATAGCCCCCTTCAACTTGGCCATTATAAGCAAAGCTTGTACTTGCTAAACCCATTAAACCCAATGCGATGAATAATTTATTCATTATTTATTATCCTAGTTTTGTATGTAAAAAAAGTGCAGCAAATGCTTCAAAAGCGTGCGTATTGTTTATAAAGTGAGCGCCAAAGTCAATCGATGATTCGCATGACTGGGCTGAAATTGCATAAACGGTCTGTGCTATAATCGCGGTCTATTTAAGCCAAAATTTTATTTTGAGAGAATTCACGTGGAAATTAATCCGTACCTATTGCAGCTAAAAGACTTGAACGAACGTGGTCAAACACTACGGGGGTATCTTTGACTACGATCTGAAAAAAGAGCGTTTAGAAGAGGTTCTGCGTGAATTAGAAGACCCAGCTATTTGGAATGACCAAAAGCGTGCGCAAGCAATGGCGAAAGAAAAAGGCGAACTTGAAAACGTATTGAATGTTTTGGAAGGTCTTGCAACGCAAATTGAAGATGCGCAAGCGCTGCTGGATTTAGCGGTTGAGGCGGATGACGAGGCCTTGCTTGACGATGTGCAAGCTGAATTGACAATGGCTGAAGAAGAGCTGGCGAAACTTGAATTCCGCCGTATGTTCAATAATCCAATGGACCCGAATCCTTGTTATGTGGAAATTCAAGCGGGTTCAGGCGGTACAGAAGCACAGGATTGGGCTTCAATGTTGCTCCGCATGTATTTACGCTGGATTGAACGCCACGGCTTTAAAGCAGAAGTCATGGAAGAATCTGACGGCGATGTTGCAGGGATTAAATCTGCAACCATCCGCGTCGACGGCGAGTATGCTTATGGCTGGCTGCGTACCGAATCTGGCGTACACCGTTTAGTGCGCAAGTCGCCATTTGACTCAGGCAACCGCCGTCATACTTCATTCTCTGCAGTATTTGTATCGCCTGAAGTTGATGACAATATTGAAATTGATATTAACCCTGCAGATGTACGTACGGATACTTACCGTGCATCAGGTGCGGGCGGTCAGCACATTAACAAAACTGACTCTGCGGTACGTTTGACGCATGCGCCTACAGGTATCGTTGTGGCATGTCAGAACCAGCGTTCACAGCATGCCAACCGTGACCATGCATGGAAACAGCTGCGTGCAAAACTGTATGAACTTGAAATGAGTAAGCGTAATGAGGCGGCTCAAGCGCTTGAAGACTCGAAGTCTGATATTGGCTGGGGCAGCCAGATCCGTTCATATGTATTGGATGACTCGCGTATTAAGGACTTGCGTACAGGTGTGGAAAACTCGAATACTGGCGCAGTGCTTGATGGTGACTTGGATAAATTTATTGAAGCCAGCTTGAAGCAAGGCTTATAATTTTTAAAATACAAAGCATTAACAGTGTGTTTACAATATATCTAAAATGGTCGATATATAAATCGTAAAAATGCGATATATTGTAGTCCACATGCTGGTTCGTGCTTTGTTGTGTTTTTTAATGTCGTGATTAAACCAGTCTGAACTATGGATATTGATTTAATTTTTAAAGCGCTGGCAAATCCAACTCGCCGGCAGATTCTGGAATGGTTGAAATCGCCAGAGCAGTTTTTGTCTGAAGAGCATTGCGGCGGTTTTAATCGTGGAGTATGTGCAGGGAATATCGAAAAGCTCGGTAATGTCTCACAATCTACTATGTCAAATCATTTATCCGTTTTGCAGCAGGCGGGTTTAATTAAGGCTGAAAAACATGGCCAATGGTCATATTTTTCACGTAATGAAGTACTGATTCAGCAATATATTGATTACTTGAAAAACTCACTCTAAAAACAATAGCTGTGGGTGATGAGGAAAATATGGCTGAACTCAATTCTCCGTTAACACTTGGCGCATTAAATCTTAAGAACCGTGTTGTCATGGCGCCCTTAACACGCAGCCGTGCGACAGATGACCGCGTGCCAACGCCAATGATGGCGGAATATTATGCGCAGCGCGCCAGCGCAGGTTTAATTATTTCTGAAGCCACAGTAATTTCAGAAGAGGCGAATGGTTATTTAAATACACCAGGGCTGTTTACCGATGCGCAAGTTGAAGGCTGGAAGCTGGTCACTCAAGCTGTCCATGCTAAAGGCGGCTTAATTGCAGCTCAGCTTTGGCATGTGGGCCGTGTATCTCATCCAGATCTTTTAGATGGCGAAACGCCAGTCTCAGCCAGTGCTGTACAGCAGGCAGGGCAAGTCAGCCTGCTGCGCCCTAAGCGTGACTATGTGCTGCCGCGCGCCTTAGAAATTGCTGAAATTAAAACCATTGTTGAGCAATATAAGCAAGCTGCGGTCCGTGCCAAAGAGGCGGGTTTTGACGGCGTGGAATTGCATGCAGCGAATGGTTATTTAATTGACCAGTTCTTGCAAAGCAAAACCAATCAGCGTGATGATATTTACGGCGGTTCAGTTGAAAACCGCGCACGTTTATTATTGGAAGTGGCGGATGCTTTAATTGAGGTTTGGGGTGCAGGCCGTGTGGGGATTCACTTAGCGCCCCGCGGTGATGAGCATGACATGGGGGACAATGATCCACGTGAAACCTTTGGCTATGCACTGGAAGAATTAGGAAAGCGTAAAATTGCATTTTTCTTTACCCGTGAATATTTGGCGGACGACAGCATCAGTGAGTATATGAAGTCACGTTCTGGCAGCGTGCCGTATATTGCCAATATGAAGCTCAGCCGTGATGACGCGATTGAATTATTAAATTCAGGTAAGGCAGATGCCGTGTCATTTGGTAAAGCGTATATTGCCAATCCAGATTTATTTGAGCGTTTAGTACAAAATGCGCCGCTGAATGAGCTGATCTTTGACAATATGATCGGGACGAATGTGGCGGAAGGCTATATTGATTATCCTGCATTAGCGGGCGAATGACTGCGCTGAAAAAATCAAAATAAACACAATTCCTTGAGCCTCGTCAGTTAACAAGCTGGCGAGGCTCTGTTATATTCGTGCCAATTCAGTTGATTGAGCACAACTATTTGGCTACTCCTTTTTGGTATAACGCTGCCTTAGCGATCGTAAAACCGCTGTATCAGTGGAAAATAAAAAAGCGTGCGCTAAATACAGAGGCATATCAACAAGAGTGTCTAGAACGTTTTGGCCCTTTTCAGCCTGTTAAAAATAAAAATACGATGTGGTTTCATTGTGTTTCAGTGGGAGAAACCAATGCAGCTCAGCCTTTAATTGAATATTATTTAAAGCAAGGGCATCCGGTGTTGGTGACGAATACCACCAAGACTGGGCAAGCCCGATCCAAAGCTTTATTTGAAAAAGCAGCCTTTGAAAATTTATTTCAAGCGGTATTTTTGCCTGCAGATCAAAAGTCTTTAATTGCTGATTTTTATCAGAAATATCAGCCAAAACTGCTGATTTTAGTTGAAACTGAGCTTTGGCCCAATCTGATGGATCAAGCGAGTGAATTCAATGTTCCTTGTATATTGGTTAATGCCCGTCTTTCAGAAAAATCAGCAAAAGGCTATGGCAAAGTGCCGTCCTTAACCCGTCCGATGCTGCGGGGACTAAATCAGTTATTGGCGCAGGATCAGGCAACGCTTACACGCTTCATTCAGCTTGGCGCAAATGCAGCCAGCAGTCAGGTTGTGGGCAGCATTAAATTTGATATACATGCGCCTGAGCAGTTTATACAGCAGGCTAAACAGCTGCAGCAGGACTGGGCTTTAGCGTCACGTCAAATGATCACCCTTGCCAGTACGCATGCGCCTGAAGAGCAAAAACTGCTGGCAGCGTTAAAGCCATATTTAGAACAGCATCCTGAGCTGCTATGCATTGTTGCGCCGCGTCATCCTGAACGCTTTGATGAAGTGTTTGCAGAGTCGCAAAAACTGGAGCTGCGCACGCAGCGCAGAAGCTTAGGGCAAGCTATTCAGTCAGATACGCAAGTATATTTGGCGGACAGTATGGGTGAGCTGTGGCTATGGCTGGCGCTGAGTCATGCTTGTTTTGTTGGCGGTTCTTTAAATGAGCCGGGCGGCGGCCATAATATTTTAGAGCCGATTGCGCTGCATGTGCCTACGGTGTTGGGAAAAAATTATTTTAATTTCCAAACCATTGTAGATGAGTTTGTCGCGGTTAATGCCGTGGAAGTTGTGCAGGATGCAGAGCAGGCCGCGCAGGTGCTGGCTGCATTGATCGGCGATTTGCCAAGAGCGCAGGCCTTGAATGCGGAAGCGCAGCGAATTATGCAGAAGAATACGGGGTCTTTAGCGAAGCATATTGCGGTGATAGATCAATATTTATGATGGGTAGATAAGCTGCTGATAATTGGGTGTCTTTTCATTATTAATTTATTGGCTGGAGCTCGAATTTTACTTTTGTTTAGGCAAAAGTAACAAAACCATTGGTCATCCACAAAACTCGACCAATACTGGGAATGAATCAGCCAGTCGCAGAAACATTTTTAAATAGAAGTATCCTGCTTCGAACAATTGTGGATGACATTTCCATGCATCCTATTTGGGTGTTTTGAATATGCTTCTTTATCTTAGGTTTATATGAATATTGTCCTGCTTGATCCGCGCCAAACTCAGTCTGAACTTTGGACGATCAGCGCTAAACGCCAGCTGGAACACTTACGCACACATGTAGATGTGCAGGTTGGAGATACGCTGAAAGTCGGCATTCGCGAAGGGAAGCGCTATTTAACAGAAATAGTCAGTGTTTCAGAGCTGCAGATTCAGTTGAAGCCGCTGCGTGAAGAACCTGTTCCTGCAAAATTGCCCGTGACTTTAATTGTGGCAATGCCGCGTCCGAAAGTCCTGCGCCGTTTGATTATGGATGCTGTGACGCTGGGAGTGGAAAAAATTATTCTGCTGCACAGTTATCGGGTAGATAAAAGTTATTGGCAAACCCCATTTTTACAGCAGCTGGAACATTATGTTGATTTGGGCCTAGAGCAGGCAGGGGACACCATTGCTCCTGCAATTGAATTATATAAGCGCTTTAAACCTTTTGTGGAAGATGTCATGCCCGCTATGATTTCAGCAGCCTGTCCAGCTTATGCAGCGCACCCTTATGCAGAAATAAAAATGCCAGCGGGTATTTCGCACCCGTGTACGATTGTGATCGGGCCAGAAGGCGGTTTCATTCCTTATGAAATTGATTTACTCATCAAAAACGGCTGCCAAGCAGTGAGCTTAGGCAGCCGTATTATTCGTACAGAAACAGTGATTCCTGTCATTTTAGGCCGTTTATTCAGCGGCTGATTGCACCGTTTCACCGCGGTAAACTTTCACTTCCTGTACTGGATAAGGAATAGAAATGCCATGCTCAGCAAAGGCTTCAATCACTTTTTCCTGAATTTCACTGATTGATGCTGCTGTTGAGGTTTCTGTGGTATCGACCCACCAGCGTACATTTAAATTTACAGAGAAATCGGCAAGCGCATTGACATTCACGGCAAAACCCGGCTGGCTCAAAATGTTTGAGTTTTTATCTAAAATGCTGAGAATCACATTCTTGGCTTTTGGAATGTCATCTTCATAGCCGATGCCCACCACAAACTCGCAGCGGCGGCGGGTGTAAGCAGTGTTCACTGTTACGGCACTGGTATATACCGTTGCATTTGGAATGACGATACGGCGGCCATCAGGTGAGCGTAAGAAAGTCGCGCGGATTTGAATGTCTTCAACCGTGCCTTCCATGCCTGAAACGATAATGTCATCGCCGATTTTGAAGGGTTCGCCTAGCAAAATTAAAATGCCGGAGAGCAGGTTTTGGAAAATATCTTTGAATGCAAAACCGATGGCTACTGAACCAATACCTAAAGCGCTCATGAGCTGACCGGGCGTGAAGCCCGGTATTGCAATAACCATAGCAATCAAAAAACCGAAAAAGATGATTGCTGAGCTGCCGACACGGTTCAGAACCAAGACTAAATTCTGTTTGGTATAAGAACGGTCAGACAGCGCTTTGCGTACAAAAAATTTAAATAGTTTGGACAGCAGATAGAATAGGGTGAAAACAAAAAGCGCGATGCAGATATAAGGCAAGCGCTCCCAGAAGCCATCTACAAACTTATCGATGGTGCTGTATGCATCGTTATATTTTGCAGTGTGCTGCAGTACAGCTTGCGCTGTTTTTTCAGTCGCATCCTGCAAGAGTTCGGTTGTGCCTTGAGTGACGTCACTTAAGGCATGTTGTTGCTCAGCCACGGGTATTCCCAATGAGTATAGTCTTGCGTATTTTGCCTGAAATGCTTCTATAACTTAAATGGAATTTTTTTCCTATTCTGTAAAAATAGTAATATTCGGCGGCTTTTCAGCTTAAAAAAATTCCGTACCTTTTTGCATGACTTCTTGAGGCGTTTTGATCTGGCCTGATCCCATCATGAATGAGATGAGGCTGCCAGCTGCGAAAAGGCTCAGCGCAGTCAGAATAATCATAGTCCATGCCAGTAATTTTTCCCAGACAGCTGCAGGGCGGGGCAAGCCGTATTTATTTGCGCCTGCATCGCCGGCGGCCAGCAGCAAGTACAGGATAAACAGCACATTTAAAACCGGGATGAGCAGCAGCAGCATGAGCCAGCCGCTGTTATTGCGGTCATGCAGACGGCGCGCTGTCAGTACGATATAAAAATAAATGTAAAGCACTGTCAGCACAGCATAGCCAAGTCCTGCAATGCCTGTCAGCGCATTGATAAAATGGCTGTCCAGCGCCAGAGTATTTAAACTGAAAATACCGGCAGCTAAGCTCAGGCCAATAGATGTGAAGAACATCATGATATTTAAAAAGGCATGCCAGCCGATAAAGCTTAGCCGCCCAAAACGGCCATTGGGCGACAGCAGGCTGTCTGCAGCAGGCTTTGGCGTGTGTGAAAAAAATGGAGCGTTTTCATTCTGGTTCATGGGCTGTACACGCTTAGATTGATTTTTTTAGGGAGCACATTCGGTTTTGTGCAAAAAATGTATTGAATATCAGTTGTATTATAAGAGCATTTAAACTGCTCAGATACGTAAAAACGACCGAATTTTGTTGAATTTAGCTGCTAGGCTATGCTTTAAATATAAGTATTAAGATGCGACCAAAGCATGATTGATGTGTTTAAAAAATAAGCGCAATACTGCAATCGAACCCGTAATAAGATGAAAAAAACGGCAAAGCCTCTCGTGATGAGAGACAAGAAGAGCAAGGAAGTAGAATATGAAAGAGTTATATCCAGTACCCGACAGTTTTAAAAAAACAGCACGTATCAATGAAGCGGAGTATTTTGAGCTTTACCATAAATCTATTGAGCAGCCGGAGGAGTTTTGGGCGGAACAGGCGAAAAAAATTGACTGGATCAAGCCGTTTAGCCAAGTAAAAAATACCAGTTTTAATCCAGATAATTTTAAAATTGAATGGTTTGCCGATGGACAGCTGAATGTCAGCGCAAACTGTTTAGACCGACATTTAAAAGAACATCCGCATAAGCCTGCCATTATTTGGGAGGGTGATCATCCGTCGCGGCATAAAATTATTTCGTTTGAAGAACTGCATGATGAAACCTGCCGCTTTGCCAATGTGCTGAAAAAGCACGGTGTAGGCAAAGGTGACCGAGTTGTGCTGTATATGCCGATGGTGCCTGAAGCGGCAATTGCGATGCTGGCATGTACCCGTATTGGCGCAGTGCATTGTGTGGTGTTTGGCGGTTTTTCACCAGATTCGCTAGCCAGCCGTATTGATGACAGTCAAGCCAAAGTCATTATTACTGCAGATTCAGGTATGCGCGGCGGCAAGCCTATTCCTTTAAAAGCCAATGTTGATGAAGCGCTGAAGCTGGAAGGCACTTCCTCTGTTCAAAACGTGATTGTGGTGCACCGCACGGGCAATCCAATAGAAATGATTGAAGCGCGTGATCTTTGGTATCACATGGAAATTATGTCAGTCAACGATATTTGCCCGCCAGAGCCGATGAATGCTGAAGACCCTTTATTTATTTTGTACACATCTGGCTCGACAGGAAAACCCAAAGGAGTATTGCATACGACGGGCGGCTATTTGACTTATGCCAATTGCAGTTTCCGTGAGGTTTTTGACTTAAAACAAGATGATGTGTTTTGGTGTACCGCAGATGTCGGCTGGATTACAGGACATTCTTATGTGCTGTACGGACCGCTTTCCAATGGGACCACTACGGTGATGTTCGAAGGTGTGCCGCAGTATCCGAGTTGGGCGCGTACAGGGCATATTGTTGACAAGCACAATGTCACGATTTTATATACAGCGCCTACTGCAATCCGCGCCATGATGCGTGAGGGCGATGCTTTTGTGCGTGAAAGCGACAGAAGCAGTTTGCGTCTGCTGGGTTCTGTCGGTGAGCCGATTAACCCAGAAGCATGGAATTGGTATTACACCGTAGTTGGTGAAAGCCGCTGCCCCATTGTAGATACTTGGTGGCAAACAGAGACAGGCGGTTTTATGATTACGCCGCTGCCGGGGGCGACCGATTTAAAACCTGGCTCCGCAGCGCGTCCATTTTTTGGTGTGCAGCCAGCCATTGTGGATGCAGACGGACAAGAACTGCAAGGCGCTGTCGAAGGCAATTTGATTATTAAAGATTCATGGCCTGGGCAAATGCGGACGATTTGGGGGGATCCTGAGCGTTTTATTGAAGCTTATTTTTCGACGTATCCAGGCGCTTATTTTACGGGTGACGGCGCTCGCCGTGATGCCGATGGCTATTATTGGATTACTGGACGAGTGGATGATGTCCTCAATGTATCGGGACACCGTTTAGGCACAGCCGAAATTGAGAGTGCATTGGTTGCGCATGAGAAGGTCGCGGAAGCTGCTGTTGTCGGCATGCCGCATGAGATAAAAGGTCAAGGTGTTGCCGCTTATGTTACCTTGCAGGCAGGTGAGGCGGAAACTGAAGCGCTGCGGCAGGAACTGGTGAGCTGGGTGCGTAAAGTGTTGGGGCCTGTCGCGACGCCTGATGCAATTTATTGGGCGCCGTCTTTGCCTAAAACCCGTTCTGGCAAGATTATGCGCCGTATCTTAAGAAAGATTGCAGCCGATGAATTAGACAGTTTAGGCGATACTTCGACATTGGCAGATCCAAGTGTTGTGGATCAGCTGATTGCTGAGGTTAAGGCGAATTCTTAAAAATTAGCCTTTGCTGAATATTCACTTATTAAGCATATGTATTTACATAAATATCTTCCTTAATCCCCCTTTTTTAAAGGGAGCTTGGGAAGGATTATTTTGTAAATTGAAAACAATATTCCTGATTAGAGTGACTACCCCCAAAGTTGAATACCGCCGTGAGTTATCAGGCGGTATTTTTATGTAAAGAATAAGCACAGCAAGCATTCAGATAAGTGTCTTTGCTTCAGTCTGCTAAGCTCATGGAAGCTAAAATAAGGACAGGAAAATGAACGCACCGCACCAGCCTTTGGCAGATCCAATTCACATTGCAAAACAGCTCGCAGATCAGTTTGCGTTGACAGCATCTGAACGGGATAAGGCGGGAGGAAACCCAAAAGCAGAGCGTGATTTAATCCGTCAAAGCGGCCTGTTGGGACTATCTATTCCAGCGCAATATGGCGGGCAAGGCGCAGATTGGAAAACGATTTTTCAAACCATTCGAACGATTGCGCAAGCAGATAGCTCAGTTGCGCATGTCTACGGTTTTCATCATTTACTCATTGCGACGGTACAGCTGTTTTCACAGCCTGAACAATACGGCAGATGGTTTGAACAAACAGCGAAAGAAAACTTGTTTTGGGGCAATACTTTAAATCCTTTAGACAGGCGAACTGCGGTACAGCGGATTTCAGAAAATGAGTTTATTTTTCAGGGTGATAAAAGTTTTTGTTCAGGTTCAATTGATTCTGATATTTTGCTGTGTTCAGGCTATAACGAGGCTGGGAAGTTATTGATTGGCGTGATTCCAACGGCACGTGATGGTGTGAGTTTTTTGGGTGATTGGAACAATATGGGGCAGCGTCAAACCGACAGCGGCACCAGTCATTTTGAACAGGTCAAAATTGCCAAAGATGAATTGCTGCTTCATCCGGGGCCTTTAAGTACGCCATATTCAAGTTTACGTCCGCTCATTGCCCAATTAATTTTTGTGCATTTATTTTTAGGTGTGGCCGAAGGCGCTTTTGACGTGGCCAAAGAAACGGTACAAAGTCAAAAAGCATGGCCGAAGTCTTTGGCTGAAAATGCGGTGAATGATCCTTTTACGCAAAAGCATTTTGCTGAGTTTTATGTGCAGCTTGAAGGTGTACGTTTACTTGCAAATAAAGCAGTTGAAATTTTGCAGCAGGCTTGGGAGATTGGCGGGCATTTAACGGCTGAACAGCGCGGTGAAGTTTCGATTGCGATTGCGGCTGCAAAAATTGCAGCCACCAATACGTCTTTATTTGTGACGCAAAATATTTTTCAAGTGATGGGGGCGAGAGCAACCGCCGCCAAACTGAATTTAGACCGTTTTTGGCGTAATGTGCGCACGCAGACGTTGCATGATCCAATTGATTATAAGTATCAAGAAGTTGGGGAGTGGGTGCTGACTGGTAAAGTCCCTGATCCGAGTTTCTATTCTTAATGATTAGTATAAAAAAGGGCTTCATGTATGAAGCCCTTTTCATCTTTAAACATTGAAAGCGTATGCCGCATTCGGTTTATTTGCGATGAATGTTTTCTAATGTATCGACTAAGGTGCGCGTAGTCTGATCAATTTCATAATTGACCGCATCGCCTGCTTGGATATTTTTCCATGTGGTCAGGCGCAAGGTCTCTGGAATTAGGTCAATTGAAATTTCAGATGCCTCCCGATCTACACGGTTGACTGTCAGGCTGCAGCCATTCAACCCAATAAAACCTTTGAGAAAGAAATACTTGATATTGCCGTTTGGTATTTCAAGATCAATATGCACCGTGCCGCCAGAGCGGCTTAACTGTTTTACTTGCGCCATACCCTCAATATGGCCATACAGATTGTGGCCGCCATTTTCTGCACCGACTTTAGCAGAGCGTTCGATATTAACTTCATCGCCTGCTTTCAGGCTGCCCAGTGTTGTCAGGCTGAGGGTCAGATCCGAGACATCAAAATGGACTTGATTGGCGGCTAAATCAATATGCGCCGCTGTTAGGCATGTGCCGTTTACAGCAACACTGGCGCCAATGAAGACATCATGAAAGAAGTTATGATCATTGGAAATGACTAAACTGATAAATCCTTCACCTTGACGGATTTCTAAAACTTTTTCCAAGCCTTGAACAATGCCGGTATACATCTGCAGATTTCCTTTTAGCTGAATGCTGAGCGCTTTAAGTGTAAATCGGTTTTGCTGTTTCTAGGCTGAAATTTTATGCATTGGCGCAGAGCATGATGACTGCGCCCATAGCCCCAGATGTGATGCGGCGCTTAAAACAGGCTTGCGCAGCATCTAAATGTGTTTCTGCTTCAGCGGCATATCGGTAAATAAAAAATCCCCTAAGCCGAGCCTTAGGGGGGAGTCAGTTGATTTACCTTTATCATTATGATTCGAGTGCAATGCGGCTGTTTCAATTATCTTTAAGCCGATTTGGCTGGAAGGTGTGGCTGCGCTTCCAGTTCACGGACCAAGGGCAGCACTTTTTCGCCAAAATATTCGACCTCTTCAATAAAATGCAGGAAGCCAGAAAGGACTAAATTAACACCAGCAGATTTCAGCTCGACAATCCGTTCAGCAATTTGCTGCGGCGTGCCAATCAGATTGGTTTTAAAGCCGTCGTTATACTGCACTAAATCTTCAAAAGTTGATTTTGCCCAGTTGCCTTCACCTTCGGCTGTGGCGGCGCCAGCTTCGCGGGCAGCCTCACCAAAGGCATTGACGGCTTCAGTATTCGCTTGATCAATGATTTCCTGCAGTACCGCGTGCGCTTCTTCTTCCGTATCGCGGGCAATAATGAATGCATTCACACCAATTTTGACACTGTGGCCGTTGGCTTTCACTTTTTCACGGATATCATCAATTTGCTTTTTCAGTTCTGCAGGCGTGTTGCCGTTGGTGAAATACCAGTCTGAAACACGTGAAGCCATATCGCGGGCCGCCCGTGAACTGCCGCCTTGGAAAATTTCAATATGCGGTTTTTGCAGCGGTTTTGGACTTAAGGTGTAGTCTTTGAATTGGTAATATTTACCGTCAAAACTAAAATTATTTTGTGTCCAAATACCTTTTAAGCTGCGGATGAACTCTTCAGAACGCGCATAGCGCTCATCATGCTCAGGCCATGCTTCGCCAATGGCATCAAATTCACCGCGGAACCAGCCGCTGACTACATTAATCGCAATACGGCCATTGCTAAGATGGTCAATGGTTGCTAGCTGTTTAGCTGCCAGCGCAGGTTTCCATGGCCCAGGCAAGATCGCGGCAATGACTTTCAGGCGTTCAGTTTTGGCTAAAATGCCGTGACTGAAGCTGACTGATTCGTGCTGGTTTTCTGCATTGTAGCCGGCAGTAAAACGGATTTGCGTCAGGGCGTATTCAAAACCGCTGTTTTCGGCGGCTTGCGCTAAACGGACATTATAGTCATAGCTCCAGTCTGTGCGCTGTTCAATATTGCTGACCACAAGACCGCCGCTGACATTTGGCACCCAATAGGCAAATGTAATTTGATCTGACTGAGACATGGCTGAATCCTCTGAATGTCTTTTATATGTGTTATGCCACATGTGCTTTTGGCTTTTTATGATGCAGACGCGCTTCAGCCGCATCTAGGCTAGGGACCGCTGCAGACGGCAGCACTTCTTCTTGCTCAATTTGTTTGTTGATGCCTAAGTTTTGATTGGCCAGCTGTGATTTTTCTTTGATGGCTTCAGCGCGCTGGCCTTTGGCGGGCGCCCATTCCAAAATTGGCAGCGCGCGCGCAACAGCTAAAGTGATGCGCTCATGAAGCAAGCCGCTGTGAATGGTGTATTCAGGTGTGAAATCTTTATCGGTTGCATACACGCCAATAGGTAGGGTTTGCGCTTGGAAGAAACTGAACAAAGGGCGCAATTGATGCTCAAGCACTAAGGCATGACGTTCGCTGCCGCCAGAAGCCGCCAAAAGTACTGGTACATCGACAAGCGCAGTTTGCTCGACAAAGTCAAAGAAGTGTTTGAACAGGCCAGTGAATGAGGCGCGGTAAACGGGTGTGCCGACAATCAGCGCATCAGCCGCTTCTACAGCAGCTAAATCATCCTGTACGCGCTGCGGCAATTGATTGCGGTAAATCGCGCCGCCCAGCAAGCGGCCAATTTCACTGAATTTAATAAAGTGAACATTGATTGGGATTGCTTCACCCAGCTCATTAATAATGGCTTGTACCAAGGCTTCAGTTTTTGAAGGGGTATTTAGGCCGCCGGATACAGCAACAATATTAAGCGGTTTTTGCACGTTTAAATTAGACATTTTTTAACCTGAAAATTGGATTTGGCTTGGAATACGGTTATTAATCCCGACAGGCTTATATGTGTAAAATAAGCAAAAGGCGAAACCTTATCTGTTTTTTAGATATGTGAGCAGCAGGCGGAAATACCCGTGATTCGCCCATTTAATTAGTTGAAATGTATATTTATATTTTTAAAGGATAAGATTTTTCTAAAAATGGATAAAATTTATATAAAAATGTGAATAGAAATCCATAAATAGCGAAATTATTAAAAAGCGGCTCAATTGATGCTAAAAAACAGCATATTCTTATAAAAATAGTCGCTTCGTGCATATCCATATCAGGCTTTGTATGGTTAGAATAGGACAATTGTGCACAAGATCTCTCACGCTGCTTATGAATATTTTAATCGTTGATGATCATCCGCTATTTCGTCATGCTTTGATTCAGGCTGTCCGTTATAGCCTTCCTCAAGCTCAGATTCATGAGACGGCTGCAGTAAACGAATTTTATGAACGCTTGGAAAGCGGCGCAGAACCCGATCTTGTATTGCTTGATCTGAACTTGCCGGGCGCTTCTGGTTTTTCAGCGCTGGTGCATGTACGCGCGCAATATCCTGCTATTCCAATTATTGTTGTTTCTGCGCATGAAGAAGCATCAATTATTCACCGTGCAATTGCGCATGGCGCAATGGGCTATATTCCAAAATCGGCTCATCCGAGTCATATTGGCGAAGCGATCCGCCAAGTGCTGGAAGGTGATATTTGGCTGCCGCCGAATTTGCCGTCCGCATCGAGCTTTGATCCGCGTGCAGCAGATGAAACGGCATTGGCTGAACGTATCCAGTCGCTGACACCGCAGCAGTTCCGTGTACTCATGATGGTTGCGGAAGGCTTGCTGAACAAGCAAATTGCCTATGAATTGGATGTGTCTGAAGCTACGATTAAGGCGCATGTGACAGCGATTTTCCGTAAGCTGGGCGTTCAAAACCGTACCCAAGCAGTACTGGCAATTAATGCTTTGAATATTGAAGAAAAGAAAATGTAAGGCTGACCTTATAAAAAAAGACCTCCATCGGAGGTCTTTTTTTATCCGCCTATTCTTTGTGCATTAGGCAATGCAGTCCTGTTTTGGAGTTGCATCGGTGCAGAATAGCGGATTCAGAGCGCATTGCAGCTCATCAATCTGTTCATCTGTCACGTAACCGCGTTCTGTTAAATAGGCCGCAACACGGTCATCGCGAAGGCTTAAAAATGCAGGGTCATATACACCTAAGTCCACAAAAAGCGCGGCTGTTTCCAGACTGTTAAAACGGTCTAAATACACGTCACTGCCATACATGAGGAAAATATGATCTTGTTCTGAGTAGGGATCTACATGAAGGCGTTTTGCCAAGGCTAAGGGTGACGTTTTAATAAACAGCAGATCAGACAGTTCATCAAACTGGGTAGTATCGAGCTGATTTTGTCCAGTTTTGACTTTGCCGAGCCATGCTTTAAACACCAGTACTGCGCCGCCGCGCAGCAGCATGCTCCAAATTTGATGCTGTACTGCCGCAGAACGGTCCTGCGCTTCATTATCCAAACGCTGCAAAAAAGCATTTTCCTGTTCTGCCAGACGCTCAAATAGTCCAAGCCCTTGCGGTTTGTATGAGGCTGGCGCAAAGACATCAAATTTCAGCTCGTCAAAGACCTGCAGCGCTAAAGGCACCGCGCTTTGATATAGCGCATCCAGCGCCTGCAGATGCTCATCCTGCAATTTACTGTGCTGAAAGACTTCCGTCCAGCAGATATCAGGCAGCATGGCATTCGCGCCGTACTGCCGGTGGAACTGCTGTGTCTGGTCTAAGCCTTGCGGTACAGTGTCATAAATCTTCATGCGGTAACTCCTATTGAGGGGAAAGATCAGCTCCTCAAATGGAGTTAAAATGCGAAAATACATTGGGAAGCTGATCAATATCTATCCTATTTTTAGAGCTTTTTACTGTGTTTTTAATATACGACTAAAGTATTAATTTTAAAAAAAATAATAAAATAATTAAATTAAAACAATGGTTTATATAATTGTAACTAGGTGTACAAGCGTTCACTTACAACTTGGTGATGTTTTGCCATAGGCAAGGCAGTTTTGATAATTTTCGCCAATCGATAAGCTTTAAAATAGCTGGATTATGAGTGCTTTTGCACATAGCTTTTAAAATTTCGCCACTTAGGCGTTTAATTGGCAGATACAAAGATAAAAAGACGGCCTATTTAACTGCAAAATAGGCCGTCTTAAGAGCGGGTTTTAAGGATGTTTGGCTTAGCTGCCGGAAATTTTTAAGCCAGAGAGCCAAGCACGAAGTGAGGCAGGCTTCAGCGGTTTTTTCAGCAGCACGATATTCAGTTCTTTCAAGCGCTGCGGCAGTTCTGGGTCAGAATCAGCTGTAATCAGCGCTGCCGGTACATTTTCCTGACGGTTCTGCATAATGAAATCCAGTCCGATTTTGCTGTTGTTTAAGTGCTGATCGACCAGCCAGACCTGAATGTTTTCTTGCTGAATCATTTCCAGCGCCTGTTCAGGTTCTGTGGCTTTAAACACCTGATAGCCCCATTTGGTCAGCAAGGTTGCCATGCCTTCTAAAATGGCTTCGTCATTGTCCAGACACAAAATCTTATAGGCTTTGGTTCGCAGCGGCACAGCTTGTACTGGAGCTGCCGTTACTTTAGGCGCTTCAGTGATCGGCACTTCAATCATAAAGCATGAGCCTTTGCCATATTCCGAATAGACATGCACAGGGTAGTGCAGCATGCTGGTCATACGCTGCACAATGGCCAGTCCGAGGCCAAGGCCTTGTTCACCCCAAGGGGAGGTATGGCCGCAGCGTTCAAACTCTTGGAACAATTTAATCCGCTGTTCTTCTGCAATACCAGGACCAGTATCCCATACGCCAATACGGATATGATTCGGTTTGTCTGCGGAACGAAGCACACCGACAACGACGCGGCCGCGGGCAGTATAGCGCAGCGCATTGCTGACAAAGTTCTGAATAATCCGGCGGATCCACTGCGGGTCAGTATCAATCCAGAACTGTGCATCATGCACGCTGAATTTGATGCCGCGCTGCGCTGCAATCGATTTAAACTGCAATTCTAAGTCACTGAGTAAATCATGCAGCGGATAAGCCTGGCGTTTAGGCTGAATTGTACCGCCTTCTAAGCGGGCAATATCCAGCAGCGCAGAGAGCATGCTTTCTGCGCCATGCAGCGCACGGTCCAGCTGCTGCAGGGTTTTCAGATCATCTGCACTTTGCACGCTTTGTTCAAGAGCAGTACTGAACAAACGGGCAGCATGCATGGGCTGAAGCAGGTCGTGGCTGGCTGCGGCAATAAAGCGGCTTTTTGACATATTGGCTTTGTCGGCAGCTTCACGCGCCAGCTGCTGTTCAGACAGCGCATTGGCGAGCTGCTGAGTGCGATCTTGTACACGGCCTTCTAAGACAGCTTCATTTTCACGGAAAGCAGTAATATCTGCAAAGGTCGTGACAAAGCCGCCGCCTTCAATCGGGTTGCCGCGCATTTGAATCACACGGCCATCTTTACGGATACGTTCAAACTCATGTGAGCTGCCGACCTGCATCCAATGAATGCGCTTGCGTACATGTTCTTCGACTGATCCCGGACCGCATTCGCCGCGCTCCGCGTTATAGCGGATCAGATCGGCAATTGGGCAGCCGACATACACAATGTCTTTTGGATAGTCGAATAATTTTAAATACTGATTATTCCAAGCCACCAGACACATGTTTTCATCAACCACGGACACACCTTGGGTCATATGGTCAATCATGGTCATGATCAGATTTTGGTTAAAGCGCTGCCATTGCGAGGCTTGGTCAAGGATATTTGCAACCTGACCGAGAGCTAAGCCGTTATTGACCATGGCTGTGGTCAGCAGGGTACGGGCGGAGGCTGCGCCAATGGTGCCTGCTAAATATTGTTCGGTAAAACGCCACCACATGCCGTTGGCGCTGCTGTTTTCATTCAGTGTAACGTTATTTTGCAGGCAGAATTGCTCAAAAGCTCGCGCTGCAGGGCCATCGCCAGTAATGCGTTTGGCTAATGTCAGCAAGTCACCGACTTTCAGGCGGGCAACATCATGATGCAGGTAGCTGATCTCTGTTGACGTGCTGTGAGCAGGCAGCGGTTTCGTTTCATAATAAAAGAAGCTTTCAGCTTGAATTTGTTCAGCAATGCTGGGGCGGAAAACGCGGGACACCCAAATGTATAACAGGATATTTAAACCTAGTGCCCAAACTACGCCATGTGTCAGCGGGTCAAAAGATTGGAAACCAAACAGCGCCTCTGGACGTAGCCATGCAATGCCGAAAGGCCCTTGGGTTAAAATTTCTTGGCTCAGGTTTTGGAGCTCTTTGGGCAGGCTGCGCAGCACTGTTGGGAACAGCAGGGTATAAGCCCACATGGCAAAACCAGTCAATAAGCCTGCATAGACACCTTGTTTGCTGCCGCCGCGCCAGTACAGACCGCCAATCAGGGCTGGCGAAAACTGTGCAACTGCACTGAAAGCCAACAGTCCAAAGACAGAGAGCTGATCTATATCATTGAAAAAATGAAAGAACATAAAGCCAAGCAGCATGACGGCTAAAATGCAGACCCGGCGTGTAAATTTCAGCACCAGCGGCAGGCGTTTGTCATGGCGCGACAATAACCGTGTACGCCACAAAGCAGGCATGATCAGGTCATTGCTGAGCATGATGGACAGTGCAACGGATGACACCAGCAGCATGCCGGTCGATGCAGAAAAACCGCCTAAGAATGCCAGCAAGGTCAGCCAATCCTGATTGTAGCTGAGCGGCAGAGACAGCACAGCAACATCTGGAATGGCCAAATATGCAGGCGCTGCATGCAGCGCCCAGCTGGCAATAGGAATAATGGCCAGTGTGGTTAAAATCAGATATACCGCAAACCAGCGCCGTGCGCCGCGAATATGTTTTTCATCACGCAGTTCAACGACGGCCACATGGAATTGGCGCGGCAGGCAGATGATTGCCAGCGCAGCCAACAGGGTCTGAATCCAAAAGCTTTGCGGGACGCCAAACATCTGTACTTCTTTAAATGTAACTTGAACATCTTGGCTGATTTGATGCAGATTTCCTGGCGCTTCAAACATGAAAAAGGCGGCCACAGCAATTAAGGCAAAAAGTTTGACAAAAGATTCAAATGCTACGGCCAGCATGAGGCCGCCATGCTGTTCGGTGTTGGCAATTTGCCGTGTACCGAACATCATGGCCAAAATAGCCAGTATGCCTGTGAGGAATAATACGCCGTTGGTGGTGCCGGCAATGCCTGAGTTCGGTTCTAAAATTACAGCTGCGCTGAGCGCAATGGCGCGCAGCTGCAGTGCTAAATACGGAATGATGGCAATGACTGCTAAAATGGTGACTAAGGAGGCCAGCGGCCCGCTTTTACCGTAGCGGGCTGCAACAAAGTCCGCAATTGAGGAAATGGCATGATGCTGGCGGACACGTCCCAGCCTGCGCCAAATGTCATAGCCAACAGCGACAAACAGCAGCGGGCCTAAATAAATCGGTAAAAAGATAATGCCTTCGCGGACAGCGGCGCCTGTTGCGCCATAGAATGTCCATGACGAACAGTAAACACCTAAAGTCAGGCTGAACAGCAGCATCCGCCCGCGTGTGCTGAGGCGGCTTGCATGTTTTTCACCATAAAAAGCGCAGATAAAGAGTAATGCGATATAGAGGGCCAATACCCCCATTATGAGCCAGCTGTTCATAGTTTCCGCAGCAGATAAATCATGGCTTTATCATACCGTATCTGACTGCAGCAAGAATAATTTGATCAAAATTTAACGACCAAAGTCTAAATTACAGAAGGCTGCTAAGCTTGTTATTTTTACAGGGTAATAATTCAAATTAAAAAAATTATGCGTCCATGGCTGGACGTGAATGGGAGTAGGCGAATGGATGATAGACAAGTAGAGCAAATTCTACAGAATCCAAAATTTAAAGAAATGGTTAAGCGAAAAAGTACATTGAGCTGGACACTGACAATCATCATGCTGGTGGTTTACGTGGGCTTCATGCTGCTTGTTGGCTATAACAAAGAATTTTTAATGACTTCACTGAGCGGCGGTGTAACAACCATCGGTATGCCTCTAGGACTGAGCATTATCGTACTGTCTTTTCTTTTGTGCGGCGTGTATTCGTATATTGCGAATAATAAGCTGGATGTATTAAACGAAGAAGCGATGCGCGAAGTTGAAGCAATCACTCATGAAAAAGGACAGCACTAAGATGAAATGGAATTCATTGAAAGCTAAAGCGCTGGCAGCGCCAGCGCTGCTGATGTCAGGCATGGCTATGGCAGGTCCAGATTTAGGCGCTGCTGAACAGCAGGCGACGAACTGGCATGCAATCATCATGTTCGCAATTTTTGTGGGCTTCACGCTGTTTATTACCAAATGGGCAGCGAAACAAACAACGAATACTGCAGACTTTTATACTGCCGGCGGCGGTATCTCAGGTTTCCAAAATGGTTTGGCGATTGCCGGTGACTATATGTCAGCAGCATCGTTCCTCGGTATTTCCGCAATGGTGTTCCTGTCAGGTTTTGACGGATTGCTTTATTCATTAGGCTTCATGGTAGGCTGGCCAATTGTATTGTTCTTGGTTGCAGAACGTCTGCGTAACCTAGGCAAGTTCAACTTATCTGATGTGGTGTCTTTCCGTTTAGCGGAAAAACCAGTACGTACTTTGGCAGCGATCAGCTCATTGGTTGTTGTTGCTTTCTATCTGATTGCTCAGATGGTTGGTGCAGGTCAGCTCATCAAGCTATTGTTCGGTTTGAACTATAATATTGCCGTAGTGATTGTAGGTCTTCTGATGATGGCTTATGTAATGTTCGGCGGCATGCTGGCAACCACTTGGGTACAGATCATTAAAGCGGTGATGCTGCTTTCTGGCGCAACATTCATGGCATTCATGGTGATGAAAGGCGTTGGTTTCAGCTTCTCTGAAATGTTCTCTCAGTCAATTGCTGTATTCTCAAAAGTGAATGATGTGAGCTTAGCTGAAGCGGGCAACATCATGGGTCCTGGCAAATTGGCTGCAAACCCGATTGATGCGATTTCTCTTGGTCTTGCATTGATGTTTGGTACAGCAGGCTTGCCGCACATTCTAATGCGTTTCTTCACCGTTAAAGATGCGAAAGAAGCACGTAAGTCAGTGGTTGTTGCAACAGGTTTCATTGGCTACTTCTACCTATTAACATTCATCATCGGTTTCGGCGCGATCCTTTATGTATCGAACAACCCGCAATTCCTTGATGTAGCGAAAATGGCAGTAACTGGCAAGCTAGAGCTTGTTGGCGGCAACAACATGGCTGCGGTTCACTTGTCTGATGCATTGGGCGGCGACTTGTTCATGGGCTTCATTTCAGCGGTAGCATTCGCAACAATTCTTGCAGTTGTAGCGGGTCTGACTCTGTCTGGCGCTTCAGCAATCTCTCACGACTTATATGCAAACGTATTCAAGAAAGGCCAAACTACGCCTGAATCTGAACTTCGCATGTCTAAAATTGCAACTTTGGGCTTAGCAATCTTTGCAATGATCTTGGGTATTCTATTCGAGAAACAAAACGTTGCATTCATGGTTGGCTTGGCATTCTCTGTAGCAGCATGTGCAAACTTCCCAGTGCTTGTATTGTCTATGTTCTGGAAAGGTTTGACCACTCGCGGCGCAGTAATTGGCGGCTTGGTTGGTTTGATTACAGCAGTGACTCTAATTATCTTATCTAAAGCAGTTTGGGTAGATACATTCGGTATCTCTGAAACACCAGTTAACCCGTTCAATGGTCCAGCAATCTTTGCAATGCCATTAGCGTTCATCTGCTGCTGGCTGTTCTCTGTGACCGACAATTCAGCACAGGCGCAAGCAGAGCGTAAAGCATTTGATGCACAGTTTGTACGTTCACAAACAGGTATCGGCATCTCTGGCGCATCAGATCACTAAGATCTATGCAGCAAACAAAAAAGCGCCTTCGGGCGCTTTTTTGTTTTTCAGCCAGGCCTGATGCCGGCAAGATACAAAACTGCTTTTTATGCTGCTGCCGTGCTGTGCTACTTTTAATTTGAAGCTGAAATCAGGCGAATATAGATGCAGTGATGAACAGCCAAAAATGAAAAATTTTAGAATAAAAAACGAGGAAGCTTGCATGCGGGCATTTATTGACTTTTGGCATGGGCTGCGTGTGATGCCATCAGCATGGCTGCTGATGCTTCAGCTGCTGATTTTGGTGCTGTCTGCAGTAACCAATCACAGTCAATCCTTTCGGGCGCTGCTGTGGCTGCTAGGCGCAGCAGTGCTGCTGATTATTGCGAAAGTGATCCGTCAAACGCCAGTATTTACCATTTTGGGATTAAGCTTCGTTGGCTGCGCGATGATCTTTTCCGTCTTGATACTGATGGGGGCTGATAACCCTGTGATCCAAATTATTGCACATCTATTTGAAGCATTAGCCTACTTTTGCGCTGCATTTGGCCTGCTGCGCTATATGTTTTCAGACCGCTATTTGACGATGGATGAACTTTTTGCGGCTGGAGCAGTATTTACTCTGCTGGCGTGGGGATTTGCATTTCTATATAGCGTTTGCCAGCTGATAGATCCGCAAAGTTTTGCTAATCCAGCACAGCCGGATATGCAGTCATGGCTGGATTTGCTGTTCTTAAGTTTTAGTTTGCAGTCTGCAACAGGGCTGTCAGATATTATGCCTATCAGTGCCAGTGCCCGAGTGTTGGCTATGCTGCAAATGTTTTGCGGAGTCATGTATTTGGCCTTGGTCGTATCCCGACTGATTGCATTGAATTATGTTGGGCATTTGCCAGAAGAAAGGCATAAAGATAAGCCAGCTGAGCAAGAAAAAGCAGAGTAAGCCTCAATAAAAAAGGACACCGCAGTGTCCTTTTTTTGATTCAGCGTCTAAATGAATTAGAAACGGAATTTAGCATTTAAGCCAACAGTTTGCGTGTCACGGTTAGACTCAGTTGCGTTAGCGTCAACAAAAGATGCGCCTACAGCTACAGCAGGAGTGATGAAGTAGTTCACATTCGCGCCAATAGCAGAGTCGATGTCAGCAAGGTCAGATTCTAAGTAAGAAACACCTACGCTTAGTTTGTTGTTTAGGTAAAGTGTAGTGCCTAGGTTGTAAGCAGTTTCTTCGCCGTAAACTAAGCCAGCATCAAAGCCGATAGACATGTTTGTGCCGTCAATCGCGCCAACATATTTAGTACGTGCAGTGATTGCATCTTGGTCTTGATCAATTGTGTCAGATTCAAGCGCTGCTTTAGCAACACCATTGTTGAATTGGTTGAAAGCGTCATAAGAAGTTTGGTTTGCAACGCTTGTATAACCTACTGCAACCAAGAAGTTCGGCGCAATTACAGCACCAAGTTCAACAGCATAGCGGTCGCCATGGTCATCAGCACGGTTGTTTTTGTTGTCTATAATTGTATTGCTGTAAGATGCGCTAGCGTATACAGGAACATATTTAGTAGGAACATACGCTTCAGCTTTAGCGCCAATAGTGTGAGAAACCAAATCTTCACGATCAGCATCTACGTCGTATTCGCCATAGTTATAAGCTACAGCTACGTTAGAAGCTTGGTTTAAAAATGCAGCTTCAGCCAATGGACCTTTAGAAGAGTCAACATTTTTGAAGTAATAAGTACCTTGAACAGCACCAGTAAAGTTTTTGTCATTTACAGTGTTGTCGATGAATTCAGATTGACCTTGAACTTCGAATTGGTACGCTTGAGCACCGGTCATGGCTAAAAGAAGAGCAGTGGCTAAACCGAGTTTTTTCATGATAAATACCAGTAACATTACAAATGGATTAAACAGTGAGCATTGTATTGTTACAAAACATTTAGTCAACATTCTTAAAATTGTTTACTTTCGTAAGAAGATGATAAATAAGGTTTTGTCTAAAATTCACTCAGCTGAAAAAAAACTTGTCAACCTTTGAAAAAGTGATAAAAAACAATTGTTAATCCTTATTTTTTACCTTTTCTGACGTAAAGAAAGTGTTAGATTTGGAATTTATTTTATTGAAATAACCGATCACATTAATCTATAATACAAATAATAAAAAGCGTTTAAAAAATAATCAATATTGGACTTTGACGCTTTATGGACATCAAAATATAGAAATTCTATGTTTTTAATCACATTAAAAACATAAAATTGGTTATGAAGTATCCGCAAGTTTAGTTCAAATGTGCTATATGGTGTATTTGTCCGCAAAACAGTGTTGTATTTCACATATTGGTGCATTAATATGCTTTACAAGCCAAATTAATTTTATGATAATTTTAAGAGTTAAATCACATAGTCAACATTTTGAGTGATTAATTCCTCCACAATTTTTGTTTTTATATGCCCAGCTTTCCCCAAGGTTGGGCTTTTTTTTTTTATCTGGGCTTTTGACCGTATAAAAAATACTTGGTGTGGCGGGAAGTGGAATGAGTTGAATTAAATGCACCAATGTGGTGCTAAATATAAATCATTTATTCAAAAAATTTTCTTCTAACATAAAAAAATCCCAGTTTTTAGAAAAAACTGGGATTTTTTACGCCAAAATTTGCGGGAAATCTAAATAAACTGCTGAGGAATTATGTAGAGTGCCCTAATGCAGTGCATTATGCACTGCATTAGGGCTGTTGTAAATATATTCTTACAATATGGTTTAAAAAAAGACAGTTTTTTTATAACCTATGCACTTTGCAGCGGTACTGGGGCAGCAATTTTAATTGTGAGCAGTGTGCCGTTTTATTTTGACAATATTTTGGAGCGTGAAGGGTATGCAGATGTTGCGTTCTGAATTAATCAGTAAGCGCTTGAATTTAGCCATGCTGATTATTGTCATGTCTTTATTTATGTTAGCCCTGCCGCTGATTGCCGCCAGTTTTCAGAGCTATAAAAAAAAATGAACAGTCACTGACTGAAATTAAGACCTTAAAATTAGCTGCTGAGCTGTCTAACCAAATTTCTGCAGAGCGCGGGCCAGCTAACAGCGCTATGTCCAGCAGTCCGAAAGAGCTGGTCAAGCATCGGGAGATGCTGAAGCTGAAGCGGGCTGAAGTTGATGCGTATTTTGTTCATACTTTGCAAGCTTTAAAATTTGCCGGATTTAGCCAAGCTGCGCATCAGCTGGAGCATCAAACCTATGCTGCTTTAATGGATGGCCGTAAGCAGGTTGACCGTTATATGGATTTAGCGCCGGCAAAACGTACAGCAGACGAGATGGATGCTGCCATCAGTGCGATGTTTATGGCTTGGGATGAAAGCTATATTGTGCTGCAGAATGTGATTGGCTATTCACATGCTAAAAACTCAGAAACCGCACATTACTACACCTTAATTTTACTGCTGGCAGACTTGCGTGATCAGGCTGGACGTTCGGCATCCAATATTATTGCCTCAGTGGCTTTTAATGAAGCTATTCCAGAAGATGATTTTGCCCGTTCGCTGCAGACGCAGCACCAAAGTAAATATCTTTGGGGAGTTATTGCAACCGTACAGCCTGCTGACAGCAAAACAGATCAGTTTGTCCGCCTGCACCAGACGGTGAAAACAGAGTTCTTGGAAAAAGGCCTCATTTTGGTCGACGGTCTGCTGCAGGACAGTTTAAATCATCGTCCTTATTCACTCAGCAGTATTGAGCTGACACAAAATATTATAGGCAAGTTCAATACAGTGGTGGAGCTTCAGCATTATATTTTACAAGACAGTTTGATGCAGGCCGAAATGCAGCTGAAGATTGCGCGCCGTGAATTGATATATACGCTTTTGACCGTCATGCTGTGTTTGGTGACCGTGCTGCTGACCATGGTTTATGCTAAAAAATGGGTTTTTGAGCCTTTAATCTCAGCGCGCCAGCAGCTGGTGGCATTGGCTCACGCTTATACAGGCAAGAATGTAACAGAGCCGCTGTTCAGTCAAAGTTTATTTGATGCGATTCATCATTTAGAAGACCGCCTGCAAGAGCGTGATGCTTTAGAACTGCGTTTGAAAGTGCTGGCGCATACAGATTCTTTAACAGGAGTGTCTAACCGCTTTGCATTAATGGAATATGTAAAGGTTCTTGAACAGCAGCCTGAGCTGTTTCAGCAGAGCTGTGTGATTCTATTAGATATTGATCATTTTAAGTCAGTGAATGATGTCTATGGCCATATTATAGGGGATCAGGTGATCCAGTTTGCTGCATTGCAAATGAAGGCTAATCTTCGCAGTTCAGATCTGCTGGTACGCTATGGCGGCGATGAGTTTTTAATTTTGCTGGAACAGGTTTCACTGGAGCATGCCATGCAGATTGCAGAGAAAATCCGCAGTGCAGTTGCTGAACATACCATTATGCATGAAGGAATGACGGAACCTCTGGGTGTAACGGTCAGTGCTGGTGTTGCTATAGGGGCGGCAAGCTGGATGGGGCTGCTGGCTAAGGCGGATGAAGCGCTGTTCAGAGCTAAGGCCAAAGGCCGCAATACAATTTCTGATTGATTTACCGATGCGGTGAAAATTTCTAAAAGGCGATACAAATATAGTATCGCCTTTTTATATACTGCTTGTTATTACATAGCCTTAAATGAAACGCATGGATGGTGTCAGGAAATGACCAGTTTTAAATTTACGGGATTAATGTCAGCGGTGCTGTTTTTAAGTGCCTGTGCACAAATTGAGGATCAGCCGAAGAGTACCGCATATGCGCAGGTTCAGAAGCAAAATATTCAGGCCTTATTTAATGAGATTTCCGCTGATGCGGTTTTTGTGACTTTTGATGGTCAATCTATAAAGTCTTATGGTTCAAATCTTTCCCGTACAGATACAGCTTATATTCCTGCATCTACTTTTAAAATGGCCAATGCTTTGATTGGTTTAGAGCACGGTAAAGCTACTGCATCTGAAGTGTTTAAATGGGATGGCAAGCCTCAGTTTATTCCAGCATGGGAGCGGGATTTAACTTTGGGTGAGGCTATGCAGGCTTCGGCTGTGCCTGTATATCAGCAGCTGGCTAGACGTATTGGTGCAGATTTAATGCAGTCTGAGTTAAAACGGATGGGTTATGGCAGTGTTGAAATTGGTTCAAAAGTGGATGAGTTTTGGCTGAAAGGCCCATTAACAATTACGCCAAAGCAGAACGTTGAATTTGTGTATCAGCTGGCAAAAGGGCGGCTGCCGTTTAAGCCTGAGGTGCAGCAGCAGGTGAAAGAGATGCTGTATGCAGAGCGCCGTGGGGATAATAAGCTGTATGCTAAAAGCGGCTGGGGTATGGATGTTGAGCCTCAAGTTGGTTGGTATGTGGGCTGGGTAGAAAAAGCAGATGGTCAGGTGGTGGCTTTTGCTTTAAATATGGATATGCGTAAAGGGGATGATGTGGGTTTGCGTAAGCGGCTGACTTTGGATGTGTTGGATAAGTTGGGTGTGTTTCATTATTTATGATTGTTGTTTTTGAATTTTGAATTTTGAATTTTGAATTTTGAATTTTGAATTTTGAATAGGCATTTCTTCATTTTGCATTAGTATTTATTTTCCATTGCGTAGGATGCTTCTACTTTTGAAAGCACAAACGTAGGCAAAATGCTTTTGTTTGACTGAGGGCACGTCCGTGTTGCCCCAGTCAAACGGACGACATCCATGTCGCTGTCATGTGATTGAATTTATTATTTTTTACAGATATAAAGGATACAAGTTATTAATATTTCAAGAAAATGAATCAGTCTCAAGAGCAACGGTTAGAAGAAATTTTTCGCAAAAATGAAAATAAGGGAATTGCAATAGCGATAACAGGCTTATGGGGTGTTGGAAAAACATTTTTTTGGAATACCTTTCTAGAAAATCAAACCGTCAAAGAGTATAAAAAGAAGAAAGGCTTCTATTATTATGCGAGTAAATTAGAGCATGTAGATGTTTTTGAGAATAAAAAATATGCTTATATTTCGTTGTTTGGGATAGAAAGTCTTGATGCTCTTAAGAATGAAGTAGCCATAAAACTTGGCTGGAATCCACATTCTCAATATAAGCACACTCATTATGGGATACCTCAGCTTTTAAAAAACACATTAAATCAGTTTAAGGGTATACAGCTTTCTCACTATGGTGTGAGCTCGAATTCTAGGTTGATAGAGACATTACTTTTTGCTCAAGTAAAAAATGCGATTATTTGTTTTGATGACTTTGAAAGGTTATCGGAAAAACTTCAAATTCAAGATGTTATGGGTTTAGCAAACCAACTCAAACTAGAAAAGAATTGTCAGATTATTTTGATTCTAGATGAAAGTAAAACTGAGGACAAAAACAAAGAAAAATATGCCGATTATAAAGAAAAACTGATTGATGAAACCATCAAGATTACTTCCGTTGAGCCTTTAATTCGTGAAAAATCAAAAGATATGGATGAACCATTAATCGACTTGATGGTGAAGTTTGCTGATGGTTTAGAAATTCATAATTTTAGGTTTTTTCATAAAGTCATAAAACTTTATAGACAGTTTTTAGAACAACTACCTGAACAAGTAGCAGAGTCTACAAAAGAAATTATTTTAGTTCGAATTTTACAGGGGTATTTAATTGCTGATTATGGAATTTCTTTGAAAATTACGTGGGAAGATTTCACAACTGAGAAAGCAATGGGAATTTTAGAATCAACAAATGATAATTTAAATGATATTACTCATGAACTTTTTAACTAGCTCAATAACATTCATTACAAGTTTACAGGTTCTTTTGATGGTTGGTTTATCCAGTTTAAAAATTGGTTCGAGCAAAAAGATCAATCAAATATGGATATTTTGAGCGATTTAGCTAATTCAGAATTGATTTCAGAAAGATTTGAGTTACTTAAAGAACAGAGGAAAATACTGTGGGATCAGTTTTGGAATAATAAAATTGATGTTGATTTTCCTAAACAATTATTTGATAGAACATCGCCATTGATTGGGGTTCTAGACATTGAAAATTTAGACTTTACTTATACAATTTTAAATAAACTAGACGCTGTCGAATTAGCGAATGAACTGAGTGATAAAATTTATCAATGGATAAATAAAGAACTAAAAGAAAATCAATTAGCTTTTATAGAAAATTTCGCCTTTTTTAAGCGATCAAAAAATGAATTTTATGAATATATTGATAAATATGAAGAAGAGCATTTATATGAAGGGTTGCCTAATTTGCTAGAAGTAGTTCATAGCTATGTAATTAATAGAGGATGGAATCCTGAGCATGTTCGTTCTTTAGAAATTGCGACTAAAGATGATTGGCGTATTCTATTTTTCGAACAGATACCGAACGATGCGCGTTTTGTATATAAAAATAGCAGTTTAGTCGCTTCTCAAATGATTAATCAGCATATGAAGCCTGAATTAAATCCAAAAATTAAGCAGATGATTGTTGAAATTTATGAAGAAAAAGGAAGGGAATCTGATTTTTATAAAAATTATATGAATTATTTGATTTCTAGACTAAATAATTAATCTCCCCTAACCCCTCTTTCTTAAAGAGGGGAACTCCCTCCTTTGAAAAAGGAGGGTTGGGGGGATTATAACATCGGCTTTAAGAACTTCGCTGTATGCGAAACTTTATTTTTAGCTACTTCTTCAGGTGTACCTTCCGCAATAATCATACCGCCGCCTGCGCCGCCTTCAGGACCTAAGTCTACAATCCAGTCTGCAGTTTTAATCACATCCAAATTATGCTCAATCACCACTATGGTATTGCCCTTATTACGCAGCTCATGAAGAATATCTAAAAGCTTGGCAATGTCATGGAAGTGCAGACCAGTCGTTGGCTCATCCAAGACATACAAGGTTTTACCTGTATCACGCTTCGCCAATTCACGCGCCAGTTTCACACGCTGCGCTTCACCGCCTGAAAGAGTCGTTGCTGACTGACCCAAACGGATATAACCCAAACCCACTTGATTGAGTGTTTCTAAACGGCGGTGAATAACAGGAATCGCATCAAAGAAATGTATCGCATCTTCAACGGTCATTTCCAGCACATCTGAAATGTTTTTGCCTTTATAACCCACTTCCAAGGTTTCACGGTTATAGCGTTTGCCGTGGCATGAGTCGCATGGCACGTACATATCAGGCAAGAAATGCATCGCGACTTTAATCATGCCGTCGCCTTCGCAGGCTTCACAGCGGCCGCCTTTCACGTTAAATGAGAAACGGCCTGCTGCATAACCGCGCGCTTTGGCTTCTTGCGTTTGTGCAAACAATTCACGAATTGGCGTAAATAACCCTGTATAAGTTGCAGGGTTTGAACGCGGGGTACGTCCAATTGGGCTTTGGTCAATATCCACGACTTTATCAAGGAATTGTAAGCCATCAATCGAATCGAATTTTTCAGCAGTTAAGGTCGTTGCGCCATTTAACTGCGTTGCCGCAAGCGGTAAAAGGGTGCGGTTAATCAAGGTTGATTTACCTGAACCAGAAACCCCTGTCACGCAAGTCATAATGCCGAGTGGAATAGTGAGATCAACATTTTTCAGGTTATGACCCGCTGCGCCCATCAGCTTGATTTGTTCTTCAGGTTTTGGCGGCTGCACACGTGTTTTAGGCACTTCAATTTTCAGTTTTCCTGAAAGGTAATTGCCTGTCAGCGAGTTTTCATTTTTCAAAATTTCATCATATGTGCCTTCGGCAATCACATGACCGCCATGAATCCCTGCACCCGGGCCAATATCAATAATATGATCGGCAGCACGAATCGCATCTTCATCATGTTCAACCACTAAAACCGTGTTGCCCAAGTCACGCAGGCGCACCAACGTTTCCAGCAAGCGGTCATTATCACGCTGATGCAAACCAATGGATGGTTCATCCAGCACGTACATCACGCCCATCAAGCCCGCACCAATTTGTGAAGCCAAACGGATACGCTGCGCTTCACCGCCTGATAGCGTTTCCGCAGAGCGAGATAAACTTAAATAGTTCAGGCCAACCGATACAAGGAAATGCAAACGCTCTCGGATTTCTTTAAAGATTTTATCGGCAATTTCGCCTTTTGCACCTTCAAGTTCTAGGCCTTGATAATACTGCTCGGCATCGCCAATCGACATTTTGGTAATTTGCGCGATGGTTTTGTCTTTCACGCGTACATGGCGGGAAATTTCATTCAGACGCGAACCGCCGCAAGCATCACAGGCTGCATTGGATAAGTACTGCGCTAAATCTTCACGGACATAGTTGCTTTCCGTTTCACGGTAGCGGCGTTCAAGATGCGGCAAAATGCCTTCAAAGGGCTGGACACGGTTATGTTTGCGGCCGCGTTCATCGATATAGCTCAGGTCAACTTTTTCTTTGCCTGTGCCGTAGAGGAATTTCTTTTGGGTGTCGGCATCGAGTTCATTCCAAGGCATTTCCAATGAAAAACCGAAATGCGCCGCCACCTTTTCAATCATGCTGTAATAGTAAGGGCGCTGTCTGTCCCAGCCGCGGATTGCGCCTTGGCTGATCGACACTTCATTATTTGGAATCAGTTTGTCTGCGCTGAAATGGCTGCGTGTGCCTAAACCGTCACACGTTGGGCAGGCGCCAAATGGGTTGTTGAATGAAAATAGGCGCGGTTCTAACTCAGCAACAGCTCTGTCGCATTCAGGACAAGAGTGCTTGGCTGAAAATACACGGTCAGGCTGTTCGTCTTTCATCCACGACAAAATGGCGATGTCGCCGCCTAAACGCAGCGCGGTTTCAAAACTTTCCGCAATACGGTTGCCTAAGTCATCACGGACTTTAAAGCGGTCAACGACCACTTCAATGGTATGTTTTTTCTTTTTGTCGAGTTCAGGAATTGGGTCGAGGTCAATGATCTCACCATCGACACGGGCGCGGACAAAGCCTTGTCCAATCAGCTGTTCAAACAGATTTGAATATTCTCCTTTACGCTCACGCACCACAGGCGCAAGCAGCATTAGAGCGGTGCCTTCTTCTAAGCCTTTTACGGCATCGACCATTTCTGACACAGTTTGCGCCACCATCGGCAAGTCATGTTCAGGGCAAAATGGTGTACCCACACGCGCATATAAAAGGCGCAAATAATCGTAAATTTCAGTGATTGTTCCCACAGTTGAACGCGGGTTGTGGCTGGTGGATTTCTGCTCGATGGCAATGGCAGGGCTTAAACCTTCAATCGAATCGACTTCAGGCTTTTCCATTTGTGATAAAAACTGACGCGCATAGGCAGACAGTGATTCTACATAACGGCGCTGGCCTTCGGCATAGAGGGTATCAAACGCCAATGAGGATTTACCTGAGCCTGAAAGTCCCGTAATGACCACGAATTTGTCACGTGGAATATCAAGGTTCACATTTTTTAAGTTATGGGTGCGTGCGCCTCGAATACGGATGTGGCTTTGACTCATGAAATGATCCTAGAATTTTCATTTGAATACATGTTTATATGATAGCGCATGAAAAATGTTCAAGGGGCACTGTTTTTGTGTTTCCAGCCAATTTGTATACGGCGCTGAAGATCAGGTGATTAATCGCGCTTCTATTGCCGCTGTTTCAGCAAGCGATGGCATGGCTGCGTTCAAAAATAGATTCTGCATTTTCAAAGGCGGTTTGACGCGGCACATGCTGGAACTGTCTTGCATACAGGTTGATTTGATTTTCTAAGTCCTGCAGGAAAAACTCGTATTCAGCAGCAAAAAATGGAATATCCAGCAAATCACTGATGCAAAATCTGCATGGGTTCAGTTTTATTGAGGCAAGCTTTGATTGGCGCCGTCAGGGAGACAAGGCCAAGTGCTGAGAATAAAAAAGCACAGCACTTGGTGTCTTTTCGCGCTTATTTCGGGTCTAAACCGGGCCATTTTTCCTGCTTGTAAGCGCTGTCCCAAAATAGCCATTCCAGCTGCGTGCCGCGGGTATAAGCCTGATGCATTTTCTCTAAAGTCACGGCATCTGCCTGAGCTGCCGCTTTGTCTATGGTTGCAATCACATCACGGACAGCGCTATGAAACTCTTCTCCTGCATAAGTGTCTATCCATGCTTGATAAGGGTTGTCCGCTGCAGATTTTTCTACAATATCTTTACCGATTTCTGCATAAATCCAGAAACATGGCAGCAGGGCTGCCAGCACCACAGGATAGCTTTCTGACCATGCTGTTGCGGTTAAAAAAGAGGTGTAATGATGGCAGGCCAAACTGAGCGGCGTATTGGCAAAGTCATCTGCAGAAACATTAAATTTGCTGAGGAAGTCATTATGCATTTCACGTTCAAACACAATAGCGAGGCTGGCAGCTTCTGAAAATTGGATAATTTCTTCTGCAGAAGCAGCTTTGGCTGCGCATACTGCTAACGCGCGGCCATAGGCAACCAAATAATGAGCATCTTGAATGATATAGTGTTTGAACGCAGCCGAATCTAAAGTGCCTGCGGCGAGTTCTTGATTAAATGGAAGCGCTAAAGTGCTGCGGTATAAGTCTAAATTGCGTTGCCAAACGGCTTCTGAAAAGCGCATCAAAATATCCTGTTCGAATCAATTTGAAAAAGTCTGTGTTTGACACGTCAGGGTAGCCTAAAACAGTCTTTATAGACATCTGTTTCAAAAATAATCTTTTATGGCTTTGGTGTTTGCAGGCAAATAAGTTCATAATATGCCCATTCATTTTTGAGTTTTAATTTTTCGATTAAAACCTCTAATTAAAAAAGTTAGACATAACAGAAATACCAGTTTTCTCAATTGAATACGCCATTTTAAATATTTGTTATGTCTAATTTTTTTCCGTTTTAAATTTTATTTAGGTCGATGAACTATGTGGAAACATTTTGGTTTCTCAATCGTCTTTACAGTCGTGTGTCTGGCAATTTCAGCGTACTGGGGCTTAAACCATGGCCCAAATGCTGGCGTGCAAGCCATGCTGACTGCACTGACCATTACTGCAATCTTAGCTGTTATGGAAGTCTCTTTGTCTTTTGACAATGCTGTTGTGAATGCATCAGTACTTCGCGGCTGGGATCATTTTTGGAAAATGATTTTCTTAACCGTGGGTATCGTGATTGCGGTATTCGGTATGCGTCTGGTTTTCCCAATCGTGATCGTCGCAGTTACAGCAGATATGGGCGCTATGGAAGTGGTGCAGCTGGCATTGAATGATCCGATTCAATACTCTGCAAAACTCATGGCGCATCATGCAGAAATTGCGGCTTTTGGCGGTGCTTTCTTATTATTGGTGTTCCTGAACTTCTTCTTAGATGACGGCAAAGACACGCACTGGTTCCGTTGGCTGGAACGCCGTTTAGCCAATCTTGCCAACGTGCCTGCGATGTCAGTATTTATTTCTTTAATTGCCTTGCTGATCATGGCTGCCAATATTGCTGAAGATACGCGCTTAGCTGTTGTCATGGCTGGTATTTGGGGGATTGTGGTTTATATCGGGGTACAGGTGCTCAGCCATTTATTGGGCGGTGAGCCTGAAGTAGATGAAAACGGCAATGCGGTAGGACACGACTCAAGCGGCGCGTCTACAGGTGTGATCAAAGCAGGTTTTGGCGGTTTCCTTTATTTAGAAGTATTGGATGCATCGTTCAGTTTTGACGGTGTCATTGGCGCTTTTGCCATCACTTCAGATGTTGTCATCATTATGCTGGGTCTAGCGATTGGCGCAATGTTTGTCCGTTCAATGACCATTTACCTGGTCGAGAAGGGCACCTTGGATGCTTATATCTATCTAGAGCATGGCGCGCATTATGCGATTGGCGCATTGGCATTCATCATGCTCGCCAGCGGTACAGGCGTACATGTGCCGGAAGTGGTGACAGGCTTAATAGGTGTGGCATTTATTGTATGGGCAGTGATTGCATCTATTCAATATAAAAAGCGCCAAGCTGCACATAGCTAAATTGTTTTCAGTTTCTCCGCTGGAGAAGTAAAAAAGCGCGGCTTTGGCTGCGCTTTTTTGTTTTTTAGCTTGGACTGATCTTTATTTCACATAAAATTGATGAGGGAATTGAAGCTGAATGTCCTATAATCAGCCAAGATTAATTGCTGCGGCCGCCATAGATATATGATGAATGCTTTAGAACGTCGTTCAACCTTTGCTTTAAGCAGTATTTTTGCACTGCGGATGCTGGGTCTGTTTATGATTATTCCTGTCTTTTCAGTCGCAGGGCAGTCATATCAGTATGCTACGCCTGCACTCATTGGTTTGGCTGTGGGTGTCTATGGCCTGACGCAAGCGATTTTACAAATTCCATTCAGCTTGATTGCAGACCGCTACAGCCGTAAGCCGCTGGTGGTGATTGGCCTGCTGCTGTTTGCTTTGGGCGGTGCTGTAGCAGCCATGTCTGAAACCATTTATGGCGTGATTATTGGCCGTGCAATTGCAGGCGGCGGCGCTGTATCTGCTGTTGTCATGGCGCTTTTGGCGGATGTCACCCGTGAAGAACAGCGCACCAAAGCCATGGCCGTTATGGGCATGAGTATTGGTTTATCCTTTGTTGCAGCATTCAGTTTAGGGCCTTGGCTCACCAGTTTAGTGGGTATTTCAGGCTTATTTTGGGTGACAACGGTGATGGGCTTAGCTGCAATTTCCATGCTGCTGCTGGTGCCTAAAGTGACGCGCCATCACCGCAATTTTCAGCAAGGCTATTTCACGCAGTTAAAAGAAGTGCTGAAAATGGGCGATCTAAACCGCTTGCATGTTTCGGTTTTTGCTTTGCACCTGCTGCTGACGGCCATGTTCATTTATGTGCCTTCACAGCTGATTCACTTTGCAGGCATTCCGCTGTCGAGCCATGGCCTTGTGTATTTGCCATTGTTGGTTATCAGTTTGTTTTTTGCATTTCCAAGTATTATTTTGGCGGAAAAATACCGCAAAATGCGCGGCATTTTTCTGACAGCGATTGGCGGTATTATTGCTGGTCTGCTGGTGCTGACTTTCGGTTTTGAGTCGAAATATATTCTGCTGCTTGGCCTAGGTCTGTTCTTTATTGCCTTTAACGTGATGGAGGCATTGCTTCCGTCATGGCTGTCTAAAGCTGCGCCGATTCAGTCTAAAGCGACAGCCATGGGGGTAAATGCCAGCAGTCAATTTTTAGGCGCATTCTTTGGCGGTATGATTGGCGGCCAGCTGCTGCAAATGCAAAATACTTCCATTGGCTGGGGTATTTTGGCCGCGATTTCGGTAATTTGGCTGCTGGTCAGCTTTGGCTTGGCACAGCCGCGCTATTTATCATCTATGGTGTTTCGCCTGCCTGAAGGCAAACAAACGGATGAATGGGCTTCTCAGCTTTTAGCGATTCGTGGTATTGAAGAGGTCGTGGTCATGTCTGACCAGCAAGTGGCTTATGTGAAAGTGGATAAACAGCAAATTGATGATGCTGCGCGACAACATTTAACGCTCTTGTTGGGGAAAGATGTAGCCATTTAAGCATAACTCTTATAAAGTAAATAATAGAAACAAATAGGAAGAATACGTTCATGCGTGGTGTAAATAAGGTCATTTTAGTTGGTACTTTGGGTAAAGACCCAGAAACAAAAACTTTCCCAAATGGCGGCTCTCTGACTCAGTTCTCAATCGCAACCAGCGACTCATGGACTGATAAAAATACAGGTGAACGTAAAGAGCAAACTGAGTGGCACCGCATTGTATTGCATAACCGCTTAGGCGAAATTGCGCAGCAGTATCTGCGTAAAGGTTCAAAAGTATATATCGAAGGTTCATTGCGTACGCGTCAGTGGACAGACCAAAATGGTCAAGAGCGCTACACGACTGAAATCCGCGGCGAACAAATGCAAATGCTGGACAGCAACCGCCAGCAAGGTGAACAAGGTCAAGGCGGCGGTTTTGAACAGCCTCGTTTTAACAATAACCAAGGCGGCTATAATAACCAGCAAGGCGGTTATGGCAACAATAATGGCGGTCAAGGCGGCTACGGCAATAATAACCAAGGCGGTTATGGCGGCGGCAACAGCCAGGGCAATGGCTATGCCAACAACAACCCAAGCGGTTTTGCGCCTAAAGCGTCAGCAGCGGCGCCTGCGGCAGCTCCAGCAGATTTAGATGATGATCTTCCGTTCTGACACACTCTAAAGATATAGTTTTGTTAAATTAATAAAATTATTATTTAGATATAGTGAGTTACAAGAAAGTTTGCAGATATTAGTAATAATTCTGTAAACTTTTTTTTATTATGATTTAATATATTTAATACTTAGAAATATTGTTAAATTTATGGCTACAGTTAAAAGATTTAATATAAGTGGTAAAGAGAGAGCTGCTATCTTGGTGGATAGTGAAGGTTTGCCATTAACTTATCCAAATCTTTACTCAATAATTCATTTAAGAAATCCTGGGTATACGATCAATACAATTGTTGCAGTACTTGAAGATATTAAATTACTTTATCTATTTTTGGATAAGTTAGAAATTGA
>NZ_RAXV01000021.1 GCF_003611465.1 Acinetobacter tianfuensis
CTTTAGGCATAAAAAAACCACCCTTTCGGGTAGTTTTTAATCTTCATATGAACCTTTATTTCAATGCGATTGTGGCTTTACTGCAATTACCACCTTGTGCAAAAGCATATTCGCTAACTGCTTTTTTTCCTGTTTGCTCATCAACCTGTTTTAAATTTGCCCCACCCACAAATGCGCCCATTTTAATAAATTGCTGAATAAAATATTGCTTACCTGCTTCAGTTTCAATTTCCAAATGGTTAGGTGAAAATTCTGATTCAGTCGAAATTGTATGTTTTTGATTACCAGGTACTTCTTTATAAAAAAATACCCCACGCGAGGTTTCACCTAAACATTCTCCATCTACCCATACATCTTTCTTTAAGGCAGCACCTTTCACAGAAGCTGAGTGATATACATAAATCCCTGCATTGCCTTCTTGTGGTGCAGTGAGTTGTTTTACTGCTGCTGAAGCACTTTGATCTGCTTTAGGTACCGATGCACATCCAACAAATCCCAAAGATAATAGTAATGTGAAAAAAATTTTATTAGACATCATTAATTCCATTGATATAAATTTTTCAAGCACATGAAAAATAACAATTAATTAAAATATAATCAAATTTATTTAAATTTCAGGCATAAAAAAACCACCCTTTCGGGTGGCTCTTTCAATCTCAAACTGCGTCTTATTGAGCGCGGTTTTTGATTTTGCGGATGGTTTCCAACTGAGCAGCAGTTTCTGCAAGAGCAGCCAAAGCAGCAGCAGAGTCCAAATCGCTCTTCTGATTTGCCAGCAAGTTTTCAGCGTTTTTACGCGCTTCAATAATTGCAGCTTCATCTAAGTTGTCAGCACGGATTGCAGTATCTGCAAGAACCGTAACAACGTGCGGTTGAACTTCTAGAACACCACCAGATACATAGATTAACTCTTCTGTACCGTTCTCAAGCAGAACGCGGATCGCGCCCGGCTTAAGTAAAGTTACTAGCGGCGCGTGGCCAGGCATAATACCCAACTCACCGCCAGCACCTTTAGCAATTAGCATAGTTACAGTGCCAGAGTACAAAGACTCTTGAACACTTACAACGTCACACTGCATAGTCGCCATGAGAATCTCCTAAATTAGGTCACTAATTAAAGTTTCTCAGCTTTAGCAATAACTTCGTCAATACCACCAACCATGTAGAACGCTTGTTCTGGGATATGGTCGTATTCACCAGCTAGAAGACCTTTAAAGCCACGGATTGTGTCTTTAAGCGGTACAAGTTTACCAGGAGCACCAGTAAATACTTCAGCTACGTGGAATGGTTGAGAGAAGAAACGCTGGATCTTACGTGCACGGTATACAGTAAGTTTGTCTTCTTCAGCCAATTCGTCCATACCAAGAATCGCGATGATGTCTTTAAGTTCTTTATAACGTTGAAGAACGTTTTGAACTTGACGCGCGATTGAGTAGTGCTCTTGACCAACTACTAGCGGATCAAGCTGACGAGAAGTAGAGTCAAGCGGGTCAATCGCTGGGTAAATACCTTGAGAAGCGATGTCACGGCTTAATACTACAGTTGCGTCTAAGTGAGCAAACGTAGTTGCAGGCGATGGATCTGTTAAGTCATCGGCAGGTACATATACCGCTTGGATAGATGTAATCGAACCAGACTTAGTCGATGTAATACGTTCTTGAAGAACACCCATCTCTTCTGCAAGTGTAGGCTGGTAACCTACTGCAGACGGCATACGGCCTAGAAGTGCTGATACTTCAGTACCCGCTAGTGTATAACGGTAGATGTTGTCAACGAACAATAGTACGTCACGGCCTTTACCGTTTTCGTCTTTCTCGTCACGGAAGTACTCAGCCATAGTCAAACCAGTCAACGCTACGCGTAAACGGTTACCTGGTGGCTCGTTCATCTGACCGTAGACCATTGCTACTTTGTCTAGAACGTTTGAGTCTTTCATCTCGTGATAGAAGTCGTTACCTTCACGAGTACGCTCACCAACACCAGCAAACACAGATAAACCTGAGTGAGCTTTAGCGATGTTGTTGATCAACTCCATCATGTTTACAGTTTTACCAACACCGGCACCACCGAACAGACCAACTTTACCGCCTTTCGCGAACGGGCAAAGTAAGTCAATGACTTTAATACCAGTTTCTAAAAGGTCAGTAGAAGCCGCTTGTTCTGCATAAGAAGGCGCTTGACGGTGAATTGGCAAACGCGCTTCAGTCGCAACAGGACCTGCTTCGTCGATTGGGCGACCAAGAACGTCCATGATACGACCTAAACATGCAGTACCCACTGGTACAGAGATAGGCGCGTTAGTGTTAGTTACGTTCAAACCACGCTTAAGGCCTTCAGTAGAACCCATTGCAATAGTACGAACTACGCCATCACCAAGTTGCTGCTGAACTTCTAAAGTAGTTTCAGTGCCATCAACTTGTAGAGCGTCATAGATCTTTGGAACGCTATTGCGTTCAAACTCGACGTCGATAACCGCGCCGATGATCTGAATGATACGACCGCCAGTCATTGCTGTCTCCTCAATTCAAAATAATGTTAAACGGCAGCGGCACCACCAACGATCTCAGAAATTTCCTGAGTAATCGCGGCTTGACGCAGCTTGTTATAAATAAGTTGCAGGCTCTTGATGATTTCACCAGCGTTATCAGTTGCAGCTTTCATTGCAACCATACGAGCTGACTGCTCGCACGCGATGTTTTCAATCACGCCTTGGTATACCACAGACTCGATATAACGAACCAATAAGCCATTTAAAAGCTCTTCAGCTTCTGGCTCATAGATGTAGTCCCAACCGTATTGACGGTTAAGGGTCTTGTTTTCTTCAGCAGCTGCTAAAGGAACAAGCTGTTCGATCTTTTGGTTTTGAGTCATGGCATTGACAAAGCCGTTAGATACTAGATAAATGCGGTCTAATTCGCCTTTATCGAACGCGTCTAACATCACCTGTACAGAACCAGATAACTGTTCAAGACTTGGCGTGTCGCCTACATTCGTAGTCGCACCAAGTACTTTACCGCCGTAGTTTTTAAAAAACGCAACCGCTTTTTGACCAATCAAAGCAAATTGAACTTCAATTGACTGCTCTTGTTGCTGCTGTACGTGTTTTACCACTTTTTTGAACAAGTTAATGTTCAAACCGCCAGCAAGGCCGCGATCTGAAGACACAATGATATAGCCAACGCGCTTAACTGGGCGTTCAACCATATAACGGTGCTTATATTCAGGGTTCGCTTGTACCAAATGAGCAATTACACGGTGCATATTTTCGGCATACGGACGGCCTTGAGCCATGCGCTCTTGCGCACGACGCATCTTAGAAGCTGCTACCATCTGCATCGCGCGAGTAATTTTCTGCGTGCTTTTGATACTAGCTACTTTGGCGCGAATTTCTTTTAAATTTGCCATACGCTTAACCTAGTATTCGAAGGCCCTTTCGAGCCCTCGAAGGTTGATTCCGTGAACCAAACCGACACTAAATTCAACTGTGTTGAATATTAGTAAGTTTGAGTCGCTTTGAACTTCTCAATACCTGCTTTAAATTCAGCTTCGATGTCTTTGTTGTAATCACCAGTTTCATCGATTTTTTGCATTAACGCAGCATGTTCAGAACGGAAGTAAGAAATCAACGCAGCATCAAAGTCTACGATTTTCTTAACGTCAACGTCAGTCATGTAACCTTCGTTAGATGCATATACTGATACAGCTTGGTCAGCGATTGAGTAAGGAGCATATTGTTTTTGCTTCATTAACTCAGTAACACGTTGACCGTGTTCTAATTGCTTACGAGTTGCTTCGTCAAGGTCAGAAGCGAACTGAGCAAACGCTGCCAATTCACGGTATTGTGCAAGTGCAGTACGGATACCGCCTGACAATTTTTTGATGATCTTAGTTTGAGCAGAACCGCCAACACGTGATACCGAAATACCTGCGTTTACAGCAGGACGGATACCAGAGTTGAACAATGAAGTCTCAAGGAAGATCTGACCGTCAGTGATCGAAATTACGTTCGTTGGTACGAATGCAGATACGTCACCCGCTTGAGTTTCAATGATTGGTAAAGCTGTTAAAGAACCAGTTTGGCCTTTAACTTCACCATTCGTGAATTTCTCAACGTAGTCAGCAGAAACGCGCGAAGCACGCTCAAGCAGACGAGAGTGAAGATAGAATACGTCACCTGGGTACGCTTCACGACCTGGCGGACGGCGTAATAACAATGAAATTTGACGGTAAGCAACTGCTTGCTTAGACAAATCATCATAAATGATCAGCGCGTCTTCACCGCGGTCACGGAAGTATTCGCCCATTGTACAGCCTGAGTACGGAGCAAGGAAAAGCATTGCTGCTGGATCCGCTGCCGCTGCTGCTACAACAGTTGTATACGCCATAGCGCCAGTTTCTTCCAGCTTGCGCACAACGTTAGCGATCGTTGATTGTTTTTGACCAACTGCTACGTATACACATTTAATGCCAGAGTTTTTCTGAGCGATGATCGCATCGATCGCCATTGCTGTTTTACCAGTTTGACGGTCACCGATGATTAATTCACGTTGGCCGCGGCCAACTGGAATCATTGTATCAACTGATTTATAACCAGTTTGTACAGGCTCATCTACCGACTGACGCCAAATTACGCCTGGTGCAACTTTTTCTACTGCATCAGTTAATTTCGCATCAATTGGGCCTTTACCGTCAATTGGATTACCAAGAGCGTCTACTACACGGCCTAAAAGTTCTGGACCAACCGGAACTTCTAATACGCGGCCTGTGCAGCGAGCTTTTTGGCCTTCTTGAAGGCTTAAGTAGTTACCTAAAACAACGACGCCCACTGAATCCTGTTCTAGGTTCAGTGCCATACCGTAAAGGCCGCCGTCGAATTCGATCATTTCACCGTACATTGCATCAGCAAGGCCGTGAATACGCACAATACCGTCGGAAACCATAACAATGGTTCCTTCGTTCTTAGCGGTTGCGCTGGTGTCCAGATCGCCGATACGCTGTTTAATGAGCGCACTGATCTCGGATGGATTCAGTTGTTGCATTGCGCTATACCTCAATCTTTTTAAAGTTCAGTCTTCTTATTTCTTAGGCAAGAAGACGAGTACGCATTTTTTCAAGCTTATTAAGCGCAGAGTCATCTATCACTTGGTCGCCTGCACGAATAACTACACCAGCAATCAGCGCTGGGTTAACTTCAACAGTCACGCTTACAGCAGCTTCGAATTTCTTCTCTAATGCATGCGTAAGCAATTGTTCTTGTACTGAAGTTAATGGGAATGCTGATTCAATCACAACATCCACAGTATTGTTATTCTGTGATTTAAGCTGCTCATATTCTGCTGCAATTTCAGGAAGAAGAACCAAACGGTTATTTTCAGCAAGCAATGTCAAAAAGTTAGACACAGCTGCAGTTTGGTCTTCACCTAAAACTTTAGCAAAAAGAGCGACCTGCTCAGCAGGTGTAAGCTCAGGGCGATTTAGATAAGCTGAAAATGCTTCGTCTTGCACAGCTGCACTAAGCAAATCAAGCGCTTGTGACCAAGAGTCAGTTGCGCTTTGCTCAGAAGCGTAAGCAAATGCTGCTTTAGCGTATGGGCGTGCCAACGTCAAGAGTTCAGCCATAATCCGCCTCTCTTAAAGTTTAGCAGCCAGCTGAGTCAGCATGGCATTGTGAGCTTCTGCATCAACTTGCTGGCTAAGAATTTTCTCAGCACCAGTCACTGCAAGAGCAGCCACTTGTTGACGCAATTCTTCGCGGGCAGCATTGATTTCAGTGTCAACAGATTCTTTCGCTTGTTGACGGATGCGCTCACCTTCAGCAGATGCTTGAGTACGCGCTTCTTCTACCAATTGTGCACCGCGACGGTTCGCTTGTTCGATCAATTGAGCCGCTTGTGCTTTTGCTGCGTCTAATTCAGCTTTCACTTGAGCTTGCGCATCTGCAAGGTCAGCTTTGGCTTTTTCAGCAGCATTTAAGCCATCAGCGATTTTACGCTGACGCTCACTAATCGCATTGATTAGTGGTGGCCATACAAATTTCATGCAGAATGCGACAAAAATCGCAAATGAAATCGCTTGGCCAATCAATGTGAGGTTGATATTCATTGCTATTCCTCAATAGTTTAATTTAGGAATTAAGCTGATTAACCTACAAATGGATTAGCGAAGATGAAGAATAAGCCAATACCAACACCGATCATAGGCACAGCATCAAGAAGACCCGCGATTAAGAACATACGAGTTTGAAGTTGTGGAGCCAATTCTGGTTGACGAGCAACAGCTTCTAAGAAACGGCCGCCTAGAAGACCAAAACCAATCGCAGTACCTAAAGCACCAAAAGCGATCAAGATAGCAGATGCAATTGCAACTAGACCTAAAGTGAGTTCCATGATAATTCCTCAGAGGTTAGGTTTATACCAAATTAAATTAAAAAATTGTGCCTAACCATCCAGTGACAGTTAGGCAATGCCATTAATGCTTTTCGCTTGCCATACTCATATACACGATTGTTAACATCATGAAAATGAATGCTTGCAGCGTAATAATCAAAATGTGGAAAATCGCCCAAGGCACAGACAGAGCCCACTGGATCCAGAATGGTAACAATGCGATCAAGATGAAGATCAACTCACCCGCATACATATTACCGAACAGTCGTAGAGCCAATGAAACTGGTCGAGCCAAGAAAGTAGTTAATTCCAAAAGTAAGTTAAATGGAATTAAAAGCACTTTAGCAACTGGGTTACTTGGGTTAAATGGGTTAAGTGCCAGCTCACCAACGAAGCCGCCAACACCCTTTTCACGAATACTGTAGAAAATAATTAAGAAGAATACAGAAATAGACATACCTAAAGTAATGTTAGGATCTGTAGTCGGAACAATTTTAAAGTAAACATGATGAGGGTCTACACCAAGCATAGACGCAATCGCCTGTTGAGCGACATAAGGAATAAAGTCAACAGGGATCAAGTCCATCAAGTTCATGAGGAAAATCCACACGAAAATGGTTAATGCCAGCGGTGCAATTAAACGAGACTTTCCATGGAAGGTATCGCGCACACTTGAGTCAACAAACTCGATAATCATTTCAATTGCAGACTGGAACTTGGTTGGAACACCAGAGTTTGCAGCTTTCGCTACGATCCAGAACAACAAACAGAAAATGATACCAAGGCCGATTGACCAACCCATTGAATCCAAGTGAATAGCAGTGAACCCCATCTGTTGAGCCTCAGCACCACTTTCAGCTAACTTCCATGTACCGTCTGGCATTTTGCCATAGGTCATATTCGTCAAGTGATGCTTGATGTACTCGGTCGAAGTAAGGGCATGTTCTTCAGCAGCCATAAATCACACCTGGTCAATGTCAAAAAACTAATGGAACTCACGAATATCGCGTGCTGCTTGATATCTCGTCAGCTCCTGAAAAAACTTTTCAATTTTTGCTGCGCTTAAACTCGTTTTTGTAGACGTGACACCCAAAAAGGTGCAACCCACGACATGGCTTGAACGAGGATAAAACCACAAAACAATGCTGCCGGTGACAGCGGCTTCACATTGCTCAAAATCAAAATGAATCCAACAATCACTATTGCAAACTTGCCCATCATGCCACGATACATATTAGACAGCACTTGCTTGGTCGCGCGCGCGCCAGCGGCTCTAAATGACTGCCACGAAAAGTAGCAGCTCGCCAGCCAGCATACCAGTGCGCCTAAGGCAGCACTCATTGCGCCAGTTGAGTCTTTAAGGACCCATCCAATCAAGGCTGAAACAGGAATCATTACTGCTTGCAAGATGACTAAAGCTTTCGCTAATCGTCGATCAATCAAGCGACTAGTTCGGCTCATTTTTGTACACTCACAGCATTTATGCTTGACAAGTTTAGCTGATGATTATTTTTAATCGCAGGCATTATAGGGTTACACCCCTGAACATGCAATCTTTTCCCGACCTAAGTCTGGTTTTTTTCAATCATTAAACTGCTTTTAATCTAAACAATAACTGATTATTTTTTGCATCATTTCCGTGCATTTAGCACACAATTCTGGGTTTGCTCCGCCAGCTGCTTCCACGCGATTAAAAAATCGGCCTGACCGGTCATGCTTTCATCCACCTTCTGAAAGACTGCCGCGCCAAGCTTTTGGTACTGATTTTTACTGGCATGGCCCTCAGCCAATAAGCACATTTTTGCCTGCGGACGAGTATCATTCATAAATTTGATTTGCGCGATCGTCGGGGCAATATGCGGATCATCTGTCAGCGCGCCAGAAAACTTTAAATTCAATGATCGTTCAAGATATTGATACGCATCATGATAAGCCCAATATGGCTGCGGCTTGTTTACCTTATGCAAGCGCTGTGCGCTGATCAGCATTTCATGTGCAAATAAGCGGGCATTGGCCCAGTATTTGTCACGGTTTTCCGGTTTTTGCTGTGAACGCAGCGCTGCAATAAAGAAACCGATACGCACAGCATTGTTCGGTTCAAGCCATACATGCGTATCCACGGTATTTGGCAGCGCTTTGCCTCTTGGGTTTCTCAGCGGCAGCACACTGACAATACCTGAATCTAATATGGCAATACTTTTACCGCTTTCTGACAGCAGCTTATCTAAAGGCGCCTCATGCGCTTTGCCTAACCAAAGCACTAAATCTGCATCCTGCACAATTTTACGGTGCGCAGGTGTCAGGCTGACATCATGTCCTGTCTGATTTTCCAGCAGCAGCTTCGGCTGCTCTACCCCATTGGTGACTTGTTTTGCAATGAGATAAATTGGATGCGTAGATACCACCAGATCTTGCGCCCAGCCAAATGAGCTGAACATTGCCAATATACATAGGGCATAGAAACGGGACATGAGGCAAACCATAATATTCGAGAAGTGTTATAATATAACAAAATGCTAAAAATACCTACGTCTGATCGTAAGTTGATAGCGTTCATGTTAAGATTTAAAGTCTTTTTCTTTATTGTTTCGCACTTGAGGTCGCTATGAGCACTTGTTCTCACGAACACCATGATGCACTGCACGGCGTTCATGATCACCACAATGTAGAACAGCGTCTTGCGGAAGCAGAAAGCATGTGCGCTGCCGCTGGCGCACGCCTCACCCCTTTGCGTAAAGAAGTGCTGGAACTGATTTTAAATGCCTCTGGCCCAGTTGGCGCATATGACCTTTTGGCAAAAATTAAAAGTGAATCAGACCGCCCTGCTGCCCCGCCTACGGTGTACCGCACTTTAGACTTCTTATTGGAAAAAGGCCTGATTCACCGTCTGACATCGATTAATGCCTATATCCCCTGCTGCCATCCGCGTGAAGGCCATCAGGCTGCATTTCTGATTTGTTCAGACTGCAAAACAGTAAAAGAAGCGTCTTCTCAAGGCTTGCTGCAGCAGCTGGATCAGCTTTCTGCATCCGATGCTTTTACAGCGCATCACAGTATTATTGAAATTTCAGGACTTTGTCAGCAGTGCCGTCTCAAACACTAAGCCCAGCTGTACTGGCAGAATTAAAACAAATTTATGTCCGTATAGACGAACGCGACATTTTAAAAAATATTGATTTTACTTTACATAAAGGTGAAATCGTGACGCTGATTGGCCCGAATGGCGCAGGAAAATCCACTTTAATTAAAGTACTGCTGGGTATTGTTAAGCCTAGCGCCGGCGAAATTCTCACACAGCCGAAACTCAAATTTTCTTATGTACCGCAGAAATTCAATCCTTCACATAGCTTGCCGCTGCGGGTGTGTGATCTTCTCGCACTGGAAAAATGCGATGCCTCGATAAAGGCAGAAATTATCCGAGATACAGGCATCGGCAAATTACAGCAATCTAAAGTACAGCAGCTGTCTGGCGGTGAACGTCAGCGTGTGCTGCTGGCCCGCGCTTTGCTGCGCCAGCCGCATATTTTAGTTTTAGATGAGCCGATGCAAGGTTTGGATATTCAGTCTGAAGCTGAACTGTATGACTATGTGCGCAGCCTGCCAAAAAAATACGGCTGCGCCATTTTAATGGTCTCACATGATTTGCAGTGGGTGATGCAAGGCACACACCGTGTGGTTTGCTTAAACAAGCACATCTGCTGCAGCGGCTTGCCTGAAAATGTGCAGCAGCACCCGGAATACCAAGCCATTTTTGGCACAAATCGTGTGTTTTACCAGCACCACCATGACCACTGTGCTCATGGGGACAGCGCTACACCATGCCAGCATGATTCGCGTCCGCATATTCACCCAGAACCGGAGGCTTAACGCATGATGGAATGGCTGCAGCTGCTCCTGCCCGCTTGGATTATGGGTACGCTTTTGGTGTTTTTAACTGCGCCGCTGGGCTGCCTGATGCTTTGGCGCCGCATGTCATTTTTTGCAGATACAATGGCGCACGGCACTTTATTGGGTGTTGCCATTGCAGGTGCTTTAGCCCTCCCCCTCTGGGTTGGCGTTACACTGCTGGCAGCCATGCTGGTCGGCATCTTATGGATTCTGCATGATCCGCGCCTGCCAAATGATGCTTTGCTGGCACTGTGTTCCGCGACCCTGCTCTGCTCTGGCCTGCTGCTCATTCAGCACTTGCCTGAACTCCGCCCTGAGCTGCTCAGCTATTTATTTGGTGATTTACTCACGATCACATGGGCAGACCTACCCGTTTTTGCCACGGTTATTGTTGTTGCATTGGCAGTGCTTTATAAAAGTTGGCAAGCGCAAATCCAAATTGCAATTGACCCAGATGTTGCCATAAGTGAAGGAATCAATGCCCAATGGCAGCGGCTGATTTTTATGATGCTGCTGGCTTTATTTACCGTGCTCGCTTTACGCGCTGTGGGTTCACTGCTCATGGGTGCACTTTTAGTCATTCCAGCACTGACTGCGCGTTTACTGGCGAACTCACCTAAACAAATGGTGGTGTGGGCTTTTCTGATTGCACAAGCCGGAGTGACGGTCGGCCTATGGTCAAGCGCAGGATTGAACGTTTCAACCGGCCTGAGCATTGTACTGACCATGGCAATCTTATTTGCTGTAATTTTTAGTGTGCAGAAAGTTAAAAAGCTGACCTAAAAGCACCAATAAAAAAACTGCTCATAGCAGTTTTTTTATGCCCTTTAAAACGATATAACTTTATATATCTCAAATAAAAAATGGCTTAGACATGCAAATTGCTGATTTTAAGTTGCTCGCCCGCTACAACATCTGGGCAACCATACGTTTGAACCAAAACCTTGCCTTAATTTCAGATGACGATTTCTACAAAGATTGCGGTTTATTTTTTAAAAGTATCTCAGGCACACTGAATCACCTGCTGGTCGGTGAGCATTATTTGTGGTTTTCCCATTTTACGGCTGGTTCATCACCCCAGCTGGCGCTCAATCATATTGCAATCACCGACCGTAAAACCATATTAAGTGAACTAAACTCGCGTGCAGAAAATTGGCTAGATTATTTGGATCAATTAGACTCGCAGCAGTTAAGCAGTGATTTAAATTATATAAGCTCACTTGGTGATGCTATTTGTTTGCCATTTTCAAGTACCTTAGTGCATGTATTTAACCATGGCACACATCACCGCGGGCAAATAACAGCCAGTTTGAGCGCTATGGGCTACCCCTGCCCTGAATTAGATTTAATTTATATGCTTTTGGAACAGGCAAAGAATCATCCCAAATAATAAAGTTACTGCTTTAAAGGCCGTGCTTTAACTTATAGAAACGAAACTCGGGATTAAACAGTCCAATTAAAAATAAGATCGTAAATGCAATCCAAAAGAACCACGCCATCATGATTACTTGGTCTTTTGTCCACTCTTCAGACTGAGAAGAACTAAAGAAAAACCATGTTTTCCAGCCCTGAATATACGCTGCGCCGCCCCATGAAATTATCCATTTAGTCACAATACAATGAAGAATATAGATGAAAACCCAAAGTGTTGTTGACATTGTTTATTCGACTTATTTTTAATAATAGCCCCACAATATCGTAATAGAATTAATTGAACAAGAACTTATAACTTTGAATATTCACCTTCTAAATCATTGATGTACCAAGCTCAGCAGACTTGCAGCGCAAGCAAACAACACTGCAAAAGTTCGATTCATATATTTTTGCTGCTGAGGCGATTTCAGCAATCGCAGCACTTTGGCCGCCAAGCCTGTATAACCAGCCATGACAATCAGATCAATCGTAATCATCGTCGCCGCCATAATCAGGTATTGAATCCACTGCGGCTTAGACAAATCTAGAAACTGCGGCAGCACAGCGAGTAAAAACACAATCGCTTTGGGATTACTCATATTGACCAAGAAGCCGTAGAGGACCAATTTTGAACGCGATTTATTTGGCAAATCATTTTGAATATCAATAGACTGAGCTGGTGCTGTCCACTGCAGATAAGCTAAATACACTAAATATAGAACACCAAACCATTTCACAATTAAAAATGCCCAAGGGGTGGTTGCAAACAATACCCCTGCCCCTGCTGCAACAACACCAATTTGCACCAATAATGCCAGCTGTAAACCAAATGCATTCCAATAACCTCGCTTGAAACCATAGTTAAGGCCGCTCGACATAGAGGCAATTGCACCCGCACCCGGTGACACACTAATGACCCAGCATGCAAGCATGAAAGCCACCCAAATTTGGAAGGACATAGTTTTGGTATTGTTGAAAAAGGAACCTAATTATATGACATTTACAGCTTTTAGGCCGTACCTGAAACTGAATAAAATGCAGTTTAAGTCTACTCAGTGCAGAATTGATCAGGCACAATAGATTCAGCCACGTAAAAAATTCGAATATTTTAGGAGCTATGCATGACCGCCCAATCTGTGATTTTGCCCTTACCTTCAGATCATGCGCGTTTTATTGTTCTTCGTTTAAAAGATTTGTCGCTTGAAGAATTAAAAGAAAAACTGAATGACTTGTTTGATACGCGTGACCGTCTGATTACACAGCATCCGCAATCACAGATTAAGACAGCGGTTGCTTTTGGTCCTGAACTTTGGTCTCAGCTGTATATGCAAGTACCTGCAGGCTTTAAACAGCTCGCCCCTATTGCTGGTTCATTTAATATGCCAGCAGCGCCAGCAGATGTCTTTATTCATATTGCGGCGCAGCGAACCGATATTTGCTTTGCGCTTAGCCAAGCGTTCTTTGATGGCATTCAAGATAAAGTTGAAGTATTGGATGAACGTGTTTGCTTCCGCAATTTCGATGGCCGTGATTTAACTGGTTTTATTGATGGCACTGAGAACCCGCAATTTCCAGATGACCGTGCAGAAACAGCTCTTTTGGCTGAAGATGCTGGCGTATTTGCCAACGGTTCTTTTATTTTTGCGCAGCGTTATGCGCATAATTTGGATAAATGGAAAAAGCTGAAAGTTGATGCGCAAGAGCATGTGATTGGCCGCACTAAACTTGAATCGATTGAGTTAGATGAAGATGAACAGCCTGAAAACTCGCACGTTTCGCGTACGGTGGTTGAAGATGCTGAAGGTGGAGAAATGGCGATTTTGCGTCATTCACTGCCTTATGGTGATGGCCGCGGTGACCAAGGCCTGTTCTTTGTGGCATATACCAATGATTTAAGCATTATCGACAGCATGCTGGTTCGTATGTTCGGCACCAGTGGCGATGGTATTCACGACCGTTTACTTCACTTTGTCACGCCTATGGATGGCGCTTATTACTTTGCGCCGAGTGAGGAGTTATTGGAAGAAGTGTTGGAAGGGTGATTAAATGAAGCCGACGAAAGTCGGCTTTTATATAAAAACTACTTAAACTGATATATGATTTTTTTAGAATTTTGATAATACGTCATTATTGAATTATTATCTATTTCTACTCTATTGTTTAAATATATAAATTTTTCATCAACTAACTTATTATTTTTAACTTGCATAACTCTTAAATTTGGTCCACTTTCATCTTCAAAAGGTGAAATTATTAATTGAAATCGACCTCTATCTAGAACCATACTTGGTCCATCCGATAGGTTTACGAAGTCATACTTTTTAAACAGTTCTTTTGTTTCTATTAAATTTAGACCAGAGCACTCTTTTGTCTTTTTTGAAATACATTTCAAATGCACATCAGAATCATATTTTTTTGATACTATATTTTTTTCACTACCTATAATTTCAGGATCTTTTTTTATTTTTTTAAAACTATCATTTTCAAATATATAACATTCATTTTCAACATTTATATTGTTATCATCACTAGCATAAGTAGTTCCAGAAATACAAATTTCATTTGAGGATTTAGAGAACTTAATTTCAGGATTTTCATTAATTAAAACTTCCAATCTAGAATCTACAAAATTACCAACGATTTGTTGCAAAGGGTATATTTTTCCTTTTAATGAATCTATGACAACAATTGCTTTTACATTTCTACTGTCACCTTTACCGGTATATCTATCTTCATTTAATATTATAAGTATTTTGTCATTTGAAAAATTAGCTATGCTCGACAATTTTTGATTATAAATTTTTATTTTTTCATTAGTACAAAAGTTTACTTTAATTTTTTCTACATTACATGAACTAACATTATCATATTTTAGACTATCTTTAATAAATGATGATTCCTCTCTCGAATAAGAACAACTAGAATTTAATAATCCAAAAATTAAAAAAAGGAACAATTTGGTTAATTTCATTTTTAAAACCTATTTAGATGAATGATATGCTTTAATTTTGTCAAAAATTTCTTTTACCTTAGCTGTTGAATGTGAATTAGCTCTATTTGTACCAGATTGGTGATAGCCTACCGAACCATCAGAAATAACGCCAAATTTATTCTTACTACCTTTAGGTAAAGCTATTGAAGCCCATTCTCTAGAGGCATCTATCATAGCTTTCTCAACTGTTGAGCTACCACTGTGTATAAGATTGTAAATTTCAGTTCGTCCTCTTAATAAATGTTCCTTAAAAACTCTTTCCTGCATATTCGCATCGTAAAGTTCATCACCAGTGAGATTCATTCTCTTTCTTGCAGCGTCTAATGTTGATGGAATTGTTTGATATTTTCCGGTTGCAAATCTTCGCCTATTGTCTTGCCAACTATAGTTTTTTGAAGCTAGTAACAATTGATTAATTGTTTTTCCTGTAATTGTGCCTGGTAAATCATTCATTTTCCCATATTTGACTCTTTTCCCTTCAGGTGCTCCTGCATTCCAAGCCTCATAACTTCCTTCACCACTGGCAATTGCATTTCCCAACTCCACAACCAATTCATCAATTGTTTTATCAGAAGTTTTTAAATTGTTACTTGCCGCAGTTAATACACCTGAACAACTTAAAATCGATACTAAATTTATTTTTTTTACTAATTCAACTAATGGACCACCATTCAATTCTGCGACACTCTTTTTGAAAAAAAGGTCATTAAAATATGGCTGAGAGAACCTCGTAACATCATAGTGCACCCAAGTTGTTGCTCCAGAACCGCCGTTATTAAAAACTTTAGGTTCAAGATATATTTTATCAGTTTGTCTTTGCTCTGAAGCTCCCATCTTAATTTCCATTATTTTTTTTCTAATGAATTCCATATCTAATAATTCTTTGGTTCTTACTCCGTCCTTCTTTATATGTATATCTAGTGCTAGCCCCATATGGTTAACACTGGTTCTTTTATGTTGCTTATTATTTTCAATACACCTATATCCTGATTCGATGTATGCCACTTCTAATCCACTTGATTTAAACTCATTTTTTAAATAAAAGTTTAAAGATTTTAATATCCAAATTAGAGATCTATGTATTCCTGGATATTCATTAGCAATATTACTACCAGAAGTAACTCCTTTACGATTATTACCATAACCAGAACATTTCCCACATTTACATGAAGCTTTTGCCATAAACCCTGAAACTGGATATTCTGTATAGAATTTATCTAAAGCCAATAATAAGCTTCCACAAATTTTCCCCGTTTCAGGAACCCCCATATAATCCCTCTGAAACTGTTTGATACAAGCTTCAGTTAAAGGAGTAAATTGATCTGTGGGTAAAGCACCGCCAAAGCCAGCTAAACGGATATTAATTTCTCGTATTAATTCACTTTGCCCACTTGAAATACATTGAGGCGATGACTTGCATAAATTTGATGTATCAGATTTGGGAGTACCTCCATCCTGACTTCTGTCCTCCTTCATTTCAATTTTAATAACTTCAGTTAAAGCTTTTTTCCCATCCTCATACCATTCATTAAGCTTTTCCAATGCCTTATTTTTATAATCATCTAACTTAGATTCTGATGATTGATTAGCTTTCTTTTCATCATGTTTAGGTGGTGCTGATTTTTGAGACTTGGTCTTCTCTGGCTGCTTTTTAATCGGCTGCGGTTTCTTATCCTGACTGCTTTTATTGCCTGTTGCTGGCGTATTAACTGGCAATTTAATAATTTGGCCTATGCTAATTTTATTTCTATTTTCAAGTTTATTTAGAACATCTAATGCCCTAACTGTAGTCTGATACTTTTGTGCAATCGATGTTAAAGTATCACCGTTCTGGACTATATGTGTCTTGCGCTTATAACCACCTTGTTTACCATTATTTTCTAAAGTTTTTAAATCTATAAGTAATTTTGGACTAATTACCTTAACTAACATTCGATCTTTTGACAGAGTAAAAGATTTGACTTTTTTCATACCATCATCAAATAGATTTTTCACATATACATCTAAAACCGTTCCTTTGTCCCGCTGAATTTCATAAAAACAGCCCTTTGAATTAGTGATACCTTTTACAACATGCTGATCTGTTTTCTGATTTCTAACTTGATAGTAAATCTTAGGTATTGGGTTTCCAAGAGCATCTAAAATTTGTACTGTTGCTAAAGCTTTATTAGACATATTTTTTTACCTTAATTATTATTATGATCAATGAGTTCATCTACATCATAACCATCAATACTTAACCCCCATTCATCATCCATACCTACTAAGATTTGAACCTTTGAAGGATCAGCCGTTGAAATCTTTCCAGTGCGGCCATGCTCATCAATCCCTCCACTAATTACTGCATTCGTTTCAGGTATAAAAGCTTTGTAACTAAGCTGGCTAAAATCACTCTGCCAAAATAAGTCATACACATCTAATTTATTACTATAAATAGGGGCATTTGGCAGTTGCGGCACGTCATAACTGACTTTTCCTCCCCCCACAAAACTATGCTGCCCTGCCTTACTCTCAAACTTACCGCCTGTTGTAGCAAATATGCCATCGCCATTGATTTTCAGCTGTGAACCGCCTGCCGTAAGCACTATTTCCTTTGGGCTTGTTAATTCAATTTTATCTTCGGTAGAAATGAGTTTAATCACTTTACGGGCTATCGCCTCAATCGCGTCATCCTGTGCCTGCAACTCCACTTTGCCCTTAGCTGCATATGCACGTAACCCTTTTTGCGCAGCAAACAAACTGATTTTGTCTTGAGCATGACTTACAATATTTTTTTGGGCACTAATATTCACCGAGCCTTGCGCGCTCACCGCAACATCCTGCGAGGCTTGCAATACAATATCTTCAGGTGTGGTCATCGCAATGCCATTTGGCGAAGCTAATAACATCAAAGCTTGTCTAAACAGTTTGCCTTGTTCCTGCTGCTGCGGGTCAGGCGACTTTTCCAAACCTTGAGCGTATCCCTCCATAAACCCCTGAACGTGCTTCAGCGCTTTTGTAGGCGTAAATATTTCTGGCTGACCAAACCCGCCGCCAATAATCATTTCATCAGGCTTAATTTTGATCTCTTCAACAATTTTGCCAATTTCTTTCAACGATTTCAGCGGATCATCTTTGAGCTGTTTTTTAATTTGCGCGACCCGATCCTTCAGCTGATCTGCACCGTGTTCTTCAAGGTTTTCAATCACATCTTTCAAATTATCAAAAGCTTCTTCTGCATCTTCAAAATAAGCCTTGAACTGCTTCACCGCGCCTTTCACATCTTTCGTGATCGCGCCGATATCTTGAATAAAACCTTTGCAGTTTTTCAACGCATTCAGCGGATCTTGCGTCAATTCATCTTTAAATAAACTGACGGTCGTCATTAATGCTTCTGAAGTGCTTTTTATTTCTAAGGATTGAATCAGCTTTGGCAAACGCCCAATGACATTCAGCGCATCCGTTTGCTGTTTCACCGCAATGCTGCTGAGCATTTTCATGCTTTCCTGACCTTGGCTTAACAACGCCTGCGCTTTAGCCGCCTCCAAATGATCTGCAATCGCATTTTCCTGCGCATAGGTGCTGATCAGCATGCCTCGGCCCGCGCGTACTGCACCAAAAGCATCCGTACGCAGTTCAAAACCTTCACCGCGGCGATTGCTTTGTTCTTTGTCTTTTGGATGACTCAAATTGCCTAAATTTAGTTGCGTCGCTGCATGACTGCTTTGCAGCTGTGTACTGATTTGCCCAGTCGTATCATCAAATCGCAGCTGATTAAAACCGCTGCCGCTCACTTCTTGTGAACGAATACCGCTGAGCTTTTTGGTATCTGGCAGCTGGCCTTTGACATCAAACATGGTCTGATAGCGTTCTGCTTCATGAATACGCCCCACCACAAAAGGACGGTCCACATCACCCTCAAAAAAATCAATCACCACAATTTCACCAATCCGCGGGTGAAAACGTGCACCATAACCCTCACCCGCCCATGGTGTTAATACATCCACCCAAGCCGAGTCGGTATCATTGTCATTGCTGCCAGCGCCGCCGTCATGGCTATGGTCATCCGTTCGGGTAAAAGCGAAACGCACTTTAATGCGTCCCCAAGCATCGACATAAATGCTCTCGCCTTCAGGACCAACGACTTTAGCGCGCTGCGGATAGGCCATTGCACGGTGCAGCAGCGGGTCATACTCTGGAACAACCTGAATAGTACGGCGCACCACATACAGTTCATTGGCCTGACGTTCATCATCCAAAGACTGCCAACGGCTTGAGCGCAGCAATTGCTCCAGCTGCACAGCGATATCTTTGGGCAAATTATTTTGGTTATAAAATGTTTTGCCTAAAATTAAAAATTCACGCTCATCACCCTCATGCTGATCAATTTCAGGATGATCCGTCAGCTTGAACCAATAGCCGACTTGCGCATCGCGCACGCTGCTTTGCGCAGTAAAATACTTGGCTTGCAGCGCTTGATACTGGCTGAGCTGCTGATTCAGCTGCTCCAGCTGCCCAGTTCCAGATGCTGTAGCCTGATCTGCGCCATTCAAATCTGTTGTCCATGCCGGGCTAAGGGTCCATGCCTGTTCTAAACTGAGGGTTTCATTGTCTTGCTGCTCACTCTGCAAGTGTGTGCTTAACATTGGATTCGATTGATCTTGCGCCAAAGACTGCGCCTGCCAGCGCTGGGTCTGCACTGCGGTGGACTGCAAATAACGCTGCGCAACAAAACTGGTAATGGTATCCATCCGCTCGGCAGCATGGCTGCGGTGAAAACGGATGCTTTGTCTGGCTAAAGCGCTGAAATCCTGCTGATGGTCAATCAAACGCAATTGCTGCGCCTGCATTGGCGCTGCGGAAACTGGCACAGTCTGTTCTGTTTCATCAATCAGCCAGTTAATACCTTCACTGCGCCATAACCGTGTTAAAAAATCATAGTCACTTTCATTGGCCTGCATCACAAATGGGCGCACAGCATAATCACGGCTCAAACCAGCGGTATTAAGGCTGAGGCTAGATGCAAACAGCGCACTTTTCTGCTGCCATTCACTGAATAAAATTTCAGTAATTTCACGCACACTTTTATTCATAAAAACTCGGCTGTTCCGGCGCTTCTTCCAAAGCGCGGCAGCATCTTCAACCGTGAGTTTATATACCGTCAATGCACCATCACTCTGGCCTTGACTGGCGCCAGTCACCACCGCTGTCATACGCTGCAGCTGGCCTAAATCGGTGACCTGATCTACAGCAATACGGCAGCCGATAAACTGCTTTAGGGGGATATGCGCATTGGTGGATAAACATAAGAGATCTGCACGCAGCCCTTGGTTAATGCGGTGCTCACCTTCAAGGCGCTGAATAAAGACTTGAGTATTTAAAATTTCATTCGAAAAATGAATATGCAAAGCGCGCTTTTGCACACTGAGGCCAAGATTCTCAATGAGTGAATAAATATTTTTTATCATCTTAATTTTATTTATACGTTTATTTTATTTGTGCGCGCATTCTATAAAACGCGCATTTTTTCGTCTAGTAGTTTTTATCTAGAACTGGCTATTTATCTGCATTTTTCCGTATAACAAAAGGACAAATCTGGACTTTTCGCTTGTAAAGCAGACTGTTACACTGCTGGCTATTTCTCTTTTTCAATGCTTTAGACATGCTTCGATTTGAATCTAAACTTCCAGCCCAAGGCGTGACCATTTTCAGTGTCATGAGTGCGATGGCGCAGCGTTTAAATGCCTTAAACCTGTCACAAGGCTTTCCCGATTTTCCAGCGCCGCCAGCACTTTTGGAGGCTTTAGCGCAAGCTGCGAAGGATGGATTCAATCAATATGCGCCAGGCGATGGTTTGCTGGCTTTACGTGAACAGCTCAGCCAATTATTTTTACAGCGTGATCAGCTGCTACTAGACCCAGTCACAGAAATCACCATTACTCCGGGCGCGACCATTGGCTTGTTCAGTGCCATTCAAGCCATTGTGCATGCGGGCGATGAAGTGATTATTTTTGATCCGAGCTATGACAGCTATGCGCCAAGCATCAAATTGGCAGGCGGCATACCTGTACATATCAATTTAATTGCTCCAGATTTTCATGTGGACTGGCAAGCCGTTAAACATGCGATAAATGCCAAAACCCGCATGATTATTATCAATACCCCGCACAATCCAACAGGCGCCGTCTGGTCTGAAGCTGATTGGCAGCAGCTGATCGCATTAGTCGCACAAACTCAAATTGTCGTACTGTCAGATGAAGTCTATGAACATCTGATTTATGACGGCCGCCGCCACTATTCGGCATTATCGTTTCCAGAGCTGCGTGAACGCAGTTTTGCGGTGGGTTCTTTTGGTAAAACCTTCCATGTGACTGGCTGGAAAACTGGTTATTGCGCAGCAGCGCCTGAGTTAATGGCACTGTTCCGTCAGGTCTACCAGTTCACCAATTTCTGCGGTGTAACACCAGTACAAATGGCCTTAGCTCACTTTATGAATAGCCATCCTGAACATATTGCAGAGCTTGCAGGTTTTTATCAGGCCAAACGCGATCTGTTTAATGCAGGCATACAGCATTCGCGCTTCCAATTCACCCCATCGTCAGGCACTTATTTTCAAAACTTGGATTACAGTGCGGTCCGTCCAGATCTAAATGATGTGGACATGTGCAAATACTTAGCCGAACAGCATAAAATCGCGACTATCCCAGTGTCTGTTTTTTATCAAAACCCGCCAGAAGATTTACGTTTAATCCGTCTTTGTTTTGCCAAAAAAGATGAAACATTAATACAGGCGGGAGCAATTTTATCGAAGGTATAAGGCTCTGCTGCCTCTAAATGCTTAATCAAAATAAAAAGCCTGAGTTACGCATCAACTAAGGCTTTTTTAAGCAATACCTGCTAATGTCAGTATATAAAGTCACTATATATAAAAATACGGCACAGGATTGCAAATGACCGAAAATCGGCCTTTTGATACTCAGCAAAAACTTTGGAAATCCTTTCTGATTTTTCTGATCCCTCTCATCGCCACCAATATTCTGCAAAACCTTTCAGGCACCGTAAATACAGTCTTTGTCGGACAGATGCTCGGCGTACATGCAATTGCGGCAGTCTCGGTATTTTTCCCTATTCTATTTTGCTTAATGGCCTTCGTTATTGGGCTCTCTGCAGGCGCAACCGTTTTGGTCGGACAGGCATGGGGCGCAAAGAATATTGATAAAGTAAAAGGGGTCGTTGGCTCTACGCTGTTTATGACCCTCATTGGCGGTACGCTGATTGCTTTTTTAGGCGTTATATTTGCTCAACATATTTTACTGGCTCTAGGCACAGACCCAGAGGTTCTGCATCTTTCTGTCCCTTATGTGCAATGGATGCTGGCTGGCAGCCCTTTGCTGTTTATTTATATTATTTATACTTCCATTTTACGCGGTGTCGGTGACAGCACCACGCCGCTGATTGCTTCAGGCATGACTATTATCACTGGGCTCATAATTACGCCTGTGCTGATTATGGGTAAATTCGGCTTTCCAAAATTGGGGATCGTTGGCCCTGCTATTGCAACAACCATCGGTTTCAGTATTGCGCTGCTTTTTTTATATTTTTATTTAAATCAAAAAAATCATCCGCTGCGCCCAGATCGCGCTTTGCTGCGCCAAATCCGCTATCAGCCCGAATTAAGCAAAATTATTTTACGTTTAGGCATTCCGACAGGCATTCAAATGGTCACCACTTCTGTTGCCGGCCTTGTAATTGTTGGACTGGTTAACCGCTATGGCGCAGATGCAACCGCAGCATATGGCGCGGTCAATCAGGTACTGAACTATATTCAGTTTCCAGCGCTTTCGATTGCTATTGCAGCCTCTATTTTTGCGGCCCAAGCGATTGGCGCAGGCAAATCTGAGCTGCTCAATAAGGTCAACCGTACTGCCTTAGGCATGAATATTCTATTTACTGGCACACTGGTTATTTTGGCTTATTTATTCTCCAAGTATTTAATGGCGCTATTCATTACAGACCCTCAAGTCGTCATTTTAGGACAAGAGCTGCTGTTCATTGTACTGTGGTCCATTCTATTCTTTGGCGCCAGCGCCATCTTTGCTTCCATTATGCGCGCCAGCGGAACGGTCACTGTTCCCATGATAATTAATATTGCCGCCATTTTGCTGATTGAAGTGCCAGCCGCTTATCTATTCAGCGAATGGTGGGGCTTAAAAGGCATCTGGTATGCCTACGCCCTCGCCTTTGTCAGTTTATGCTTCATGCAAGGGCTGTATTATCAGTTTGTCTGGAAGAAAAAAACCATAACCTCGCTGATCTGACAGCTCGGCTGAAACATTGATCAGCTTTGAAATGAATTAAATGCTGTCAACCTATGGATATTTCGATACGGCTTTTCGGCTATGCAGTCATTAAAAACAGTTTTAAACAAAAAGAAAAAGCCCGCAATACGCGGACTTTTTACTTAAAAATGTAAATCTAAGTTTTTAATATTACTTATTTTTACCAATTTTTGTCGCCAAAGCAGTAATTTTTTGATAGCCCGTCGGCAATACACGCTGAATTAAATCCAATGCTTTCGCATCATTGCCAATCAGCAGACGGCGCTTATCTCTTTGCACTGCTTCTAAAATTTGACGCGCCGCTTCTTCTGGCGGGCAGCGCAGCAGCTTATTAAATGCTTTTGCCGACTTCTCAGGGTGCATGCCTAAGCTCTTCAAGCTGTCATTCATTTTCGCTGCATTGGCAATATTGGTGCGGATACCGCCCGGATGAACACACAGCGCGCTCACGCCTACATTTTCCATATCCAGCTCTTGACGCAATGATTCAGTAAATCCGCGTACCGCAAATTTAGTCGCATTATAAGCAGACTGAGTCGGCTGCGCAGTTAAGCCAAACAGACTGGAAATATTAATGATATGGCCATCGCCAGTTTTCTTGATCATCGGCAAAAATTCTTTTGTGCCGTACACAACACCCCAAAAATTGATATCAACAATCCACTCCAGCTCTTCATAGCTTGCGCCTTCAACGGTAGAACCCAATGCCACGCCGGCGTTGTTGAAAATCATATTGACAGAGCCGTGATTCTGCACCGTATCCTGCGCCCAGGCACGAACCTCTTCCAGCTTAGCCACATTGACTTTTTTAGTGGTTACACGGACATTGCTGTCTTTAACCAATGCTGCTGTTGCTGCTAAACCCTGTTCATTTACATCACTTAGAGATAAATGACAGCCTTGCTTCGCCAGCAAAACAGCTAACTGCTGTCCAATACCTGAACCTGCACCTGTAATGGCTGCGACTTTATTTTTAAAATTTTTCATCTGTTGTCCCTTTGCTATTTTATTCCTGCACATAACACTCAAACAAATATCATCATTTTTATAAGTGCCGCAGATTCAAACCCAATATAGTTTTGACAATATATATTGTCAATATCATCTTAGGACTCAGTCTTGACCAGACATTCACAAAAAGCAGCCATAGGTCAAAACTGATTTTGTTGTTAAGATTACAGACAAATGGAATAAGCGTGAGCACACTTTACCAATGACTGAATCAGATACAGAAGTGAAAGCAGTGACAGAAAAAAAGACTAAAGAACGGCAATTTAAAGGACTTTCACTGACCGAACGTAAACAGCAGCGCCGTGAAAAACTGATTGAGGCAGGAATCGAAGCCTATGGCACACATGGCTTTTTCTCGGTCACAGTGAAAGATATTTGCAATGAAGCCAAGCTGACCGAACGTTATTTTTATGAGTCATTTAAAAAGAGCGAAAACTTATTCCAAACCATCTTCCTGCAGCTGATCGATCAGCTGCAGCAAAATGTCATGCAAGCCATCATGCAGGCATCCGCAGATCCTAAAAAAATGATTGAAGCTGGCTTAAATGCCCTGCTGACCACTTTAAAAAATAATCCGCGTATGGCGCGCATTATTTATGTCGATGCCATGCTGGTGCAAGAACTGCATAATCAGGCCACAATTCATGAAACCATGTCGCGTTTTGACCGCATGATTCAAGCTTTTGTGATGCTGATGATGCCTCATATCAACCGCTCAGAAAGCGAAATTTCTTTTGTCTCGACAGGTTTAAACGGCTACGTTACACAAATTGCCATCCGTTGGGTTATGAGCGGATTCAAGCAGTCTAAAGAAGAAGTTTTATCATCATGCAGCATCGTTTTTTTAGCATTGCTGGAATCATTTTCAGAAAATTCATCTGCAGCAAAAATGTAAAATATCACCTCATCAGGCAGCGCGCTGACGCATATAAAATGCCCGAAAAGCATAAAAATAGGTAACGCTGCTGAAACCATACCCAATAATTTGTGACAAAAGTTTGCAAAAATGGCGTTTATACACACAACTGCAATGATACTGTCATAATTAATCTTTGTAATGAGCCTGTCATAAAGATAAGACGGTCAGCCGTTAACAACCATGAATAGGGTATTGCGCTGTGAAAGATGACTACATTTTAATTGTTGATGATGAACTCCCAATTCGGGAAATGATCCATACCGCTTTAGATATGGCAGGTTTTCAGTGTCAGCAAGCTGAAGATGCACGTCAGGCGCATCAAATGATTGTTGACCAGCGCCCTGCATTAATTTTGCTGGACTGGATGATGCCGGGCGGCGTCAGCGGTGTTGATTTGTGCCGCCGTTTAAAACGCGATGAAACCTTATCTGAAATTCCAGTCATCATGCTGACGGCACGCAGTGAAGAAGATCATAAAGTGCAAGGCTTGGATGCCGGTGCAGATGACTACATGACCAAGCCATTTTCTACCCGTGAGCTGGTATCACGCATTAAAGCCGTGCTGCGCCGTTCAAATGCGCTCAGCGGCGAAAAAACCATTGATGCCAATGGCCTTGTCCTAGATCCAATGAGCCAGCGCGTCAGCTTTGGCGAACATATTTTAGAAATGGGCCCAACTGAATACCGCCTGCTGGCATTTTTCATGACTCATCCTGAACGCGCTTATACCCGCGCTCAGCTGCTGGACCAAGTCTGGGGCGGCAATGTCTACATCGAAGACCGCACCATTGACGTACACATCCGGCGTTTGCGCAAAGTGCTTGAACCCTACAATGCAGACCGTTTTGTACAAACCGTCCGCGGCACAGGCTACCGCTTCTCCACCCGCGCGGATACAGTTTTAGGTTAATTCAAATTTATGTACGAACCCTACCCTGTCCCTGAGTTAGCCAGCGAACATAAAAAATTCCGTTACAGCAGCTTATGGACATTTGCCAAGCAGGATTTGCGCCTGCTTGCTTTTTTTCTGCTTATTGCAAGCCTCATCGGTTTTGGCATTGGGTATTTCTGGATTTTTATCGGTATCGCATTTGCTGTATTTTTCTTGCTGCAATTGCGCTCACTGTATTTAGTCAATGACTGGATTTCTAACCGCCCTTATGATGTGCCGCCAAATTTAAATGGCATTTGGGGCGCATTGCTGTTCAATGTCTACCGCGCCCAGCGTCAGGAACGTATTGTTCAGGCGGAAATGGTCGGCTTGATCGACCGGGCACAGTCTTCACTGGTTGCTTTGGCTGAAGCTGTGGTGCTGATTGATGAAATGCATCAAATTGAATGGTGGAACCCTGCTGCGCAGCAGCTGCTGGGCTTTCAGGAACTGGACCGCGGACGCAATATTTTAACAATCTTGCGCCAGCCGAGCTTCATTGAATATTTCAACAATTTGAACATGGCGCCAGACGGCCTGAAAATGAAATCTTCAGTATTGGAAGATCATTATGTACAGGTCAAGCTGACCCGTTTTGGCGGCGAAAGCCGTTTGCTGGTGGCATATGACGTGACACGCATGCACAATCTGGAACAGATGCGCAAAGACTTTGTCGATAATATCTCGCATGAGCTGCGTACACCGTTAACCGTACTCAGCGGCTATATCGAAACATTCACCGACCAAGAAGACCTCAATCCGCGCTGGAAACGCGCGTTTGACCAAATGCAGGCGCAAACACGGCGCATGAATGCACTGGTCAATGACCTACTTTTGCTGTCACGCTTGGAAAATGAAAAGAAAATTGCTAAAAATCAGATCATTGAAATGCCAAGCCTAATGAATCAGCTGTATGACGATGCACATGCCTACAATGTCGATTATGGCCATACATTGAATTTAGAGATTGACAGCCACTGTGACCTGATTGGCTCAGATATTGAATTGGCCAGCGCTTTCAGCAACCTTATTACCAATGCCATTAAATACACACCTAAAGGCGGTACAGTGACCATTGGCTGGCATGATGATGGCGAACAAGGCTGTTTTACCGTTCAGGATACAGGCATCGGCATTGACCCCAAACATTTGCCGCGCCTGACTGAGCGCTTCTACCGTGTAGACAGTGCCCGCAGCCGTCAAACAGGAGGCACTGGCCTCGGTCTTGCCATTGTGAAACATGTACTTATGCAGCATCAGGCTTATTTAGAAATTGAGTCTAAAGAAAACCAAGGCTCTTTGTTTAAGGTCATTTTCCCTAAAGAACGCCTCTACCGCGTGAGTTAAGCAACATAAAAAATGGGCAGATGCCCGTTTTTTCATCTAATTGCGCTTTTCCAGCGCACGCTCTTTGGCTAATGCGCGCTGAAAAGCAGGCCTTGCCTGAATACGCGCTGCATAAGCATCAATATGTTTCCATTGTCCGCGCAAACGCTCCTGTACAGCCAGGACTGGAAAACTCATCTGAATATCGGCAAAACTAAAATTGCCTGCAGTAAATTCATACTGGCTGAAATGCTGTTCTAAAAACTGAAGATGTGCAGGCAAACGCTTTCCTACAAAACCGTCTCTTACCCCATCACAAATTTTTTTTGCAAAAGGGCGAACCAGCAAAGGCACATGGCTGGGCATTTTTTCCATCACCAATGTCATCACCAGCAACGGCATCAAAGAGGCTTCCGCATAATGCATCCAGTAACGGTACTGCTGCCGAAATTTCTCATCCGCGGGCTTAAATAATGATGCTGTATCAAACGTTTCCTGCAGATATTCTAAAATCACAGCAGATTCTGCAATCACTGCATCATCGTGCTGCAGCACTGGCGCTTTGCCCAGAGGATGCACGTATTTTAATTCAGGCGCCCCAGAATAGTCAGCCTGACGGCGGTAATACTTCAGCTCATAATCGAGCGCCAATTCCTCTAAAGCCCATAAAATTCGAAATGAACGGGATTTTTCCAAATGATGCAGCGTCAGCATATTTTAAGTCTCTCTTCGCATGTTTTTATAAATATTGCAGCGGCTGCCGCGCATAAAAAACGCTGGCAAAAGCCAGCGTTTTTTAGACAAGTGCTGTATGAATTTCAACACTGCGCAGCAAGGTTTTAGTCACAGGTGTTTTTGAACAAATGGCCAGCACCTTTTCCTGCATTTCTTCACTCATCGGCGAGCTGAAATGCAGACGGCGTTCAATCCACTCTTTGCCTTCACGGTTCGCATTAAACTCTGCTTCAACACGGAACTCGCCAAAATCTATTGCCTTATGCTGTGCATACATGCGCAAAGTAATCATGGTGCATGAAATCAAGCCAGTGCATATAAAATCATACGGCGCCAAACCTGTATCACCGCCGCCAAAAGATTCAGGCTTATCGGTCAGCAGCTGGTGCTTGCCGCTGCTGACTTGGCCTGACCATGGCGCTGGCAATGTATCTACTTGAGCTTTTGCAATCACACCCATTATTTATCCTCTTGCATTATTATTGTCCGTTCAGCGCGCTTATTTTGAAGCGTGCATTTTGTCTGGGAAAACTGGCGCTTCCAAACGCGGGCCATCATAGCTTGGAATGGAGCCAAAACGCTCATCTTCATTAATCCATTGCTCACGGGCAATGCACAGCTCTTCCTGCGTACGGCCTACAAAATTCCACCAGAGCAGAATTGGCGTTTCAAATGGTTCACCGCCCAGCAGCAGCACGCGGCTGTTGGCATGAATTTCAATATCTACATGCTCCAAGCCCGGCTCTAAGACCACCATATTATCTGCCGTCAATTCATGACCGTTAATATGCGCAGTCCCTTCTAAAGCCATAAAGCCATATTCGAATTCAGGATTAAGCGGCAAACGGCTGCGGACATTATCCTTTGCTTCCAAGTCAACACCAAGCAATTCTGTATGAACAGCCACCGGCGACTTAGTATTTAAATATTCACCAACCAATACCGTAATATCAATTCCATCCTGCTGGACTACAGGCAGCTCTGGATAATTTTGAAATGCCGGCTCAATATTCAGCTTGTCATCCGGCAATGCAATCCACAGCTGCGCCGCATGCATATGCGTTTCATTTTCTGGCGCAACTTCAGTATGCGAAATGCCTCGGCCTGCCGTCATCAAGTTCACTTGGCGCGGACGGATCAGCTGATTGGTCGTGCCTAGGCTGTCGCTATGCAGCATCGTTCCTTCAATCATCCACGTAAATGTCTGCAGGCCAATATGCGGGTGCGGACCGACATCCAGCCCTTCTCCTTGCGGAAAAACCACAGGGCCGGCATGATCTAAAAAGCACCATGCGCCAATCATACGTTTATGGCGGCTCGGCAGCGCACGCTTAATCACCGTGCCTTGCCCAATTTCAGCACTGCGCAGAGGGAAATTTTGAATAAACTGATTTACATATTTTTCACAGTCATCAGAATGTGAAAGTTCCGTATCATTGGTATTGCTCATGGTTCTATCCTGAAACGAGTGAATACTGAATTAAGCATATTTAATCCTATAGTAATGCCTGATCCTGCTGAAGCATATGCCTTCCTTAATATGCAGTATTGTAAAAATAGGACAATACTTTTTTTGTGAGCAAATTTTGACATTTGAACACCCGTGATTTTCCAGCCCGCAAATGCGTTCTTTGGGTACTTAAAAAAATTTAGCCCAGCCTTCAGACTAACGGTGTCCTAAAATAAAGATTTTTTACTGATTTTCGGCTAGTATTTACACACATATTGTTTAAAAAAATATCAAAATTCCCTGTTTTCAGGGAGTGCTTTTTTTTATAAAAGTTTTGATAATCAAAGATTGAATAAATCTTGCGTAGTGCAGGAACAATAATATGGCGTCAGCATCTCAGACTGAAGGCAGCCTTAATTCTAAGTCTTATGCTTCAGATCGGCATTTGCTCAGACCAGAAGAGCACAATGCAGCACACCGCAGTGTCATAGAGTTGGCGCTAGCTGACCCGCGGGCTCAAATTCCTGCATGCTTTCAAGCCTCTTATTTACGCTATCAATATTTTCAGCAGCGCCACTCGCTGATTCAAATCAACTACATCACCCAGCTGGTATTTCTGCTGTATTACTTTGCAGACATGCTGATTATTCCGGATATGCAGCTGTATTCCGCAAGCTTTCGGCTTGGCTTGGCCGCAGCAGTCATGAGCGCATGCTTTTTTCTGATCCGCTATAAACAAAATATTCTATGGGCTGACATCGTGCTCCCGATCGGCACTGTGTTCAGCATGGGACTGTGGATTTATATGCTGCTGCACTCCAACAGCCCGTGGACCGATCACTATCTGTTTGTTTCTGTGATATTCATCCTCATTGCCAATATGGGCGTGCAGGTTACATTTAAGCCCGCCTTTTATGCATCGGCCTGCATCGCTCTGATCGCAGCTTTTGGCGCAGCGGCCTTAATGACCTTTCCGCAAATGACCATTTTTGCATTAACCTTCAGCCCAATTTGCTTATTCAGCCTCTATATCAGCTGGAATAATACCTTAAATGGCAGACGCTCTTTCCTGCGCACGCTGCTGGATGAATGGTATTTAAATAATTTAAATGATCTAGCGCATACCGATGAACTGACTCAACTGTATAACCGCCGCCAGTTTGTTTATGCAGCGGAACATAAAATTCATGAATGGCCAACCTCCGCGGCCACTTGCCTGCTGATGTTTGATGTCGATCATTTTAAGAAGGTCAACGATACTTATGGTCATGATGTGGGTGACCAAGTGCTGCAGATTATTGCTAATACGGCCCGTAAAGAAATGCGTCACAACGATATTTTGGCGCGATTCGGCGGAGAGGAATTTATTGTCCTAATCCCAGAAACACAAATTGAAGACAGCTTGATGATTGCTGAGCGCATCCGTCAAAGCATTGCGCAAGAACAGCTGTACCTAAAGCCTGATATGAAATTGAAATTCACCGTTTCTATTGGAGTCGCCCAGCTGAACTCGCCGCAGCAAGACTTAGATGAGCTGATTAAACAAGCGGATATTGCACTCTACCAAGCCAAAGAACGCGGGCGAAACCGTGTTGTGCGCTATGATCCCTCTATGTCTGCTCCACCGGAAAAAATCAATCAGCATCCAGACCCTGCTGCCCTGCAGCGTATCCGTGATTTAAAAAACAATCCTTCGGGCGTCTCTATTCTTTGAGTAAATTTTCACCTATACTTTTTTTATACTGCATAACAGCAGTAAAAACCCAATAAAAATTGTGAATTCAATACTTTAGACAAACAAAATTGAATGAAAAAAATAGTACTCAATAAGAATGCAATGGAAGCGCCAATCATGCAATCATCCCAGCCGGCAGCGCCTTTTCCTGCACCCAAACGCGCATCATTTAGTTTTATTGATCTCTTTGCTGGCGTAGGCGGTTTCCGCATGGCAATGCAGCGCTTAGGCGGGCGCTGCGCGTTTTCCAGCGAATGGAATCTGAAAGCGCAGCAGACTTACCAAGCCAATTATGGCGATGCGCCTTTTGGCGATATTACCCATCCTGACACGAAAGCGCATATTCCTGCCCAATTTGATATTTTATGCGGCGGCTTCCCTTGTCAGGCCTTTTCTATTGCCGGTCACCGTAAAGGCTTTCAGGAAACACGCGGCACTCTTTTTTTTGAAGTTGCGGAAATTGCACGCAAACACCGTCCCAAAGCAATATTTTTAGAAAATGTAAAAAACCTGCTGACTCACGATAATGGCAATACCCTGCAAGTCATCTGCAATACATTACAGGAACTGGGTTACCACGTATCTCATCAGGTGCTGAACAGCATGACTCATGCCAACGTGCCGCAAAACCGCGCAAGAATTTTTATTGTGGCATTTGATCCTATTCAAGTACCGTGTTACCGCGAATTCAGTTTTCCAGAAGCGATTCCGCTGAGCAGCACCATTCATGATTTTTTAGAAAAAGGCCCTGTACAGGCAAAATACTATTATCCGCCTGAACATAGACACTATGCAAAAATGGCTGAGGGCGTCGTATCACGCGACACACTGTATCAGTGGCGAAGAGTATATGTTCGTGAAAATAAACGTAAAGTTTGCCCAACGCTGACAGCTAACATGGGTTCAGGCGGCCATAATGTGCCTTTAGTCAAAGATGCTTATGGCATTCGAAAACTCACACCCAAAGAATGCTTTGCTTTTCAGGGCTACCCTGTCGATCAGATGCGCTTTCCAGCCAAAATGGCCAATAGCTCGCTGTATATTCAGGCTGGCAACTCAGTGACAATGCCTTTAATTCAAAGGATTGGGGAGCAGATTTTAAAAGTGTTGGAAAAGCAGAGACATAAAAAAGCGGGATAATAAAAAAGAGCGCTGAGGCGCTCTTTTTTATTGAGAGTTAGAGATTCAATTGATAAATCCCTAACTGGCAGACATAGCCTTTGCCGTAAAACTGGCACGAAGCAATGCTTCATCGAATCCCAGTCTGCCTCAAGCATCGCTTTCGGCATAATTTAGGCAAGAAACGCTGTTTCTTGAAAGCCACCACTGCCGCGGGCACAGCCCTTGGCGTAAATTTGGCTAAAAGCTGTCGCTTTTAGAAAGCCCCAATTTACTCCCATTCAATCGTTGCTGGCGGTTTAGATGAAACGTCATAAACCACACGAGAAACATCTGCAATTTCATTCATGATACGGGTAGAAATCTTGTCTACTAGATCATAAGGAAGGTGTGCAAAACGCGCTGTCATGAAGTCAACCGTTTCAACTGCACGAAGTGCAACAACCCATGCATAACGGCGGCCATCCCCCACTACACCCACAGATTTCACAGGCTGGAACACGGCAAATGCTTGAGCCGTTTTGTCATACCAACCGCTTGCACGCAATTCCTGCATGAAGATGTCATCTGCTAAACGTAAAATGTCAGCATATTCTTTCTTCACTTCGCCAAGAATACGAACACCTAGACCCGGACCTGGGAATGGGTGACGGTAAAGCATTTCGTAAGGAAGACCTAAAGTTGTGCCTAAACGGCGAACTTCGTCTTTGAACAAGTCTCGGATTGGCTCAACCAATTCAAATGCTAAATCTTCTGGTAAACCGCCCACATTATGGTGCGATTTAATTACATGCGCTTTGCCGTTTTTAGTTGCAGCAGATTCAATCACGTCTGGGTAAATTGTACCTTGAGCAAGGAAGTTTACGCCGTCAAGCTTACGCGCTTCTTCAGCAAAGACTTCAATGAACTCACGGCCAATGATTTTACGTTTTTTCTCAGGATCAACTTCACCTTTAAGCGCAGTTAAGAAGCGCTCTTCAGCATCGGCACGGATCACGCGGATACCCATGTTTTTCGCAAACATGTCCATCACTTGCTCGCCTTCATTCAAACGAAGCAAACCGTTGTCTACAAATACACACGTCAATTGGTCGCCAATTGCACGGTGTAAAAGCGCTGCCACGACAGATGAGTCAACACCGCCAGAAAGGCCTAGAAGCACTTTTTGATCACCAATTTGCGCGCGGAGCTGTTCTACACGTAAATCGATAATGTTTTCAGAGTTCCAAAGGTTGCGGCAGCCGCAGATACCGTGAACGAAGTTAGACAGAATTTCTGCACCTTTAGCAGTGTGCGTTACTTCTGGGTGGAACTGAATGCCGTAAAAACGGCGCGCTTCGTCAGATACCATCGCAAATGGACAGCTTGGCGTACTTGCTGTGACTTTAAAGCCTTCTGGAATCGCAGTCACTTTATCGCCATGACTCATCCATACTTTCAGCTTGTCTGCAGAATCTTCAAGATCGCCAATGAGTTTGTCACGGACTTGAATATCAACTTCCGCATAGCCAAACTCATGCACATCGCCCGGCTCAACTTTACCGCCAAGCTGTTCAGACATGGTTTGCAAGCCATAGCAAATACCTAATACAGGCACGCCTAAGTTAAATACAACTTCTGGCGCGCGCGGGCTGCCTTCAGCGTAAACACTTTCTGGGCCGCCAGATAAGATAATACCGTTTGGATTAAATGCGCGAATGTCCTCTTCAGACATATCAAAAGCATACATTTCAGAATATACGCCAGCTTCACGTACGCGGCGTGCAATAAGCTGACTATATTGAGAACCGAAATCCAAAATCAGGATACGATCTTCGGTAATTTGAGTATTGGTAGTCATGACAAACAACTATGTAAGGCAAACGAAATAAGCGCGCTATTCTAACATTTTTCCGCGCATAACGCACATTATTCGGACAGGCCTATAAATATTCATTTTTTAACTGTTTTTTATTCAAATACGGCTCACATCCATAAGCAAGGCGCCAGCTGATTCCACATAGCAGGACGCCTATGATTACACTGATATTTTTAACCCGATTATTCAGTTAACTTTTCTATTTTCACGACTTCAATATCTGTCGGCTTATAGCGGTGCGTATCTACTTCACCTGCTACGCGGACCTTGTCTCCGGCCTGAACACCTGACGCTTTCCAGTCATCATCGTCAATATCCAATAAAATCAGTCCTGTTCCATCACTAAACTCATAATGATCTTGATTCAAATGCTTGACCAGCGTACCTGTCAGCGTAACAGCCGTTTCATCTTTTAACTGCTTCACTGCAGAAACCTGCACATGATTTTTTGCGGCTTCCTGCAATAAGGCCCGATCATCTTTGGCCCATGCACCCGCCGCACACAGCATTAAACTTACACCTATGACCGCTTTTAAACGTTTATTCATTTGAATCTCCAAAGCAATACAAGAACTTTATAAAAACAAATTAAATTCAGATGCTGGGTACACTATTTGTAAATACTGACATCCCCCCCCGCAGCAATAAAAATATAAGCCAGCATCACACGGGCAATTAAGCTCAGCAATGCCTGCGCTGCAGGAGGTTAAACAGCATTTTTTACATCCAGATTTGGATTAAGCATTTTGAAACGGCATTCTTTAAAATTGATTGATCGCGCTATGATAAAAAGATTAATCCGATGATTAAATCAGCAGACTTACAGCTGATCATCTTAAAAATAGAACGGCATTCAGTGAATTTATTTACTTTTTTATACTGACTTATACAGTGCAGACTGCTAGGATTCCTGCACACTTTTGCTTATATGTGCTTCATGGAACTGATTGATTTTATATTACATGTTGATGACCATCTGCTTGAATTCATCACCAACTATGGGGTCTGGATTTACGCAATTCTGTTCCTGATTATTTTTGTAGAAACTGGTCTCGTAGTGATGCCTTTTCTGCCGGGCGACAGCTTGCTCTTTGCTGCGGGCGCTTTAGCGGCCTCTACTGGCGCAATGGATCCATGGGTATTAGGTGTCTTGCTGTTTATTGCTGCTGTGCTGGGCGACACCCTAAATTATCACATTGGCAAATATATTGGCCCGCGTGTGTTTGAAATTGAATCACGTTTTATTAATAAACAGCACCTGATCAACACACAAAAGTTCTTTGAAAAACACGGCGGAAAAACCATTATTTTTGCCCGTTTTGTGCCTTTTGCCCGCACCTTTGCACCTTTTGTCGCAGGGGCAGGCCAAATGAACTATAAATTTTTCTTAACGTATAATCTCATTGGCGCATTCTGCTGGATTGGCTCATTTATTACGCTGGGTTATCTCTTTGGCAACATGCCAATTGTGAAAGATAATTTCACGCATCTCATCTTCGGTATTATTATTATCAGCGTACTGCCGGGCATTATTGGTTTTATCCGCCAAAAGATGAAAAACAAGACTGCTTAATGCCGTCTGCCGCGGCATTTAAATAAAGAATTGAATGACCACAGGCACTATGCACAGCACCAGCATCGCGGCCGATCCTTTATATAAGAGATCGGCTTTTATTTGCCTGCTCTCTCCTGCCAGAATTGCCCGCCCAAAAGACATCCAAAACATGGTGACCGGCAGCAGCACCAAACAGAATGCGCTAAAAACTAAAATAAAATTGGTTGGATTATCCCACGTGTTCATCGGCAAAATACCGGCAGCAAATAACAGCGCTTTGGGATTTTTTAAGGTCGAGAAAAACAGCTGGCGCGGGCGGATACTGGTATGACGCTGGCTATGCTGATACAAATGCTTCACTTTCCATAGATGAAACGCCAGCCAAAATACATAACCGACACTGACAATATGCAAAATGCTGATCAGATGCGGCCAAATAGGCGCACTCAGATGAATCAGCAGCGCCCATAAATTAATGGCATAAAAATATCCCAGAAATTCGGCAGGTATGAACAAACTGGTTTTGGCTGCCCCTTGCTGATGTGCTGAACTCGCCAATAATGCATTGGTCGGGCCCGGAGTCATCAATACAGCAATGACTGCTAATAAAAATAGCCAGCTTTCAATCATAAATTCCAGAAACTTGGATAAAACAAGGCAGACATTATCTGACATGATTGACAAAAAACAAGTACGTGCCCGATCAAAAAATAGAGTGCAGAGACCATTTACAGCATGCAAAAAACCAAATAAATGTCATGAAAATGAAATATAAACAGACCTTCATTAAAATATAAATAATTAATATTTATTATAATTTTTAAATTTATCTTTTTTGAAAAATCAAATGCAGCAAAGTGAAAACAAAGATGAATTGCCTACAAATTTTATTACATTTTAATCTGCCTGCCTGAACAAAAGCAGTTCAGAACAAGCAGATTCAAGACCGAAATCAGCTCTTCGGCTTGGTGCGGATCAGCATTGGGCAGCCTTTAAACTGGGCTGCCTGCAGTACTGCTTCCTGCTCGCCCATTACACGGGAAAGCTCTGTCTTTTTAGTATTAGAAGACTGGCCCATATTGACCGATACACTTGGGCCAAAACCCCAGCCGCCGCTGCTGCCCCAGCCGCCGCCAAGACCTAAGCCGACACCGACGCCTGTACGCTTCGGCGCTTGCACACCATTATCAATATATTGCTGAATACGCTTATATTCGCTTTGCAGCTGCTGACAATTGAAAGACTGATACTGTGCTGGCGACACATAAGTCGGCTTAACAGTCGTGGCACATGCGCTCAGCAGCAATGCGCTGCCTGCCAATAAGCTTAAATAAATCGCTTTCATGCTGTACTCAAAAATTATTTTTTCTCAATTTCATTGAACAATGATTGATAGGCCTGCGTCAATTTATGTTCTGCAGCTAAATGGATCAAGGGCTGATTTTTATGATGTGATTCTTTCATCAATACCGATGGCGGCAGCATATTTTCCAATACTGGCAAGCCTTCATCTTTCAGCTGCTGCACCACTTCCCGCGGCAATTTAGCCTGCGCTTGGAACTGATTGACCACAATTCCCTCAATTTCCAAGCGGTCATTATGATCATCTTGAGTCTCAATGACATTTTCAATTAAGCTCTGCAGCGCACGCTTGGAAAATACGTCACAGTCAAATGGAATTAATACACGGTCTGCAGCAATCAGCGCAGATAAAGTGAAAAAGTTAAAAGCAGGCGGCGTGTCAATAAACACACGGTCATAATGGCCGTCCAGCTGCTGCAGCGCATCACGCAATTTATAAATTTTATGTTTAGACTCTAGCGCATGCGCCAAAGCGCCAAGACTTGGACTGGCTGGAATAACATCCAAATTTTTGAATGGCGACTGATGGACATAACTGTCCAGACCTTTAGAGCGGCCCTTTAATATCGAACCAATAGCATTGCCCAATAAGCCTTTGCTTTGCTGCGCTCCCAGCACTTCTTCAAAATAATTTTCAATATTCGGCTCTAATGCAGGCTTGTCGGCTGAATACGTCGCATCATCACCCAGCAGATATTGGCTAGAATTGGCTTGCGGGTCTAAGTCAATCACCAGCGTTTTCAAACCTTGATGGGCGCTGATCGCAGCCAAATTCACCGTTATGCTCGATTTTCCCACCCCACCCTTTTGGTTAAAAACCACGCGAGTACGCATGCACTTCCCTCTTATTTTATTTTGTTTAAAGACAGGTCTCAGTCTACCTGAGACCTGATAGGCCTTTTCAGATTATGTCTGACAATTAGCCGAAATTAGGCTTTAACATAATCAAAACGATAATGGCAGCTAAAGATCCTGCAGCAATAAATAGGCCAGCACGGCGCTGCACCAGCAACATGCTGTCATCTTTACGGTAAGCTTTGCCCAATGATGACAGCAGCACAAGGAACAAAATTACTTTGGCATAGAACCAAGGTTCTGCATCAAAGTTTTTCATCCATAAAAGCACAATGCCAGTCAATGCAATCAGCGTCATTGCGCCATGCTGCAGCGCGACAAATAAGGTGCGCATTGCGGGGTTTGGCATATTGCCCTGCACCCCTTTAAATAACGTGAAAGCGCGTACAAATACTGCCAGACACGCCAGTGATGCACCCGTCATATGAACAATTTTAATCAGTAAATGTGTATCCATAATGACTTATTCCGCTTTTGGCGCATGTGCGCACTCTGGGCTAGGCGCTGCTTGACCTTGCCACTCTTCAGGCAAAAAAGCATGAATGGCTAAAGCATGAATATGACCCGGCCCAAGCAAATCTCCTGCAGCTGCATACACTTTTTGGTGACGCTGTACCAAACGCAAGCCAGCAAATGCTTCACTGACAATGACTGCTTTAAAATGTGATTCTTTGCCTGGGAAATAGCCGCCATGGCCTGAAGACTCATTCACCACTTCCAAATGACTCGGCGTTAACTGCTGTAAGCGTTCAATCAGCTGCTGTTCCAAACTCAAGAGACTGCTCCAAATATCAAATTGCGTTTATACACTTTGGAGTATACATGCTTCTGTCCGAGTTCAAACCGCTGCTATAAGTCAAAAAATGATCAATTTTAGCTTTTAAAAACATTTTTGGCCCAAAATTGTTTTTATTTTATGCAAACGATACAAGCTTTTGCACAAAGCTATTGACCCTCAAGGGCTTTACTGTATTATACACCGCTATGCGGGAATAGCTCAGTTGGTAGAGCACAACCTTGCCAAGGTTGGGGTCGGGAGTTCGAGTCTCCTTTCCCGCTCCAGATTTTTTTGTTTAGTTTTTTTATAAAAAATTATTCGACCCTGCGGGAATAGCTCAGTTGGTAGAGCACAACCTTGCCAAGGTTGGGGTCGGGAGTTCGAGTCTCCTTTCCCGCTCCAAATTCAAAAAGCCCCCATCGAAAGATGGGGGCTTTTTTATTGTTGATTTAATTAATGTTTTTTAATCTAATTAGAATTATTTACTAAAGCCTACTTATAAGTTTTATTAGTCACCTCTATCTTCGGTGACCAAGATGTGACCATTTTGTGCCACCACATTATAAATCACTTTAAATAACCTCAAATTTCACCAAATTATATGTACTTTATAACTCATCCAAAACCAAAAACTGGACCTAGAAAATAGAATTTTAGTTCAAGGTTTGAACTAATTTTCTTAAATTTGTGACCAATCAATTTTTTCATGTGACCATCGGTGACCAAAAAATTACAATAAAAAAGTGAGTTCTTTCACCATCGAAGTAATTATTCAAAAATATAATCGACCCGTTAATAAAAAATTTTAACGATCATCCTAATCATAGACTGAATTTGTGACCAACTGACATTTTGATGTGACCATCTGTGACCAAAATACAATGTATATTATTGATTATTTTCATTTTGTTTAAAAATTAATAAATCACCAACTTCTACATTTAAAGCCACACAAATCTTATCAATTGTCTCAAAATCAATTCTGACTGATTCATCGTTATAGAGCTTATGCAATGTAGATTTATTTATTCCTGTACTTCTAACTAAATCAGCTACTTTTAACTTTCGCTCAGCTAGTAAAACTGCCAAGTTTGAAATAATCATAAAATTTCCTACTTAAATGGTAAAAAGTACTTGTAAAGTCATAAAAATATGATAAATTACGCCTAAGGAATAATTTTTCCTAGTTACCTAGTAAAAATCAGAGGCTTTATTATGTCATATACCTATCTTACAGCCCAACAACTGGCTGAAAAAATTCAGTACGACGCTCGTACTATTCGCAACCAACTGAAGGATAGTGTCTTTATTGAAGGTGTGCACTACATCCGTCCTTTCGGTGGTCGTAAAATTCTTTTTGTTTGGGAACGCATTGAAACTGAAATGCTTAAATTTACTGGTTTAAGCATGGATGCTTTGCAATAAGTTTCAGGAGGTCTAACTGATGGCTACCATCCGAGAACGAAGCGGCAAACTGATTGCCGATTTCCGCTACATGGGCATTCGTTGCAGAGAAACAACCAATCTTGAAGACAACGCCTATAATCGTCGCATTTTGAAAAAACGTCTCGAACAGCTTGAAGCTGAAATTACTTTGGGAACTTTCGAATATGAAAAGTACTTCCCCAAAAGTAAACGTGTCGAGGAGTTTAAGGAAAAAAGAAGTCAGCAAATCGCTGTACAAACTAAAGTTCCTCTTTTTAAAGAGTTTACTGAATTATGGTTTAAACAAAAACAGATTGAGTGGAGAACATCTTATCAACATAAGGTTTCAATCATTATTAAAAATTATTTGATTCCTGCTTTTGGTAATCAGGTTCTCTCGAAAATCAAGAAGTCAGACTTGCTGAACTTCCGTGCTTCCCTCGCCAAAGTGACTCACGGAAAAGATCAGACAAGTCTAAAAGCATCGAGGATCAATCAAATCATGACGCCTTTACGTATGATACTCAATGATGCGGCTGAACGATACGAGTTTGAGTCGCCTTATAAAAATATTAACAATCTGAAGGAAAGCAAGATTGAAGTCACACCTTTTTCTCTGGAAGAGGTGCATAAAATTCTTACCACAGTGCGTGAAGACTTCCGCCCCTATTACACCATTCGCTTTTTTACGGGTATGCGTACCAGTGAAATCGATGGTCTACAATGGAAAAATATCGACTTACAGCGTCGTGAAATCCATATCAGAGAAGCGTTAGTGAATGGTGTACTTGGTGGAACCAAAACTTATGGTTCTGACCGCACGATCCAGATGAATGACCGGGTGTACCAAGCCTTTCTGCAACAGAAAAGCTTAAATAATGGTAAATCAGAGTTTGTTTTCTGCAATCGTGATGGTGGACCTCTCGATTATCGTCTGGTGAATAAACGTGTCTGGCATCCGATCTTGCGCTTTCTAGGATTGAAGTCTAGAAGAGCCTATCAAACACGTCATACAGCAGCAACACTTTGGCTGTCAGCAGGAGAAAATCCGGAATGGATCGCACGTCAATTGGGACATTCAACGACTGAAATGCTATTCCGGGTCTATAGCCGTTACATCCCCAATGTTACGCGCCGCGATGGCAGTGCATTTGAAGCCATGCTGGAAAAACTAAATACAAAGGAGCTTGCACATGAATAGTAAAGCTTTCTTTGGTGGTGTGGTCGTCAGCGCTGAAGCAGATATTGTCGCTCGTGAATTAATTCATGAGCTACAGATTCCCAAACTTCATAATCTGGCTTTTTTACTGGAAATCAATAAATGCTTCGATGATCACCAAGCATTAAGACTCTGGCTGCAGCGAATGCTGGATGAAGGGCAAGCCCATTACGATGACTTGGCCCAACAGGCCCGTCTCCGCTTAATGAGTCTCGCTCACTCATAAAACAAACATACAAGGTCATCCAATTGATGACCTTAGCCCCTCTATACCCATAAAAAGGTAAACCCATGCATAAAGATATTTCAATTTGGATGCCACTCTATATTGGCGACTTACAGGCAAAATTTGCACGAATGACTGCAGAGCAAATCGGTGCAGCACTGCTGTTAATGATGGATTTCTGGAAAAATGGTGCCATTCCTTATGACCTAGCTACTGTATGCAGCATTACAAAATTATCGCAACACACCAAGGCTAAAACTTTGTTGAATACGCTGATAGCCCTGGAATTGTTTGAAGTCAAATCTGAGCAGATTCATTCAAATTTTTTAACCAGTTTAAAAAGCCAAGCATTGCAAAATCAGCAAATGAAATCTGATAAAGCTAAAAATGCAGCTCAAGCACGTTGGGGTAAATCCGCAAGTAATGCTCAAGCATCAACCAAGCAACGAAAAGTAAATGCTCAAGCAGCTCCTGAGAAGAGCCCGAGTATTACTCAAGTCATGCTTGAATCATGCCCTTCATCTTCATCTTCATCTTCATCTTCATCTTCATCTTCATCTTCATCTTCAAACTTTGAAGAAAAAAATGAGGATTTTTTAGAAAGTTCCAAATGGATTTAGGAGAATAATCATGAATACCGTGCTTAAAACGCTCCAGTTTCGCGCAGAAACAACGGAAACAGCTTGCCCTACCCATCATATACCCCTAATGGAAATTGCTGGTCATAGGCTCTGTAAATTGTGTGCCAAAGAAACTGTCCAGTCGTCACATGCAACCTATGAGGACGAACTGCAACAGCGATTACTGCAGCAAAAAATTAAAAACTCAGGGCTCAATAAACGCTACCTGGATCGTGGCTTCAAGAATTATGTAGTTGCATGCCCTGCACAAGACAATACCATCAAGCTATGTCAGGCCTTTGCACAACAGATTATTTCTGACCACAACCCGAACATGTTGATGATTGGTACACCAGGTACAGGTAAAACCCATCTGAGTGCATCAATTATTCGTAACATTCTGCATAACAGTACAAAATCTGCACGCTACTATACCAGTGCAGAAATTGCTCAAAAAATGATGGATACTTGGTCAGATACTTCACGCTCTGAGAAAGAAGTCATCGACCATTTCTCCAGTTTTGATTTATTGGTGATTGATGAATATGGCCTGCATGACCGGCATGAAAAACGCCTAGAGATGGTGCATAAGGTCTTATATAGTCGTTATGACAATATGAAATCTACCCTGCTGATTTCCAATTTCACAGTCCAGAATATGCAGCGGGATTTAGGTGTCCGATTATGGTCACGATTACATGAAAACAATCTGATTATAGTACCGTGTTATTGGGATGACCGACGAATAAGCGGATAATCGTAACTCTCACTTAAGCCAATTATCTTGCTGAGATGATTGGCTTTCTTTCTAAAGATTCCCTATAAGGCCATCATGAGCAATGTCAAAACCAGGTTTATTACCGCCGCCGATCTCATGCTGCAACTCAGTACAGCCTATCAGCAAGGTAAATTGAGAACCTATATGCAACGCGTGATACTCGCCCCGAAATTATTGATTATCGATGAAATTGGTTATTTGCCCTTTGGACGTGAAGAAGCGAATCTGTTCTTTAACGTGATTGCCAAGCGTTATGAAAAAGGCAGTACGATATTGACGAGTAAATTACCATTTAGCCAATGGTCTAAGTCGTTTGAGGATGATGTCACGTTGACCGCTGCGATGTTAGATCGGTTATTGCATCACTGTCATGTGGTACAAATATCGAGTGAGAGTTATCGTTTGAAGGATAAAAAAAGAATAGGGATTCAGCCTCAGGTTGAAACTTAATACGAGATCAAAGGGGTCAATTTTACTTTGCCATTTGTAAGGTAAAAGGGGTCAATTTTAGAATGCCGTTGACACCGTTCTCTGCCACTGTCTTAGAAAGGGTGGAACAAATGCATACACCTAAAGAAGTAAAGCACCATTAAGGTGCTTTACTTCTTTGACAATTTAAAACCCCACATAAAACTTCTCAATCAACTGGCGTGTCTTGACCAGCAAATTGCTAAACACGTTCTCCCGTTCAAACAGCTTAACCTTATAGTTTGGCAAGTCTTTCAACTCTTCTTTACGTGGTAAGCGTTTAGTGAACTCATAATGCTCCAGAACCTGCTTCATCGCTTCTGGTTTCAGGTTTTCTTCTTTACAAAGATGCTGATAGGCCTGTTCTTTTTCAGCATCCCAGAATGCAGCAAAAGCCGTTTGGACGCTCTGCCCATTGATCATCTTCGGCATGTTATCTTCAATGAATTTTTGAATCAGGTCTTGCTTATCGTGCAAGCTAATATCGCTACTGATTAAGTCATAAATTTGCGCTTGGTACTTCTTACGCTTGTCCTCTGAGTCTGTATCAACAACAAGCTGTAGCAGGTTGATGATATAACCAACATTAATGCGATCACTATGCAGTAAATCCAGTTGAAAATCGACATCATCCAGTACCGATACTTTGTCTCTCTTGGTGGTCTTTCTAACGGCACGACATAGGTCAGCATACTTAGAGGCGAAGTTTGCAAAGTGCTGCTTATCAAGTTGTGTTTGGTCTTGATCGTATTCAATAAAAGTTTGTAATTGCGCGTTATAGCGCATCACTTCACGGAAGGCCTTAATAAATTCGAGTTGCTGTTCTTCAGTGACAAGATCATCGACTGATTGGTAATTGGGCGTTAAGGCAAACAATTTGCTCACCGCTGCTTGGTAATCCTGTTCGATTTCCGCATAGCTGGGAACAAGTACAATCTTGGTCGTTTCTTTATTGGAAAATAGTGCCAGTGCTTCATCTGTTGCACGTTTTAGGTTGCGGAAACAGATGATATTGCCAAATGGTTTTTTATCGTTATAGACACGGTTGGTGCGTGAGAATGCTTGAATCAAGCCATGATATTTTAGGTTTTTATCGACATACAAGGTATTTAACGGCTTAGAGTCAAAGCCCGTGAGGAACATATTGACCACAATTAGAATATCAATCTGTCTGTTTTTTACGCGCTGTGCAATGTCGCGGTAGTACGCATAAAATTGATCACCAGAATTGTAGTTGGTTTTAAACTGTCGGTTGTAATTGGCAATGTAGCGATCCAGCTTATCCCGACTGGATGAATTGACCTGAGTTGGAATATCTGCGGCTTCTTCATGAATTAAGCCATTTAAGTCATCAGTCGGTACAGCCTCATTTGCCGCATAAGAAAAGATAGTGGCAATGGTCAACGGTTTAAATATCCGACCTTGTGCTTCATCTTCAATTTGCTTTTCAGCCTGCACCTTTTCAAAGAGGTCGTAATATTGGGTCAGTGTTTCGACCGAACTGACACAGAACATTGCGGTAAATTCACGATTACGGGTTTTGGTATCGTGGATATTGACAATGTAGCGGGCAATCATTTCTAGGCGTTGCGGGTTGTCATACAGTTCTTTGGTATCGATGCCTTCTACATCTTCCTCATAACTTTCATTCGTCGCCATGCCTTTGGCGGTGTATTTGCCACGATAATCAATCTGGAACTGCAAGACGTTACGGTCGCGGATGGCATCGACAATCACGTATTTATGCAAACACGCATTAAACAGGTAATCTGTGGTGAGTTTTAAACCTGCTTTGCTTTGGCTGTTCTTTTCAAAAATAGGCGTACCAGTAAAACCAAACATCTGCGCATTACTAAAGAATTTTTTGATGTTTTGATGGGTATCACCAAATTGGCTACGGTGACACTCATCAAAGATAAACACCACTTTTTTATTTTTAAGATAATCAATCGATTCTAAATAACGGTCGGTACTGATGGCTCGATTGAGTTTTTGGATGGTGGTCACAATCAGTTTGTCATGACGTTGATCCAGCTGTTTCACCAAGGTCGATGTATTATCAGTGCTGTCGACGCTTTCGGCTTTAAAAGCATTAAATTCGCGTGAGGTTTGCGTGTCGAGGTCGTTACGATCCACCACAAACAGGACTTTTTCCACATCAGGCATTTGCATGATGATCTGACTGGCTTTAAATGAAGTCAGGGTCTTGCCTGAACCTGTAGTGTGCCAGATATAGCCGTTCTGATTGGAGTTTTGCACATGCTGCACAATTTTCTGTACTGCATAAATCTGATAGGGACGCAGCACCATCAGGCTTTTGGTGGTTTCTAGCAGTACCATGTACTGGGTCAGCATTTGGGTCAGATGCTGCTGATTGAGAAAAGCATCTGCAAAGTCGACAATTTCATTGATGTGTTTATTGCTGACATCCGCCCAGGGAAAGGCAAACTCGATGCCTGTGGTGCCGTTGGAGTAATAGCGGGTATTGGCACCATTACTAATCACAAACAACTGAATAAAACCAAATAATCCTTGCCCTGCCCAATAGGCTTCACGAATATAGCGTTGCGTTTGATTAAAGGCTTCGGCGATTTCCATACCGCGTTTTTTCAGCTCGATCTGTACCAAAGGAAAACCATTGACCAGTAAGGTCACATCAAAACGGCTGGTTCTGCCATTATAGTCGCGGTGGTCGATGGTGATTTGATTGGTGACCTGATAAATATTTTTGCTTGGATCATCAGACAGGAAAAAAAGATGTTTACTGGTACCATCATCAAATTTGACTGGGAACAGATCACGCAGATTCTTGGCGCGTTCAAACACTGTGCCCGTGTTCAAAAAACTGATGACCTGTTTCCATTCCGTTTCTGACAGAGGCGCTAGTCCATTGGCGCGTTCGACTTGGGTTTTGAGATTAGACAGTAGTTGGCGTTCATCCTTGATGGTAACGGTTGCATATCCTAGCCCTTGCAGTTGTGCAATCAGTTCATTTTCAAGTTGATATTCGCTTTGTACTGTCATTTCACCCTCTACTCTCTAAATTCTTATTCGCTTTATATTCAATATACTGATTTATCTTAAAGTTTTTTCAATCACATCTAACAAACTTGCTTTCTCCAAAATCAAATCTCGAATCGCTTCAAAATTATTTTCAGGTGCTCGCCAGTAGATACATAACCAGCGTTCGGTACCACCTTTATATTTTTCAATTTTCCAGTTGAGGTAGCGTGAATCATCGTTGCATTTCAAAATAGAAAATGCTTGCTCCTCTAATGCTTCTGGTAAATTCAAAATATAAGTTGTCACATCGAATACTGTTCCACCTTGATGCTCTTTAATAAATAAAGTGGTATTGGTTAAGTTATTCCACGCATCGTTATAAAAACGAATCCCTCCCCATGATTCATATTTGTTTTTAGAGATATAACTATCAATGGATTGATTAAGAAGCTGACTGATACTATCGACAACTTCCTGAATAGTATTTGTTTTCAGCTTTTGCAACTCTTGTATTTCTTGATAATGATCAAAAATAAATTGGATACGGTTCATATCTAGATTCTGTATACGATAATAACTTTCAAGATGCAGCAAAAACTCACGTGCAAACAAATTCCATTTATTCATGGGATTCGTCATCATTTGTTCTGCAAGGTAAGGTCGGACAGCATTCACTAATTGTTGGTAGGAAATACCGAACCAATTTTGGGCTTCACTTTTACCAGAGATGCTGAGTATCAAGCCAAGGATAGTTTTGTCTTTTGAGCGTGTTTGAGCATATTTCACATAGTCATCAAATGGATTGTTTTGATGATGGTAAATTTTAGCTTCCAGTAAAATAAGATGCGTATCGGTATCAATCATTAGGTCGATACGATTGCTGTTATGTGTAACGCATTCTCGCTCCAAGTTTTCCACTTGACCTAAACTAGAATTCTCTAGGGTGCTCATTCCTACCACAACATCACTAAAGCCTTTCCAGAACACCTCTCCAAACTCATGGGATTCTTGAGGGTTTAAGAAAAATTCAAGCAATTCAGTGGTGGGATTTTCGTAATGGTTACGAATCGCAGTATCGAAAAAAGTTTTTTCTCGCGGAATCGCTTTAAACTTTTTTGCAGAATCTAAAAGTTGTGTGAAATGTTCAAAAGGTGAGGTTGCTAAATTCACTATATCCCCCTACACAAACATCTGCTGCAACAAGCCTTTTTTCCAAGTTTTAGCCTGTTCAATTTGCTCTGCCACGACTTCAATTTTTTGGTCGATAGAGGACAAGAAGTTTGCTATTTTGGTTTGTTCTTCAAGACAAGGGATTGTTAAAACCAGCTCTGATAATTTAGAGAAATACATATAGGTTCTTGAACCACCTTGTTTTTGCATGATTGCAAAATTCTTAAATTCTTGTCCTTCATTTAAAATAGTCTGCAAAAAATATTTATTTAAATGCTCGTCTTTTACTGTAAACACAGGATAAAGAGTACTCACAATACCTTTAGGACAAATTGTATTAATATTGAATTTGAATACTAAATCATCTGACATGTGTCGATAAGTAAAATAATCATATGGAACAACGTTATATCCTGTAGTGTCTGCACTTGCTACATCTTGCCCCGCAAAATAATCCTTTTGAAAGTAAATACCGTGTCTAGATGAAGTAAGCACTGGATATTGATTATTAAATTCTGTTTTTTCGTCATGCTTAATTAGCAAGCTTCCAAGCTTCACTTTTTCCCACTCCCCAAACTCACTCCCATCATCCGCTTTAAAACGAATTTGCTGACTAAAGAGCTTTTGCATCATGCCTTGTTTATATTGGCTCAGCAGCGCATGTTTTTGCGTGAGTTGGCTAATCTTTTCATCCACTTTTGATAGAAAAGAGGCGATTTTGGTTTGTTCTTCTTTTGAAGGTGGAAAATGAAAATCAATTGAGCGAATAGCTTGAAAATTCAACCCTTCTCTACCACCACCAGCTTGCTTAGACTGAATTGCATTTTGCCCATTTTCAGAACTTAAAAATGATTGAACAAAAATAGGATCATCATTGGGTGTACGAATAATACAGACGTGCTGATTGACATTAGCTTCAGTGAAATAGTGTGGAACAACACAACTACGACCAATAGAAGCACCCGTGATATTGAGCAAAATATCATTTGCTATGACTTTGCTTCCTGACATTTTTACATGAGTTTCTTCAGGGATATAAGCGACATCATCTAGAAGAAGTTGGTCATTATTAACGTTTTGGCTTCTAATAAATATAATACCATGATCGGTATATGCTTCTGCACCACCTCTTGGTGTACTGCCACTACCAACCTTCGATGCAATATTTCCAATTTTCTTATTTGACCAATCCCCATCAAACTCTTTAAATCGTAACTTAGGTACAGACATTACTTCACCTCCGCAAACGGCGAAGCAATCCCTAGCTCATTGCAGAAATCTGCAATGATGGCATCGGTTTTTTGGCTGTCGTGTTCCAATGCTTGAAGCTGTTTTGCAATCGCATCTAAATCTATCTCGGCTTCCGCTTCAAAGGTATCCACATAACGTGGAATATTCAGGTTGTAATCGTTATCTTTGACTTCTTGCAAGGTCGCGACATGCGCATATTTTTCAATATTTTCACGCTGTTCAAATGCCGCAACAATCTTATCCAAATGCTCAGGCAATAACTTGTTTTGGTTCTTCTGCTTTTCAAAATCATTGCTGGCGTCAATAAACAGAATATTGCCGCTCTGCTCACGGTTTTTCTTCAACACCAAAATACAGGTCGGAATAGACGTGCCATAGAATATATTGGCGGGTAAACCAATAATCGCATCCACCACGTTCAACTGTTCAATCAAATACTGACGAATCACGCCCTCACTCGAACCACGGAACAAGACGCCATGCGGTAACACCACCGCCATGGTGCCATTGTCATCCAGTTGATACAGCATGTGCTGTACAAAAGCCATATCGGCTTTAGAGCTTGGCGCCAGTTTGCCATACGCAGCAAAACGTTCATCTTGTAAAAATAACGGATCGGCAGACCATTTTGCAGAGAATGGAGGATTCGCCACCACCGCATCAAACCTTTTATCCAAATGCTGCGGACGGGTTAAGGTATTTTCCTGCTTGATGTCGAACTTGGCAAAATGCACATCATGCAGAATCATGTTCATGCGGGCCAAGTTGTAGGTGGTACGGTTCATTTCCTGACCGTAAATCATATCGACATCTTTCACTTCACGTTTTACCCGAAGCAATAACGAACCTGAACCACAAGTCGGGTCATAGACTGAACGTAAACGGTCTTTGCCTTGGGTGACAATCTTTGCCAATAAAGTCGATACCGTTTGTGGGGTATAGAATTCCCCTGCTTTTTTGCCCGCGCCTGAGGCAAATTCACCAATCAGGTACTCGTAAGCATCACCCAGTACATCGGCTTCGGTATTACTAATATCAAAATCAATATCATCTAAATGACTGAGGACTTTCGCCACCAGTGCATTACGGTCACTGGCATTATTGCCGAGCTTGGTCGAGTTTAGATCCAAATCTTCAAACAGGTTGGCAAAGTCATCGGCAGAGTCGGTGCCTAAGGTGCTTTGTTCAATCGATTTTAAGGTCGCAGTTAAATCATCCAAAATGAATTCGCCCTGACGACCACGCTCGGCTAAGGTATGGAATAGCTGTTTTGGTGTGAGCGCATAACCGACTTCGGCAATGGCATTCTTTTTAATTTCTTCGATATACGGTACATGCTCAGCATTATTTTCATCTAATTCTAAAAAGCTGAGGTCTTCGCCATCGAGCAATTCATTGGCAAAGTTCACCGATTTTTCTGATAAATATTTAAAGAAAATAAAACCCAGAATGTAATCACGGAATTCATCGGCGCCCATGGTACCACGCAAAGTATTGGCAATATTCCAAAGTTGTTTTTGTAATTGTTGCAGTTGTACTTGGGTCATTGTTATAGAAGTCCAAATAAGTAAATCATTAATAAAAATGATTTTACCTAAAATTCTAAATCATGCAGCAGTAAAAAATGGAAAAGGACATAAATTGTCGTGCTCAAGCCAAGTGATCTGTCAATTCAAGCTCCAAACAGGTGAATATTCTAAATTTTGTAGCAGCATATTGTGAGAATGAAGGCCTCCAGTTAAAAGTCTGTAAGGGCTGAAAGCTCTAATTCAGCTGTCTATAGAATACTATCTTGCTGAATATTCAATTTGTTCTTGAAAATATTGGTCTTTGGATAACAGAATCTCTGCAAAGAATAACCGTCTCAAAAGACACCAGATATAGGATGAGCCAATATCTGTTTATCTTTGCCCCCCAACCAGACTAAATACTCATGCTCAATCGCCTGCTGATAGGCCCAGTCTGCAACCCGATGTGAACGCTGCAGATCGGTCAAAAAACCGAGTTGCGAAATCTCCCGACTAATCGCCTGATCATGCAGATGATTACGTTCTCTCCATTGATCTAAGAATTGCTCGGACGCTAGATAATTACTTTTCTGTGAATTACATTTATCATCTGCCAGGACAAAATTATGTCCGGTATCGGCAGGATATAGAGACCAGGGAATAAAATGATCCACGGCATATTTTGAGTTTTTCAGGCTTTTGCCACAGTAAAAACACTGGCATTGCTGTAAGTCGATTAAGAAGTCCGCGACCTGCCCCAATTGATTACGACTTGGAGCAAACATGAATTCATCTAGGTCAGGCAAGCCATCAAGTACAACTAGGTTCTGCTTGTTCAGTCGGACAAAATCAATCCAGCACTTTTGGCACAGCTCTTCAATAATTTCACTGAATTGTCTTAAGCAATACATCACCTTGGGCAACAGCTTAAGTGACTGTTTGCAATCCTGCAGATGATAGAGAAACTCTACGGTTTGACCATTCAGATTCTGTAAATATACTACCGGCATTTGCTTAACCGTTGTCGCAACTGTTCGCTTCAGCCTGTTCCAGTAAAGTACATCCTTTCTCAACGCGGCCAAGGTCTTGAATTGTTGCTGTGCATTCTGAATTTCACTGATGATCTTTGCCTGCTTACCAGTGCTTTGATGAATAGTAAAAGGCTCATACTGGTTAAACTGAAACGGCAGAGACTGTTTCCAGTACAGGTCAATAAACTTTTCCGCAATATCCTGATAGTCCAAATGCAAGGCAGCACCGGTATCTTGACCCTGTTCAATCGCCAGACGCGTGATACTTATCAGCAAAGCAAACTTATATGTCGAAGTAAAAGTCCCTGACTGCAATATCTGCTGAATATGCTTCAAGAATTTCAGCTGCTCGTTGGGTGTAGGTTTATTATTTTCTATAAAGCGATCATCCTGCCACATGTTGAAGCTTCACCTGTCTTTGTAATCCTGCTTCCGTAGCGATTTCCATCATTTTCGCATTTTGAATGGCTTTTTTACGCATAGCTGAAAGGGTTTCTTTAAACTCGTGCTGATTACCTTTCAAATTGAGTGGCAGTATCGTTTGTTCAAAAACCTTTTCCTCAACATTCCAAGGTTCTTCACAAATTATCCAGGACACATATGCATTATCTTCAAGCCATGCATCCAGCCATTGTTCACCTGCATGCGTGAAAGTCATGCGATTACCTGACCCTACTCTTCTAAGCGGATACCCACTCATCTCAGCCAGAAGTATGCCCAATGTTCGTCTTAGCGTTGAACCTTCTGCGTTACCTGCAAAGTGTGTTTTAAGCCGTATTCTCAAGTTTGATTTACTATTTGGTTTAGTCTTTTTATCAGGCGATATGCCAACATACAACAAAGTATATTCTTGATACGTTATACAGTTTTTTGTTGGGATTCCCGGTGGATTTTTTTTGAACCACCAAAAATAAATCCCGTGTTCTGCAGGAATCAAAGAGGGCTCTTTCATTAACTCGGCACGACTGTATAAACGCTGTGGGTAATAATCAAAAGCATGTGATTGCTTTTTCCATATTACGTTGATCCACTCTTCTGTACGGTCTGGACGTTTATCTACAGTAATCCATTGTTGTAACAGTAAAGCCTGATCTATTTGTTTAAGTAAGTCGTAAGCTTGCTGCTCATTCAAGTCAGTAAAGCTGCGCCCTTCTTTCTCACGGTCTGTATCGCCATATTTAAAAGACATATAACACACACCATTTGGCTTTAATGCTTTAAATATGCGCGCCAGCACTTCAGTCAGGCGATCTCTTTCACAGTGCAAAAGAGAAGCACAAGCCCAAATCCCATCATACTTAGCTACTTCATTCAGCTCATAAAAACTTTGCTGACGTACCTCGATGCCTGTCAGCTCTCTCGCCTTTTCAACCAGCTCGGCAGAATAATCAATTGCCTCAACTTGATAGCCTTTTTTCTTAAATGCCAAAGTGTCCCGCCCCGAGCCACAGCCCAAATCCAGGATCAATGCCTGTTCCGGCAAATATCTTAGAAATGGTGTGTAAAGACTTTTCATCTCAACCTGATAGGTATTTTCAAAAAATGCTTGAGCATGTTGATTGTAATAATTTGATGTTTGATTCATTGTCTAAAAGCCAATATCTTATGTTAAAGAACATACTGATATTTCACTAGATAAGTCAAATGATCAGTCCTATGAATGAATCAAACTCTTATTTCACTGTATCCGGACAACTGAGATAGAAACCAAACTGGTTCTTGTAAATGGAAAAAATATGGGCTTCAGATTTCGCAAGAGTATTAAAATATTACCTGGATTAAAAATCAATCTGACGCATAAAGGCATCAGCAGTGCAAGCATTGGCAAACCTGGTGCTTCTTTAAATATTGGCAAAAAAGGCACCCGAACCAGCGTTGGTATTCCTGGCACAGGCCTATCCTATTCCAAGCGCCAACCCTATAAAAATAGAGCTGGCAACCCAGAGAATTCTGCTCAGGAACAACAACCGTTCTATACATCAGATACCGAGCAACCCAAATCGAATGTCTGGATTTGGGTAATTTTTGGATTATTTTGTTTTATTGTCGGGGCAATTATTTTTTGAATTTAGCCATTCTTTGTACCCCATAATATCCACTGCTAGGCAAAATTTAATTCATTCATTACTATGGACGGATGTTAAATACAATAAAGGCTGCCGCTGATGTCAGACCATCACCATACTCACGATTATGATGAAAATGTTTAATTGACTCTCCCTTATCTCAAGTTTTACAGGAACATAATCAGCAGGTCGAAATTCTTATTTATCAACTGCCTGACAGTGATTGGACACTGGAAGTGGTGAGCCAAAGTGGTACTTCTACCGTATGGGATGAAACATTCCCGTCAGATCAGGAAGCTCTATCTGTCGCTTTAGATGGAATCAAAGCTGCAGGCGGTATTCAAGCCTTTTCCGAACTCAGTGACCTCGAAGCAAAGAATAATATTTTTCCTGAATCCCTTACTCGCCATTAAAAATGAAACTACCGGCTTGAATTTGGATCAGTATATTTTTGGATTCTTAGAACCTGTCGCGATGATAGGTTCACTTCAACCCAAACCCATCTAGGGTCGAAGGGTCAAAATTTTCATCAAACATAAACTCATCTGCTCGCTCTTTTTTTAATGTCGCCAGGGCATAAAAGAAACATTTTTCACATAACTGCAACTCATATTTTTCACCATCATGCTTGGAACCATAGCCCCAATTTGCTGATAAGGTTCCAAACTCCAATTTCGTTGATTGGTTGCATACATCACATACAACATCTGTAATGACTTCTACCTGTTTCAGTTGTTTAATTTCCATCTTTGGCTCTCGATATCAATCAAGTTAAATGCGTCTACATGTTTACTAAAAACTTATTCCAGTTTGGTTTTAATTACCATTAAAAAATGTCAAGGCCGAATCTGCGACGCAGAAAAACTTAACTGCTTAACATTAATCCCTGTGAGCTCTCGCACCTTAACTACCAGCTCAGCCGAATCATCTATTGCATCAACTTGATACCCTTTTTTTTGAAATCCAAAGTATCACCACTCGATCCACAGCCCAAGTCCAAAATCTTTAATTGTGTAGGTAAATACTTAAAAAGGTTCGTACAAACTCTGCATGTCAACTCGGTATGTATTATCAAAAAAAATTTGAGCATTATTATTGTAATAATCAGCTGTACTCATCCCTAATCTATTCATTCTAATCAGCTATGTGAACATCATAATAGAAATATGATATTTTTTGCCAACTCACAAATATAGCTAACTAATAGTGAGTATCCACTCGAGGAGGAAAATTTGAAACTTTCAATAATAAATAAACTTTAAAAACAAGAAAAAAATGATGCCTCCTGCCATATTCAAAAACTCTAAATATACGTGAATATTACTGTATTATTTTTATTCAATAGCACACATGGATTTGACATCTGAACTACTTTTAAAGTTTCCAGCAACACGGATAAGTACTCTAAAAAATTTCAAAAAAAGCAGAATCATCATTCATCCACGTGCTTATGGTTTCAACCTGTGCTACTTAAATATGTTTAAAAGTCTCGCTGCAGATTTAGATATTTCTAATCGTATAAAAGAGCTCCATGTGTGGAAAACCTCAGAATTTGATGGCTACACCATTCTCAATAATATTCAATTATATATTAGCTATTTAAAGCAGGATATTAAGGAGGTTTCGTTAGTTATTCATCAACAACCAAATTTTTCAGATGAGGAATTAGCATTTCTCATAGAGTTATGCAGTCGTGAATTTATTCAATTCATCAAAACTTCAAAATTTGATATTCGGTCGTTAAATCCACGAAAAACATTGCATTTAATTAACACACATCTTTCACGTCAAACACTATTAACCATTAACAAAGAATCATCTTTAAAGCCACATCATCAAATGAGTCTGGAATTGCTAGCACAACTACTTTCATGTTCACGAAATCAACTGAATCAGCGGATTAAAAATATTAATCAACAGCGCACACATATTATTAATGAATTATCACTCAACAGCAGATGTGTAAAAGAACTCGTTGATCACTCTGATAGTTGCCTAAGTACAGAAAAAATTTGGAGATCATAAATGTCTAATGATCTAAACGAACATTTTGATTTAACAATGGTTTCAATTAAAAGAACAATTGAAAAATTGTTCGGTGATGAGCAATTTGAACGTGCACAACATATCAACTTTGTGATTGAACTATTGTCTTCTCAACAGACTGACAACTCTCTAGATGGTCTCAATCTCGATTGCTTTGACATCGATGTAGAATTTCAGTCAAATCTGCCCAAACCGTCAGTAATTTCTTTTAATAAAAAAGTTAAGATCAGCGATCTACCGATCACTTCATATATCAATTCAATTTCGCAATTATCTGAATCGCAGACGCATGCAAAAAATTGGAATATTCTAGTTTTGAAAGCGGCCATTTATTTAATTGCTCTTCCTGAGCTCAAGCCAGATCTTTTTAAACAAGCACACACAGAACACTTCAATACCGTAAAGCGCTTATTTCAGCGTTTTAGAACTGCAAATAAAAACTTAGATACTGAAAAAAAATATCAAAATACAGAAGAGTATCAACGTCTCTGGAGTACCTATCTTCAAGATCCAACACAGAGCTTAGAACAATTTATTCAACATCTGATCACATTAGATACGGATGAATTGCCTGAGTTTGATCGCAATCTACTCAATGATATTCGCATTACTTTTAACTACGTTTTAAAAAACAAAGCGAAGATTGCACGTGCAAGTATCGATACACAGCTTCAACATCAGTTTCTTGATGAAGAACAATTCATTGAAGAAAGTATCGAAATCAAAAAAGGGGGGAAATCTAAAGCACTAAATATAGAAACCTTAATTGATGAGCCTGTTGATCGACAGATAATTGTTGATCCAATTAACATTACACCACTCGCAGCACATTCAGAAACGAGTCAAAGCTATGTTCTACCGCTTGTTGCAAAACATATTCAACGCAAAGAACATTTACTCACGTCGAGTAGTTTTTTTCCGAATCCATCTAGCGTGAACCATCTACTGAAAAGACTTCATGTGGACTACTCTGAACATCAAAATAAAAGTGCTTTGATCCTAATGCTCGCATTTTTGACCGGTAATAGTGTGAATGAGTGGCTATATATACAAAGCAAGCGAGCTAAAAACTTAAATAACCGCCAAAAAATGATCAATAAAAATGATCAATTCTTCTTAAGCAGTAAATTTAATGTATTTGAGAACCGTGATTTTGAGTATTCAGACAGCTTGCTCAATCAGACGATCTATTTAGACATTCCAATCCCTAATCTATTCATTGAGGATCTCCGCAAAATGGATTCGGTTAGTTTCGATGATATACAACAATATTTACGCAAATTAAGACAAGAATTATTGATTCCAAAACTGTCTGTCGTAAAGGTGAGTTCTCTACTGCATCATACGGTTCTTGCAAAAACAGGGAATAAACAACTCGCAGATTTAATCACAGGGATTGATGCCAATCAGTCATCATCTGTTTCTTATTGTCATCAGAATATCCTACGATTACATGCACAATATATTGATATTCTAAAATCACTTTGTGCAGATGTAGCAAGCACATATGAAAGCTGTGTACGTTCGCTCCCTGATTCAATAACTCATTTTGGTAGTCGTAAAGCTCCAAAACCACAGGTCATTACAGAGATTTTTGCTGTATTGAAATTTAATATTTTTTCACAAGCCGAAGATGATCTAATTTCAATCTTTAATCATTATAATATCTGGCTATGGCATATCCTCCTTCTTTTTACAGCAGCACGCCCCGTTGCTGAATTCCCTGGATTTCTTAAAAACTTTAATTTAAAACGCCAAATTTTGATGGTTTCAGACAAAGAAGTAGGCGGCCGCAATGGATTCGGACGCCTCATTCCGCTTTGTCCATTTCTAGTTGAAGAGATAAAAAAATTCCTTAATTTTTTAGAATATTTTTCAACTCAAATCATGATGAGTCAACCAGCTTTAAGCGATGTCATACAACGAATCAAAACGAGTAAGCTCCCCCTCTTGGGGATCATCCAAAACAATGATTGGATACCGCTAAGCCCATCTTTAGTAAAAAACTTTCATCCCGAATTAGGTCTTGATCATGCTAACTGGCATCGCCACACAGCTCGTGCTTTTTTAACTCATAAAATTACCGAACCTGAGATTTTAGCTCTCTTTGGACATGAGCTCATGCAACAAGAAGCAGCACATCCTTTTTCCAGTTTATCCCTATCTCAATTTTCTAAAATTGCAGATGTTTTAGAGCAAATGAGAAGTCAATTTAAAATCGTTGGGATTGAAATACATGTCATCACTCAATAAAAAAACTTCCAAAAAACGCTACGCTGAAGATAGACGTCAATTCCAACGCAAAGAGCTAGAACAAAACTTACGTGCTGATGCTGAGAATGAACTTCAACAATATTTGGATGAACAAAAATTCTCAACTGAGGACTTAATTCAAGCCTATCCTGCGATTTATGAGTTTATTAAACGTAAAGCACCAAATTTGGCTTGGAAAAAATATGCACATGAATTCTTCCGAACATATATCAAAGACCTCAATAAGAGCAATAACCTAGACTTCCCATTACCGTATCTCACCTTTGAGATGAAACGCGATGAACCAATTTTCACTTTGGATTGGATCCAGGCCGGTCATGAAATTGACATCATTATAGAAAAACTTTGGGACTACTGGATTCTTGCTCAAGATAGCTCGACGTTTTCTGATGATGAAATTATTGGGAATATTTTGCTATGCTCAATCCTGTATGGTGGGCTCAGTCAAACAGCATCATTAAATGCATTACTTGAACATTTAAAAAACCCGGCAAAGATTCAAAGAATTTGCAATTTAAACATCATCTTTTTAGAACCTGTATCACAGAGTTATGGTGATTTATTTATTGATGAAAAAACGATACGAAAATCACGTAATTTTGTTCCAGATCAACTCACACGACTGTGGCTCATTCATTTCAACAGCAGACAAATTCGTGACATCAGTCTAAATGTGAATACATATCTGCTCCAAATTTTTCAAAAAATTAATCACCCATATACCAGCAAGACTTTTAAATTTTTACGTGACTATTCAAACTTTAATTGGCTACAACTACAGAATGCAGATATTGATCCTGCCCTCTCACAGTGTTTGTTAGAAAACACTCTCACGTGTGGTTTATCAGAACATGAGTTTGAAAACTTTGCTCTCCCAAAATTTAAAACTCAATTAACTGATGAAGTCGAACAAAATGTCTCTTCTACAGCCAAAGCTCTACCAGATTTCAATACGCCTGAAGCAGTAGAAAATGTGATATTTATTCATAAAAACTTGCTGAAAATTATTCGTACATCATCAACGGATCAACCTATTGCTGAACTCATTATTGATTTTTTCCTGCGTCACCAAAAGCAATTTAATGAGTTTTCTAAACGCATTGTGTTATGGCTCATCAGCCTCTACCGACCGAGTTTAAAGCAAATAAATGAACTCTCAGCCACCTTTAATTTTGATGCTGCTAAATACACTAGGTCATTTCCAGAAAATCAAAAACTAGCGGATAGTTCAATCTATACCTACTATACACGAATCGCAGAGCCCTTTTTAACTCATGCCTTACAGTACAGTGATGTCGACGAAGAGGTTAATGACCTGCTCTCAAAAATCTATCAACAAATCATTAGCAATACACGCCTTGCTAATGAGGTAGATCAACCTGAGGTTAAAAAATCCAAAGACCAAACCATCCATATACTGAAACGTTTTCACACCTTCCAACAAATTGTTTTTCAAGCAGACGATTTTGGGCTTGAATTTATTACATCACAAAGTAGACCGCGTGCACGTATCATTGGGCACACAGCCTTCCAAATTATATTAAAGAAGTTAGATCAGCTATTACATGACCAATTCATCTCAAACCATCACTATAAATTATTAAAAATCATTTATATTTTGGCCTATCGTACTGGTATGCGTATTAACGAAATACTTGGATTACGTGTAAAAGATATCGAGGGTTTAGATCTATTCTCTATCTGGGTTCAACCTTACGGTTCAAAAAAACAAGGGAATCAACATCTGCTCAAAACGGATAGTGCAGAACGGATTGTGCCTGCCTACGCTTTACTTAAAGATGAGGAATACCAATTTTTTAGCGATTTTGTTGCTGAAAAACGTTTAGAGAATAAGAAAAGTTTATATTTATTCAGCAACTTGAATGAAAATAAAAAACTGAATAAACACACTGTCACTGTACCTTTAAAGTTGATATTGAATCAGGTCTTTAAAGAACATCATTATTCATTTCACTCTTTTCGTCACACTGCAGCAAATCATTTATCGCTTTTACTCAATTGTGAATATGCACCACTTGTGCAAGAGCTGACTGACTATAGTAAAGATGAATATCAAAAAATTCGAGCTGAACTACTTCAAAATCAAAATGGTCAGAACCATTGGTTTGTAATCGCACATATTTTAGGGCATATAGAACCCGTTGAAACTTTCAAAAGTTATATTCACTTAAGTTATCTCATTGCTGGTCAAAAGCTACTTAAACATCATCCAGATATGCCAAATGAGCTAGCTAAAAAAATCATGGGCCACAATGCAACGTTTAAAAATTTAGCCATTTCAAAGGATGAAAAAGACTTTAATTTTGATAAAAATCAGAGTGCTCTAGCCACAATATTATTGAATGATCAAACCAACTGGCTCGAAAGTAATGCAACTGACATTTTGAATGAACTCTCCTTACAATCACAGCAACCACATGATTTCTTTGCTTACTTTGCTGGGACAGAAGACTCGAAAATTTCACTGAAACGCTTCTATGAAACCCTAAATCAGTTAGAAATTCACAATGATCCTCAATTTGTCTCTCAAAAAATGTGTTTATCTGAAGAGCTCGTCCATCATTGGTATGAAAATGCTTTAAATTTAGCTGCTATCAAATCACAAAAAGGGAATCCACGTTTATTTAGTATTGCCAGTTCAACTCAGTTAAAGCCAGCAATGATTGATACTGCTGAAGAGCTTCACGCTATGACTTACTTTTTTGAACAGCTACAGAAAATAGCTCGTAAAAATCCGACACAAATTGAGTTCGTCCTGAATTTATTTTTAAGTCGAGTTACCGCTTCACACACCGGTATCCATTACCGCTGGAAGGATATCGATCAACTCGAATATTTTCACTCCCAAGTTAAAGCTTTATTTCCTGCCAAATTTTGGCATTTACTTGGACAAGATTTACTTACCAATCTAGATGCTAAAAAACAGCCTCAACTTTTCAAATTAGCAAAAGCATCAACAGATAAACACCCGTCGACACAAGAGGATTTTCCTCGTTTACAACTCTATTCAGTTAAAGATGGTCATGCACTTGCTGCATTTAAATTTTGCTTACATCTAGCCTGTATTGGCCGTCCAAAATCTATTCAGCTTAATAAGTTAGATGACATGATTCCTGATACTGTACATAAACCGCTAGCTGTATTACAGCAACAGGAGCTTCTAGAAGCTGATTAGATCACTAATCCATCCAATATTTACCATGAATGTTTCGAAGCTCTGCCTTAGATGAAACAGTACATGGCCTGTATAAAACGGAGGTGATTGAATATTTAAAATCTGATTGGAATGGTTTGGCTCATGTAGAGTTTGCTACTTTGAATTGGGTTGATTGGTCCAATAAAAGGTTATACAGTGCAATTGGCTATGTATCACTTTTTTAGTTTGAGGTATCTAATGATTGGTTTTCATACTTCATATTCAATTTCTTAAATTGTACTTATTAATCATTACAATACTGAAAAAAAGCAAAAGTCATTAGAATGGCTTTCGCTTAACAATAATGGGACCGAACTAAAAGATCAGCTCAATCGATTCTCTTTATCCATTTATAATTGCGTTAAATCTTGCAATCCATGATTGGGCATCATGAGAGTTTGCCGCAAAAAACTTGAACATAGGCTGCTCTGCATTATTCGTATTCACAACGATAGAATAGTGATTTCGTGAGATCTCTCTTCCGTCAGAACGCTGAATTGTATTTGTCTGTGTTTCTATACTCCAGCTGCGAATGTCGCTCAAATCAAAAATTATAATGCCTGTTATCGTTTGGGCTGTAAAAGCAATTTTCCGCTGCACAGTATCAATCACTACGCCTGTCGCTGAATAATTGTCATTAAAACCATCCGCCTTCAAATAGCTCAATTTGTGCTTATGCAGTCTTTTGGGCAATATATTGCTGATATATACCCTTCGAATCGGATAATAAATTAAAAATGAAATAACTAAATATAAGAAACCCACAAAGTAAAATAAGATATCTGCCTTCATTCCAGCATATGCCTTGAAAGCAAATAGCGTAACCAGAAAAAATATAAAATAGCCAAGTAAACTCTGCATAGAAGACCAGGGCTGCTTCACTGAAACCGTTTTTATTACACAGGACATAACATAAAACTTTTAAAATAGATTATTAAAGAAGATTTTTATTGATTAGCTAAACCATCATAACCACTAAGATTTGGCACTTTTGTCAGCAATTTACAGCCTTGAAATGCCCCCATATAATTCTTTATATATAAAGAAGCCAGAGAGAAACTTTCATTTCTTTCCTGAATATCTCCATATACGCCATAACTACATTTTTTATTGCCAATCCCTCTGTCCGTTATAATTACAGTGAGTTCATTGATATTTGGAACAGCAAAAACTTGTGCTCTTATGTCCTTTTCTTTGGATACTGTTTCAAGTAAAACAGACCAACTATCATCATTATCTCCTGGCGGCTCAGTGATCTCAGCAAGAGATTCTATATCAAAGAAACGTCCATCAAATGGAGACGCTTTAAATGCCTTAATAACTCTATCCCTGAAAAACTGATCATGAGCATATAGTTCACTAAATGAAAAATTACATCCTGAAGGAAGACTCATATTTCCATCATCACTAATAATTAAATTATCTAAACATTTCTTAGAAACCATTTTTTTCAGACTACTTGTCTTGTTTTTACTAGGCTTTACTTCAGGTGCTATGCCTGCATAAGCATTACCACTTACATGAAGTACCAAAGTCATACTAGATAGCAACAGTAAATTTTTAACTCCCTGTTTCCCTTTATTAAATTTCCCCATTTCAGCCCTCTTTTTTTGATATATGAATTTATTTCCTTAAATAAAATTATCTGTGTTAAGGATAAAAATTACATATTATTAACATATTAGCAGAATTTGCACCTAAAACAGGTGCATCCTAACACGCACCTATTATAGGTGCAATGAATAATATTACTTTATCAATTCACTCAGATGAGTATGTTTGGCTGCGTAAGCTTTTCATTCAAAAGAGAAATGAACTCGGACTTTCCCAAAGGGCGCTGGCAGAGCGTTTAGGCATCATTTATTCATTTGTTGGAAAAGTGGAAACAGGTGATCGAAAATTAGATATTTTTGAATTTATTCATTATTGTGAAGCTTTAGAATTAGATGCAAATGAAATTGTCAGCCAGCTCATTTTGTTAAAAAATAAAAGCTAAAATTATTTCATTTTTTATATGGCCCCCTATAACTTGCCGTTAATCCTATAATTCTTAACATCCCCTGCACTCTCCCAACCTAGTCATATATTCTTTTCAAACAAACTAAAAAATGGAGATTTGCAATTCAATTACAGATACCGTGCTCAAAACTTTTCACTACCATCAGTAAGAATTATGTAGTAGAACCTAAAAAGCACTTTGTAATACGGATAATCGAACAATGACTAACAGTGAGAGGGTCTTAGCTAAAGCTGTTTTAGCAGCAGCCAAAAAAATGGGGCTAACATATGATCAGCTTGCCATGGTTCTTGGTATAGATTTATCAAGAATCAATATAGATTACTGCAAACTGTCATCACTACAAAAAGAAATTGCTCTAAAACTTATTCGTATAACAAATGCCCTAGATTCTCTTGTAGGTGGAGAGATATCAATGATGCAACACTTCATGAAATCTCCAAATAAAATAACAAAAGGCATTCCATTGGATCAAATCCAGAATATTTCTGAGCTTGAAACTGTTTTACAATTTGTGGAAGGCCTCAAAGCGAAACCATAATATATGCAAGGCTTCATTACTTATAAACTTGAGTTATAATCCGATATAATCATTCAAATTCACGGTATAAGAAGCATCATTTCTTAAGGTACACACTCTAGCGGACATTCCTATTTTGGACTTACAGCTTGAAATTTCCCTATAAGCATCAATATCTTAACTTAAGCCGTTCCAGTAAACAGCGCACTGGAACGGCTTTTTCGTGATTATTCACGTTCCACGCCTGTTCTTTAATCAAAGTTCCACATCTTTGTGTAGTTTCATTTACCCCTAAAGCAGAAAAAAATGTCCAGATAAAACAAGAATAGATGTCCAAGTAATTATTGATTTTGCATCAATAGACAGGCTAGCCTAATTCTAACAAGGATTGAAAATGCTAAATGCATATGAACTCTATTCAAATAATTTAAGGCAAAATCGAAACTTATAAATTTAATAATATTCAAAAAATCACTATAAAAATTTTGCTATATAGCGAATATTTGCCATAATTTATCAAAAATTTGCTATATAGCAAACAAATTTCTAGGATTAAAATTGATATGGCTACAAGAGAAGAAATAGGTAAAGAAATACGTTTAGCAAGAAAAGCTCTAGGCTATACTCAGAAAAATCTTTCAGAAAAAACGAACATCAATAAAACAACAATTTCAGAGATAGAAAATGGCCATTTTACAGGCTCATTTAGCATATTTGAATCTGTACTTAATGCAGTAGGCCTGCAATTTGGAGTGGATAAAAAGAAGTATAAATTTCCGCAGTGGGATGAAATTGAAACAATGTTTGCAGAAGATGATGAATGAAAGTTTAGTGGCTTAGATTATCAGTCAAAGTATAGCAAAAATTAATTTTTAGATAAGAAGGAAGTATGATATCAGATTTATACTTTGATACGGCTCTGTCGCGAAAGACTTTATAGATAGAACTTTACTAAGATGGATGGCTCCCAGCATCCTAGACATGAGATAGCCTCATTCTAAAGCTGCTAAAAAGGATTCAGCAACGGCATTATCCCAGCAGTTTCCGCGACGACACATATTTGGAACCAAATTATTCTTCTAACAGAAATTCTGCCAGTCTCCGCTGCTATATTGTGAACCTTGGTCTGAATATGTGATTGGCTCTGCGTCGCCATACAGCCATTAAAAGTGCATTCAAAACGACATCCTTGGCAAGCGTAAGTTTCATTGACCAACCGATGACTATTCTTGAATATAAATCGAGAACTACAGCTAGATATAACCAACCTGCTATGTGCAAATCTAAGTTATATCAGTCATCCAATAGGTATCAATCAGGTGTGTTTACAATAAACTTTCGATTTAAATGTTTAGGTGGCACAATCTGAGGACGATCGTGAACATATCTTTTATGCCTTTTATATCCTCGAACAGTAGCAATACTATTGTTCTTCCGCACAAGACTAGATATGCAGCTTTCACCCAGTTCTTTTAGATCCAGCGTGACACGCCTATAACCATAAATGTCATAGCTAGCATCATAAGAAGACCGGATCAGTTGCAATAGCTGTTTTTCGTCAATGGCTCTGCCTGATTAGGGTGCATGCAACCAGGCATAGTAAACAGCACGAGGGTCGACACATCGTTTTAATCTTAAATTGATGTCTGTATCCTAGGATAAACTGATACTTCACTCGAGCAGGCTTACAAAGTACCTTGCGGCCTTTTTTAAGATATCCCGTTCCTCTTCAGTTTGTTTTAGCTGACTTTTAAGGCATAGAATTTCTCTCATTGCTTCGAACAGTTCATGTTCATCAGAATTGTTATGCAAAGGCTGTACTGCCTTTAGCCATTTATAAATGCTGCGCTGTGATACGCCTAAACGCTCTGCGTCATAAGTGACAGAATAGCCACACCCAGTCATCAATTTAACAGCTTCATCTTTAAATTCTGAGGTGTATCGTTGTCCACTCATAAGGTCGTCTTCTATGCAAAAATA
>NZ_RAXV01000022.1 GCF_003611465.1 Acinetobacter tianfuensis
TTGAAAATACAAAAGTAAAAACCGTTATAAGATTAATGATTTATACAAGCCTAATATCAAACCATATGCCTTAAGTTATAGTATAATTCAACGATATTTTAACCAGCAGAAAAGTACCCAGCAGAATAATTAAAAAATGGTGCACAGGAATGTATTATGTTTCGGGGAATTATTCACACTTATGCTTTTCAGCATATGCTTACAAGCTTGCTCTGTCTGTGCATCATCACTATTGCAAGCCTTTTCAATAACGCCTATGCGCAAACCGCCTGTACGCTTTCTATACAGCATATAGAAGCGGCCAAAAGTACCGCACAAGATTCACCCCCTCCTGTAAATGAATGGGTAACCATTTCTAAACTGCCTGATCAATGGTACAAACGCTGGCCAAATTATAATGGCATCGCTTGGTATAAAATCGGCCTAAACTACCAATGTCCCGAACAAGCAGTGAAACAGCCGCTGGCGCTGGCAATTGAAGGCATCACGCAAAGCGGGCGTGTATTTATCAACCATGATTTGCTCTGGCAAGATGTCATTCCTAGAGATGCAGCGTACTCTTCACGCAGTCAACATTCACCGCGGATATGGAGCATTCCAGCGTCAAGTCTAAAGCAAGGCCAAAATATAGTCTGGATTCAAGTTTATGGCTCTCCCACTCAAAAATCAGGTATTGGCAAATTAGAAGCCGGCACATATGAAAACGTGATGAGCCAATATAAATCATGGAATCTAGAAAAAAGAAGTTTGATTGAGCTCAACACCATGATTAATTTTGTGCTCTCCATTTTCTTTTTTCTTGCTTGGATCGCTGTGCGCAATGAAAAAGCCTTTTTATGGCTCTTCATTACAGGAATGTCGTGGGTACTTTACAGCATCAGCATTATATATACAGACCCTATTCCATGGCTCAGCAATATACAGCTGGACCGCTTACAGCAGATTATTTTTTACTTTTATACCGTATTTGGCTGTATCGGCGCTTGGTATTTTGCACATCACCCATTCCCGCGCATTCAAAAATCGCTGCTTGGCATCGCCACAATAGCAGCGCTGTGTATTGGGTTCTCCCCCGAAGTCTATTTAAATCAAATCAGTCAAATCTTTTTTAGCTTTTTTGTTCTGGTTTTTGCACTCAAGTGTCTGACATACCCTTATTTAGCATATAAAGTGAAGCTGCCAGAAACATACATGCTGGCAGTGATGTACTGTGTTTACTTACCTATTGCTATACATGATGCGCATTTCATGATCACAATGGAGGGCCATGCATGGTCACCATACACGGGCCCGCTCACGACCTTAGCTCTAGGGGGAATATTAGCACTGCGGCTTGCCCGTCATACACGTGAAATTCAACGCTTCAATAAAACCCTGACCGAAAACATTCATCATGCGGAGCAAAAGCTAACCGCATCTTTAGGCCAGCAGCATCAGCTGGCGCTGGAAAATGCGCGCTTACAAGAACGGGTGAATTTATCGCATGATTTACATGACGGTTTAGGCGGCTCAATTGTCCGCTCACTGATATTAATAGAGCAAAATGATAAAATCGAAAAAATGCAAATTTTGTCTATTTTAAAACTGCTGCGCAATGATTTAAGACAGGTTATTGACTCAGGCTCCAGCTTGAATATTGAAATACCTGCTACCCCTATAGAATGGGGCGCTGCAATACGCAGGCGCTTTGTCCAGCTGTTTGAAGAAATAGATATACGCTCTGTATGGCATTTTGAGCCCGAATGGACAACAGCACCAACTGCGCTGCAATGCATGACACTCACCCGCGTTTCTGAAGAAGCCTTAACCAATATTCTTAAACATAGCCAAGCTACTGAAGTAAGCGTCACTTTATTTGAGCAGAACCAGCTCTTAATATTGCAAATTCAAGATAATGGCATAGGCTTTGACCCCGCAGCTGTAAATACTGGATTACACGTCGGGTTATACAGCATGCAAACCCGCATAGAAAAAATTGGCGGTATTTTTGAGATTCGCTCACAATCAGGACAAACCCAGCTGACGGTAAGGCTGCCGCTGCGTTAAATGATTTGTATTTTTAAATAAATCAAAAGACTGATTTTTATACAAATACAGTTTAAGCCTACATAGGGATCATCAGGCTTTAAATAAATACAGCCTAAAATCTAAACTCAAATAAACCATCTACAAAATGCCTTCATCCCAGCACAGCTCAAAGGCTCATACCAAGCTAAGAGCTGATGCCCTATTTTTTAAAGCGAATCGCCCGCGTTTTTCTCTAAAAAGTTTGACTTGTCACGCTCAGCACTTAAAATACTGCATTCAAAATTTTTTAGTTTTTGCCAAAGTTATGTCGAATGATCAATTAGACCAGCAAGTCGTGGAGCTGGACAACTTAAGCGAACAGCGTGAAATCGTGACATTCATGCGCCGCTCAGCACCGCTGAACACTTCTCAACGTACTGCGCTTGAACAATATGGTCACCTGATTTTGGAATATCCTGTTGGCGACTTACGCCAGCACTTTGAGCACCCTGAACGTCCGCTGACTGTAGAAATCGGCTTTGGCATGGGCCGTTCATTGGTACTTATGGCAAAAGCCAACCCTGAACGCAACTTTGTCGGTATTGAGGTTCATGTACCGGGCATTGCTCAATGTGTGTTTGAAGCAGGCATGTCTGAACTAAAAAACCTGCGCGTTCTAGATGCAGACGCCATTCAAGTACTGCGTGAAATGCCAGATAACAGCATTAATACCGTACAGCTTTACTTCCCAGATCCGTGGCAGAAAAAGCGGCACTTCAAACGCCGTTTTGTGTCACATGACCGTATGCCGCTGGTTGAACAAAAACTGGAACTTGGCGGTACTTTCCATGCGGCAACAGACTGGGAACCGTATGCAGAGTGGATGCTTGAAGTTCTAGAAGAACGTCCGCGCCTAGAAAACCTTGCAGGTAAAGGCAACAGCTACCCGCGCCCTGAATGGCGCCCTCAAACTAAATTTGAGCGCCGCGGTTTAGAAGCAGGTCATAAAATTAACGACTTCATCTTCAAGAAGATTTCTTAATTCTGAAATTACTCTGAATAGATAGAAAAAAGCGCTGATTCATTCAGCGCTTTTTTTATGCTAAAAATTTATCCTTTAACCATAAAATAATAACAAGTACAAAACCGCTTAAGCCGCTTAAAAAGAAAAATAAGCTTTCATCTTTATACCAGTGATAATCCTTTGGTTTTCGTTTCCTCATACCATTCACTTCAGTTTTTAACGGATAAACAAGCGGTATAATAACTGCTGAATACTTGTGCCATAGGGCGGATAAATCAATTTCATTAAGCTGAATTTCGGACGCACAAAAACGGATTTAGCATGGCTGAAAGTCTTAAAGCCTTCATGACCATGATAATGCCCCATCCCTGATGATCCAATACCGCCAAAAGGCATGTCTTCCATCCCTGCAGTCATTAGGGTTTCATTCAAGCAAACACCGCCGCTATGCGTTGCATGCAGCACTTTTTGCTGCTCGTCTTTGTTATAGCCAAAATAGTACAGCGCAAGCGGTCTTTCCCGCGCATTAATATAAGCAATTGCTTCATCAATATGCTCATAAGTCACAATTGGCAAAATAGGGCCAAAAATTTCATGCTGCATGAGCTGCATGCTGTCTTTTACATTGGTTACCACCGCATGCGGCATACGGCGCCCATCACCTTCCTCAATTTGAATGAGCGCCGCGCCTTGCTGCTGCGCATCTATTAAATAGCGCTGCAAACGTTCAAACTGGGCCTCATTTACAATAGCTGTATAATCGGGATTGCTTTGAATTGAATCGGGGTAAAACTGCTGAATCACATCAAAATAGGCTTTAATAAATGCATCCTGCTGGCTTTTATGCACCAATGCATAATCAGGCGCTACACAAGTTTGCCCAGCGTTCATGGTCTTGCCAAAAGCAATACGGCGCGCACTTTCCTGCAAATCAGCATCTACTGCAACAATCGATGGCGATTTACCTCCCAGCTCCAGTGTTACAGGCGTCAAGTGATCGGCCGCGGCATGCAGCACATGCTTGGCAATCGAAGTTGCGCCTGTAAAAAGCAAATGATCAAAAGGCAGCCGAGTAAACTCCTGCGCAATTTGTACACCGCCTGTAATGACACTGACATCACTTTGTGCATAATTTTCGGCAATTAAACGCTGAAATAATGCCGAAAATACAGGAGTGAACTCGCTCATTTTCAGCATGACATGATTACCCGCCGCCAGCGCCTGCGCCAAAGGCCCTACTGCTAAAAACAGCGGATAATTCCACGGTGCAATAACACCGACCACCCCAACGGGCTGATACATTACATAAGCAGAAGCTGGCTGGAATAAAATACCTACCTCCCGCTTACTTGGCTTCATCCATTTTTTCAAATGTTTTAAGCTATGCTTAATGCCATTTAAACTGGTCATCACTTCAAATAGCCGTGTTTCATCACTGCTTCTATTCGAAAAGTCCTGACTGATTGCCGCTGCAATTTCATCCTGATGATCTAAAATCATCCGGCTTAACTTTTGTAAACTGGCTTTGCGCTGTTCATAGCTTGGATATGGCTGAGCCGCAAAAGATTGTTTTTGCAGCTCAAAAATTTGCTGCATGCTCAAGACATCAGCAGCTGAGTATTCTGTATTGTGCAGCGCACTGACATGTGGAGGCAAAGACTGTTCTACACTCATAAAGTATTCCTTTTTTTATTATTTTCACCCTAAACGAAAGCGGGCCGTTTGTCTGCTTCGGACCCGCTTAATGCTTTCATCTCTATGCTACCTGCTGCACATCTAGGCTATTTCGAATCATATCTGCCGCTTTTTCTGCAATCATAATAACGGGCGCATTGGTATTGCCATTTACAACCGCTGGCATAATAGACGCATCGATCACTCTTAAATTGTGAATCCCATAGACCCGCAGCTGCGGATCAACAACGGCCATATCATCTATGCCCATTTTACAGCTGCCCACTGGGTGATAAACCGTATCCACACGCGCTCTAAGCAGATTTCGAATATCGTCATCGCTCTGTACCTCAGCGGTAAATAAATCTTGCTTATAAAGCGCTGCCAATGACGGCGACGCCATTAGCTGGCGGGTCAGTTTAAAACCTTGAACCAAATCCTCTAAATCTTGCGGATCTCCTAAGAAGTTCGGATCAATTTTAAGCGGATCAGACACTTTGCTGCCGCTTAGCTGAATACTGCCGCGGCTGCGCGGGTTCAGCAGGCACACATGGCAAGACAGTCCATGGCTGGCATGAAATTTACGCGCATGATCATCGACCAAAGCCAAAACAAAATGCAGCTGTAAATTAGGCATATCTAAATCTGGCTTAGTTTTAATAAAACCGCCGCACTCTGCAAAATTAGATGTAATCATACCGCGGCGCTCTTTACGGTAGCGCTTAATTTGCTTAACCATATCTAAAGAACCTGACAACGATATGCCAAAAGTGCCTTCTGTTTCTTTTACGGTATAGCCAAAAATAAAATCTGGATGATCATGAAAGTTTTTACCAACACCTGGCAAGTGATGCTTTATTTCAATACCGTACTGTTTTAATTCATCTTCATGACCGATACCTGACAGCATCAATATTTGCGGTGACTGCATTGCTCCTGCACTGAGTAAAACCTCTTTTCGGGCATACAGCGCCTTGTGTTGTCCCGCATGCTGAACTTCCACACCCACCGCAGTTTTCTGCTCAATGATAATTTTCTGTGTCATTGCATTGGTCAATACTGTTAAGTTCGGACGCTGCAAATGCGGAAATAAATATGCCCGCGCTGCACTGCAGCGTTCGCCATTGATATGAGTAACCTGAAAAATCCCCAAACCTTCCTGCTCAGCGCCATTAAAGTCATCCAATACTTTATAGCCCTGCTCTTGAGCTGCCGCGATATAACGCTCATGAATTGGGCTGTCGCTGCGCATATCAGCTACAGACAGCGGCCCATGCTGCCCATGATACTCATTGTGAATCCGTTCGTTATTTTCAGATTTTATAAAATACGGCAGCACTTCATCATAAGACCAGCCCGTATTGCCCATTGCCGCCCAAGCATCATAATCTGCACGATGTCCGCGAATATAAATCATGGCGTTAATAGCTGATGAGCCGCCTAAACACTTGCCGCGAGGCTGGTACCCCTTACGGCCATTTAAACCTGCTTGCGGCACAGTCTCAAAAGCCCAATTATTTATTTTTGTCGGCAAGCTAAGCACACAGGCCGCTGGAATATTTACAGTCCAGCTGTCACCCTGACCGCCAGCTTCAATTAAACAGACGGAGATATTTGGGTCTTCCGTTAAGCGGCTCGCTAGAACGCAGCCGGCACTGCCTCCGCCGACCACAATATAATCGTATTCTTGCTGCATCATGCATTCCTTTTTTTATTGCTTAAATTATTTTTATCGCTTTATGTCTACAATAATGAATAACACAAAAAATTCTAGCGCTGCTGTTTCATTTTATAAAAATTACACGATTTTGACGGCTCATATTTTTATGGTTCAATATTTTTACTATCCAGCCGTCAAAGATTTCATCCCTTCTCGTCTGCCTCTGGCCGCTTCGCACAAAAGCCCTGATAGCATAAAACTTGCATAAATGCTGAAACCTCATCAAAGCCTGCCTGTTTCAGCATTTGCACTGTTGTATGAGCATCTAAGGCATAAAAATCATCTTCAAGCCGCTCCAGCATTTTTTGACTTTGCTGTTCAGATAGACCCTGCTGCTGCACCCGTTTTTGCAAAGCCATTGTTTCCAGCATGGATTGCCGCTGCATCAAATCATAAGTCACAAATAGTCCGTCTTGTTTCAAGCACGTTAAAGCGCTTTTAAAAAACAGCTGCTTTTCTGCAAATGGCACAAAATGCGTGACCAAAATAGACAGTACAGCATCAAACAAGCCTGCCAGCTGCGGCAGCTGAGTATGTGATCCAAGTATGAATTGCACACGCGCACTGCCATTCCAAGGCTTTACATGCGCCTCTGCTGCAGTCAGCATGGTTTGAGACAGCTCAGTGACCGTAAACTGCGCTTGAGGAAATGCCTGCATCAGGCATCCCAGCTCATAACCCGTTCCTGCCCCAATAATCAGCACCCGAGCCTGTACAGGCAAATGCGCCTGCATAAGCGCCAATAACTGCGCATGCACCTGCTCATAAGCAGGTATCAGCTTGCGGATATGCTCATCATAGCCTGCAACTACGTATTCACTGTCAAAGTCTTTTGCCATGTTTTATCCCTATTGTACGGCTTCGCGGCAGCGCAGTATTATGCGCCGTCATGACGTTTTATAATCTGACTGCTCATCAGCCCATAGACTTGCGCCAAATCTTCACGCTGTCCTTGCTCCAGCATCTGCTGATGCATCTGCAAGATATTTTCATCTTTACGCATTGCTGGCCCAGTCTGCATAACTTTAGGATCGGCCGCAGTGGCCTTTTTTGCTGTTTCTAAAATCAATGGGTAAAGCAAACTAAAGTCAACAGCTTTTGCATCAACCACTTGCTTCGCCATGTCATAACAGTAATTACTGAAATTGCATGCAAATACCGCGGCCAAATGCAAACTGAGACGCTGTACAGAATCATATACATATACGCGCTGACTTAATTCAGCCGCCAAAGCATGTAAGTTCTGTTCATCATTTTGAAGAACGGCTTCTACAAAAATAGGCGTATTTGACCAGTCAATCTCACGCTCCAAGCTAAAAGTCTGAAGCGGATACAGCACACCTGCCCGCGCATGTACGGCTGTAAGCTTGGCAATATCAGTACTGCCTGAAGTATGTACTGCCAGTACTTGCGGCAAATACTCATGCACATCGGCAATGACGGATGAAATTGCGCTGTCACTTACCGCAATAATCAGCAAATCAATATTAACGTCTAACTGATGAAGAGCAGAAACAGCTTCAGCACCCGCTCTTTGCGCTAAATCCTGCGCATGCATTTGTGTACGGCTATAAATTTGTACGATCTGATGCTTGTTTTGCAGCGCATGCACCAAATGATGTGCAACCCGGCCTGCACCGATAAAACTGATTCGCATAATATAAAGCTGCTCCGCTGTCTTGTGCTGCTAGCATGCCAATAAAAAAGGGATGCATCAATCCATCCCTTTTTTAAATTGCATATTTATTGATTTTTTAAAGACAAGTCAAAACATCACCGTGCTTTAATGAAATAAATTATTTAAGTAAACCGTACGTTCCTTTGTTTTTTGGACAAAGCACTTACTGTATTGAAGGGCTTGGTTCTGTTTTTGCATTGCCTCATCCCAATAATTGCGCTGCTTTTGGTAAGTTTCCATTTCGCTTTCACTTAAAGAATATACATTCTTTTGGGCCAGTACTTTACAATCCACATCACGCTTTTCAAACCAATCGGCCTGATCTTGCTGCTGGCTGGCTTTCTGTTCTTCTGTCAGCTTATCCCATGTGATATTTAAACGCTCAACAGCTGCGTTTTGCTCACCATCCAGCTCCTTTTGACGAATATCCATTGCTTTTTGGGCTAAAGCAATCTGTGCGGCTTCTTCCTTACTCGACTCTTCCTGATACTTTTGCCCAGCTTCTCTATTGGTCTGCGCAACCTTTTCATAGGCCGCAAAATTTACAGCCAATTCAGTCACTTTGGCTGCAAAAGCAGTAATACTGCTGCTTTCAACAGTCAGGCTAATCTCATCATTATCAGAGCGTTCAAGACCGTATTTAAAATCTGCGCCCTTAATCTTATCATCACTTAAAGTCAGTGAACTCCATTCATTTTGAATTGAATCCTGCAGAGTATAGGTACTGGATGCCTGTGCATCTTCGCCATCGCACTCTTCACATGGCTCTGCCATATAAGCATTTTCAGCACGCTTTTGCAGTCCCTTCGGCAATTTAGCCATCACTAAGCTGCTGCATTCCAAGGTCTTTGCCTGTTCAGGATTTTCAGTTTTAGTCGAAATATGACTAATTTCAAATTTGATATTTTTACGGATTGTTTCCAATAAAGCCTGATCTGCTTCATAGCCTGATTGACGAATGCGCTGCTCGACATCTTTCAGATAAACATCTTTTAAATGCCCCTGTATTTGCTCTACATTCGCAGGCGCTGAACAGCTCCAATCCTGCAATTTTTTTGTTTCTGCAGTTTCAGCTTTTTTCTTTGAAAAATCACATCCTGACAGCGCCACCGCACTGCAAACTAAACTCGTGATTAATGCAATTTTCATTTTCTTACCATAGTTTGTTATTATCCGCGGAAAATTTAATCAAAGCCCAGTCAAATTACAAGCATAATCCCCGCTTAAGCAGGGATTATTTACAGCAAAAAACGGTACGCTTTTATTTAGATGCGGTTTCAACCACGCCCTGATTATTCACTTCACGCACTTTACCCGTTTCAGTATTCAATACTTCAAACTCAATACGGCGGTTTTGGAATTGCCCTTCAGGGGTCGCATTGTCTGCTTTCGGCTGTTCCTGCCCAAATCCTTCTGCTTTTAACTGCGCTGGGTCTACACCCTTTTGCACCAAATAATTCATGATGGATTCAGCACGTTTTAAAGACAGCGCTTTATTTGCATCAGCATTGCCTGAACTATCCGTATGGCCTTTAATGGTCAGCTGTACATGGCTGGCTCTTTGCAGCAATGCAGCCGCCTGATCCAAAATTGATTTATTCGCTTCTGGAATTTCAGAAGAGCCTGATCCAAAGTTAATTATCTGGATGTTTAAAGCTGTTGCTACATCTAATGCGCGGATCTGATCTGGATTAATACTCGCCAACGCTTTTTGCGCATCCGTAATACTGTTATCTACAGCTGTGTTGACTTCTGGATTTGCCTGCTGGACCTGCACATGCATATTGCGCGCCAGTCCCTTAATTTCAGCAGCCAAACGTTTTGCAGCTGCTGGATCTGATGACTGAATCGAGAGCTGATCACCTATCCATTGCAAAGAGATATTTGACCTGCCTTTCACAAGCCGCAATACAGATGGAATCACATCCTGATCGATAAACTGCGTATGGTATGCACTATCTGTCAGCGCGCCGCAGCCGATTGGATAATTAAAAATCTGCTTCACTTCTTTTTGTAATATCTCTAAATAAGAGGCATTGTTCAAATTAATTTGACAGCTGCTCAAGTCACCTTTGGCATTTGTGCTTAATTGCAATAATGCAGGCTGTGCTGCTGCCGGCTGTACAGCCGCTGCGTTTTCTGCCGCCTTTTCCTCTGAACAAGACTTAAACCAAAATGCAATCAGCGCTGCCAAAATAAGCAAAGCAATCAGCGGCAGCCAAGAGCTCGATTTTTTTTCTTCAACTGCTGCGGGTTCTGGCGCTAATTCAGGACTTTGATGAACCGTCTGGCCAGCAGCAGTGTTAATGCCTAAGGCAGCTAAAATTGCGCTCGCCCACTGAGGTAAAGCCTCAAAAACAGACGCTTGATGGGTTTCTATTAAATGTGACACTGCTTCTGGAGAGGCTGAACCCGCTTCTATTTGCAAAAATCCTAAAACAGGCCCGATTGCTTTACTGAGTGTCTGCTCAATTTCATGCGCAGGCGCTTCACCGCTGACCATGCTTAAAAATTCTTGCTTAATTGCAGGATTAGAATTGAACAGCTCACTTAATTTAGGGTTTAACTGATCTTGAAAGGCCTCAATAAAGTGCGGTTTTGCTTTTAAGATACTGAGTAAAAAGGGATAAAACTGATTCAGAGCATTATTTTTTTCAAATAAATGTTCACTCTCACCATCCAGCACAATCGCGGACACCTGCTGCTTTAACAACTCTAATAAATTGTTCATATGCCATTACCTTTCTTATTTTGATGATTTTTTTCATATACTCACTTATTTTATTTGGTTGTTTTTTATACTTTGTGAACAATTGTATTGCTTTAATATTGTTTACTTACATTTGCATATAGATGAAAAATTAAAATAAAAAAGCCAGCCGCAGCTGACTTTCATTTTACAGGTTTACATTACTGCAAAGCATTTAAGCAATGAATGTATTCACAACTTTACCTTTGACAGTCTGTCCAATTAACGGTGTATTTTTACCATTGGAAACAATTGTTTCTTTCGTAATGGTCCACTCAAGTTCTGGATCGACCAGCACCCAGCCTGCTTCAGCTTCCCAGCGGGCGCTCATTTGCGCAACTGCTGCTGGCTGTGTCGTTACGGTTTTCACCCACTCTAAAGGTTCAAGCAAACCGTCTTGAATCAGCTGTACCGCAAAAGGCACATAGGTATCAAACGCGGTAAAGCCCGGCTGAGTTTCCGCGAACGGCGCCATTTTTGCAGAACTGCTCAGCGGTTCATGGTGTGTACAGATAGCATCAATCACGCCATCTTTTACGCCTTGGCGAAGCAAGTTTTTATCCTGTTCAGCACGCAGCGGCGGACGGACATGCGCCAGCGAGTTAAAGCCGTCAATCACTTGATCTGTTAAATGCAATTGGTGCATTGCAACATCGCAAGTTACAGGTAAACCTTTGGCTTTTGCCTGCTTAATCAGCTCAACTGAAGCGCCGCATGACAATAGGCCAAAGTGTGCGCGCACACCTGTCGCTTCAATCATGAGCAAGTATTTCGAAATCGCAACTGTTTCAGCGAGCGCAGGAATCATTGGCAAACCTTGACGTGATGCAATAAAGCCTTCATGCACACAGCCGTCTTTGGCAATTTGCGGCTCTTCAGCATAAAATACGACTGTCATGTCTAAACCAGCTGCATATTCCAAAGTACGAATAACCACATCATCATTGGCAAAAGGCGCATTGGCATTTGAAACTGCTGTACAGCCGCCCTTTTTCAAACCAGCCATATTAGCAGGCTGATTGCCGTTTAGGCCTTGAGTCTGTGCGCCAATCACCTGTAAATGAATGCCGCCGTCCAGCATAGCTTTTTCAACTAAACCATGAATTAGAGCGCCATTGTCTTGAACAATTGGTTTTGAATCTGGCGGCGTAAATACATGCAAAATACCGTTAGCAAGTGCGGCCTTGCCTTCAGATTTCAATGTGCCATGCTGCTGCTGTCCCGGTTCACGCAAACGCGCACACAAGTCCACCATTGTCGGCATCAGCCATTTGCCTTGACCGTCAATCGTTTCAGCAACTGTATCAGTTGCTGCTGTGAGTTTGCCATTTTCAATATATACAGTCTGTACGCTGTCCGTATTTTGAATAGGGTCTAAGACACGTACATTTTCAATTTTTACAATAGTCATGGCTTCTACCTTATCCTGCAACCGCTTCTAACAGACCTTTTTCTTCTAATTGACCTTGCATTGCTAAAGCCAACACGGCCATGCGCACAGCAATACCGTTCGTTACCTGATTTAAAATCACAGACTGCGGGCCATCGGCAATGCTTGAATCAATTTCTACACCGCGGTTCATTGGGCCCGGGTGCATCACGATGCAATCCGGTTTTGCCAAAGCCAAACGCTCTTTGTTTAAACCGTACATTTTGTAAAATTCAGCCTGAGAAGAAAGCGCTGGCGAGTCGATACGTTCATTTTGAATACGCAAAGTAATAATCACGTCGCAGTCTTGAATACCTTCGTCCATTTTATTGAACAAACGAACGCCCTCACCATATTCATTAAAACCATACGGCAGCAGCGTATTTGGCGCAATAACACGAATATCTTTACAGCCCAAAGTTTGCAGCGCTGCGACATCTGAACGCGCCACACGCGAGTGTTTAATATCGCCAATAATCGCAATACTGATGTCTTCAAAATTCTTCTTGGTTTCACGGCGGATGGTCAGCATATCCAGCATCGCCTGCGTTGGATGCGCATGACGGCCGTCGCCCGCATTAATAATGGCAATATGCGGGCAAACATCTTTGGCAATAAAATGCGGCGCGCCAGAAGAAGAATGACGAACCACAAAAATATCGGTTGCCATCGCTTCTAAATTCCAAAGCGTGTCACGCAATGTTTCGCCTTTAGATGTGCTTGAACGCGCAATATCAATATTCAGCACGTTAGCAGAAAGACGCTTTGCTGCTGCTTCAAAAGTGGTACGGGTACGGGTTGAATTTTCGAAAAACAGATTCATTACCGTACGGCCTTCAAGCAGATTATTGGTAATGAGCTGATTTTGGTCATTAAAAAAGGACTGTGCAGTGTCCAATATTTTTGTGAGGGTTTCTTTAGAAAGGCCTTCGATGGTGAGGAAATGTTTTAAGTTACCATCTTGATTGAGTTGAATCTGGCTCGGTGTATGCAATGCCGCCAAGTGCATGAGAGATTCCTTATCGTTAAGTTAACGCATTATACAGAGAATCCGTGTATTTGGCAGTTGAAGTTTTCGACATTCAAACAAAATTAAAAGAGGTATAAATCTAATGATCTAAATTCCCTCCTTCTAATTTCAAAGAGATAAATTAAACAAATCTTTTAAAATCGTGCTCTTGCTCAACCCAGTTTCAGCTTAATGACTTTATTTACACCGCCGCTGGCCGCTGCGCCGATTGCTGTCTATTTAAGCAAAAAATTCAGGCAGCGCCATCAAACGATCAAGAACCATAATCCGCATCAAATTTTAATGATGTGATTAAGCTGTCAATTCACTTACTATGGTAAAAAATAAAGCTTATGATCTGCATAATTGGCCGCCATATTTACTAACGTAAGGCGCCTATATAATGATGCTGCACTTGCGCTTTATACACCTCTTCTGGTGTCGCCTCATAACCAAGACGATCATCCTGCTCATCTGCAGCAGATACAGTTTCATGCGTATCAATTTGGCTTTCATGCAGATCTAAATTCATTAAACGTTGCAACCGCACGCTTAAACGGTCTAATTCATCATCTTTAGCCTCTTGCGCCAAAGTTAAAACATGCTGCGCATACTGTTTATTTTCAACTAGATACATCACATCAATAACACGGCTGTTTACCCTGCGCATACGTGCATACAATAAGGCTGCTGCTGAAAATACCTCTGTACTGGTCACTTGAGCGGCTAACTGCATCTTTTTCCCCTGAATAAAAAATCGTAAAGCATCAAAACACTGAACATACTTTTTGTTCAGCAACGGACATGACTTAAGCAAAACATGTACCAATTACGTAATAGATCTAATAATTACATCACATGACTTTTATACATAAAGGCTGTTAATTGATGAATTTTTCTTAATGAACCTATGCAGATGATCCGCCCAAATAGGTGAAAATACGTTAAAATGTCGGATTGCTTTTTTGCTTTTGGAAATTTACATGAATTCGAAACCGCGTCTTTCTACATACTGGGTCACCTGTGCAGATGGACTAGAAACCTTGCTCCGCGAGGAAATTGAAGGTTTAGGTGTTCAAAATATTGAACAAGCACCGGGTCGTTTGGTTTTCAAAGGCAGCTTAGAAGATGCATACCGCATTTGCATGTGGTCTCGTCTTGCATCACGTGTACTTCTGCCTATTCATACGCATGAAATTGAATTTTCACATGATGCCCGTGATGTTGCGGAAGAGCTTTATGAAGGTGCAATCAGCTTTGACTGGTCGCTTATTTTTGCACCGCAAAGCACCTTTGCCATTCGCCTGCATGTCGAACGTGACATTAAAGTGAACACTCAGTTTGCCACTTTACGCGCAAAAGACGGTGTTGTTGACTCATTTATGGAAGCTGTAGGCAAACGCCCAAGCATCGATACTAAACAGCCAGAAATTACCATGTATATTTTGGCAGGTAAAAAAGAGCATACTTACTGTCTAGATTTGTCTGGCGATTCATTGCACAAACGCGGTTACCGCCGTTTCATGACAGATGCGCCAATTAAAGAAAACTTGGCGGCCGCAATTCTGCAAAAAGCAAAATTAAAAGAACGCAATCCTGATATTTTCCTAGACCCAATGTGCGGTTCAGGTACATTTATTATTGAATCTTTACTTATTTTGACTGACCGTGCGCCTGGTTTAGTGCGCCGTTTCGGTTTTAATGGCTGGAATGGACATGACCATGAGCTTTGGATGAGCATTAAAGCTGAAGCTGCTGAACGCCATGCTGCTGCAATGGAAAAACCGCTGCCTCAATTCTATGCATTTGATGCCGACTGGGAAGCCGTTAAAGCAACGAAACAAAATATTATTGCCGCAGGTTTTGAGTCTTTACTTGACCAAATTAAAATTGAAGAGCGTACACTGGCTGACTGGCCTGATTTCCAAGCAGAAGGAAAAACCAGCTTAATCGTAACCAACCCGCCATATGGTGAGCGTCTAGGCGACAAAGCATCTAACCGTGCGCTTTATCTAGGCCTATCTGCACTGCTGCAAAAAAACTTCCCAAATCAATATGCGGCAGTCATTGCTTCACAAGTTGAACAAGCCGATGTTTTAGCATTTAACGATCCTCAAATTTTGCGATTGATGAATGGCAAGCTGCCTATTTACATCCGTTTTGGCACAGTAAAACCTGCAGCCGTTGAACGTCCATTTTTAGCCGACTGGCAGCCTCAGCAATTTGAAGAAATTGAAGGCGCAATGGAGTTTGCTAACCGTTTGACTAAAAATATGCAGAACCTGAAAAAATGGGCGATAAAAGAAGGAGTTCATTGCCTGCGTTTATATGATGCAGATTTGCCTGACTTTAACGTCGCAATTGATTTATATGGCAGCCGTCTGCATGTACAAGAGTACGCTCCGCCTAAACAAATTGATCCTGAAAAAGCGAAAAAACGTTTCAATTTGGCATTACAAGCCATCCGCTCTGTAACTGGGTTAGGCCGTGACGCAATCTTTATTAAGACCCGTGCGCGCCAAGAAGGTAAAGCTCAGTACACTAAACAAAGTACCGCATCTAAACGATTTATAGTTCAGGAAGGCCAAGCTAAAATTTTAGTAAACTTAACGGACTATCTAGACACTGGCTTATTCCTAGACCACCGTCAAATGCGTTTACGTATTGCAAAAGAAGCCCGCGGCAAGCATTTCCTTAATCTATACAGCTATACATCGACTGCCAGCTTACACGCTGCTTTAGGCGGCGCTGCCAGCACAACAAGTGTCGACCTTTCAAATACCTACTTGAACTGGTCGAAAGAAAACTTTGTACTGAATGGCTTGACTGTTGATCATGTCGATGAACAGCACCAATTCTTCTCGAGCGACTGTTTTGAGTGGTTAAAAGAAGGTCATGAACAATATGACTTGATCTTTATTGATCCGCCGACATTCTCAAACTCGAAGAAATTCTATGGCACATTTGACGTTCAGCGCGACCACATGTCCTTGCTTAAACGTGCCATGAACCGCTTAACCACTGATGGTACTTTGTATTTCTCTAACAACTACCGCGGTTTTGAAATGGATGATGTCATCTTAGGCATGTATGAAGTTGAAGAAATCAGCAGCGAAACAATTGGTCCTGACTTCAAGCGCAACCAAAAAATTCACCGCGCTTGGAAAATCACTCACACTCAAGTATAAGCAGCTGTAAATTATAAAAAAGAGGCCATTAGGGCCTCTTTTTTTAAACTGATTTTTTATTTTTCAAACTCAATATGCCTGCTCTCAATGTCCAGCCAGTCTCAGCTGTTAAATTCTGCCCACATCAAAGTAGCTTATTTTTGAACGGTCAAAAAGCTGATAAGGGTTGCCCTCAAAACTATGAAATGAATGTACAGCCCGCATTACAATGGCAGAAGCTGTTGGCATAATTTGAATGCGGGGATCATTTTTTGCCAAGGTCAGACAGAATGCCTCTTTCTTTCTTAGCTTCGTTTGCTGCTGTGCATGATGAATCATATTGGCAAAAACTTGCTTGTGTTCTGGGCGGCATAAATAACTATGCAGCAGCATATAATCAAAAGGCTGATGCGTTGCAGGAAGCGCCAATCTCCCGCGCACACCTGCATAAAGGTTATACAGCGGCTTAGCCAACCTAAGCGGCAATGAATAATGTACAACCCGTGTCTGCTTAAATGATTTTTGATTCCACAGCCCATACAATCCGCAAAGCTGGTTTTTCACATCATACATCAGATAAAAATCTTTCAGGTTCATACCGCGCCAAAATGGATTATGCCCTAATGCCAAGCCGTTAAAATCATAGTCGGGCAAAAAATTATAATGCACTTTCATTTGCTGAACAAAGGCATTCGCCTCACAAATTTTATCAAGCGTCAGCGCTTCAAAGCGGTAGTCATTTGCACATTTCGGTTTAGCTGTACGGGATATAATAAATGTACGGATATCATCAAAGTGATAAGGTTCAGGAAAACCTTTACGGCGCTCATGTAAAATAGAACGGGCAACTTTATTGTCATTTAAAATAATACTCTGCAGCATACCTGCTTTAGGCAGCTCATCATATAAATAGTCCATCAGCAAACGAAGGATCTTTTTTCCCCGGTATGCAGTATTTAAACGTAAATCTCCAACATAGCGCATAACATCCTGCTGGCCGTTGATATAGCAATATTTCCAGCCTAGATTCATCATGCCGACCACTAGATCAGGCTGATCATCGGGTACCACCACACGAATATCCGGACGGTTATATTGCGTCTGGGCCGCAGCTAAGTAACTGGGCTTACGCTCATAAGACAAAAGAATGCCATTGCTTGGCATGCATTCAGAAATCAGCTGCCCCAGCAATTGATCATCCGCAGCAACAGCTGCCCTGACATGAAAGTTCGGTACATGTTTAGAACGATAAATTTTTTTATGATTCAGCTCTAACTCAGTCAAGGCATCTGCATTCATAACAGTCCACTCAATCTATTTTTGTTTTCATTTTTTTCAACGGTTCAGGCTTGATATTACCTTCAATCATGCCATTATGCATCGCCAAAGTTTTATAATAATGCCAAGCATCCGCTACATGCTTAATTTCAGGCTCATCCAGCTGCCCTAAATTGCGCGCTAATTCATAATGAAAATTTTGCTTCAGCTGCTGATCAAGCTGAGCAGACGTAGGCTGATTGTCAGCATTGCCTTCACTGAGCAAAATATAATGCGGTTTTTTCACACTGCAATTTTCAATGCCTAATAAGCTGATTGGAATATAATCATCTCGCTTAAATTGGCTCAGCACTTGTACTGCAGCATCTTGATCCAGCTTTTCACCCACCATATCTACAGTCATTTTACGGCCTAAAAACCTGAAACAAGGCACTTTCTGATAAAAACCCGTTACTTCCAATTCATCATCAATAACATAACGAATCAGGCCAGATCCAGTTGTAATGACAGGACTGACAATATCCCCTTCATTCAACTCCCAGCTAGGAATCGGCTGTTCTGCATCTTGCAGTAAAAACTCATAAAAATGCGATTGATAGCTAAGCGGATATTTTCCTGCCAAAGGAATTGTCACCACGCCTTCCGTTGCCCACAGCCCTTTGCCTTCAAAGTTTACGCCAGATACCCGTTTTTGCAGCTGCTGCGCCCACTGCGCTGCGCTTGCTGTATCCCAGCTTGAAATCAAAGTCAGTTTTGGCCACAAAATTGTCCAAGACTCAGGAGACTGGAAATTTAACTTGCGCAGTTTATAACTTTGCTCGCAAGATTTTGGCACTGCTAAAAATGCCAGTCCAGTACGCTGCCACTTTCCGCTGCGCAAGGTCGCTGAAATTTCATCTAAATTTTGTTCAATAATATCAAATAACTGCAATGCAAAAGTTGGACTCCAGACTGAAATCATGCCAAGTTTTTTATCCGCTGCCAAATACACGGCTGTCGCGAACATGGCATCCTCAGCAGATTCAGCCAGTGCAATTTCAGCAGGTACAGCTTGGGTAATTTTACTCAGCACACGTTTGGATATATTCAATAATGCACTGTCATCATTCAAATTGTCATTTTCCATCAGTTTGCGCTGGCTTTCTGGCAGCCATGACACCGACCAATAATGAGTCGCACTTTTCAGCTGCGGATACTGGCTATACAGACTGCAAAGCCAAAGACCTATGGCCTCATCCAGCTCATTTAAAAAGGTTTGAGTATATGGAATAAACTTCAGCGCTTCACTTGATCCGCTGGTTGGCTGAAAACGAATGACTTTTTCAGCGCTAAGGTAATTTTTCCCGCTGCGTCTGGATTGCTCAATATCTTGCTTCCAGTCCGCATAGCGGGTGAGCGGAAATTTATTCGCAAATTGCTCATAGCTCAAGCGCTGCCCTGTATGCTGCTGAATCAGCTGCTTGAGTTTTCGGCGCTGTATCAGCTCAAGCCGAACAGCTTGCCGCTGATAACGCTGATACGCTTTACGGCAGGCAAATTCAAGCACTTGATGAGAGGCAGTTAACAGCACACCCATCGTTAAGCCACCTTAGAACTGGCATTTTCATCTGCTATATGCAGCGCAGGTTTTGCCTTTTTCTTACTGTCACCTTTGCCTTGACTGTCCAATTTGCTCAGGAAACGCTCTACATAACGGTACATATCAAACCATGTAATTTCACCGATACAAGGCAGTTCTGTACCGTCTTCCCATGTTGGATTTTTATCTTCAAAAAATTCAATTTTCTGATTTTTTTGACGCATTTCTTTGGTAATTGGCGCAACATCACCTTTCAGCGGCTGATAATCTGCTCCAAAATTAATTAAACCTGTTTGAGGGTCATAATACTCACTGAAATATTGCTCACAATAAGAGGTGACATAATCAGCTAAATGTTTGTTTTTATCTGCATAGTGAGGGAAATAGCTATAATAATTATTCGCCAGCAGCAAGTAAGTTTTAAAACCTTTCGAAATAAGTATCCAATACACTGGACTAAAAGGATGACGGAATTTATACGCAAGAATGTAACGGTACATTGCCCGCTGCAAAGCGCGGCTGCCCCAAAATTCTTGCTCAATAATGGTATCACCGCTGAAAAATGCATGCTGCGCTTTGCCATCAACTAAAAAATCACGCTCTAAAATAGTAGAGAAACCGACAATATGCTTATTTTTAGGCTCACGAATTAGAAATACACCCGTTTTTTTTAGAAAATCACTTTCAAAAATTTCATAAGACGTATTTGCATAATATTTCTGGTAAATGCCATACATTCTTTTCAAATCTTGAACCGAAATTTGTGACGTAAGTTTGTATTCACTATAAGGCTCTTTTTTCAGCTGCCTTAACAATTTAAATTCCAACATTTCATTGTTCCTTTTACTTGCTTTAATCACACAAGCTTTTTTGTTTTTGTTTTTCTAAATCATTGCCAGAGCTCATTGCCTGCAATTCGGGTGACATATTAGAACCTTCAAATATTCAAATGCAATCGGCTTTACGTATTTCCACTAAAAATGCGACAAGCGCAAAAAAACCAATCCAGCCTAGGCCAGATTGGTTTGCATTAGAGAGCTATTTTGTGATCAGATTAACTTAATTTAAGCTTACTGAACGTCAGATGCCCTTGATCACTTTGTATCTGGATTGTATCTCCAGGCTGGAATTCACCAGACAGTATTTTCTGAGCCAAGCTATTTTCGACTTGCTGCTGGATTGCGCGTTTTAATGGACGAGCACCATAAACAGGGTCAAAACCAGCTTCAACCAATTGATCAAATGCACTGTCATCCACAGACAAAATCATGTCTTTTTCACTTAAACGCGCACGTAAACGGTCTAACTGAATATCTGCAATACCGCGTATTTGCGCTTTCTTCAGTGAGTGGAATACAACCAGCTCATCAATACGGTTGATAAATTCAGGACGGAAATGTTCGCTCACTGCGCCCATGACAACTGCTCGAATCTCTTCATCTGTTGCCCCATCCCCAAGCTCTCGGACATCACTCGAACCTAAGTTCGATGTCATGACAATCACCGTATTTTTGAAGTCCACTACACGGCCTTGCGAATCAGTCAATCGGCCGTCATCCAGCACTTGCAGCAAAATATTAAACACATCTGGATGTGCTTTTTCGACCTCATCAAACAGCACAATACTATATGGCTTACGGCGAACAGCCTCAGTCAAAATACCGCCTTCTTCATAGCCGACATAGCCCGGAGGCGCGCCAACCAAACGGCTGACTGAGTGTTTTTCCATAAACTCAGACATATCAATACGGATAATGGCATCATCGCTGTCAAACAAGAAACTGCCGAGCGCTTTGGTCAATTCAGTTTTACCTACCCCAGTAGGGCCTAGGAATAAGAATGAGCCGCTTGGACGGTTCGGATCTGACAAACCTGCACGTGAACGGCGTACTGCATTTGATACAGCAACCACAGCATCATCTTGGCCAACTACACGGTGATGCAGATAATCTTCCATATGAAGGAGCTTTTCTCGTTCACCCTGCATCATTTTAGACACTGGAATACCTGTTGCAGCACTGACAACTTCAGCAATTTCATTGTCTGTTACTTTGTTGCGCAGCAGTTTAGGCGATTCATTATCTTCAGCTGCTTCTATGCGCTCCAGCTCTTTCTGCAGGTCTGGAATTACGCCATACTGCAAACGTCCAGCCTCTGCCAAGTCACCCTCACGCTGCGCCTTTTCTAAACCAATACGCGCCTGATCCAGCTTTAACTGAATTGTTTTGTTGCCTTCAACTAAAGCTTTATCTGCACGCCACACTTCTTCTAAGTCGTTGTATTCAATTTGAACTTCATCAATCTGTTTTTTCAAATGATCAATTTCAGCTTTTGCGCCAGCATCTTCATCTTTTTGCACCGCAGCCAATTGCATTTTCAGCTGAATTAAACGGCGCTCAAGTTTGTCCAAAACTTCAGGCTTAGAGTCCAATTCCATTTTAATGCGCGATGCCGCTTCATCAATCAAGTCGATCGCTTTGTCCGGCAGCTGACGGTCGGTAATATAGCGGTGCGACATTTTGGCAGCCGCAATAATGGCAGAATCTAAAATCTGTACACCATGATGCGTTGCATAACGCTCTTTCAGCCCGCGCAGGATTGCAATCGTGTCTTCTACACTCGGCTCATCAACCAAGACTTTTTGGAAACGGCGTTCTAAAGCAGCATCTTTTTCAATGTACTGACGGTATTCGTCCAGTGTTGTTGCACCCACACAGCGCAGCTCACCGCGCGCTAAGGCAGGTTTCAGCATGTTGCCGGCGTCCATTGCGCCATCGCCTTTACCAGCGCCTACAAGAGTGTGCAATTCATCAATAAATAGAATGACTGCGCCATCTTGCTTTGCCAAATCATTGAGTACTGCTTTTAGGCGCTCTTCAAACTCACCGCGGTATTTTGCGCCAGCTAATAAAGAGCCTAAATCTAAAGACAGTACCCGTTTGCCTTTCAGACTTTCAGGCACCTCACCATTCACAATACGCTGCGCCAAACCTTCAACAATAGCAGTCTTACCTACACCCGGCTCACCAATGAGCACTGGGTTATTTTTGGTACGGCGTGACAGCACCTGCACTGTACGGCGGATTTCATCATCACGGCCAATAACGGGATCCAGCTTGCCTGTCAAAGCGCGTTCCGTTAAATCGATGGTATATTTATTCAATGAATCGCGCTGATCTTCATGATTATTGCTCATGACTTTTTCATCACCTCGGATTTTATTAATGACAGCACGCAAGCTGTCTGCTTTTAAGCCTGCGCTATTTAATAAGGTTTTAGTTGCGCCCGTTTCCGCCAATCCTAAAATCACCCAGTCTGTCGACAGGAACTCATCTCCCGCTTTTTGCGCATAGCTATCTGCTAAGTTCAAAGCTTTGACTGCTTCTGGGTTTAAATTGATATCACCTGTTGGATTCGCAATCGTTGGGGCATCGTTCAGCGCCTGCTGCAGTTTATTTTTCAGATCTGGCAGGCTAACTCCCGCTTGCTGCAATAAGCTCAAATTGGAAGGTTCTTCCAAAAGCGTTGACAAGATATGAATGCCTTCAATGGCGGTATGGTCTTTACCCATAGCCAATGATTGCGCATCTGATAATCCTTGCTGCAGGCGGTTTGTGAATTTTTCAAAACGCATTCTTGTTATTCCTCACAACAAATTTTTAACTTGATAGATATATGGGAACACCTTTCACAATTTCAATATTATTTTTATATATTTTTCAAAATCTTAACTTTAAAAAAATCAACAGAACTCAGTATTAATATTGGTATTTTTAAACCCAATTTCAAGGCATCTCTTGAAAAAAATGATCTAATTTAAGCAAATAATATGACTTCCTCAGCACAGCCGCTTTTCATCCGCATAAAACGGCTCTCTGCCGCCCAAAACCGCTTTGCTACTTTGTTCATTTTGCGCCCCTAGCCGCTGAACAGCAGTGGCAAATCCGTTCATTTTTAGCGCAACCATATTGCTCCAACAAAAACCTAAAAAAAGCCCTCGATCATGAGGGCTTTCGGTTTTATGCAAGGAATATAAATTAAGGTGCTGGATTCGGCTGCTGGCGGTGAATCTCTTCAATGCCTTTGAGCAGTTCTTCAGACAAATTCACATCAAAAGCATCAATGTTTTCTTTCAGCTGACTCAAATTCGTCGCGCCAATAATGGTACTGCTGACAAAGAACTGCTGTTTAATAAAAGCCAAGGCCAATTGCGTTAAGGTCAAACCATGCTGCTCTGCCAGCTGAGCGTATTGCTCTGTCGCCCAAATACTTTGCGGGTTACTGTAGCGGCTAAAGCGCGAATACAATGTTACACGCGCATTGGGCGGTTGGGCGCCATTGCGGAATTTACCCGTTAAATAACCAAAAGCTAAAGGTGAATAGGCCAAAAGTCCTACACCTTCATATTTTGCAATTTCAGACATGCCAATTTCATAGGTACGGTTAAGCAAGCTGTATGGATTCTGCACGCTGACGACTTTTTCTAAGCCCAGCTGCTGCGCCAGATGAAGGAATTTTAAAGTTCCCCATGGTGTTTCATTAGATAGGCCTATGTGGCGAATACGGCCCTTTTTCACTTCATGACTCAAAGCGGTCAACGTTTCCGCTAAATCGGTCACTTCTCGCGCATTGGCAGCATCTGCATTGCCATAGCCGAGCTGGCCAAAAAAGTTCACGGGGCGCTGCGGCCAATGCAGCTGGTATAAATCAATATAATCCGTTTGCAGGCGCTTTAAAGAAGCATCCAGTGCAGATTCGATTTCACTGGCAATATAACGCGTCTGACCGTCACGGATGTGGCTGCCGCCCTGCGATGGGCCTGCAATCTTCGTTGCAAGAATAATGTTGTCACGGCCGCCCCGCGCTGCCAGCCAGTTACCAATAATCTGCTCTGTAGAGCCCTGTGTTTCAGGCTTCGGCGGCACAGGATACATTTCTGCAGTATCCCAAAAGTTAATACCGCGCTCTAATGCATAGTCCAGCTGTTCAAAACCTTCCGCTTGGCTATTTTGCTCACCAAAGGTCATGGTACCTAAACAAATTTCTGGGACTAAAATACCTGACTGGCCTAAAGGTTTAAATTGCATAGCTGCAGGCATCCTTCTCTTAAAATATGAAATTTATATCAGCTGCTGACATGCAGCAGACTTAGACTACCCTAAATAAGCGCCAGTTTTAAATCATAATTTCAATCATCTTATGCTTAAAAAAATATCAATGCGGTCAGACTGCAAACACATTGGCAAATTTAAATGCAAAAAAAGCAAACCCTAAGGTTTGCTTTTTTTGAACAGCCGAAACTTATTCTTCATCTTCAAAATCTTCGCCAGAGAAGTCCGTGTTCTCTTCTAAAGATGCATCAAAGATTAAAATTGCTTTACCGTCAGTTTCGATCATGCCTTGCTCTTCAAGTGTTTTCAGAACACGGCCAACCATTTCACGTGAACAGCCTACAATACGGCCAATTTCTTGACGCGTAATGCGGATTTGACGTCCGTTAGGAAGAATCATCGCTTCTGGCTGCGAAGATAAATCAATCAGGCAGCGTGCAATACGGCCTGAAACGTCAATAAACGCTAAGTCTGTTACTTTACGAGTCGTATTTTTTAAGCGGCGAACCAGCTGAGCGAATACTGCATAGCTCAAATCTGGATATTGCTTGCTTAATTCATGGAAGTTTTCATAGGTTACTTCGGCAATTTCACACACATCGCGAGTACGGACTTCCGCAGTACGCTGTGCATTCGTTTCGAATAAACCCATTTCCCCAAAGAAGTCACCCGCATTTAAATATGCTACGACAATTTCACGCTCATCATCTTCACGAAGAATGATTGATACAGACCCCTTCAGAATCAAATATAAAGATTTTGATTCTGACCCTGCATCAACGATCGTTGTACGTTTTGGGTAACGATTAATATATGCACGTTTTAATAATGCTTTCACTGAGTCTGGCAATTGACCTGGTGACAAAGCATCTGTGCTTAATTGTGAAAAATTTGAAGTCATGCTAACAGTTCCGAAAATGGATAATTTATAGATCGCACAAGACCTAAAATGAACTTGTCACACGCAAGAGATGAAATTCCTTATCAACTCAATTTATGTTAGTGTACAGGTACTTCGTAAATTTATAGCTTTTTTTAGGGACTTGCAATGCAAACAAGTGTTCATTGGCTAGAGAATGTTGCATTTGAGGCAAAAACTCAAAGCGGCCATAGCATAATCATGGATGGATCGGCAGAATACGGCGGTGAAAACCGCGGTCCGCGTCCAATGGAATTGATTTTGAATGGGCTTGGCGGCTGCGCTTCTTTTGACATTGTGACGATTTTAAAGAAAGCCCGCCAAGAGATTACTGCTGTACGCTGTGATATTTCAGCTGAACGCGCCGATACCATTCCAGCTGTTTTCACCAAAATTCACCTGCATTTTGTAGTAACAGGTAAAGCCGTAAAAGAAAAACAGGTGGCCAAAGCTGTTGAGCTTTCTGCTGAAAAATACTGTTCTGCCAGCAAAATGCTGATGGACGGCGGTGTAGAAATCACCCATGATTTTGAAATTTTAGAAGCTGAAACTGCCTAAATTTTAACACTGCATCAAAAGCCCCTGCATAAATGGGGCTTTTTTTATGGTTAAAATCTTCACAATGCTAAGTTTACTAAAATCATCTTTTATACGCATTCATCATGCTAAGTTTCACTCCAAGACTTTTAAGTAAAAATCATCAGCAAGGCGGCCTATCGCATCGACCAAGACAACAGCAAGATACTCCTAATACTGCAATATTCGCTCACTTCTATTTTTAACAAACTCAGTCATACGCACATGAATCACATTAAGCTCACATTCAAAAATGCCTTTCTCTTTCAGCTAAAAATTTAAACAAAGACGAAACCGCAATTGAGTCATCAAACAGCATTAAATCACGATTTCAAAATAAATCAGGGTTCATCCATACTTGCCTTATGGCTAAACACAGCCTTAGATCTGAAAATCAAGCCAAATTGAAAAATTGCCTATAAATAAAAGAAAACGGCCATCAATGACCGTTTTCTTTTAAAAAAATGAACTTATTGTTTCCAGACTAAAGGTGACTTACTTTGCTCTGCCTCATGATCAGGTCCCAATGGTATACCTGTACGGTCACGGATAGCCAAGGTTGACAGCAATGCCACTGTTGCCATAAATGCTAAATAGTATGCAACCGCTTCCGTAGATCCAGTGGTGCTCACTAACCAAGTTCCAATCATCGGCGCAAAAGCGCCGCCTAATATTGCACCTAGAGCATATGAAATAGAAATACCGGAAAAACGGATAGATGCAGGGAACAGTTCAGCATAGTAAGATGATTGAACACCGTACGTTAGACAAATACCGCTTGCCAAGAAGCATAAACCTAAAGCAAAAAGCTGAAAGTTTCCTGTATTTACGAGTGGAAACAAGGCAAAAATACCAGCCAATTGGACAATCCAGCCAAAGATATACGTCTTCTTACGGCCAATTTTGTCTGATAAAGCGCCTGAAATATAAGTCGTAATCAGCCAGCAAAAAGATGCCATTGTTACTGCTATCAGAACTGGAGTCCGCGCCATGGCTAATGGCCCTTCCGCATTTGTTGCATAGCTCTGAATAAAGCCGCCTGTGGTCATATAACCGCTGGCGCTATTTCCGGCAAAAACCAAAGCAGCCAATAAAACCACTAAACTATGATTTTTAAATAAATCACGGATTGGCGTTTGAGATGCACTTTTACGTTCTTTAATTTCTTCAAAAACAGGACTTTCTTCAACTGTACGGCGAATCCAATGACCAATAAACAGCAGAACCACACTGAATAAAAACGGAATACGCCAGCCCCATTCGACAAAAGCATCACCTGGTGCAATAACACCCGTCATGAGGGCAAACATTCCTGAAGCAAGAATCAATCCCAGAGGTACGCCAATTTGCGGAAAGGCGCCAAAACGTCCGCGTTTATGTTTAGGCGCATGCTCTACCGCCATCAAAACCGCACCGCCCCACTCGCCGCCAGCAGCAATACCTTGGAAAATTCGCAGCACCAACAGCAAAATCGGCGCCATCACACCAATACTGGCATAAGTTGGCAATAAGCCAATACAGGTTGTCGCTAAGCCCATCAGTACAAGTGTCATGACCAGAACAATTCGGCGGCCATATTTATCACCCAAATAGCCTGCTAAAAAAGCGCCAAATGGGCGAAATAAAAAGCTGATGCCCACGGTAGCAAAAGCCAGCAATGTACCTAAAGTATTTCCGGCAGGCGCAAAGAATAAATCCTTAAAGATTAAACCTGCCGCTGCCGCATAAATAAAGAAGTCATACCATTCTACTGTGGTTCCCACAATCGTGGCATAGGCAACTTTACGTTCATCCTTGGTCATGCGGTCCTTGCCTGACACTTCTGCAGAAGTTAATTCCATCTCTATCTCCATATAATAGAATTATTTTTTAATTGCATTCTGTTAATATATTAACTAATTGATTAAAAAATTTTATACCATTAATTCTACGCTTAATTAAACCTAATCATTGGATTAGAATTTTTTGGTATAGGTCACAAAGAACCGATTTTCATCAAAGTCATTTCCATACTTTGTGTCATACTTTGCAAATAAATATTGTAAGCCTACGCCTTTTAAATATTCATTTTGAAAACTATATGATCCAATTACATCCAGCTCTGATTCTGTATTTTCAATACCGCCAGCCATCTTAATTTTTTCACCATAAGAATATTTCACTAAGGCATTTAGGCCAGGAACGTAATCTTTAAAATTGTAACCATAAATAAGATGATACGTTTGTTCATTCTTTTTAAAGAAACCTGTAACATTCCAGTTTACAAAGTAAAGTTCTGGAATATAGCCATCAAGCGCTGGAAATGCGTCACCAACTATTTTCTGAACTCCGGCAGAGACGGTATGGTTTTTATATTTTACAGTTTCGAGCACACCAATATTCTGACTGTCAATATCTGCTTGCGAACCAGTGTCCTGTACATTGTAATAACGAACTTTCGAGTTCAGGCTTGTATCTGCATTAAACGCATAATTATGTTCTAGCGAAACATAATGTTTATTAAAAATATTGTCTAAGTGCACAAACGAATAAGCTGCTTTTAACTGATCATTCACACGGTATTTAAGGTCAATGTAGTTCATGCCATCCGACTGAATTTTATTGCCATTTTGTGTGTATGAAAGCTTTTTGAACTGATCATCATTACGTGCTGAATATTTCGTCAGCACACCCAGCTCTAAACTTAGCTGATCATTAATGACACTGCTTAGAGTTCCGCCCAAATAAGTACCCACCAGCTGACGGCTTGCATCAATATTCGCAACTGGTGAATCAGCCCAAATTTCCCCGACTTTCAGCACATTATCTTTGTATTTAAGTTTGACTGCACCGCCAAACTTCGCATAGTCCGATGCCTGTTCTTGAGTCGCGCTGTCAAAAGGCAAGACAGAATCCGCAACATGCTTATCATTACTCAAACGGACAGCATATTGCACATTTGCATCTAAACCAATTTGCAACTGATCTATAGGTGTATCTTGAAATTTTGAATCATAAAATAAAGAAACTGATTGAGACCAGCTCCCTGTATCTTTGACAGCATCATTATCAAAATCACGATCAATATATGCATTTTTAAGAAAAAGCTTCCAATGATCTTCTGCCATTGCTGTTTGTGACAGGCCAAAACTCAATATTGCCAAACTAAGCAGCTTAGTTTTATGCGATGCTTTCATCGTTTTACATTCCTACAGTTAAATCCATTTAGCAGACTTATTTACCCTGAATAAAAACCAAATCATTTCTCATATAAAGAAAAATTTATGATTTTTTCAAGAAAATCAGCCACCCTATCTTTCAATTTAATTAATATATTAATTATTGTTGTAGAATTATACCCCGACTAAAAGCGTATTTCAATTCCATAAATTACTCCTTTTATTTCAAATCACATCTGTTCTTGTTCAGCCCGTTTTTTTAAATAAATTCGTGTTGCAACAGCTGGAGAGTCGCTGGCAACTGAAATTTCAAAATGCTGTTCATCCCGATCATCTAGAACCTCTTCCAATGCACCTAAACCCACAACATCCTCTTGGAATGCTGCAAAAAGCTGTTCATGCATAAAGCTTTCGATATGCTCATCATCTAAAGCAAAATCACGGCCATGAACAATAAAATAATGCATGGTATTGTTTGTTTCAGGTGTCAAAATATGTGCCGTATGAATTTTATATGTTTCACGTGTTTGTTCATCTAAAGCAGAGTCGTAAAATTTCACACTTACCTGATGCAGCCCTGGAGACAAAAATTCTGATGCGGCAATACGCGCAGCAGTATTTTTTCCTGCTAAACCTGTTGTTTCGCCCCACACAGGAGATAAAGTCGTAGGCACCACCTCACGAATCAGTTTGTAATGACCCTCTTTCAGCTCTGTTTTATAAGGTGCACTGGCATAATCTGGTGTTCCAATTGTATCTGCATGTAAAAAGGTTAAGTGTGTCAGATCCATTAAGTTCTCATGCATACTGACATAGTTGCCGGGATGGAAAAAATAACCGGATGTACATGCCCAATCAGGGTTTTCTAACCACGGTAATTGTGGAATTTTCGACTCATCCGCCAAGTTTTGATCACCAAGCCAAATCCACACCAGCGGCCCTGTTTCAGCTAATTTATAGTTTTTAATTCCAATGCCGTGCGGACATTTGCTCTGTGATGGAATTTCAACAAGATCGCCTGTGTAATTGTACTTAAAGCCATGATAGCCGCAGACAATATGGTCGCCATCCAAATGGCTTTTAGACAAAGGAAATGAACGGTGTGCACAGCGGTCTTCCAAAGCGATAGGCGCTCCCTCTACAGTGCGGTACATCACGACACGTTTATTTAAAATTTTTCGCGCCAATAACTCACGGCCAATTTCATCTTTGAAAGCAGCGACATACCATTCATTTAAAATGAGCGGCGTATCTTTATTGGCCATTTTACTGCTGGCCTTACGGCAGGCTTCAATAATATTTAAAACTGGAATTGTCATATTTTATTTCCCTAAAATTATGTCTATTTAAAAGCATTTTTCACATTCAAAGATCAAGCTCAATCACTGAGCTTTGGGCACGCGAAACACAAATCAGCATCGTGTTATCGGCCGCTTTTTCTTCATCGCTTAAAATCATATCTAAATGTTCTGGTGTTCCTGAACACACTGTAACTTCGCAAGTCCTGCAAATTCCTGCCCGGCATGAAAATGGCAAATCCATACCGGCTTCTTCCAAAGCATCTAGAATTGACTGATCTGCCATAACTTGAATTTCTTGATTAGCGCGTTTTAATTTCACGGTAAAACTGCCGCTTTGGGCTGCTGTCGATACTGAGGCTGGCGCACTGAACCATTCAAAGTGGACATGCTGCGCAGGGAGATGGCCGGCAGCATTTTTCACACTTTGCATTAAGGCCTCGGGACCGCAGCAATACAGATGCTCATCTAAAGACAAAGAAGCAATAACTTGATGAATATCTAAATGGCGGCCGTCCTGCTCATCATTAAAATGAAAATGCACATTGGCATCTGCCAATTGCTGCAGTTCTTCATAAAAACCTGTGCGCTGTTTATTGCGGACACTATAAAACAAGCGCCACTTTTTACCGTGTGCAATACACCAGCGAATCATGGATAAAATAGGCGTGATTCCGATGCCGCCGGCAATAAAGCAGTATGCAGGGGCATCAACCAGCAGAAAATTATTTCGCGGCGCACTTACTTTTAAAACGCTGCCAACCCTTAAAGTCTGATGAATATTCAATGAACCGCCGCGGCCATCAGCAACGAGTCCAACAGCAATCACATAACGGTGTGTTTCACTCGGGCAGTTCAATAATGAATAATGACGAATGCAGCCATTAGGTAAATAAACCTCTAAATGTGAGCCTGCAGTAAATGGACTCAAAGGCCTTTTCTGCGGATGCTGCAGCTCCAAAACAACAATATCTTTGGCTTCTGACTTAAAATCAGTAATACACAGTTCGAGTGCTGAACTTTCCATAGCGGATGCTTCCATTCCATATATGTCCTATATATGTCATGAAATATATACAACCCGCCCAATCGATCATGTCCCCCAAAAAGAGGACATCTTTCATAGAAAATGCCAGATTGGCTGACACACTAGGCCTGCATAAACATAGCAAATAACTGATTTTTAAAATTGATTCCAAGCTTATCAAAAGCACGGTTGCGGTAGGTTTTAATTGTCGATTCTTTTAATGCCATAGCGGCTGCAATCCCTGCATAACTCAGCCCTTTTAAAATGAGAGCGCAAACTTCAACTTCTTGCGGAGTCAATAAAGGCTGTCTTTTTAATAATTGTATTTTAAAATCGGGCTGTATCTGTAAAGCCAAGTGCCCCTGTATGAGCTTAGACAGTGCAGGAATCATTTGCTCAAAGTTGGCTAGCTCTAAGTCAGAATAAAACCCCTGCTCTTTATGCCGATAAAGATTGAATAAAATAGGATGGTTATTTTCATCCCGATAAAAACCGCATAAGCGCTGAATCAAATCATTCTGTTCATAAATTTCACGCCGATAAGGTGAAAATATAATGTCATCTGCACAGACCTGCCCCGTGAGTGTCTGATTTTGCTTCAGTTCTTGAGTCGCTAAGTTTTGATATAAATCATCATATACATGAAATCGCTGCACATAAGATTGTCCGCAATGAAAAGGCACATTGTGATGATCATTATGTGTTCCGCACAGCAGCAGGCTGGGTTTGCTGTTTTTTACGCGTAAAATAGAAAAATGCTTTGCATCTATCCATTCGGCTAAATATGCTAAAAAAGTGGATTCGAACTCTGGCCGCCCCATTAAGGCAACCAAACCAATAAAATTAGAAAAGTTTATATTTTCATTCATCACTTTAATCCTTTAAGTGATATCCATAAGCCCTGCAGCTCAAAATTTACAGCCCGAATCACACAATATATTTATATGCTAGCTTTATCCAGCCTTTAGCTATCGGCAATGGCCAAAAAACTATTGCTTAAACTCCATGCATTAAATGATGCAGTCTAAATAAAAGTTCTTCTCAGCTTTTCGCTAAAATTCCAAAACCTAGATGATAAACCCACTGAGGGATTTCATCGTCATAAATCGCTAAAGATATTTTACAGCCGTCTTGCACTGCAATGCCTTGCTCTGAACACAGCACCGTCAATTGCTCAGGAGCTAAATTTAACCATGCATTATCAGGCGCAAGCTCCCTATCAAAATAAACAGTTTTACATTGCTGTTCATATTGACCTGTTTGAAAATTGAGTTCTTTTTGGTTTTCAGGATAATGAAAAATCATCAGCTCATCATCTTGATAATCAAAGCTATACACTTCTTTCTTTTGATAAGCACGTAAACAGGTATCTTTATAAATCTGCTCTTGCATTAAATCCGAATGCACTTGAACATTGGAAAACTTTTGATCTCCTGAAGATGCAAAATATTCCTCATTAAATTCTTGGATTTGCTCATCATCAAACTTGGCAAAAGCACAATATTGCATATCAAAACGCAATCGTGCATCAATCACCAAAGTATTTTCTTCTGACCAAGGCAAAAGTTTGGCTAAATCTTGTGTTTTATAGCGTTCTTCGGCATCTGCATAGCCCTCATAACCAGGACGTGTAAAAGCAAAGGCTTTACGATTATTTTCTTTATTTTGACAATAACGATAATTAAATTGCGGAATCACAATATTGGGCTGTTTAACAGCATTTAAACGATGACGATTGACCCGTCCTGCGGTTTGTACAATCGATTGAACACTCGACGCATCAATCACAGCCCAATCAAAATCATGATCTCGCCCAACTTCCTCCACAGGTGTTGCAATCACAATAAAAGGAATATCTGGACTTTGGCTTTCTTTTAAAATGGTGACAATTTCATCATCTGTATAAATGTGTTCATTGCCTGTAGGGCGTTTTGTGCCTTTTTTATGCCGTGTCAGTAAAGCATCTAAACGCTGTTCTTTATAAAAGCGTGAAATTAACCAATCATTGGCATGGTAACAAGCGACTTTGGCATGCGCTAATTCTTCGGTTAAATACTTTGCTAAATGAATTGCATGTTTAATATTTGCGACACGAATCAGTCCAAAAGAAATATGCTTATCGCTTTTCTTTACCGCCCAACGGTGCTGTTGATGTAAATTTTTAACCTGTTCTAAAATTACAGCTTGCCAATTTTTTACGGATGGATTGTCAATTTGAGCGAGTGCAGCCAAACGATAAGGCTGTGCTGATTTTTCTGCTAGAACTTGCTGCAAGGCATTTAAATGCTGCTGATAATGTTGGATAAAATTAAATTTTTCCTCCGTATTCACAATTTGTATCTTAGGTTTTAACTCATTATCTGCTATAGCAAGCATAAATTTTTGCGGTGTTTGATATAACGCTGCGCGCATTTCTATGCCTGACTCAAAAGCACGGTAAACACTGTCTGCTACTGTACTCGATAAAGTCGCAGAAGAACAAATCACATGGCGTCCATACATGGCAGAAAGTTGTACTAGGCGTAACACAGCCATCAAAGATTTCGGCTCATAACCATCAATTTCATCTAGAACCAAATCACTGCTCATAAGTCTAAGTAAAGCTTTTACGTGGTGACCTTGACGGTGCGGCTCGCCTGCTGCAATTAAATAATCAATCGTAGATACTAAAATTGGAGATGTTAAAACGGTTTGTGCAGTTTTATCGATGCTTTTTTTACCCTTAAAATTTTGAGTAAATAAAGGAATCAGCCACGAAGGTAAATCTTGTGTTTCACCATAAGCATCGAAGATTGGTTCTGCGAGATTTTCATCATCATCCACACCTGCATCTTGAGCATTGCGCTGATTAAATAAGCTTTGTGTGGTTTTATCTCCAATAATCACGGCAATTTCATCTTCAGATAAATTCATCGATTGCTGTAAGGCTTCACCTGTTTGCAAGGTTAAAGAACGTAAATTGAGAGCAATCGCAATACGCGGATCATGGGGTCTTAAAGTACAAGCTGCGCGCAAATTCATACGGGTTTTACCGCTGCCTGTCCCTGCAATATTCAGCATTAAACAGGGTACATCTGGGGTTTTATTGATTTGTTTTTGCAGTGCATTGGCGACATGGTTTTGCCATAAAAATCGATTTTCGGTAGATGCCTGACAAATATATTCAACGGTTTGCTCACTCAATCCCGATAAATTTAAATCTGTCAGCATTTTTGCGGCGATATAGGCAGATCGATCTCCCACTTGCTGTAAGTGCCAATCTAAAGGCTGATCTTGTGTTTTTTCTATTTTACCTTGCAGATTTTTCTTATATTTTGTATTGGCAAATAAATGGATATTTTCAGGCAAAGACTCAGAAAATTGTTCTGCTGAAACAATATGATCTGCATGAATCAGTGCTGCACGCGCATGTAGAGACAATGCTTTCCAATAGAGTGTATTGTCTTTGGCAAATTCCGTCTGTTTGGCCAAGCGATCCATCCGATGGCGATGGCTTTTAAAAATACTTTCCGGCAAATCGCCTGCACAAGTGATTTGCTCCGCTGACGGTAAAGGATCTCGCACATGCAAAGAAGAAGCATAATGTTTATCCCCCAATAAACCATGATGTGTGACAACCAAATAATCAACCGCTTCTAATTCATTTTGTAAGAAGGTTTTTTTAACATCTTCCCGATGCCCTAAACTTAAATGATCTATTTTACGATCAATTTTTTCCCACGCTTGCTGCCACTGCCAATCATTGGCACGCATGGCTTGTAAGAGTTTTAATGATAGCCACTCATGCCGAATTTGGTCTTTAACTTTTTGCCCTGCCATTTTTGGGCTCAGTTTGCGCTGGAAATGTTTAGACGCTTTACCAATATCATGCACATCGCCCGCTGCCCCTGCCAATAAGCTCGCTGCTTTTATCCATTCAGGAATTTGCAATTGTTTTTGCTGTTTTTGGGTTGATGCGACAGGATATGCCCCTGTTAAATTAAATTTATGTTTTGAACCAACCACCCACACCAATTTCATTCTGCGCATGCCGTAATTGACATAAGCCGCTACAGCTGTTTGCCGAGTTGCAGTACGTTTTAATGCCATACGGATTTCTTTTAAACCCTCCATGGTCATAGGCACTTGCCAAGAACTTTGCCCTGTACGGATGGCATAGCTGTCTAATATCGCACGCGTCTTTTTTAAGGCTTTTTTTTCACAGGCAGAGATCAATATCGTGTACATAATTAAAATTATAAATTTAGACAAGCTATTGTTTAGCACATAAATACTTGTAATTAAAAATATTTAGCGACACAAGTTGACACAGGAAATCATATTTAAAAATTTGCGACAACTTATGTCGTCTCGATTAATTATCACTCTATTCTTAGTATATTGTTTATGCTAAAACAGAACCATTAAAGATATTTCATAACAAATACATAGATTTAACTAGAGATTAAAGATGACTTCCGAAACAACAGATCAGGATATTTATCAGCAAACCCTTGCTGAGTCTGTCCATTTTAGCGTTAAAACCATCAATTCTAATATTGAAAAAGGCGGTATCCGTGTCTCAAAGGATCAAACTTTAGATTTGCCTTATATTTCTACCCGTACCCTACTCGCAGATCAATTACTTGTCCCTACTGACTACCAAGCCAATGCAGGAAAAACTGCGACATTATTTAAAGTGGTCAAAGCTGCTCAGCTTGATGAAGATTTATCCGAAATGGATGATGAATTTAAAAATCATGTAAATCAGCTTAAACCTCACTTTAAAACTGCATTACAAAAATCATTTTCTACAGGTTTAGACCATATTGATATTCGGATGCGTCAATTGCTGATTCCTCAAAAAGATGACTGTTATATTTCACTGAGCCCATTATCAGCCGCTGGCGTAAATTTGCTGTTAAATGCCGAAGTAGACCGCTTAAAAGAACAGCGTAAAACCGAAGGACAACAATCTCAGCTACGAAATATTAAAACAGCCGTTTTGGGGATTGGCGGATCAAATCCGCAAAATGTCGGCAGTTTAGTGCGTGCAATGCAGCGCCCAATTGTCGTTTCTGCACCTACGATCAATCCTCAAGAAAAATTAGCTTTTCAATATTTCTATAAAGGTTTTGAGTATGAGATTTCAAGTGCTTATATCAACCGTGCGCTTTATATTGAACTGACACAATATGCCCAAAAACTCATTGAACAAAAGCAACTCAGTCATGATCTTGGTTTCAATGACATTGGCATCCATGCGCCATTGAGCAATATGGATACCCGTGCCGAAGAAATCGATACATTAAAGATGATTGTTGAAAATGTTTTAGCTCAAGGTCAAGATATTCTTGAAATTTTAAAGACTATCGAAAAACAATTGCCCTCACGTGAAGATTTAGAACGTGATTCTTTGTGGAGTCATCCGAGTGTTTCAGTTCTGACACAAGGTTTAATTAATCCCGAATTACAACAATATGAAGATTGGCAAATTGTATTTGCTGATCATTTGGCTAAGAAAATTACCCAGCATCCTTATTGGGATAAAAACGGCGAGAAAAGTGAAATTTCACTGTCGGAAGCAGATGCTAAAACTTTCTTATCACGTCGTATTCAGGAGTTACTCAAATGAGCCGTTTTATTGTCATTCCCTATATTAAAGTACAAGCGGCGAATTTTGTCAGTAATGGTTTGCTGATGGGCGGTGCGCCTTTAATGGCTGCTGCAATGTTTAGTCATCATTTAGCGCGCCAACTTGAATGTGAAGATGAAGGTTTTCATTATATTCATCACGATATGCAAGGTTTAGGCGGTGAAGCTTACGGACGTTTTACCCCTGCACAGCGTCGCGGGGCAACTTTTATTGGGAAAACTGACTATTCATCTAAAAATAAATATGCGCTGTCCTTACAGCCAACAGCAAGCTGCCATTTACTCTTTAGTTTGGTGTTACAAGTCGATGAATCATCACCTGATATAGATACATTAATTGATGTACTCAAACGCAGTAAATTTGCAGGCGGTTCTATTTTAGAGTTTGGGCAAATCCAAGTACTTAAAAATTTAAAAAAGGCATTGCGGCAAATTAGTTCGGGTTTCCTTATTCGTGATCGTCATGATTTACTCGAAAATTATCAAAAAGCTTATCAAGTCAATCGTTTGCAGGCATTCACACAGCTGCTTGCCTATAAAGCCCAAGATAAACAGAGCGATGTTCCCCGTTTGGCTTTATTACCTACAGAACGCTTGGAATGGTTATCTGCCACCACTTTAGGTTATGCCCTATTAGAGCAACCTACTGCTGAACGCTCAGGCATTCGCCATGCAGATGATCAAGAAGAAACAGCGCATGCTTATGCCGAACCCTTAACAGGCTTAATCGACTATTTATCTTTAAACCATGTTTTATCTGAAATTGAAAAAGAAGATTCTGACTACCCTGATGACTATTTAGCAGAACTGCAATGGTCACATGGCTGGCTTCAAGATGATGTTTTTTTATTGCAGCAAAATCAAAACTCAGACAATTAATTGATACTTTATAGGAATAATCTTCATGTCTAAAATTGAAAACTTTAAAAAACTGCCGGGCAGTCTTTCATTACAACGCGGCACCTTAATTAGTGATGCAGCTTTTTATCATTTACACGCAGATGGTACTGAAGAGGTTTTGCAGGTGATGTATCACGGTATTCGCGGTACACAAAACGTGGCAGGCAATAAAGCCAAAGGCGCTGCTGCAGGTAATTCTACTGCACGCGAAGTATCCAATATTCAAATGACTGAATCGGCGAAACTATTTCCAAATACCCAATTATTGGTGAAATGGGATTTACGTTTTATTGATTTACAGCATATTTTATTTGCTGCCGCTACCAAAGCAGGTGCAGACAAACAAGATGAAAAGGATTTCCGCCAAGGTTTTAAAAATTTTGTCGAAAAAGCCAAAGAAAGTGAAGGTATTCAGGAAGTTGCTCGCCGTTATGTGCGTAATATTGTCAATGGACGCTGGTTGTGGCGTAACCGTGTGATTGCAGAAAATATTGTCATTAAAGTGAGTAAAACTAAGGTGCATGACAATAGCCAAACGGTAAAAGGCTACGAAGAAATTGCCCAATTTAATGCACTTGATTACGGTTTAAAATCGTTTGCAGATGTGTCGGCGGACGAACAAAAAATTGCTGATATTATTGTCAAAGGTATGCAAGGCGATGTGAGTTCAGGTTTACATATTGAAGCGATTTTAGATTTTGGTATGGGTGCAGTTGAAGTATTTCCATCACAAAACTATTTAGAAGATAAACCGAAAGGTTTCTCTCGTTCATTGTATCAACTCAATCCTAAAAAACCGAATAAGCAAGCGAGTGATAATCAATTTTTAGGGCAAGCCGCGATTCGTGATCAGAAAATTGGCAATGCGCTGCGTACCATTGATACGTGGTATCCCGAATTTGTTGAAAATGATGAAAAACCAATTCCTATTGAGCCAAATGGTGCCAGTTTAGATGCACAGCAATTTTTCCGTGTAGGTAAAGAAAAGGTTTCAGGTTTTGATATTTTAAAAGAAATCCGCACTTTAGATCCAAACAGCGAAAAAGGCATGTTCCTCATCGCTTGTTTAATCCGTGGCGGCGTTTACTCCGAGGGAGAGTAAGCATGCAAGCAAATTACTATCTGGATATTCATATTATGGATAGCGCAGATGATGGCGAGCTTACCCTCGCCCATCTTCGTAACCAAATTTACAGCATTTTGCATGGCGTATTTCGGGAGATTCCCAATACCTTTGCTTTAGCACTCGAAATATCTGCTAAGCAAAAAGCAAAAATGCGTAAAAAAGAGCTGAAGTATCATGCCCCTGTTTTGCCACAATATGATGTATTGCGTATTTTTGCAGCAGAACAAAACTCACTTGAGCAATTAATTGAGAGAATTAAAGGACATTGGAAAGTACGAGATTATGCAATTTTAAATCATCCGACTGCGGTACCCACTGCAAAAGTGACAGGCTATAAATCTTATTTCCGTTTTCGTATTCCAACCTTAAAAACCGAGCGCAATGCCGCCGAAAAGACTGAAAGCCGTAATGCAAGACGCCTTAAAGAAGCGAAAAAAATGCCATATTTTAAGGTGTCTAGTCAAAGTACAGGGCAAGGTTTTACGGTGAATATCGAAATTTTAGATGTTGATTTAAATCATCCTCACTATGGTTTACCTGAAAATTATACAAATCCTGACAACCCTCATGTGAAGGATTTAAACGGTTTACCTGATAGTTATGGTTTAGCACGTAAGCAACAGGCATTTTCCCTTCCTGTATTTGAAGTCATTTAAAAGGATATAAAATGAGTGATCTCCGTCAGCAACGCAGTCGTGCGTTAATGCTTTCAAAACGTGCCTGTGTATTTTATTTAGAACGGGTTAAAGTGGTTTTGAAGGATGATCGGATTGTGTATCTGACGGACAGCTTACAGCCTGTTGAACATTTTTATAATATTCCCGAAAAAAACACCGCTTTTTTACTTTTGGGCAAAGGCAGTTCGATTACCGATGCTGCAGCTCGCCGCTTAGCAGAATCTAATGTGATGGTTGGATTTTGCGGTTCAGGAGGTTCTCCCCTATTTTCCGCCTTAGATTTAACGTTTCTGGCACCGCAAAGTGAATATCGTCCAACGGAATATATGCAAATTTGGATGAAAGCATGGCTGCAAGATGATGTTCGGCTTTTAATGGCCAAAGTTTTACTGTTAGAGCGTATTTCTATTGTAGAAACGAGTTGGAAAAAAAATATTACCTTGATTCAGCACGGGATTACCCTTGATTCCGTTGCTAAGCAGCGTTTTCAGCAAGAAATTGAAAATGCCAATAATCAAACTGAATTATTGGCAGCAGAAGGCCGATGGGCAAAATCGTTATATAAAAATTTAGCGGCGGGATTTAATTTTGAGTTTAATCGTGAAGAAGGCAAAGCCTCGCATGATTCTATGCGGGATATTGCCAATAATTATTTAGATCATGGCAATTATATTGCTTATGGTTATGCTGCGGTCACGTTAAACGGTATGGGGATTAGTTTTGCTCTACCTATTTTACATGGCAAAACTCGCCGTGGCGGTTTAGTTTTTGATATTGCTGATTTAGTGAAGGACGCTTTTGTCATGCCTCAAGCTTTTGCATCGGCAAAATTTGGGCATAATCAAAAAGAATTTCGTATGCAGTTGATTGAAACTTGCCAAGATAATGATGTCTTGGATTACATGTTTAACTTCATTTCTGAAGCATGTCAAAAAATCAAATAATTTCAATCGGTTAAATCTTAATTATTTTTTAATCTATTTTTATTCTTTAAAAGCTTATATCATTATTATCTAGAGATTTTTTCATTAAAATCTCTAGTTTGCCATCTCATAGATGGTTTAGAAGTGAATGGGAAATTGTTGCAACACAATAAACATGTTTGCCATCTCATAGATGGTTTAGAAGAATGCTGTTGATGAAGATAAACCCATCACTGTGTTTGCCATCTCATAGATGGTTTAGAAGTCAAGGGCTTTAAATATCTCTGAATTGGCTTTGTTTGCCATCTCATAGATGGTTTAGAAGTTTCAGCCGTACCATCCGGCGGATCAATTACGGTTTGCCATCTCATAGATGGTTTAGAAGATTATCATTCCACGGTGTTGATGGTGTGTAGTGTTTGCCATCTCATAGATGGTTTAGAAGAGCCAAAAATATTGATCAAATGGACATGAAGAGTTTGCCATCTCATAGATGGTTTAGAAGGTACAGTCAGCAAGGCACTTTGATGACGAACAGTTTGCCATCTCATAGATGGTTTAGAAGCATTTCGCGCATGATGTCGTTTTCTTCTTTTAGTTTGCCATCTCATAGATGGTTTAGAAGCTTTATCAAATTCCTGCAATTCAATCAGATAAGTTTGCCATCTCATAGATGGTTTAGAAGATTTCAATATGGAAAAGCGCTTTTTCAGAGTCGTTTGCCATCTCATAGATGGTTTAGAAGATCCGGGTTCAGGCAAGTCTATTTTTGCTAGAGTTTGCCATCTCATAGATGGTTTAGAAGAACAACAACAGGCGGAACTGCAGAACGTCCTGGTTTGCCATCTCATAGATGGTTTAGAAGTTATGAAGCCCTCCCAAGTGATTACACAGATAGTTTGCCATCTCATAGATGGTTTAGAAGAATGTCCATAATCTCTTCTTTTCTTTTTTTATGTTTGCCATCTCATAGATGGTTTAGAAGTTCAACTCATAACCAATGCGAGCAAAAATATCGTTTGCCATCTCATAGATGGTTTAGAAGAGCACATCGAGATCGACGCATATCGGAAGATGGTTTGCCATCTCATAGATGGTTTAGAAGGTTAAAACTTGTTATATTCGTAATCATATTACGTTTGCCATCTCATAGATGGTTTAGAAGATGTTTAAATCTTTAATTTCTTCCTGAAAAGGGTTTGCCATCTCATAGATGGTTTAGAAGAGCCACTCAATTTTTTGATGATCTTAATGGTCGTTTGCCATCTCATAGATGGTTTAGAAGTGTCTCTCTAGTAGGTGCAACTGAATGGGAAAGTTTGCCATCTCATAGATGGTTTAGAAGTAGTTAAATCGCTGAATAAGACTTTGGCTAATGTTTGCCATCTCATAGATGGTTTAGAAGTGCATACGGCGCAATAAACTTTTCTTTAAATTGTTTGCCATCTCATAGATGGTTTAGAAGACTTTCAGGTTGCACAGCGCATTCAATCTCAAGTTTGCCATCTCATAGATGGTTTAGAAGCCAACATGCCGACCCATTCAGCGATATTTTCAGTTTGCCATCTCATAGATGGTTTAGAAGACTTTAATTTGACGACCCGCAGCCGTTGGCGTGTTTGCCATCTCATAGATGGTTTAGAAGCTTGGTTGAATCAAACTGCATTGCGGCAGCAAGTTTGCCATCTCATAGATGGTTTAGAAGAAGTTAACTTTCATTTGTTGTGACATTTTTTAGTTTGCCATCTCATAGATGGTTTAGAAGATAACAGCATTTAACTCTTCAATACTTTGTGTGTTTGCCATCTCATAGATGGTTTAGAAGTGAATTTAGCTCAAGTCAGCTTAAAGACATTCGTTTGCCATCTCATAGATGGTTTAGAAGATTTACGAAATTCTTCATATTCAGCAAGTTCAGTTTGCCATCTCATAGATGGTTTAGAAGTAAATGCTGGATTGTAGGAGCACGGCCACCACGTTTGCCATCTCATAGATGGTTTAGAAGATTGAACGATCCCAATTGATTTGAGACGTTTTGTTTGCCATCTCATAGATGGTTTAGAAGAGTGGCAAACTGAAATCAGATATTTCATCTGTGTTTGCCATCTCATAGATGGTTTAGAAGAAAACCCAAGTACATCAATCTCTGCACTTCGTGTTTGCCATCTCATAGATGGTTTAGAAGAATCTGAGATCATTTTACCCAAGCATTATCTGGTTTGCCATCTCATAGATGGTTTAGAAGTACGGCCAGATCGTTGGCAAATTGGGTCAACCGTTTGCCATCTCATAGATGGTTTAGAAGTCAATGCTTCCGCGAGTAAGAATTGCACCGAAGTTTGCCATCTCATAGATGGTTTAGAAGTGCAAAGATATTGCAGGGACACAATGTATACGGTTTGCCATCTCATAGATGGTTTAGAAGTCATGATGAAATTTCCAAGCCATCTTAGTAAAGTTTGCCATCTCATAGATGGTTTAGAAGATCGGTAAAGTATGAGGTTCGCCATTCTTTGGGTTTGCCATCTCATAGATGGTTTAGAAGTGACAACTTAGCGTACATTCTGTCTGGTAAAAGTTTGCCATCTCATAGATGGTTTAGAAGAGCGTAGTGTGAGTCAGGTAAGTCAGCCAGCTGTTTGCCATCTCATAGATGGTTTAGAAGTTCAACAATTGGGGCAAGAGAGAACTTGCCGCGTTTGCCATCTCATAGATGGTTTAGAAGTCACTTGGAAAAAATCATTGATGAACTTGTGGGTTTGCCATCTCATAGATGGTTTAGAAGAAGCGATTGAAGCCAAGCTTTCAAATGAGCGTGTTTGCCATCTCATAGATGGTTTAGAAGAATGTGGTTCATATTTGGCACGTTCTGCACGTGTTTGCCATCTCATAGATGGTTTAGAAGATTCATTTTTGCCAAGCCTGCAGCAACATAGTGTTTGCCATCTCATAGATGGTTTAGAAGTGATGCGCGATACTCTGGCAACACATAAAGCCGTTTGCCATCTCATAGATGGTTTAGAAGACGACTTAAGACTTTCATTGGCAGCATCTGCTGTTTGCCATCTCATAGATGGTTTAGAAGTACTTCAATTAGCTGATGCAATATTTCACTGTGTTTGCCATCTCATAGATGGTTTAGAAGAAAGCGTTTTACCATGACCCTTTTTACCTGTAGTTTGCCATCTCATAGATGGTTTAGAAGAATTTGTCAATTCGCTGAAAAATGGTCATTTGGTTTGCCATCTCATAGATGGTTTAGAAGGAATAAATATAAGTATTTACAGGGTCAGTGACGTTTGCCATCTCATAGATGGTTTAGAAGTGAAAACGGCAAAAACAAAGGCGTAGCAACGGGTTTGCCATCTCATAGATGGTTTAGAAGTTTCGTCAAGCTCATTGAGATTGATTTCAACCGTTTGCCATCTCATAGATGGTTTAGAAGCATAACTTAGCTAAGTATTGGTTTGCTGTTTTGTTTGCCATCTCATAGATGGTTTAGAAGTGCGACATAATTTCCGCGCGGTTTGCTTCAGTGTTTGCCATCTCATAGATGGTTTAGAAGGCAGAACAACCTTTTTTTATTTTCAGGAGAATGTTTGCCATCTCATAGATGGTTTAGAAGTCCGCCACCACCGCGACAAAATTCTTGGATGGGTTTGCCATCTCATAGATGGTTTAGAAGGTAGACCGCATCCAGCTTGTATTTTGCTGATTGTTTGCCATCTCATAGATGGTTTAGAAGCAATTGATAGCCCACTGCCTGAAATACAGCATGTTTGCCATCTCATAGATGGTTTAGAAGAGTTATCGAGCATGAAATTGATGGTGAATTACGTTTGCCATCTCATAGATGGTTTAGAAGTTCTCAAGTAAACCACAAACCCAACCGGAGGAGTTTGCCATCTCATAGATGGTTTAGAAGAATCCAGTCCTGCGCCAAATCTCATAAATAATGTTTGCCATCTCATAGATGGTTTAGAAGAGCTTACGATCCGAATGCTGTAGATGAAGATAGTTTGCCATCTCATAGATGGTTTAGAAGTGAAAAAGGTAAAAACAAAGGTGTTCCAGTTGGTTTGCCATCTCATAGATAGTTTAGAAAAATTTGCTGCTTCATAGCATAGAATGTCACGATATTTTTTGACAGATTACGTTTATTTTACTATCAAACTTTTAATGCAAAACAAACTTTATAAACCCAAAAAACATCGTGACAGTATCGTCAGCCAAACATTTACGCAGCTAAACGCTCAGCAATTGGCACAACTTTACGCAGTTCAGGGCCTGTATAATCCGCACTTGGACGAATAATACGGTTGTCTGCACGTTGCTCCATCACGTGTGCAGCCCAGCCTGTTACACGTGACATCACGAAAATTGGGGTGAACAGTTTAGTCGCGATGTCCATGAAGTGATATGCAGAAGCGTGGAAGAAGTCAGCATTACAGAATAATTTCTTCTCACGCCACATCACTTCTTCACAACGTACAGAAACTGGGTAAAGTACTGTATCGCCTACGTCTTTTGCGAGTTTTTCAGACCAGATTTTGATGATGCCATTACGTGGATCATTGTCTTTATAGATCGCATGGCCAAAGCCCATGATCTTTTCTTTGCGTTCCAGTTTGCCCAACATTTCACGTTCAGCTTCTTCTGGAGACGTCCAGTTTTCAATCATTTCCATCGCAGCTTCGTTGGCACCGCCATGTAATGGACCACGAAGTGAACCAATTGCGCCTGTGATGCATGAATGCATATCTGAAAGTGTTGATGCACATACACGTGCTGTGAATGTCGATGCATTAAATTCATGTTCCGCATACAGAATTAACGATACATTCATCACTTGTTCATGCAATTCGTTTGGTTTTTCGCCACGCAGTAAATGCAGGAATTGCGCACCAATTGAATCGTCATCTGTATTTTCTTCTACACGTACACCGTCATGGCTGAAACGGTACCAGTAGCAAATGATAGCAGGCAATGTTGCCAAAATACGGTCAGCTACATCTTGTTGTTCTTCAAACGATTTTTCAGTTTCTAAGTTACCGAGCATCGACACACCGGTACGCATGACATCCATCGGGTGTGAATCTGCAGGAATGCGTTCCAATACTTCTTTCAATGCTTGTGGCAACTGGCGAAGGGATTTGAGTTTCGCTTTATAGGCAGCCAGCTGTTCTGCTGTTGGTAATTCACCAAAGAAAATTAAATAAGCCACTTCTTCGAACTGGCAGTTTTCTGCCAAGTCTTGCACGTCATAACCACGATAAGTAAGGCCTGCACCGCTTTTACCAACTGTAGAAAGTGCGGTTTTACCTGCCACTTGTCCGCGCAAACCAGCGCCAGTAAGTACTTTTCCTTCAGCCATTTTTCAATGCTCCATTTTGAACTATTTATTTAAACAATTTATCCAAAGTATTTTCAAACGTATGATAATCAAGGAACTCGTAAAGTTCTTTACGTTGTTGCATCTGATCCAATACGTTGACTTGCGTACCATTTTCACGAATAGAGCGCATCACTCCCAACGCTGCTTTCTGCATGGCACGTGTAGCAGAGAGTGGATAAAGCACCATTGAAATGCCTTGTTCCCCCAACTCATCGACCGTGTAATATGGTGTATCGCCAAATTCGGTAATGTTAGCCAAAACAGGGACACCTACTGCATCGCAAACCGTTTTATACATGGTGATGTCAGTCATGGCTTCGGCAAAGATTGCATCAGCACCCGCTTCTACGCATGCACATGCACGGTCAATCACCGCCTGCAAGCCTTCTTTTTGTAATGCATCGGTACGCGCCATCACCACAAAGTTTGAATCGGTTTTTGCATCTACCGCCGCTTTGATACGGTCTACCATTTCTTGCTGCGTCACAATTTCTTTGTTTGGACGGTGGCCGCAGCGTTTCTGTGCAACTTGGTCTTCAATGTGTACAGCTGCAGCGCCTGCAGCAATCATTTGCTTTACGCTGCGCGCAATGTTAAATGCGCCGCCCCAGCCTGTATCAATGTCTACAAGCAGCGGGGTATCTACCCGTTCGGTAATACGGCGGACGTCTTCTAATACGTTGTCTAAGCTGGTCATGCCTAAATCAGGTAAGCCATATGAATAGTTTGCGACACCTGCACCTGAAAGATAAATCGCTTTATAACCGACTTGTTTCGCCATCATCGCTGCATAAGCATTGACTGTACCGATAATTTGTAATGGCTGTTCCACTTCTAATGCTTGTCTAAATCTTAAACCTGCAGACGTTTGTTGTGTCATATTCCTTTCCATGAATATCTGAACTGATCAAAATTAAAGTTATGCTGGAAGCTCTTCCAGCAAAACTGAACCATACATTTCGCGTAAATCTTTTTTCAGTATTTTCCCTGTGCCGCCAACTGGAATAGCATCGACAAAAATGACTCTGTCAGGGATTTGCCATTTGGCGATTTTGTTATGATAAAAAGCTAAGACGTCTGCTTCCGAGACACTGCTCGCTGCTGCTTTTTTAGCAATCAAAATTGGTCTTTCATCCCATTTGGCATGCGATGCAGCAATCACTGCCACCAGCTCCAGCTCTGGATGGGCAATTGCAATATTTTCCAGCTCAACTGAGGAAATCCACTCACCGCCAGATTTAATTAAATCTTTAGAGCGGTCACAAATCTGCATAAAACCGTCTTCATCTAAAGTGGCAATATCCCCTGTATCAAACCAGCCATCTTCTGTCAGACTATGTTCAAATTGGTCAAAATAAGATTCTACAATCCAATGACCTTTAATTTGTAAATGCCCCGGTATTTGACCGTCTCGGACAGACTCAACCGTACATTTTTCATCATGGCAAATACGTAAGCTGACACCATATGGCGGACGGCCTTGAGCATACCGCAGCCGCAACTGCTGTGACTCATCCAGCTCACTATGCTTGGCTTTCAGCTGATTCACCACACCTAATGGGCTGGTTTCAGTCATGCCCCATGCATGAACCGTTTCACATTGAAAATCATCCTTAAATGCTTGCAGCATCGATGGCGGGCAAGCCGCGCCGCCCACAATATTCCGCACTAAACTTTGAAGTTTACTGCCCGACTGATAAGCGGCATTTAATAGCCCTTGCCAAATGGTCGGCACACCCAATGCATTGGTAACTTTATATCGGTCTATTAACTCGACTAAGCTCGCGCCATCCAGCATTGGCCCCGGTAAAACCATGCTGCAGCCGACCATTGCAGCTGAGTACGGCGTTCCCCATGCATTGACATGGAACATTGGCACAACGGGCATAATCCGATCTTGCGCCGAAAAATGGAACGAATCTGGCAGGCTGGCTGCATAACTATGTAAAACTGTTGAACGGTGACTATATAAAACCCCTTTAGGGTTGCCTGTCGTTCCAGAGGTATAGCATAGCGAACTGGCCTTGCTTTCATCTAAATCGGGCCATTCAAATACATCGCTCTGCAGGGCAATCAGATCGTCATAAAATAAAACTTCAGGAAAAGCGCGCTGAATATCTTCATCATAAGCATCTAGGCAAATATATTCTTCTACATATGGAATGGAGTCTTTAATCGACAGCACGAGATTTAAAAATGTTTTATCAAAAATCAGAACCTTATCATTCGCATCATTGACAATATATTTGTGCTGCTCTGGAAAAAGTCTTGGATTAATGGTGTGGCAAACTAAACCGCTTCCTGAAATGCCGTACCACGTTTCTAAATGGCGATGGTTATTCCATGCAATCGTGGCAACACGGTCACTGACCGCTAAACCCAAAGATTGCAGTACATTTGCAAAACGTTTTGAGTTTTTTGAAATTTGCCCCCACGTTGTTTCTGTCATGGAGCCATCTGTATTTTTAGAGATAATCGCTGTATCTGCATGATACTGTGCGGCATGCTCAATAAGGCTGCTGATCAGCAGTGGCTGAAACATCATATTTCCGATCATCTAAAACATCCCTATTCACATTATTTAGACAAATTTATTAATATTCTGAGACGGCTTTTTAGCTGTCTTTAATCCTTAAATTACTCACTTTTGTGTTCTTGCATTTATCATTTCGCGACAAACACTTATCATTTGGACACATGCCGCAGATAAATCGTACAATTCCTGCAATAAAAAACCGAGATCAAATCAATGATCTCGGTTTTTTAAATAACACCATAAACTTATGCATTAAAAATTCATTTTAAAGGCCAGAGATGCAAAATCACGGTCATCTAAGACACTGAATTCATTCGAACCAAAGAAATTGGTATAAGACAATTCAGCAGTGTATTTCTGTTGATAAGTTGCAGAAACACCTGCACTGATTGCCATTTGATCTTCTTGAAAGTTTGGCCCATAGCCTTTGACATCATGTCTAAACAGCAAGCTTGGGCTCACCGTTGTTTGCGGCAGCGCATCGTTATAACTCAGCGCAGCTCTTAAACGGTAACCTGCTGACCATTCCTCAAAGAAACCTTTATCATTACAATATTTTTCATTCAAATTACGAACTTCTTCATCTGAAAGATCTCCAGTTTTAGGCGCAATACAATAGGTATTAACATCATTTGGATCATAAGCCCCAGTCGTGAGTCCGCTGCGCCCAAAGGCGCCGCTGCGTCCAAAATGATATTTATCGGTATCACCAATATGGTTCACGCCTAATTCACCGACCAAGGACAATGCGCTTGCACCCAATACATTTGGCATATTCGTCGCAGCCCCTAAGGTAAATTGAGTCACTGGCACACGTGCATAACCATTAATCCGCTGACCTAATTCAAGCGTCTCGCCGGGTGCAGTTAAAGGTGTGTCATTAAATAAAGCCTGAGCATAGACTGTATCTGTACTGTTGAAATGCAAAGGCATATTTGGCTTATAATTTAACTCACTGAAATAAGCCGTTTTGCCGACTTTGCCAGTCAGACTCAGCCCATACATTTTGATGTCTTCTGGATATACAGAAAGAATGCGCGCAGTATGATAATTTTGAGCGCCCGGCGCAGTGACAGCAATGCCGTCAAAATGCATCATGCGGCTATGATAATTGGAAAAATATGCGCCAAGTTCAGCATTATTCAGCTGCAGGATAATTTGCTTGATGGCTACGCCATACTGACCGCTATCTTTGGCATATTCACTTGGCAGCCGCGATACTGTGAAGTCTAATGGTCCATTTATCGCCTCATCCGTTGTAAAACCTGGCCCGCCAATCAATAAAGGCCCACAGTTTTCAGCAAAGACATCGGACACTTCAAAGAACGTGCCGCAGCCATCCAAAACAGAAGGTCGGAATTTAAATTGATAAAAGCCCTCGACTTTCAGTTTGTCATTTAAAGCAGATGAAAAAGAAAACATTTCTACAGGTATGATACGCTCTTTTGCGTCACCGCCGGGCCGATTCATTGCTGCATAATCTACGGCATTGACAGAGTTGATCCCGTTTTGGAAAAATTGAGATTTCCCCCAGTTCAACGCATGTTTACCTAATTTAAGTTCTAAATTTTTATTATGGTCAAAGCTAAAATTTTTCCAGATATAGGCATCCCACAAATCAATCCCTTTGAATTTTGCCAAACGCGGCCAAGTTGAATCATCAAATGAGATAAAATCGCCGCGTCCAGTTTCATAAGCATGGTCATACCAATATTTGGCGCTCAGCACAGCGCCTTGCTGCTGGCCATTCAAACGAAATTCTGTTAATCCTTTGACAATTTGTGAAATTGCATCGCCTTTTTCAAAATTGGCGCGTCCATTATCACCATTAATATCAATGCTCGTTCCTTCTTTCCCGATACTTAATGCATCTGGCCGATAGAGCAAAGCAGTGTCTGGATCTTGAGTACTCCAGCTCTGTCCAAAACTGAGGTTCGTTTTGGTTTCAAACTTCCATTGTTCATTCAAATCATAACTTTTCGCGGTGGCTGCCGACACAGCGGCAACAGTACACACCAGCATGCCTGCCTGCTGTAAACATACTGCTAATTTTTTTTGATTTAAAATATTTTTATAACTGTTCATATCATTTCCTTATCGATATGCTGAAATTTACTTTGTATTGTTCTCGGCGGCGTCATGGCTGACGTGGCCTTGTTTTAAATTTATTTTTAAAAATTTGAATGCAAAGATGGATGGAAAATACTTTGCCGTTACCAAAGCCGCATTTAGGCCGTTTTAATTTCTGCAGTGCCGCATTTTTGATCCAGCTTTAAAATGAGTTCTTCTGCCAATGGCCACTCACCAAAGCCCGATGCAGGATTTAAATGTCCAACATCACCTGCATTAACAAGATCACTGCCCCATAAAGCAGCTAAATAAGCCGCAGATTCAAAACTGGCAAGGTGATCATTGGTACTGGCAACAATGATGCTTGGAAAAGGCAGCTTTTCTTGCGGTAAAGGGTCCCAGCCTTCTTCGCGCAGCAGCTCTGGGCTTGGGTAGTTTTCAGGCCACTTTTGTGACAAATCAGGCGGAGCAGCCAATAATGCGCCTTGAATATTAGCCTGATGTTTGACAGCCCAATGCGCCGTCATGAGCACACCTGCGCTATGCGCAGCTAAAATAACAGGCCCTTTAATTTTCTTTAATTCAGCCTGTATGCGCGCCACACGATGAGCGCAGTTCAGCTTATTGCTCTCAGCGGGTTTAACTGTTCGGACTTTTTTCAATTTAGCGGCTAAATGTGTCTGCCAGTGTTCCTCAACATGATCACGCAGACCTGGAATAATCAAAATCGTTGCATGTGTAAATAACTTTTCCATTTGTACACCCAATGAAGCTTTTATGCTTTGCCGATCCTTAGGCAAGGCTTATGGTTATTCAACATAAATTGATGACACACCTAACGATATACATAGCATGACAAATGCTTATCTTTTCATGACAATTCTAGTAATTAATTGATTTTAAACAAATAAGACAACTGTTGATAAATAATTGTTTTAAAAAATAAAACTTATTTTTTTGGTGATAAATCTACAAATAACTCACTCTTTTTTCATTTTTTTGCTAATTGCTTAAAACACATACTGCTCTAATAATACCCTTGAGTTTCAGAAAGGATCCGCTGAAACCATAAAAATAATGATGAATTTTTAAGGAACAAATAATGAGTCAACTTGTTAAAATAGCCGGATCTCTTGCATGCTTATTCGCTGCAAATTTAGCTTATGCGGATTCTGTCAATCACAAACGCTGGGCAGTTAGTGCAGGCTGGATGCACGTGATGCCGCAAGGCAAAGCCAACTCTACCCATGTCACAACTGCTGTTGAAGAAGGCGGCAGTTATGGCGTCGGATCTCTTTGGGGAGCTGACATGGCTAAATATGCCTTAAATGGCGATAGCCTAACGGGTATGGGAAAATTGATGTTTGATGCCTTTGTCAGAAACAGCCAAAAAGATCCTGAATACAAAGTTCCAGACGGTTTCGTAAAAGGTTCAAGAGCTGATATCACGGGTATTTCTGATTATACCGCAGGCGGAGGGATGGAGGTTGATGATGCCGATACCCTAGGTGTGACGCTCAGCTATTTTGTTAATGACAAAGTTTCTATTGAAGTTGTTGGCGGTATTCCACCTAAAGTTGATGTCAAAGGAGTTGGAGAGATCCGTGCTGCTGCACTCTCAACTTCAAATTCATCTCACCTGCCGCAACATACCCCACCCACGTATTTTGACGGTTTAGAATTACTCAAAGACACTTTAATTACCGATTTAGGCGCACATGGCACAGTTGCCGAAGTAACTGCATGGACTCCTACAATGACTGCAAAATACCACTTTGGCTCTTCCGATAAAAATAAGTTTCGTCCATTTGTCGGTGCCGGTGTTGTATATGGCCATTTCAATAAGCTGAAACTTAATGGTGGTGTTGAAGCAGACTTAATCGAAGCAGGTTACATGATTGACAACATTTTAAATGACCGTGCAGGAGAAGCATTACATGGAGGCAAAGGCAGTTCTACAGCTACACCGCATGTCAAAGTAAAAACCAGCGATGCCTTTGCACCTGTGCTCACTGCAGGCTTTACTTATGATCTAACGGACAGCTGGTTTACCACAGGCTCACTCAGCTATATGCCAAATTTTAACAACACTGCAACAGTCACCGTAACAGATACTTCTACAGGTCGAGAACTCATTCGTTCTACTACGAAAATTGATCTAGACCCATTAGTGACTTATGTAGGGGTTGGTTATCGCTTCTAATTTGTTAGACAATATTTCTTGCAGAGTTGCTAAAGACAAGACTGCAAGAAGTAACTGTCAACAAGATAAATAATTTAAAATGTTATTTCCTTGACACCTAAGGCATTCAAGGTTTTCAAGCCAGTTTTTATAATAATAAAAACTGGTTCTTTATCTTTGTTTTAGATGAAAGCTGAACAAAGTAAAAGAAAAGTGGTATAAATTACCTACAAAATAATTATATTTTTAGTATTAAATATCGGTTATGGATAAAACGTCAATCAGGATGGATTGATGAAAAACAGGGAGACAACGATGGTCCCACTAGCTCATACTGCTGTCCTCAAAAATTATATGGATATCAGCCAGCAATTAAATCTTAATCCTTATCATTTGCTGTCTGATGCGGGCATATACCCTGCCCAATTGCAGGACTGTAAGCAAAGGATCTCTGTTGATAAAGCAATATACCTATTGGAACTGTCGGCTTTAAATAGCCATTGCGATACTTTTGGCTTACTCATGGCCGAACAGCGCCAGCTCGCAGATTTTGGCGAACTGAGTTTATTGCTGAGTTATCAGCATACACTGCGTGAGGCTTTGCAAACGATTGTTCGATACCGCAATGTCATTAACAGCGCATTAGAAATGCACATCGAAGAAATTGACGGCACGGTGATTATTCGGGTAGAAGTCATTGCAGGTTCAACGCATTACAGCCGTCAGGCAATTGAACTTGCTGTCGGCATTACACACCGCTTTTGCGCTGCATTGCTGTCACAAAAATGGCGCCCTTTAGCTGTTCACTTTACCCATGAAGCACCGCTTGATCTGAGTGTGCATCAGCGAATTTTCGGCTGTGCTTTCGAGTTTGGCAGCGAGTTCAATGGCATTGTATGCACTACTGCTGAACTGGATAAAGCAAATCCGCATGCAGATAAAGCAATGGCGAACCATGCGCAGCGTTATTTAGCAATTGATATCCTGCAAAATGAAAATGAATCATCCATCATTTTTGATATCCGTAAAAGCATTTATCTGTTGCTGCCTATGGGCCGTGCAACAATCGATCAAGTGGCCATAACCCATGGCGTGAATGTCAGAACTTTGCAGCGCCGTCTAGAAGCCGCCCAAACAAGTTTCAGTATATTAATTAATGATGTACGTAAAACCTTAGTGATTAGATATTTAAAAAATGCCAATTACTCACTAGGGCAAGTCTCTGACATTTTAGGCTACTCCATGCCAAGTTCATTTACCCGCTGGTTTATCAGCCAATTTGGCATTTCTCCAACCGCATGGCGCCATAATCATAGCAATGCTTAAGCCCTCCTGCTCTGTCTAGCCTTCCTAATTCAAAACAAAAAGCCTTCAAAAAGGCTTTTTTTTGAAATATAGATTTAAGTAAGCTGAGTTCTAAATAAGACTTTTTCTAAATATTGGATATGCGGAAACGTCCTGTGCAATATGTGCAATTACTTTGATAAGTTTTAGTATTTGACGAGTGCTGCAAATGAGAAACAACGCTTCGTAAGAGCAGCTCCAATAGAAGGTTCATCCTAAGTTATGAACAACACTGATATAACGCCATCACAATGAACCTTCTTTTATTGAATGAATGACTATAACTTATCAACATCACATTAAGTCGTTATCATGCACCGCTGCAGTTAAAATAAGAAATGCATTACAGTCAAAACCAGCAGCACTAAGAAAATACTTTCACATACCATCAAAATAATCGGCTTTATGCCTACCGTCGCCAACTCACGCAGCTGTGTTTTCATCCCCAGCGCACTGATTGAAATGACCAAACACCAGCGTGACAATTCATTCATGCCGCCTTGCACCATAACCGGCACCCAACCAGTGCTGTTAATACATGCAAGCAATAAAAACCCAACTGCAAACCAAGGTAAAAGCGGCGGGCGTTTACCTGTACTTTCTACACCTTGCATCCGCGTGATCATGGCGGCGCATATAATCACAGGCAACAGCATTGCAACACGCATCAGCTTCACGACTGTTGCGGTATCTCCTGTTTCCGTTGACATGCTATATCCAGCACCGACAACTTGAGCGACATCATGAATGGTTGCTCCAAGAAAAATACCCGCCTCTTGCGGAGAAAGCTCCAGCCAGTTTGCAATCATCGGATAAACAATCATCGCCAGCGTTGATAAAGCAGAGACGCCAATCACTGTAAACAGCGTGGCTTTTTCTTTCTGCGGATGCTTAGGCAAGGCAGCAGATAAAGCCAAGGCAGCCGAAGCGCCGCAAATTGCGGTTGCACCGCCAGTTAGCATTCCAAATAAGCGCTGAAAACCCATCATCTTAGCAGCGACCACAGAGACGGATATCGTCACTGCAATCAGCGTAATCACTAAAACGATCGGCTGCCAGCCTAAAGCCGTGATTTGATCTAAAGTAATGCGCATGCCCAGCAAAGCAATACCAATACGCATGACTGTTCGGGCTGTAAATTCGATTCCCGCTTTACAGCTCCCTTCTGTGGCTAAAAAACTTAAGCCCATCCCAAGCAGCAACGCAAACAGCATTACAGGCGCAGTATAATGCTCAGAAAGAAACGTTGCTGCAGCTGCAACTACAAAGCTAACCGCAAATCCAGGCGCAAGCTCTCGAATACGTTGACCCAGCGCTATTGATGAATTAACTTCAGCCTGTTCTGTTTGATTCATCATTGCACCTCTTGCTTCAGCACAATATAAATACGACCATTGATCTCTTCTAAACAATAAGCATTGAGTTTCAGCAGTTCTGAATTCACCATAAAACCATCGGCTAAATTAAAACGCAGGCCGTGAGCTGGACATTTGATCGTGCAGCCATCTAATTTCCCGCCATATAAAGATGCGCCTTGATGCGGGCAGCTATCCTCTATGGCATAGAGTTGATTGTCAATATTAAAAAGGATAATTGACTGTTCACCAGCCTTCAGAAAAACTCGCTGGCCTAAGCTTGGAATTTTTTCTGAAGGCACTTCAAAACGGTTATTCATACTTTAGCCTCCTGCACCTCAAGTGATTCAAGCATGGCTTGATACAGCATCGCTGCAGGCTGTGCACCGGCAAGGGCAAATGTTCGATCAAAAACAAAATACGGAACACCTTTCCCGCCTGTATTTGCAGAAACAAAAGAAACATTAGGCGCATTTAAAATGGCTTTAATCTGCGCCTCGTTATAACCGCAATACGTTGCAATTCTTTCTAATGTCGCAGTGTCCGAAATATTTTCAGAATGATGAAAATAGGCCGAAAATATTCCTTCAAGCAGCAAGTCATGCTGCGCGGCATCTGCCAACTCCGCAGCATGACTCAATAAGCTGTGTGCTTTAGCCGTATTCGGCATACGCGGTATGCGTTCAAAATCAATTTCCACACCGACAGCTTTTGCTGCTTGCCGAACTTGTTCTTGACGCAGCCGCACAGCCATCGACGTTCCTAAACGCTGTAAATAAAAAGCTTTAAAAGGAATGCCCTCAATTGGCATGGATGGCAGTAACTGCACACCCCGCCATTTGATATTCACTTCTACATTGGGATGAGTCTGTTTCAATTGTTGAATTGCAACTTGGAGTTGACGTTTTCCAATCAAACACCAAGGGCAAATAAAATCAAAATAAACTTCAATATCAATCATTGATTTCATTCAGGTTTACCTGTTTTTGATAACTGCTGACGAATTGCGTTTTGCTCTAATGCTGCTTGCATATTAAAACGTGTCACATCTTTCAGATAATGCCGCTTTGCATAGAAAAATACTGCTGCAGATAAAATACTGATTACAGGCATCACCTGAAATGCGTTATGCAGGCCAATCACATCAGATAGCTTACCAATCACTAAAGGCCCTAATGCTAAACCAAGGAAATTATTGGCTAAAGTTAAGGTCGCAAAAGCAGTACTGTGGACGGCATTGTGAGTTAAGTTGGCAACCATTGCGCTCGAAGGTCCATTCGTTCCTAAAGCCATGAACATCCCTAAAGCAACCATCACCAATTGAGCAGTACCGGCAGGCAATGCAAAAGCAATGCTGAGCAATACACAGCCCAATAAACAATAAGCAATAGCCAGCGTCACTTTGCGGTCAGGACGGTCTTTGCCTAAACGGTCACATAATATGCCACATAAAATTGTACCCACCGCGCTGCTTAATACGATCACCGCTGCCAGCACACCAGCCTTGTCGGTCGACATGCCATAATAACGGTTGAGATAACTTGGAAACCAAACAATGACTGAGCCGCCAACAAAAAGCTGTAAACCGCTGGCAATATACGTCGCAATCACTGAACGGCTGGAATAGATCGTTCTCAGCTGATTTTTTTGCGTTTCTTTTTTCTGCTTGGCTAACTCTTCTTTTGGAATCGTGCCAATTTTCTTCTCTTTGACTAAAACAGGATAAATACTTGCCAATACCAGACCAAAAATAGCCATCCCGCCAAATGCCCAGCGCCAGCCAAAATGCTCAGCCAGCACACCGCCTAAAGCCATACCTAAAAATGAGCCAAAGACACCGCCTGCCATAAATGAGCTGGCCAAAGTTGCCCGCATATCACGCGGGAATACCGCCACGACCACAGCAATACCAACACTGCCATAAGCCGCTTCACCAACGCCCACTAAAAAGCGGGCAAACAGCATATGTTCATAGCTTTCTGCAACCGCACAGCCTAAAGTTGCCAAACTCCACAGCACGGCCATCAAGGTTAAGCTTTTTACCTTACCAAATTTGTCTGCCAATATAGATAAAGGCAAAGTCAGCAAGCCCACCATTAAGGCCACAATACCGCTCAGTAAGCCAAGCTGACTGTCGGTTAATGTCCATTCATTTTTAATTAGAGGAAAGACTGCGTTTAATACCTGACGAGACATATAGTCTGAAATCAGCAAACCAAAGGTCAATGCAAAAACAATCCACGCATAACGGCGCGGAATACCAATAGATGTATCTATACCAGTTGCTGGAGCAGAATATTCATGTGCACCCATGAGGCAACCTCCTTGTATTTTTATTTTGTTTTATCTATTTAGGGACTGAAGAACCGCTTCAAGTCATTTTGCGCAGTTCTTCAGTTTTGACTCGAGTTCAAAAATCCATCTCGCTCAAGCCTTGTTTTAATTAACGCTGCGGTACGCCTTTTTGACCTGGCTTACGATTCGGCGCCATGCCATTAGCAAGCAATGTTTCTTCAATCGTGTCGTACTGTACGCCAATACGGTAAATTTCACGCGCTTCTTTGCCATTGGCCACTTCACGGCCTAATTCATGCGCAATACGTACCGTTTGTTTGATTTGCTCAACAGAAGAGAAACGCTCACCTTTATGATCAATAATCGTATCTTCATTACCCACACGTGCATGCAAGCCCATTGCCATTGAAATCGTATTGAGCGGCAAAACATTTTTCAGCAATGATTCAGAGGTCAACGTACAGCCATCTGGCACGCGGTGAACGAAATTGAAGAAGTTAAATGGATTTGGACCATCAAAACCGCCGCCAATTCCAATCCAAGTAATATTCATTGGGCCTTTGTACAAACCTTTACGTACCAGACGCTCTAGAGTTTCTAAACCATGCATGCCTGTCAGCTGGAAATGCGGCTGGATGCCATTTGCAGCTAAACGCTTCAAATGTTCAATTAACCATTCAGGGCCAGCAGGAACGGTCATTTCTGCATAAGCAGCCTGAACTGCTGGATGCTCTAGTGACGTTCCTTTTAAATATTCAGGATACAAAAGCTCCATAATGTTCATTTGCGTGGTGTTTACCGCAACGGTCACTTGATCTGGCTTCGGATCGAGCTCGGCCAATTTATGACGCGTATCATCGCTCAGCCAAACTGCAGCTTCACCTTCGCTTTCTGGCGCAAAAGAAATAGAACCGCCCACTTGAATGATCATGTCAGGTACCGCTTTACGCACACCAGCAATCAGTTCATTAAATTTTGAAAGGCGTTTTGAGCCTTTGCCATCCAGTTCACGCACATGCAAATGCAAAACTGATGCACCCGCTTCATAACATTCCACTGCTTTTTGGATTTGCTCTTCCATTGTCACTGGAATATCTTCTGGGAAATCTTCAGGCATCCACTCTGGGCCATATGGCGCAACCGTAATGACCACTTTTTCCATGTTTTCTGGGTGCAATGAATCATCAAAGAATTGCATGTGCATCTCCTTATATATTTTTGAATTGTAAATTTAATTGAATGTATTTATTTCAAGCTTAGTAAGTCGCATCGCCAATAATACCCGCCCGCTCCATTTTGCGATGACATGCAGGATAATCCATGACAGCATAATGCTGTGTGCTGCGGTTGTCCCAGATCGCAATGCTGTTCGGCTGCCAGCGCCAGCGCACCTGATACTCTGGGATATATGCCTGAGTCACCAAATAACGCAGCAATTCAGATGCTCCGGGATTGGCATCCTGCCCATAACGCACATGCTCTTTGGTATGAAAATTACTGATATGCGTGGTGAAAGCATTTACATACAAAATTTTCTCACCCGTTTCAGGGTGTGTGCGCACAATCGGATGTTCTGCATCTGGGAACTGCGCTTTTAAAGCCAAACGTTTTTCAATCGGCATCGCTGCGCCAAAACTTGCTTCAATGCTGTGATATGCACGCAAATCAGTAATTTTTTCTTTGATATGCTCTGGCAAATTTTCATAAGCCATAATCATATTGGTCCACATGGTATCTCCGCCAACCGTTGGACATTCAATACAGCGCAGGACACAGCCCATTGGCGGGACTTTGCGCCAGCTTGCATCGCTGTGCCATGCATTTTCATAACGGTCAATTGGGCTATCTGGACTTTTATAAATCTGTACCAGCCCTGGATGGTCAGGATGACTGCCGACTGCCGGATGGTCTTCCAGCTGTCCAAAACGCTCCGCAAATGCCACATGTTCTGCACGGCTAATATTTTGATCTCTTAAAAATAAAACCCGATGCTTAAGTAAATGGCTGCGAATTTCGGCGAATAGGTCATCATCCTGAATCGCATCCGCAATATTGATGCCTTTGAGTTCAGCACCAATATGACAGCTTAATTGTTCAACTTGCATATGAAATCCTTTTCAAATTCAAATCACAAAAATAGATGATCCCGTAGTTTTACGCGCTTCTAAATCACGGTGCGCCTGAACTGCATCCTTGAGTTCGTAACGCTGGTTAATTTCAATTTTGATACGGCCGCTGCTCACATGGCCAAAAATCTCATCCGCCAAAGCTTGTTTTTCTGCCGGATCTGCAATGTAGTCGGCCAATGCAGGACGTGTGATAAAGAGTGAGCCCTTCATCGCCAGCAATACGGGATTGAAATCTGGAATTGGACCTGAAGCGGTACCGACACATACCAGTAAACCGCGGCGTTTTAATGAATCAAGCGATGACATGAACGTGTCTTTGCCCACACTGTCAAATACCACATGCACACCTTCACCACCGGTCAGTTCACGTACACGTTCTGCGACATTTTCATGGCTATAATTAATCACATGATCACAGCCATGTGCGCGGGCAATGGCCGCTTTTTCTTCTGATGACGTGGTGCCAATCACAGTTAAACCCAGCAGTTTTGCCCACTGTGAAACAATCAGCCCCACACCGCCTGCGGCAGCATGCAATAAAATGGTATCGCCCTTTTTAAAATCATAAATACGGCGCATTAAATAGGCTGAAGTTAAACCGCGCATGGTCATCGCTGCAGCCGTTTCACAAGAAATGCCTTCTGGCAATTTGATCAGCACATTCGCATCAACCAGCCGAGCAGTACTGTATGCGCCCAAAGTATTGATAAAACCGGTATAGGTTACACGGTCACCAACCTGAATATTGCTTACGCCTTCACCAACTGCATCTACAATACCTGACGCTTCTACACCCATCCCATTTGGCATCGGAATCTTGTACGTGCCGTCACGGAAATAGGTATCTGCATAATTCAAACCGACTGCGACATGGCGTACACGAACCTGTCCTGCCGCGGGTTCACCAACTTCAATTTCTTCGATATACATGACATCTGGCGCGCCAACTTCATTAAAGCGTACTGCTTGATTAGTGTTCATCTTCTATCCCTGCTGTTTTTATTCATGTCATAAACTATTCAGCAAAACTACATCACTCAGAAGACAGCCCACTTTACATATCACGACATCGACTTAGCATTTTGCGACATCGTTATTGGATAATTTCAGATATTCATGTCTTAAATATTAGGTTAAATTTTTTACTTATTATTTATTATATACTTAAACATATAAATGTGATTAAAATTTAACAGCCTGAGATCATGTTCAGTTTAACAACATCCGTTCCTTTTGCTATAAATCACCATAAACTGATACAACAATTTCCAAGCCGCATATACGATACATTTCACTCTATCTAGAAATAAATACTGAGATAAGTCATGACACTTAAACAGCTAAAAGCATTTTTAATCTTGGCGCGTAGCTTAAATTATGCACATGCATCGAATGAATTATGCATCAGTCAATCTGCACTCAGTATCAGTATTAAAACCCTAGAAGAAGAATTAGGCGGCAAATTATTTAAACGCAATACCCGCCGTGTAGAAATGACCCCTGAAGGCGAATCGCTCATTCCTTATGCCAAAAAACTTTTAGCCAATTGGGATGATATGGAAAAAGACCTCAAACAGCGTTTTCAGCTAAAAAGAGGTACATTAAATATTGCCTCCATGCCCTTTGCGACCCATGCTGTGTTACCCGAAATATTGCATAAATTTTCTAAACAATATCCCAATATTCATTTTTCCATCCACGATGTGCCTAATGAAAAGATTATTGAAAAAATCCAAGAAGGCATCTTTGAAATCGGGATCTGCTTTAAACCTGATAATATTGAACATTTAAATTTTCAGCCCTTATTTCAAGAAGACTTTATCGCGCTCCTGCCGGTTCATCACCCATTGGCCCAAAATACAACAGTAACGTGGAAGGAACTGCTGTCCTTCCCCTTTGTCACTTTGCAAAATCCGTCTATTGTCCGGCAAATTGTGGAAACAAAAGCAGCTGAAAATGACATCACTTTAGATTTAAAGCTCGAATGCCATCAAATCAGCTCACTGGCGCATTTTGTTGCTTTAGATTTAGGTGTCAGCGCTATTCCGCGCCGCTTTGAAAAAATGATTCAGCCGAATCAGCATGTTCTGCGGGAAATTTCGGATGCCGATGTTCATTTGCAATTTGGCATTCTGTATAAAAAAGATCTGCAATTATCTAATATTTCTGCACAATTTCTCGACATGATCACTGAATATTACCGTTAATCTTTTGCTGCTTCTCTCTGCGCTGATCACTGGCAGACTGAACTGTTTAAGTCTCAGCGCCATTGGCATTTTTTCGCCATAAATACGGCGTTTTTTCGATTCATGAATTTTTTTAATTACACCTTAAAAATTATCAATTTCTCAAATTTATCCGCCAGTGCTAGTTATAAGACATCATTAAAAAACAGGTTCATGGAATGAATAAAGTCTTTGCAACAGCAGAAGAAGCGTTGGCTGATATTGTAAAAGATCATCAGAGTTTTGCTGTCGGCGGTTTTGGTGTATGCGGCATTCCAGAAATGCTGCTGGATGCTTTAAAAGAAACACAGGTTAAAGGCTTAACCTGTATTTCCAATAATGCAGGAACTGATGGCGTTGGTTTAGGCAAACTTCTAATCAGCAAGCAAATTAAGAAAATGATTTCATCTTATGTCGGTGAAAACAAAGAGTTTGAACGTCAGTTTCTAAACGGTGAGCTTGAAGTTGAGCTAACACCGCAAGGCACCTTGGCTGAAAAGCTCCGCTCAGGCGGTGCAGGCATTCCTGCCTTTTTTACGCAAACTGGTGTCGGTACTTTAATTGCGGAAGGCAAGGAAGTCCGGAGCTTTCATGGTAAAGATTATATTTTAGAACAGACCATTACCACAGATATTGCCTTGGTTAAAGCCTATAAAGCGGATAAAGCCGGCAATTTGGTATTTAGAAAAACCGCCCGAAATTTTAATCCTGAATGTGCAATGGCGGGAAAAATTACGGTGGCCGAAGTTGAACAGATTGTCGAAATTGGTGAATTAGATCCCGACGATATTCATTTGCCAGGCATCTATGTCGACCGTTTGGTACTCAATGCTGCGCCAAACAAGCGCATTGAACAAATGACACTTAAAGCGGAGGCTTAAATCATGGCTTGGACACGTAATGAAATGGCGCAGCGCGCAGCGCTAGAGCTTGAAGATGGTTTCTATGTGAATTTGGGTATTGGCCTGCCAACACTGGTTGCAAATTATATTCCTGACGATATGAATGTCTGGCTTCAATCTGAAAATGGATTATTGGGTATTGGTGAGTTTCCAACGGAAGAAACGGTGGATGCAGATTTAATTAATGCAGGCAAACAAACGGTGACTGCACGCTTAGGCGCTGCCTTTTTTTCCAGTTCTGAATCTTTTGCCATGATCCGCGGCGGTCATGTCAATGTGGCTATTTTAGGCGCGATGGAAGTTTCTGAAAGCGGTGACTTAGCCAACTGGATGATTCCCGGTAAAAAAGTCAAAGGTATGGGCGGTGCAATGGACTTAGTCGCAGGTGTACAAAAAATTGTTGTACTGATGGAACATACAGCCAAAGATGGCAGCCCAAAAATTCTAAAACGCTGTTCTCTGCCTTTAACGGGTCAAGGTGTCGTCAGCAGAATTATTACCGATTTAGGCGTGTTAGATATTACCAGCGCGGGTGTTGAACTTGTTGAGCTTGCTACGGATGTCAGTTTAGAGCAAATTCAAAAAGCAACAGGTGTAAAATTAATTACAGCGAATACTCTAGTTGCTTAGAATTTTAAATTGATTCTTATACTATAAAAAAGCCCGCTATTTTAGCGGGCTTCAATATATTGATATATCAACGAATTTTGGTAGGTATATCCAGACTCGAACTGGAGACCTCTACGATGTCAAAGCAATGTCAAACGCATAAAAACAATTACTTATCTTTAATCGGCGCCCATGTTTCGCCTATTATTTTATGCCCAATATCAGGTATGATCAATCTCGAACCAAATAAGCATACAAAATAATGCTTTAAAAAATAATCTTCGCCTATCTTTTAAAGGTATTTTTAGAAATGTCAATTTCACAACAAAGAACAACTGCTCTTAATCACATCAATTCTGAAATTCACGATTTAAATGAAATTCACGATACTGATGGTAAAACTATTTTACAAATTGTGCGCCATGTAGAGAAAGTTACGCTGCTTATACACCAATTAGGGTTAATAAATTGGGATGAATGCGTAGAACTTGGACAAAAGCTCGGCAATGCTAGAGTAGAAGCAGCTCGTCGCGGCGGGCATCCAGTTTAATGCACTGCACACATACAGTAATGTGAACTTTTGTCGAAATCGAATGCGCTGTGCAGCCTGAGAGTAGGATGCACAGCAAAATATTAAGCGCGTTTTTCATGTTCAATAATAACTTGCGCTACTGCCTTGGCTGCTGACCAGTACTTCGAATTAAACGCTGCAAGCTCTGCATCATTCGAAATAAAACCAAGTTCTACAATCAAGCCGCCAGCATTC
>NZ_RAXV01000023.1 GCF_003611465.1 Acinetobacter tianfuensis
GAAATAGAAAACGGAATCAGTAAAAAATATAAGCCACTCTTAGATCATTCAATCATCATCTGCTAAATCTGCTTTTAAAATTGCATTGTTAGAATTTTTTAAGGCATATAGAAGCTGTCCCAGCAGAACATCTTTGTCGGCCAATGCAACAATGATCATGGGGTGATTTTTGGCAGGAACAGAGGATAAAATGGCTTTGCCATTTTCTGCATCCAGAGTGATTGACTGGCAGCCAGTCAGATGAATTTCCTGAGTAAACGCACTAACCATAGCTAGGATAGAGCTGCTCACAGCTGCAAGTTTGCCGTTATTGTAATGATCACGTTTATGGATACTTGCGAGTTCAAAGCCATCAGTAGAGCAGGCCATCACAAAGTTGACACCGCGTACATTGGATATAATATTGCTTAATTCTTGCTTGGCCTTTTGTAAAAGTTCAGGAGAAGCAGTGCGTTTTTCTTTAATATTAAACATAATTTCTCCTTAAGCGCTAATGTGGTTAACTTCAACTGCTGTGATAAGTGCTTCTAGCAGCAGTAAAGCATCTTCTTTTTTTCGTGCATCGATAAAAAACAATGGTGAAAATAAATCTTGCTTAATAAGCCATTCTTTATAGATTGAAAGAGAGTGTGAACTGTCATGATCATCGACATGGGTAATGCCGATCGCAATATTGTCAGTATAATTCTGGAAGGTTTCTAGGTAGCTTTCTAATTCCTGCAGGGGTTCTGCACTATTATGGTCAATCAGTATGATTGCACCGATAGCGCCTTTGCAGATAACAGGCCAAATGAAATCGAAACGGTTTTGTCCTGGTGTGCCATATAAACCGATTTTGACTCCATCTTCTAAGGTCACTTCACCATAATCAATGCCAACGGTTGTTTGCATTTTTTCATGACTCGCCTGGTCGGTATTAAGTGCTTCTGTAAGCAGTACTGGAATATCTGATAAAGATCGAATGGCTTCCGTTTTTCCTGCACCCATCGTACCCGCAAATACAATTTTATATTGTTGTAGAATCATACAATATTCTCCATTTGTCAGAAGCCGAATTTTCTGCGTATTTTTCCGATGAAACTTTTGATTAAATTTTCTTCAGGTTTTTCTGCTGATTTTTCTGGCGGGTTGTAGTGATTGTCCCAAATATTAATTTTACTTAAATTTCCAGCTGCCATATTGGCCGCAATAAATTGGCGAACAATTTTAAGCGGGATATTATGCTGTTCCGATATTTTGGATATTTTTGCGCCTTGTATAAAACAGGCAGATAATTGAAATATAAGTTTTCTATTCGTTTGATCTTGCGGTTTTGGCCAAAAATGAATACGGTAATGTCCATCTTCAGGTGCAATTTGATAAAAATTGGGTGAATTCCAAAATAGATTCCAAATCCAGTCTTGTAAAATGAAACTGTTTTTCCGTGTGACTTTTATTAAGTCTGTTGTTGATGCAAGATCATATTTAAATTGAAAATCTGTTTGGTACTGTTCGCGCTCAGCATTACAAAAAACTAAATTTTGGGCAATATCAATTACGCCTATCGGCCCAGAACTATCCGAAAGCATCAGTTTGCTATGTAATTCCGCATCATGCATCCCTCTAAAAAAACTTTCAGTGTATGGGTGATTGGCTGGAAGTATTGCATATTCTGCTTTATTTAAAGCAGGTGCAGCTTCATCTAAAGGAAGGGTGTAATCATTATTAATAATGTATTGGTCTACCCATTGATTTAAATCATTAGAACTGTGTAGAGGAAGATATAAAGTATTATTTTCGAGTTTTCCTGAAAGGGAGCTGTTTTTCGCAATTTTTAGCCATGGAAATTTTTTATTATTTAAAATACGTTGAATTCCTTCAGTTTCAAAGAAATTTTCATGAATAAATAAGCAGTCTAAATTAATATCTGTTGCTGTTTTCCATTGGATGTTGAATTTATTTTCTATAATATTGCTGAGCTGGCCTTTTAATTCTTCTGCATCGTGAATACTTAAACCAGAGATGGCAATATTAATATATTGCTTATTCATTTTGATCTCTCTTTCAACTTGCTGTAAAAGTAATCTTCAAATTTTAGGAGAATAAAAATCCCCCCTATGTATTTGAACATCATAGGGGGGGCTAGAAATCAACTGAAATCTAGATTTTTTTCATATGCTTTTAATTCATGGCGCGCCATTGCTAAGTTTGCTTTAGAACGGTCAAGTACCAAATATAGGAATACGTTTTCATTTTTTTCCAGCGGGCGGATTAAATGATACTGTTTTCCTAGTGTGATTAGAATGTCCACAATTGTGTCATTTAAGTTCAGTGATTGCGCTACACGGCGTTTTGCGCGGACAACTTCTGTGTTTCCAGCTGCTGCCAGCTCAAGGTCAATATCACCGCCGCCTTGGGTCGCAAGTGCTAGACCGCTTTCACCGTCTACAAGTGCTGCTGCATGAAAACCATCAATACTTGTGAGTGAATCTAATGATACTTTAGCCATAGTTATTTCTCTCTTTTAGGTTATGCATGTTTATTTATTATGTTGAGCGGGTAATTAAGGTTTGTGGTTAATTACTTAATTTTTATTATAGGAGGCGCAGTTCTCTTTTCAATCAAATTATTTTAATACGTTAATAATGAATTATTTTTTGTATGCTTAAGTTAAGATTTGCTACAGGCTTTTTGTGAGCAGATTCGCATTTTTGATATTAAAATGGTTGGAAAACCAACTAAATTAATAAGTTTTAAAGCTTAAATTACAATGTAAATAAATGTAACCAGATTTCAAAATGCTTGAAATTTTGCTTTTAATTAAATTTATTTTACAAAAGTTAACAAAGTTTCGGTTTTAATAAGCGTAGTGTATTTGCAATAAAAAAGATCAGCAAATGCTGATCTTTTTTATTATATCTGCCGTATATGCTTAATTTACACAAACATTTTGCAAGCTGCTGAGTATAAAAACCATAAAATGATCACTGCTACAGCGGGTTCTAAAACTTTTGACCATGCAGGAATGGCTGGGGTTGAAGCCGTGTGTTCTGTATCGGTATGTGATTGGTTAACCATGTGATTGAATTCCTTCATTGTTGCTTCTAATGATAGCTCTTCTTGCTGAATTGGTTTAGAGCCTTTCAGTTCTATTAGTTGATTTGTTGACCAAACCCAATCATCAGACTGCCCTGACAGGTGTTCAATTTGCCCAAGAAGAAGCTCTCGAACACTGCTTAAATTGAGGCCGCCAGTATCATGAAGCTGTTTGAGTTCATGCAGCTGCAGTGAAAAAATAGTGCTGGTTAATTCTTCAAGCTGAAATAGAGGCAAGGCAGATTTATTTTCAGCTGAAGTTGTCAGGTGGCGGGAAACCTCTTGTATATATAGCGGATCAGGGTGGGTGATTTCCTGATAAACTTTTGTATCATTTTCACGCCATTGACGAATAAGCTCACCAAGGGTCAGTGTGTTGATTTCCTGAATATGCTCAAGGCGCTCACTGCGGGGAAGTTTGCTTAAAAGCTCTGGCTTTTGATTGTCTATTTGCGCTGTAAAATATTGTACTAAGTCAAAAGCCATATCATCACTCCATATTTTTTTAATCTAGCAGCCTTAAGCTAGGTTTCTTTTTCGGCTGCTCGGCTTGTTCTTCATTGCTTGATTTTAAAGCATTCTTATCATTTTGGATATGCTCGTACTCGCTTGGGTCGAAGAAAAGCCCTTGGCTGTTTTCCCGGGCATAAATGCCAATTAATGCTGAAAGCGGGATATATAAATCACGTGATACACCGCCAAAGCGTGCAGAGAATGTAATTGCTTCGTTACTCATGTGCAGGGCATGCACGGCATGAGGCGCTAAATTTAAAGTAATTTGACCATCTTGAATAAATTGTTCCGGCACCATGGTATTTGGCTGAGTTGCATCGACTAAGATGTGAGGTGTTAATTGGTTATCGCAAATCCATTCGTATATTGCGCGCGCAAGATAGGGGCGTGTAGGTGAAACATTCAACTCTTGTTCTGACATGATAAGGCCTATGGATGTGTTAGAAATTCGCTATAGCGTGTTTTTTCCTGCAATGTCAAAGACTTAGTGAATGCAGGGCGGCTAAATATACGTTGGCGGTATAGTAAAATTGGGCGGCAATGCTTTGCAGGCAATTCAATCCCCATGGATTTTAGACGTAAAAAGATAGGGGCTAACATGCAGTCTAAAATGCTGAATTGTTCAGACATGAAGTAAGGAAAATGCTGAAACAAAGGCGTTAGTGAAATAAGGGTATCTCGAAGTTTTTGCTGCGCTTGCTCTTTTGCTTTTAGATCGAGTGTATCTGGGTGGCGAAGCATGATATCTGCAAGTTTCAGCCAGTCTTGCTCAAAGCGCCAAACATATTGGCGCTGCTCTGCACGAGGCATGGGGGCATCTGCATACAGTTTATTTTGACGGTAGCGGTCATCCAGATATTCGGCAATAATACTGCTGTTATAGAGTTTTAGGCCATTTTCAATCATCATCGGAAGTTGATTGTAGGGATTTAAACTCGCAAGATCTTCGTCTTCATCATCAGCAATAATTAAATTATGTTTGATTTGCTTCTCTGCAAGTACATAGCGTATCCAGTGTGAGCGAAAGTCATCCGCATGACTGTAAAGCGTAATCCCTTGGAGAGGTGCATTTTCGACTGACATAATCCGAGACGATGAGAAATGAATAAGATAGGATACTAAAATTAGACAGTAAAATCACGGAGACTTTAGCAATATCAATGCCGCTACAGTGAAAATTACAGTTTTGTTTTATTTTATCTGATAGATTGGCATGTCATTCATTTACCCGATCATCACGCATGATGACCATTGCACTTTTACAAAAATTATTATTTTTCGCTGCTGTTATTTTTATGGGCATTGGCTTTTATACGGCACTCGCTGGAGGTTATGCCTCTGATTATGGCGCAGAGGATGATAGCCCTGAACAAAAAAGTAAAATTACCATTTGTACAATTACACTAACACTGTCGGTTATATGCTTAATTGCGAGTTTGGGTCTCTTTGTTTATCGGATCGTTTCTATTTGATTCATTTTCATAAAAATCAAGATATAAAAAAACCTTGGCATAAGCCAAGGTTTTTTGTCCGATTCGGTAAACGAATTAACGTTTAGAGAATTGAGGACGTTTACGCGCTTTACGTAAACCAAGTTTCTTACGTTCAACTTCACGAGCATCACGAGTAACGAAACCAGCTTGACGAAGAGCAGGTTTAAGAGTTTCGTCAGAAGCGATCAATGCGCGAGTAATACCGTGACGGATTGCGCCTGCTTGACCGCCGATACCGCCGCCAGCAACAGTGATGTAAAGATCATATTTTTCAGTAGCTTCTAAAAGCTCAAGTGGTTGGTTAACAACCATACGAGCAGTTTCACGACCGAAATATTGTTCTAAAGAACGGTTGTTGATTACGAGTTTACCAGTACCAGCTGATAGGAAAACACGTGCAGTTGCGGTCTTACGGCGACCTGTACCATAATTAGTAGCCATGTGCTGTATCCCTTAGATGTCCAAAACTTGTGGCTGTTGAGCAGCGTGTGGATGCTGAGTACCTGCATACACTTTCATTTTCTTGATCATTGCATAACCAAGAGGACCTTTTGGCAACATACCTTTAACAGCTTTTTCTAAAACTGCTTCTGGTTTGTGAGCGATTAACTTTTCAAAGTTAGTTTCGCGGATACCACCAGGGAAGCCAGTGTGGCGATAGTATTTCTTATCAAGCGCTTTTTTACCAGTCACTTGAATTTCTTCAGCATTGATAACAACGATGTAGTCGCCAGTGTCAACGTGAGGAGTATAAGAAGTTTTGTGCTTACCGCGTAAACGACGAGCGATTTCAGTCGCAAGGCGACCTAAAGTTTTGCCAGAAGCATCAACAACGTACCAGTCGTGTTGAACTTCAGCTGGCTTAGCGCTGAGAGTTTTCATTAAACCACTACCTATTATAGTTGGTTTGGACTATGGAATCTGTCCAAACAAAAGGAGACGCGATTCTAAACGAATATGTGAAGAATCACAAATGAAAATATCAAATTTCAAGCGCTGTATTGTAGTATATTTCTTCAGCAATAAACAGCATATAGTTCAGAAATGCGAAAAAAAGCAGATAAAAAGAAAGTCTGCCAAACATTAATCTCATAAAAACTTCATCTGAAGCTTTATTTTGGCTGATTACAAATCCTCCGCTTTATATTTTAGTCATTCGGCGTTAGTGCATTATGGTCATTGCATTGATTTAAATACATTCAATTTCAAATCATCCTATATAGGCTGCACAGTTTTATTTTTAATTTTGGCCCTTTGTTTTTAGAAAATATAATTAAGCCCGTCATGCGTATCCCACAGTATAATAAGCCTATTGCACATACAGGATAAACGCATGCTGCCTTTATATATTACTAGCGGTGAACCTGCAGGTATTGGTCCAGATATCTGTTTAAGTTTGGCCAGCCGTGCGGATGAACGTCCTATCGTAGTTTTGGCGGATGTTGATATGCTGAGGGCGCGGGCTGAAGTGCTGAATCAGACTGTTGAGCTGATTGATTATCAGGGGCAGGCTGAGTCAGCGCAGATTGGTCAGCTGTATGTTGAGCATGTGCCTTTGGCTGAACATGTGATTTTGGGTGAGCTGAATCCTAACAATGCAGCGTATGTGCTGGAACAATTAAGGCGCTCTGCTGATTATGCCATGTCAGGTAAAAGCGCAGGAGTAACCACAGCGCCTGTACAGAAATCTATTATCAATGAGGCTGGAATTCATTTCAGCGGCCATACCGAATATTATCAAGAGTTTGCTGGTGTTCCTCGCGTAGTGATGATGCTTGCGACCAAGACTTTGCGTGTTGCGCTTGCAACGACGCATTTGCCGCTGCGAGATGTGCCTGATGCAATTACTAAAGAGCGTTTGCATCAAGTGATTGATATTCTCATTCATGATTTAAAAACAAAATTTAAAAAAGATCAGCCGCGTATTTTGGTTTGCGGCTTGAACCCGCATGCAGGGGAAGATGGCTATTTGGGCATGGAAGAGATAGAGGTGATTAATCCTGTGCTTGAGTCTTATCGGGCGCAAGGTATTGAGATGAGCCTAAGCTTACCTGCCGATACGTTGTTTACACCTGAAAATTTAAAAGATGCAGATGCAGTTTTAGCGATGTATCACGATCAGGGTCTACCTGTGTTAAAATCACAGGGCTTTGGTGAAGCCATCAATATTACTTTAGGCTTGCCGTTTATCCGCACCTCTGTCGATCACGGCACAGCGCTCTCCCTCGCAGGCACAGGCCTTGCGAAATGCTCTAGCTTGCATGTGGCTGTGGATCTTGCGCTGGATTTAGCGCGTCAGTGATTTTGTCTTATTTACACGTTGGAAATGTCTATGTATCAGATTAATGCCTTAAACCCGAAAGATGAAGGGCACCACACGCGCAAGCGTTTCGGGCAGAACTTCTTACATGACCAGCGTGTCATTGCAAAAATTGTGCGCTCGGTTAATCCGCGTACAGGAGACAATATTGTTGAAATTGGCCCTGGTTTGGCAGCCTTAACATCACCTTTAATCGGTGAGTGTGATGCTTTAACTGTTGTGGAGCTTGACCGTGATTTGGCTGCTGGGCTGCCAGGCCGTGTACCGCACCCTGAGCGTTTGACCATAGTAGAAACAGATGCTTTGAAATACGACTTTACTGAGCTGTTTCAAGAAGGACGTCCGCTGCGTGTTGTGGGCAACTTGCCGTATAACATTTCTACACCGCTGTTATTTCATCTCTTGGAATTTGGCGACAAAGTGAAAGACATGCACTTTATGCTGCAAAAAGAGGTTGTTGACCGTATTACGGCATCACCGAATACGAAGGAATATGGCCGTTTGTCAGTCATGATTCAGTATTATTGCAAGCCGACGTTTTTATTTGAAGTACCGCCAGGTTCGTTCAATCCGCCGCCAAAAGTTACATCTGCAGTGTTCCGTTTAGAACCTTATGCAGACAAGCCAATTGTGGCAAAAAATGAAAAAGCTTTAGCGCGTTTAGTGTCGCATGTCTTTACGCAGCGCCGCAAAACTTTACGCAACAGTTTAAAAGGCATGCTGGCTGAAGACGGTTTTGAAAAGGCAGGTGTTGATCCAATGGCGCGTCCTGAAACACTGACTTTAGCGCAGTTTGTTGCGCTTGCTGATCAAGTGATTAACTGATGGCGCGTTATAACTATGTCATTGGCGATGTACAGGGCTGTTTCGAAGCTCTGAAAGCGCTGCTGAAAGAAATTCAATTTGATGTTGACCAAGACTTTATCTGGTTCGCAGGTGACCTTGTTGCGCGCGGGGAGAATTCGATTGGCGCGCTGCGTTTCATTAAAAAATTAGTTGAACGCGGCTCGGCTGCAACAGTGCTTGGCAATCACGATTTAAATTTGCTGGCAGTTGCGCGCGGTATTAAGCCAATTAAAGAACAAGACAATACCCAAGATGTGATTAATGCGCTGGAAAGCGATGATCTGATAGACTGGCTTCGCAAACAGCCGCTGTGTCTATTTCCAAATCATGAAACCGTGCTGACACATGCTGGGATTCCTTGCTGCTGGACGGCAGAACAGGCTGCTATTTTGGCGAAAGAAGTTGAAGCAGTGATTGCGAATGATGACTTTGCTGTAGTGGATGATTTCTTAAATGATATGTATGGCAAGAAACCTTCGCTATGGTCAGATGATTTGCAAGGCAGTGAGCGTTTGCGCTGCATTACCAACTATTTAACCCGTATGCGTTTAACAGATGCAGAGGGCCGTTTAGAGTTCAGCTTTAAAGATTCGCTGGATGATCCGATGCCTGAAGGTTTTAAGCCCTGGTTTGAGTTTCAGTCGCAAGCTGCTAAGACGCATCAGATTATTTTCGGCCACTGGGCTGCTTTACAAGGCAAAACCATTTCTGAAAATATTCAAAATGTGGATGGCGGCTGTGTTTGGGGGCATCAGCTTTTGGCATATCGTTTAGAAGATAAAGCTTTAATTGCTGTTGATAATCCGATGTTTTAAATGCAACGGTAAAAAAGCCACATTGAATGTGGCTTTTTTTATGTCATGCATACAGCTGGATTTAGTCTTGGCGAATCCACGTTTGGCTGCGGCCAAGTGCTGAAACGCCCATATAGCCGCGTAAACTTAAACGCTTGCCGTTGGCATTTAACCGAACTTTTGCGTCATATACTTTGCCTGATAGCGGGTCAATGATGCGGCCTTTGTCATAGTTGGCTGTGCCGTTTATAGATTTTAAGCCAGTAAGGATATCCATACCCAAAATTGGCTGATTTGTATAAGGTGCAGGGCAACTATTACAGGTTTTTTGCGGTGTATAGCCCGGACGAGGCGTTACTTTGATGATTTTACCCGTAAATGAGCCATTGCTTTCTTTACGGATTTCAATCAGCGCTTTAGGTGAGCCTGACTTATCATCAATTTGCTGCCATAAACCTGATAAATCTTCTGCAGCAGCAGAACCTGCCAACATTGCACCAAATAGAAATGCGCTGAATTTAAGCTTTTTCATCATATTTTCATCCCTGTATGATCTGAGCATGCTGATGTTAGTTCGGGGTTATTCTTGGCGGATCCATGTTTGAGTGCGGCCAATTGCGGATATGCCAATATAGCCTCTTAAATGCAAGCGTTTACCATTTGAGGTCAGCTTGCCTTTAAGGTTGTAAATTTTGCCGGATAGCGGATCTAAAATTTTACCGTCTTCGTAAATGTTTTCAGATTCATGTTTTAAGCCCTTAAAGACTTCTAAACCTAAAATAGGCTGATCTTTATAAGGCGGCGGACAATTTATACATTTTTCTTTAGGTGTATAGCCTGGACGGGGCGTTACTTTGATAATTTTGCCGCTGAAAGTGCTATTGCTATCTTTTTTGATTTCAATCAACGCTTTTGGTGACCCAGTCTTGTCGTCAATTTGTTTCCAAATACCTGTTAGATCTTGAGCAAAGGCAGCGCTGCTGATCATTGCTAAACCAATTAACGATGCCCATCTCATTGTTTTCTGCATTGTTATTCTTCCTTTTCTGACAGCTGTTCAATCTTTGAACTTAACTTCATGTTAGGTAAGAATATGTAAATGCGCAACAGGTTTTAGCCGAAATTTCAGAGAATTTAAATTTTGCCAAGAAAAATGTGACGAAATTCAACTTTTTTATGTCAAATGATTAATCCTGACGGATCCATGTTTGACTGCGGCCAAGTGCAGATACGCCGACATAGCCGCGTAAGGTTAAACGATTGCCATTAGGGCTGAGTTTAGCTTTGGTGCTGTAAATTTTGCCTGTCAGTGGATCTAGAATTTTTCCGTGGTCATAATTGCCTTCCTTTGTTTCTTTTAGACCAGTCAGGACATCTAAACCTAAAATGGGTTTATTGGTATATGGCGCAGGACAATTAGCGCAAGTTTCACGCGGTGTATAACCTGCACGCGGCGTGATTTTAGTCACTTTAGCATTATAAGATCCATTGGGCATTTTACGGATTTCAAGTAAGGCTTTCGGTGAACCTGTTTTGTCGTCAATGTTTTGCCATGTACCGTTCAGATCTTTCGCTAGGGCAAAACCTGATAATGAACTGAAAAGTATTGCAGATAAAAATTGCAGCTTACGCATTTTCAAATTACCTATAATTTAATTAATTAATTCATTCATTAGCTTATGGGAGTATAGGTTGGAATTTAATGAAAAACAACGCTATAAAAATGATCACTCAGTCACAAAAACTTAAGAAATGTGATAAAAGATGGCAGCCAAATGGCTGTGAAAACAGCATTTACCGCCATGCCAAATGCAGCATAACGGCCTGCAATACTGCCTCGCTGCCATGCTTGCGCTGTTCCAATCGCATGCGCTGCTAAGCCAAGCGCAAGCCCAGAAGCGCGTTCGTCATTGATGTGCCGCAGTAATAATGGTGATAAAGCCGCGCCAATTACGCCAGATAAAATCACAATTAAAATTGCGAGGCTAATAGGAGCTTCGAGCAAAGTGGCAATATTGATCGCAATTGGAGTTGTCACGGCTCGGGTGGCAAAAGCCATAATAGTTGAATCTGACAGATGAAGCAGATAGGCCAAGCCCATTGGCAGCGCCACTGCGCTGATGCTTGCAAAAAACAAAATGCCGATGACTGCTTTTAATGGGAGGTCATCATAACGCATGGCGGCTAAAGGGATGGCCAATGCTACTGTTACATAGCCGAGCAGGCGATTAAACAGCGGATTGACTTGCGCCATATAGTCTTCATAAGGAATCCCGAACAGCGCCAGCAGTGCAATGATTAAAATCATGGCAATCACAATGATTGGAATTTGCGGCAATTTTTTATTTATGGGCTTTGCTGCTAAATAGCCGGCTAGCGTTAATGCAAACGCATATAAAATAGAAATCATCCGTGTTCTCCTAAAGCCACTTTTTAGCTATGATTGCGTAAATCCAAAGCGGAATCAGTGTGCTGACCACCAGTACAGTTAAAAAAAGCGGTATTTCTTTGCCCATATGCATCATCATCAGTAATGAACCTGCGCTGATAGGCAGGAAGGCAAAAGCGCTTTCTTTCATGATTTTATTATTTGTGTCGACCAGGCGGGCAGGCACGGCTTTGTATTTGCGCCAAAGCAGCAATACGGCCAAAAGGCTGAGCAAGCCAGTTAAATTGCCTAATTCAGGGTGGCTGAATTGAGACATTAGCCATACTGCTCCTTCACGGAACAGAATAATCAGTGAAATTGTGCCTATCCAAGCTTTCCAGTCGAGCGCCTTGATCCAGTCCATTTTTGAATTTTCATTAAAATTGTATTTGTCACGTTTTAACTGATTTACGTGTCAATTTCAAACTCTTCCAGCGGATGTTTGAACTGATTAGCGCGTTCTCCTAGTATTTCATCTATAGGCAAATGCGCTTGTTTGATCAGCTGCTCAAGTTTATTTGGCGCCATAATGACATGCAAATGAAGATTACCCAGTTCATCATAATTTTCAGTTTGAATAACATTAAGGCCATATAGCTGTGTACGAAGCTTGCCATACGCGGGTTTTAGGCAAAGTTCAAAACTTTGCACTTGCCCCATCAGGCATTCTTGCACCGCTTGCGCTAAGAAGTTTAAACCTTGTCCTGAATGTGCAGAAACATAGACACGTTCTGGTTCATTTGGACGTGCATAAACAATTTTGGCATCTTCACCAGATTGGTCAATTTTGTTGTAGACGCGCAATATGGGCACATCGGCGCCAATTTCTTTCAGTACTTTTTCGACCGCTTCAATCTGTTCCAGCATGTCAGGGCTGCTGGAATCGATGACGTGCAGCAGAAGTGCTGCTTCTAGTGTTTCTTCTAATGTAGCTTTGAATGATTCAACCAGTGAGTGAGACAGGTTGCGGACAAAACCAACGGTATCCGCTAGAACAACATTGCCTATGCCATCCCACTCTAATCGCCGAAGCGTTGGATCTAGTGTGGCAAATAGCTGGTCGGCAGCATAAACATCGCTTTGCGCCAAAATATTGAATAGGGTTGATTTGCCTGCATTGGTATAGCCGACTAACGAAATGGTCGGCACTGCAGCTTTTTGGCGTGCAACACGGCCTTGCAAACGGGTTTGGCGAACTTTTTCAATACGTGTTTTCAGCTGGCCCATGCGGATACGCAATAAACGGCGGTCTGTTTCAAGGAGGGTTTCACCGGGGCCGCGCAGGCCAATACCGCCTTTTTGGCTGTCCAGATTGCCGCGGCTGCGGATCAGGCGCGAGGACATGTGCTGCAGCTGCGCCAGTTCAACCTGAAGTTTGCCTTCATAAGTACGGGCGCGCTGTGCAAAAATATCTAAAATAAGTTCGGTCCGGTCAACTACACGGCATTGAATAATATATTCAAGGTTACGCGCTTGAGCTGGCGTGAGCGAATGATCAAAGATGACTAAATCAGCTTCTTCTGCCTGTGCAATGGCCGCAATTTCTTCGGCTTTGCCAGAACCAACAAACAGCTTTGCATCAGGTTTGATGCGGCTGGCATGCAGATGCTGCAGAATTTCTGCACCTGCTGATTGCGCAAGCAGGCTAAATTCTTCGGCATCGAGGTCATCCAGCATGCTGACAGCTACACTGACTAAAATAACCCGTTCACCATATTGCTGTTGATTGATTTGATCCACGCAGCAGAAACTCCTAATGAAAGCTCTATTCTAGGCGAAAATACGGTACAGCGGTGGATTTGCACAGCCTTAAATTGCACGTGAAAAAGCAATCGCAAATACCAGCATGACAGCACAATAGGCAAAGGCTAAGCTGCCAGCCGTGCCTAAAACGGACCCTGCCGAGATGTTTTGCGGCGCAGTGTCTTGGAAATTCATTTGAACATAATCATCTTTTTATTCAATTATTTTATAATAATTAATTTTTATAAACGATTGAAATGGGGAATAATGATGCGGTCTTTCGGTTTTTATGATCAATGCAAAAAACAAACGAACGGTATAGTATGGTGAAAATTAGGTCCTATAGCCGCCCTAAATAAGCCATTTTACTGCCAGTGATAATTTTATGACTCAACTTACAGAACCGAATACTGCTGTGTCTCCAAAAGGTTTTTCCCGTATTGCGCTTTACACGAAAAAGGTGATTGCCATGCTGGGGGCTGTCAGTCAGGGTTTCTATTTAGTTTTTCGTCATCAGCTGTATAAGGATCCGAACAATCCCAGCAATACGCGTTATGTGCAGTATTTCTGCCGTAAGCTGTGTAAAGTTTTTAATATTAATGTGCAAGTGCATGGGGAAATTCCGCGTCAGCCTGCACTGTGGGTCAGCAATCATATTTCATGGCTGGATGTGGCCGTATTAGGCTCAGGCGCTCGAGTCTTTTTTCTTGCAAAAGCTGAAATTGAAAAATGGCCTGTGCTGGGTAAGCTGGCGAAAGGCGGCGGCACTTTATTTATTAAACGCGGTTCGGGCGATTCACTGCGGATCCGTGAGCAAATGACTGACTTTTTAAAGCAAGACAGTCCCGTGCTGTTTTTCCCAGAAGCAACAACTTCGGACGGCTCCCGAATTAAAAAAGTACATGGCCGGCTGCTAGGCGCGGCAATTGATGCGCAGCGGCCAGTGCAGATTTGTTTAATCTGCTATGTGAATCAGCATGGCGAGCTGGATATGGTTGCGCCGTATATTGATGATATCGGTTTCGCGGAACATGTGCAAAATGTGCTGGAAATGCAGCAAGTGACTGCGCATCTAATGACGCTTCCGGCGATTGATTCCGCAGGGCACACAGTAGAAAGTTTAACGGCCGTTGTACAGCAGCATATGGTTGATGGCTTAGCTCAGCTGCAGCAAAAAGTGCTGAAGCAGCCGATTGCCAGTTAAGCTTACATAAAACCTTCGATTGGCAGCCATGCAATGACTTTCATGCTGGCGCGCTGCCACCATTTCATTTTGGGTTCCCTGACATAAGTGCGGATGCTGCCGTCAGCAAGCTTAATTTCCCAATTCATTTTCTTGTTGGCGTCCAGCACTAACTTGTAAGCATATTTGCTGAGGTTTTCATCCATGGTGTGATGCACGGCCTTAGCCAGCCGCGGACTGTCCAGCAAGACACCTATTTCAGTATTTAAATAGGCTGATCGCGGGTCAAAATTAAAAGAGCCGATAAAGACTTGTTTTTCATCTAGCGCCATCAATTTTGCATGCAGGCTGGAGCGGCTGAGGCCCTTAATGCTGACTTTGGCTTTTTTGGCCAACTCTTCAGTATTGATATTTAAATTTTCGCTGTCTGGGGTGGACAGAAATTCGTATAGATTGACATTATTTTCCAGCAGGTCTTGGCGGTATTTGGCATAAAAAGCATGTACCACTGGGACATCATTGGCTTTAAATGAATTGGTCAGGATGCGGACTTTCACATCATTATCCGCTAATTCCTTCAGCTGCTGCGCGCCCTTTTTTTCTGGCACAAAGTAGGCAGAGATAATATCGACACTTTGGGTTGGTTTATCTAAACGGTTGAGCAGCTGGAAATTCAGATGTTCTTCTTTTTTGGCTTTTGCTTTAATTTTGCTGGGTGAATCTTTAACCACCTCCGCTTTGACCCAATCCAGCTGAATGCTGTGATTCAGCCAATGGTCAAAGGCATGTGAGCGGTTGGCTAAATCTAAGTAGTTTTGTACAGAAACGTCTTGATCATGCAGCTGCAGCTGTTCTTTTAGTCCTTCAAAGCGCAGTGTGTAATGGCGCGGATTAACCAGCTGTTTGACGGGGAAGGCGTAGTCGTCATTCCAGTATTCATCAAATGAATGCACGATTTCATCAGATGCAGATCCAACCAGCATGACGTCTACATCTGAAAATTGGTAGTTATCACTGACGTTATAATATTGGTTGCTCATGTTGCGCCCGCCTATCAGCGCGATTTGATTATCTGCAATAAAGCTTTTGTTATGCATGCGGCGGTTAATGCGCTTGAGGTTCAGCACCATATCCATAGCGCGGTAATGTCTGAAGCGGTAAGGGTTATAAAGGCGCACATCAATGTTGCTGTGCTGGTCAAGCGCTAAATAAATCCCTTCCATTTGTTTGGCATTGTTGTCATCAATCAGCAGGCGGACTTTGACGCCGCGGTCGGCTGCTTGAATAATCGAATGCAGCGCCATTGAACCAATTTTGTCATTGTCCCAAATGTAATATTGCAGATCTAACGTTTTTTCGGCTTTATTAATCAGCTCTAAACGCGCTGCCAGGGCTTCAAGCGGATCATACAAAATGCGGTATCCGGTTAAGCCTGGATTGGCTTCGCGCAGCGGAGTGATGATTTTGCCCAGAGAAGTCTGTTCGGTTGGCGTGCTGAAACCATATTCTACGGGCTGCGGTATTTGTTTAGGCAGCGTAGAGCAGCCCGATATTCCAAATATGAGTGTGCAGCTGATCAGAAGCGCCGTATTTTGAGTGTTTTTATAAGTTCGCTGCGGCGCGGCAGGCACTGGCGCTTGATCTGAAGTCATACTTGGACTGAAACTTAAAAAATAGAATTGAGTATAATTGTGAGCTATGAAAAGATAAATACATTGAATGCGAATTCAGATAGATCTAGAGGCTGCGCTGCACTATGTGGGAAACCAATTCCGTTGTGATGTATTTTTATATTGGTATGGGCTTGCTGGCCGTTTGGGCGGTGTCTCAAGCTTGGCTGAGCCAATCACGCACGGAAACCATACATCCTTTTAAAGCCTTTGTGCATTTGCTGGCTTTTTATTTATCTTATTTGCTCATTCCGCTGTTCTTTTTCAGCTTCTATGCGGGCTGGAGCGGCTATTATTCGATACATGAAGCGCTGTTTATTTTTCTGATTACGGGGCTGCTGTGCTATGCGCGTTTTGTAGAGCCGCACTGCATACAGGTGCATCACATGCAATATCCACTGCATGAAGACCGTAAAATGCTGAAGCCAGTTAAAATTGCTTTAATTGCCGATTTGCATATTGGCCTGTTTTCAGGGCATGAACGCCAATTAAAAATGATGGTTAAAAAATTAAATGAGCAGAAGCCTGATTTGGTTGTTGTTGCCGGGGACTGGACTTATGAGCCGGAAAATAAATTGGCAGAAGAATTGGCAGTGCTGAAAGAAATTAATGCGCCTGTATATTCGGTGAATGGCAATCATGATGAGCAATATCCGGGACCTCCGATTCATGCGCTGCTGCAGCGGGCGCTGCAAGAAAATAAAGTGATGGATATCGAAGGTCAGGTGGTCGAGTTTAATGAATTCAGGCTGATTGGCATTGGCGACTTGTGGGCTGGCAAAGCGGATATGCGCTTTATGCCTCAGCTTCCGCAAGATAAGCCATGGGTCATTTTATCGCATAATCCGGATACGGTGGATATGGTGCCAAAGCTGCCGGCCCGTCCGCTGATGCTGTCAGGACATACACATGGCGGGCAGGTTGAGCTGCCGTGGCTGACCGATTATGTGATGAAAAAGGTCTCTATTTTAGGCCATAAAAAGGGCTTGTACCGCCATGAACATGCCGATGTGTTTGTGACAGTCGGTACGGGAATGGTTGGTGTGCCGTTCAGGTTCCGTGTACCGCCGACTATCGATATTATTGAATTGATTTGATGCAGCTGATTGTTTTTTGAATAAAAAAATTATTATAGTAATGCTGTTGCAGGGACCGGTTTTTAGACTGTGAGAATGTCATCGGTCTTTAAACCTATACTGCAGAAACATGCTTATATGCATGTTCTTTACGGCCTAAAATAAGAGAAGAATGCGATGTCGGAATTTTATAAAGAAGTGGGGACGTTGTTTGGTCAAACTGAACTGCAGTCGGCTGATTTAGAGCGAGGCCTCGTGCGGCTTGTACAGGAGTTTAAAGCTGCATCTGAGGTCGGCAGCCGAGATTTTTCATCGCAGTTTTATCAGAAATTTGAGCAGCTGGTGACACAAAACGGCATTATGGAAACAGAGGTGGAAGCTTTGGTGAATGTGCTGTATTTCAGTGATGATCATCAGCAGCTGGTGACATTTGTGGTGCCAAGTTACTACAATGCTGGCGGTGACCGCGCTCAATTTGCAGATACATATCAGCTGATGATGGATGATGTGCAGCAGGCAGCGCCATAAGTTTTGTACAAAGATAATTGCAGCTATAAAAAAAGCCAGTCATGAACTGGCTTTTTTATGTCTGCAGCAATCTTAGATTTGATTGTTTACATCGTCATTTTTAGTTTCACGAATAAGCAGGAATGCAATCAGTGATAAAATCGAGGCAGCTGTTAAATAGTAGCCTACAGCATATAGGCCATATTCAGTAGCAAGCTTTGTTGCAATCAGGGGTGCAAATGATGCGCCGAAGATGCCAGCTAAGTTGAATGTTAAAGCAGAGCCTGTATAGCGGACAGATGTCGGGAAAATCTCAGACAGTACAGTGCCGATAGGGCCATAGGTTAAGCCCATAATTGCAAGGCCGATACAGAGGAACAGGAACACGATCAGCGTGCTGCCAGATTCAAGCATGTCGGCAAAGAAAATACCGAAAATTGCTGAAACGACACATACGCCAATGGATGTCGCTTTACGGCCAAACTTTTCTGCAAATACAGCAGAAAGCGGAATGAAGGCTGCAAAACACAGTGTTGCAACGAGCTGCAGCTGCAGGAATTCTTCACGTGTATAGCCCAGCTGTTTGGTACCCCATTGTAGTGCAAATACTGTTGTCAGGTAAAATACAACAAACGTACAGATGGCAGCGATTGTGCCTAATACGAGCATTTTAGAATGCTTTTTGAAAACCTGTACAAAAGGTACGTTCACTTCTTTTTGCTTATCCAGAACGTTTTGGAAAGCTGGTGTTTCATGAAGTTTCAAGCGGATCCATAAACCGACAATCACAAGCAGCGCGCTTGAAATAAATGGAATACGCCAGCCCCACTGCATAAACTCTGCTTCAGACATGAAGTGGCCCAGTGTGAGGAATGAACCCGTCGCAAGAATGAAGCCGATTGGAGCGCCCAGCTGCGGGAACATGCCGTACCATGCGCGTTTGCCTTCAGGCGCGTTTTCAGTTGCAAGCAATACTGCGCCTGACCATTCACCGCCTAAACCTAGACCTTGGCCTAAACGGCACAGTGCTAATAATAACGGTGCAACGATGCCAATTTGACCATATGTAGGGAGCAGGCCAATGGCAACGGTTGAAAGGCCCATTGTCAGCAAAGCTGCAACTAAGGTGGCTTTACGGCCGATACGGTCGCCTAAATGGCCGAACAGTGCTGCGCCAATCGGGCGGGCAATAAATGCAATTGCGAATGTAGCCAAAGACTGAATCGTGGCGGTCATTGGATCGGTACTTGCAGGGAAGAACAAGTAAGGGAAAATAATGACAGCCGCAGTGGCATAAATATAGAAATCGAAGAATTCGATTGTTGTACCTACCAGACTTGCGGTAAGTACACGTGCTTTTGAATTAGCTGGCTGCTGTTCAGTGGCAGCAGTATTTGATGACGCCATGGGGAAACCTTACACTTACTAAAAATAATAGAACTTAGTTTTAAAAGCGTAATCTTTTTAAAAAAGGCGTAATTTCTTAAAAAAATACGAAAGACCTGCTTACAGACTACGGGATTAGGGTCACTAAAAAATGTAGTGTCAGCGGTTTATACCACGTAAAGATAAATCGACAGGAAATGTGATCCTGCGCCTATCAATACAAAAATATGCCAGATAGCGTGTGTGTATCTTACCTTTTTTAGCGCATAAAACAATGCGCCGATGGTGTATGCAAGGCCGCCTATGACCAGTAAGGTTAAAGATTGATCGGATAAAAATGCTTTCATATCATCCATGACCAGCAGGGCCAGCCAGCCCATCACCAAATAGGCAATAAGTGAAAATTTCTGAAAACGGTTAATGAAAATTAACTTGAATAGTGTTCCAATAAGAGCAATCACCCATAGCGCGATCAGCAAATATTGTGCTTTCGCTGTTGGAATGGCGATTGCAAGAAAAGGGGTATAAGTGCCTGCGATTAAATAATAGATAGCTGTGTGGTCAAGCTTTTTATAGAAATAGCGCCGGTCTGCTGTTGTGCTCAAATGATATAATGTAGAGGCAGAAAACAGCAAAATCATACTCAGTGCATATACCCACAGACCCATCCATTGACCGAATGGCAGATAAGAGCCTTTAATAATCAATAAAATACCGGCAATAAGTGCTAATAATGCGCCTAAGCCATGGCTAAGAAAGTTTAAGCGTTCTTCACGCGGGTCATAATCTGGAAGCAGTGGAGCGTTATTTACCATTTTGTGTCGCTCATTTTAAATATACATGTGTATAGTAATTGAATTTTGCATTTAGCGTAAGAAGATTTAAACTTTAGCTTAAGTATTTTCAGGTTTACCTTATGTCCGTTTTGGCTACACTCTTCCCGCAGGAACAGCAATTTTTAGAAACGTTCCAGCAAGCGCTTGAATCGAATCAATTTGATCGCTTAATCCTGAGCCAATATAAAGGCGAACTTGAACAATTGGAAAAAATGACTCTGCGGGTCATTTCTGTACAAAATGAAAAAGTCCTCAGCTGTTTATACCGTTATAAGACTCAAGATGTGACAAAAAACTATTCTTTAGATCATGCGCTGCAGCAAGTCACTGAATTGCTGCTGTGCTGCAGGCAGGCGAATTTAATCACGGCCAGTGAAGAGCTGCAGCTGAAGAAAAATAAGAAAAAAGCCATGCTTGCGGTCACGAAGAAAACAGCCGCTGCTGAAAATACGGCAGCAGCGGCTGCGCACCATGACCGCAGCAAACACCGCTATGTGGACCAAGGCAGCTTATTTCTGCAGCCTTTAGGCATTACCGATGCCAAAGCGCAAATCATTCCAAGCATGGCGCGCAAATGGAAACAAATTAATAAATTTGTGGAAATTTGTGCAGGCGCGCTGGATCAAATTAAAACGGATGGCAAACCTTTGCATGTGGTGGACTTCGGTTCTGGTAAAGGCTATCTCACTTTTGCTTTATATGATTATTTAGCGAAGCATCAGCAAACACCTTTTGTGACAGGGGTAGAGCTGAACCCGAAAATGGTCGAGTTTTGCAAAAATGTGGCGGCGCAGTCCAAGTTTACACAGCTGGATTTTTTCCAAGGTGATGTGCGTACTTATGATCCAGAGCAGCTGGATGTCATGATTGCGCTGCATGCCTGTGATGTGGCGACAGACTTTGCTATTCACACAGGTATCCGCTTAAATGCGCAAATGATTATGTGCGCGCCGTGCTGCCATAAAGAGCTGCGTCCTCAGCTGGAAGCGCCAAAAGTCTTATCACCAATGCTGCAGTTCGGGATTCATGCGGGCCAGCAAGCTGAAATGCTGACGGATACAATTCGTGCTTTGTTGCTTAAAGCTCATGGTTATGAAACGAAGGTTTTTGAGTTTGTTGCCCTTGAGCATACCAGTAAAAATAAAATGATTTTGGCGGTCAAGCGTAATCAGGCTGCAGAACCAGATGCTGCAGTGCTGGCTCAAATTCATGCCTTAAAAGAAATGTATGGTATTCAAAAGCATTCATTGGAGCTGCTGCTGAATGATCAATGGGATCAGCAGAATATTGGCTGCAAGTGCTGAGGAAATCAAAAATGTCTGAATTTAAAATTATTTCTGGCAGCTGGGCAAGTTTAGCGTCAGCAGTTAAGCCTATTCGTGAAGCGGTGTTTATTCAAGAGCAGCAGATTGCGCCAGAAGATGAATGGGATGCAGAAGATGCGGTTTCTTTGCAGTTTGCTGTTTATGATCAGCAGCAGGTCATTGCGACTGCGCGGCTGCTTGAAAATGGCAGCATAGGCCGTGTGGCGGTGCTTAAAGCTCATCGCGGGTTGGGTATAGGCAAACAGCTGATGCTGGAAATTATTCGTCAGGCCAAACGGCAGCAAAGGTCTTTTGTGAAATTGTCAGCGCAAGAGCATGCCATTCCATTTTATGCTGCTTTAGGTTTTCAAGTGCAAGGTGAAACATATTTAGATTGCGGGATTGTGCATGTTGATATGCAGATGGTCTTAGAAGAGGCGATCAAGATCTGATGATCCAGTCCGCTGCGAGATGATCTAAACACATCTAAGCAATAAAAAAGCGCTGTATCAATCAGCGCTTTTTTTACAGGTATTCTTAGTGGCCGTGGCCATTTTCAGTATTGCCGTGCTGCATGCTGCTGTCCATATTGGCATGCTGTTCTTCACTCATCTGCATTTCAGAGGCTGATTGAGCTGATGCAGCTTCGCGGGCTTCTTTATCGGCCTGAGCTTTTGCTAACGATTCTTCAGACATTGCAGGCGCACTTTTAAATGCATGCTGAGTTGTCTGATCTTTTTTCTGCTGGCTAGGCATATAGTCTGGTTCGTTGGTTACTGCAAGCCAAAAGAAACCCATGAACAACAAGCTTAATACACTGAAAAGAATTAATGCTTTCCAGCCCCATGGCGATTTTTCAGGAGAAGATTGATCTGTCATAACAGCGTACTCAGTCAAGAATAAGAATAAAAATTCCGTTACTTTATAACATAGTTTTTATTTGAATGGAGCAGAGATTGTCCTGCATTGAAAATGAATAAAGGAGCCGAGGCTCCTTTAACTTTAGATGCTAACTTTAGATTTTTTCAGCTTTGGCTGCTTTATCTTTCAGTAACTGAGGCGCTTTAAAACGCTCGCCGTATTTTGCTTCTAATGTATTTGCACGCAATAGCGCTTTTTCTAAACCATATTGATTTAAAAACTGCAAAGCGCCGCCTGTCCAAGGCGCAAAACCAATACCGAAGATCGAACCGATATTGCCGTCTACAGTGGATGCAAGTACACCTTCTTCGAGGCAGCGTAAGGTATCCAGTGACTGAACAAACAGAAAGCGGTCAATCATTTCCTGCTCTGAGATGTCATTGTCTTTCTGCCATTTGCTTAAGCCGTCCCATAGGTGCTTTTTACCGCCTTCTGGATATTCATAAAAACCTGCACCCGCTGCTTTGCCTTTACGTCCGAATTCATGAATCATGCTTTGAATCACATCATCAGCACCAGAGCGAGGCAGGTCTTTGCCTTCGGCTTGCAGGGCCTTACGTGTTTCATTTGCCACATGTTCAGAGAGCGTCAGTGATACTTCATCCTGAATGGCCAATGGTCCAACAGGCATGCCTGCTTTTAACGCCGCCATTTCAATGCGGGCAGGGTGCACGCCTTCAGACAGCAGACGTAAACCTTCTTGCACAAAGGTGCCAAATACACGGCTGGTAAAGAAGCCGCGGCTGTCATTGACCACAATTGGCGTTTTACCAATTTGCTGCACATAGTCATAGGCTTTGGCTAAGGTTTCAGCAGATGTATTTTTCCCCTTGATAATTTCAACCAATTGCATTTTATCGACAGGGCTAAAGAAATGCAGGCCAATAAATTTGGCTTGATCTTTTGATGCATTGGCTAAGCCTGAAATGGGCAAAGTAGAGGTATTCGATGCAAAAATACCGCCCTCTGCTAAATAGGCTTCGGCTTCTTGCGTCACTTTGGCTTTCAATTCGACATTTTCAAAGACAGCTTCAATAATCAGATCACAGCCTTGTAAATCGGCAGCATCCGCAGTGGCATGAATCAGTCCTAAGATTTGATCACGTTTTTCTGCACTTAAACGGCCTTGTGATACTTTTTTATCCAGCAATTTTTGGCTATAGGCTTTGCCTTTTTCTGCATTTTCAAGTGATACATCTTTAAGTACAACTGCAATGCCTTTCGATGCTGTCGCATATGCAATACCAGCACCCATCATGCCTGCGCCTAAAATACCGACTTTAGCTGCTTGCCATTTCGGCACGTCTTTTGGACGGCTTGCGCCAGATTTAATGGCATTCAGGCCGTGCCAAAAAGTGCCGATCATATTTTTAGAAATTTGACCTGTTGCAAGATAAGTAAAGTAACGTGATTCAATGGTGAGCGCCATATCGACATCCACTTGAGCGCCTTCAACCGCTGCCGACATAATGGCTTCGGGTGCAGGGTAACATCCCTTGGTTTTGTCACGCAGCATAGCAGGGGCAATTGCTAACATTTGCGCCACAGCAGGTGTGGATGGCGTACCGCCCGGAATTTTATAGCCTTTTACATCAAAGGGCTGCAGAGACTTAGGATTGGCTTTGACCCAAGCAATCGCTTTATCCATCAGCTCTTGTTTAGATTCTGCAGTGTCTTGAATGAGTCCCAGTGATTTGGCTTTTTCGACACCAATTTGTTTACCTTCCATCAAGAGCGGAAATGCATTTTGTAAACCCAATAAACGCACCATACGCACAATGCCGCCACCGCCCGGCAGTAAGCCTAAGGTCACTTCAGGCAAGCCAAACTTTGCCTTAGCATCATTCAGCGCGATACGGTAGTGACAGCCGAGCGCTAATTCCCAGCCACCGCCCAATGCCGTGCCATTCAGTGCCGCCGCGACTGGAATACCGCGGGTTTCGATATAACGCAGTTTGGCTTTCATATCTTCAATCATGTTGAAGAAATCTGTTGCATGCTCAGGTGTAGCTTGAATCAGTTCATCGAGGTCACCTCCGGCAAAGAAGGTTTTTTTGTTCGAGCGTAAAATAATCCCTGCGATATTTTCGTCTGCTTGCAGTTTGTCTACCGTTTCTGCCAAGGCTGTGCGGAAATCTGCATTCATGGTGTTGGCAGATTGGTTTGGAGAATCTAAAGTTAAAATGACGATATTGTCGGCATTTTTTTCAAATTGAATTGCGCTCATAAATTTTATCCAAATATTTTTTATGACGTTGCTAGTGATTTTTGAGATTTAAATTATTCATAGTCACTACGGAGTCTTTCCAAATTTATTCATTACGGTTATTTCATTTCAGCTAAAGCAGTGCTTTAGCTTCATTCAGGTTCGACCTACCTTGCGAAATATATTTCTCATTTGGCAAAAGTAGGCAAAACCATTTGTCATCCACAAAACCTGTCAAATAATGTCTTTTTTCTAAAAATTCGCAGAAACATTGTTTTCAAGTTTTGCTCAGGTTGTGGATGACACATACTAAGTATCAGATGTGGTGTACGGTTAGGTTAATTAAACCAACTCAATAATCGTTGCGATGCCCATGCCGCCGCCTACACACAAGGTCGCTAAACCGCGCTTTTTACCTTGGCGTTCTAGTTCATCCATCAGTGTGCCTAAAATCATGGCGCCTGTTGCACCCAGCGGATGTCCTAATGCAATTGCGCCGCCATTCACATTGACTTTGGCAGGGTCAACGTTGAGTTCGGTAATAAAACGCATCACAACGGCTGCAAAAGCTTCGTTCACTTCAAACAGGTCAATGTCATCAATGCTTAAGCCAGCTTTGGCTAAGGCTTTACGTGCAGCAGGGGCAGGGCCAGTCAACATGATGGTTGGGTCTGCTCCGACAAGGGCAGTGGCAAGCACTTTAGCGCGCGGTTTTAGGCCTTGTTCTTGTACTGCTTTTTCAGAAGCCAGCAGTACCACCGCAGCGCCATCGACAATCCCTGATGAGTTGCCTGCATGGTGTACATGATTCACTGCGCCGACTTCTGGATATTTTTGCAATGCAATCGCATCAAAGCCCATTTGTCCCATCATGGCAAAACTAGGATTGAGTTTGCTTAAGCCTTCTGCTGTGGTGGTTGGTTTAATAAATTCATCTTTGGCTAAAACTGTCACGCCTGCTTTGTCTTTGACTGCTACGACGGATTTGTCGAAATAGCCATTAGCTTGCGCTGCTGCGGCTTTTTGTTGAGAGTTAGCAGCAAAGGCATCAACATCTGCTCGGCTATAACCATCAATGGTGGCAATTAAATCGGCTCCGATGCCTTGCGGAATAAAGTCACAGGCCATATTGGTTTCAGGGTCGAGCGCCCAAGGACCGCCGTCACTGCCCATTGGCACACGAGACATTGACTCTACACCGCCTGCAACGACGAGGTCTTCCCAGCCAGAACGCACTTTTTGCGCTGCCATATTCACAGCTTCTAGGCCTGATGCACAAAAACGGTTGATCTGAACGCCTGCTACATCATTGTCCCAACCAGCCGCAATAGCTGCGGTTTTGGCAATGTCCGAACCTTGGTCACCAATTGGGGTTACACAGCCTAGTACGATGTCATCGACTGCAGCGGTGTCAAACTGATGGCGGCTTTGCAGTTCATTCAATAAGCCAGTCAGCAGGCTGATGGGTTTAACGGCATGCAGTGAACCGTCTTTTTTACCTTTTCCGCGCGGCGTGCGAATGGCATCAATGATGTAAGCCTCGCTCATAATTCTGTCCCTATTAGATGTTTAAATTTTTTATTGGTTTTTTTGAGTGTACGGATTAATTAAGCCAGCGCAATGATGAGAACGGGCGAGTCGTTTGATATTTTTGGTCAACGCTTGAAACTAAATAAAGTAAAAATCATCATCCATATTTAAATAACTGGTAGGCTAATAATTAGTCGAAATTTTGTAAGTTAAAAATGAAGATCTACTCATGCATAAAAATGTGAAACGAGTGTTAAAAGGTCTGGCTTGGCTTGTACTAGCAGGCTGCTTAGGTTTTGTATGCATGATCGGTTTTTATATTTATATGATTTATGGCATTCATCCCTCAGATGAAGGGTCAGGCGGTTTGGCTTGTGAGTATGATCGGGACTTTCAAGTGACCAAAGCAGAAATGTATCGGATACAGGATGGAAAGCGCGTGATCACTTCAGTCGATCCAATACTTTGCGAAAAAAGCCGAGCGGATTTTCCCGAATAAAAAACCTGACCGGAGTCAGGTTTTTTATGTTCTATCTTTTGATTGTGAAATTAGTGATAGCCATGCAGCTGACGGTATAAGCCCGGCGTTACACCTGTCCATTTCTTGAATGCGCGGTGGAAGGTGCTGGTTTCACTAAAACCCACTTGCTGCGCCACATCTTCTAAAGTTAAAGATGGGTTGAGCAGCAGGTGAATGGCAGCATCGCGGCGCAAAGCATCTTTCACGCCTTGATAGCTTTTACCTTCGGCTGCTAAACGGCGGCGTAGGGTTTGCGGTGAAAGATACAGCATAGAAGCGACATCATTCAGAGTCGGCATTTCTTCACCAATTTGACTCTTCAGCACTTCACGGATGCGCGAAGTTAAAGAGTTGGTGTTTTTAAATTTCACCAGCAGCTGCGCAGGCGCGGCTTTCAGGAACTCTTCTAAAGATTCTTCATTTTGACGGATTGGAAGATCTAAATAATCCGCCGCAAAAGTAATTTCTGTACGCGGTGAGTCAAACTGCATCACAGGCGCGAAGAACAGCGCGTCATATTCATCTGCATGATCTGGACGCGCATAGCCGAAATGTACACGTTCTAGCGGCAGGCGGCGTTCAATCAGCCACGATGCCAAGCCATGCCAAATCATCAGCATGCTTTCTGTAATGAAATGATCTGGGTCCATTGATTGCGGAATCAGCGGCACTAAGCGCGCTTCATGTTTGTCACGCTCCAAAGTCACCGACCATTCATCGCCAAATAATTTGTAAAATTGTGAAGACAGCTCAAGCGCATCACCTAGCGTTTTAGCATGAATAATCAGCTGGCACATGATGGCGAAAGTACCTAAACGGCGCGGCTGAATATCAAAGCCGACATGCTCATCTTGGGTTACCATCCACAGCATTTTAATAAAGCGGGTGTACTGTTCTGGTGAAATACGCGCTTTAGGCTGACGGAGCAACTCGGCTTCAATCCCGACATGAGACAATAAAGTTTCCACATCCATGCCAAGGCGTTTTACACCCGACAAGGCTGCATTCACGAAATGGATACTGATCGTATCGCGGCTCATACTGATTCCTTCGGACTCTTTAATGTTCACTACCGTTTGACCTAACTGACATTCAAAAAAAGTATTATGGCAATTTACAACAGCTGAATTGCCATTTTTACATGGTAAATTGCCGAAACTATCAAGGTAAATGGCTGAACATGACATTGTGTTCATTCATTTATATTTCTAATATGCATAAAAAATCAACATAATTAGAGTAAAAACTCCAATGCATGCACCCTTAAAAGACTTGAAAGTCCTCGATTTTTCTACACTTCTGCCTGGGCCGTTTGCAACATTATACTTGGCGGACTTAGGTGCAGATGTTGTGCATATTGAATCACCGGCACGTCCGGACCTTGTGCGCCTCATGCCGCCGTATGCCAATGGCCAAGCGGTTTCACACAGTTATTTAAACAGAAATAAGCAATCGATTGCACTGGATTTGAAAGACCCAGCCAGTATTGCGCTGCTGCATTCGCAAATCCAGCAGTATGACATTGTGGTGGAGCAGTTTAGGCCGGGAGTCATGAAGCGCTTAGGTTTGGATTATGAAACTCTGTCGGAGATTCATCCCAAACTGATTTATTGTTCCATTACAGGCTATGGTCAAACAGGAAGTGCGAAAAATAAGGCTGGCCATGACATTAATTATTTAGCATTGTCTGGTATTGCTGGCCACTCTGGCCGAGCGATGGGCGGGCCGCCGCCTTTAGGCATACAAATTGCGGATGTTGCAGGCGGTTCCATGCATGCCGTGATTGGCATTTTAACTGCGGTTATTGAGCGCAGCAGCAGCGGTGTTGGGCAGCATATTGATATTTCTATGACCGATTGTGCTGTTAGCTTAAATAATATGGCAGCAGCAGCCTGTTTGGCTGCGGATGAAAATCCTCAGCCAGAGCAAAGCTACCTCAATGGCGCCACTTTTTATGACTATTATGAAACAAAAGATGGCCGCTATTTTTCAGTTGGCAGCCTAGAGCCTCAATTTATGCTGGGTTTAGCTCAGGCTTTAGATTTATCCCTTTTACAGCAAAAAGGCGCTTCACTGGATACAGCTGACCGGCAGCAGGTTAAACACGCGCTGCAGGAAAAGTTTTTAACAGCAAATTTTGACGAATGGGTGCGTCACTTTGAATCATTGGATGTTTGTGCAGAACCTGTGCTGAGCTTAAAGGAAGCGCTGCATTCAGATTTGGCAAAACAGCGCGGCTGGGTTGTTTCCGTTCCATTGCATGAGCAGTCTGAGGCAACTGAGCAGCAGCTGGCATGTCCTATTAAGTTTTCACGTTCCAAAGCGCAATATAAATATATAGGCAAGGGGCTGGGGGCAGATCAATTTTAGGGGCAGTGCAAATCTATATTTTTAAGAAGTCAGGCTGAGGTGGTAAAGCAACCGCAGTGCTGGCTTCTTTATTTGCTTTGTAAGCAAACTAAAAATGCTTGGCCTAAGCTTATGAAAAAAAATGCTAAATAATGAATAAAATAATCAATATTAATAAAAATAGAATGAAAAGAGCGCAAAGGCCTTATATCAGTGAAATCTAAGGATGCTTATCAAAAAAACCGCTATAAAATATGTAAAAAACGCATTTTCTTGATAGATCAAATCTCGTTATGCTGTGCGCCGTTATAATAGAAATTACTAGCTGTACGCCATGTATTTATATACTGATTTTGACCAGCAACTGGTTAATGAACGTGTTGCACAGTTCCGCGATCAAACGGAACGTTATTTAGCGGGTAAATTAACCGAAGACGAATATCGTCCGCTTCGCCTCCAAAATGGTTTATACGTTCAGCGCTATGCGCCGATGCTCCGTATTGCTGTGCCTTATGGTCTAATGAATTCTAAGCAGCTGCGTAAAATTGCAGACTTGGCGAAGGATTATGACCGCGGCTATGCGCATGTATCTACACGTCAAAACATTCAGTTTAACTGGCCAGCTTTAGAAAATGTGCCTGATATGCTGCAAGAGCTGGCATCCGTTCAAATGCATGCCATTCAAACTTCAGGCAACTGTATCCGTAACACGACAACTGACCAGTATGCTGGCGTTGTTGCAGGTGAAGTTGAAGACCCGCGCCCAACGTGTGAGCTGATCCGCCAGTGGTCGACATTTCACCCTGAATTTGCTTTCTTGCCGCGTAAGTTCAAAATTGCCGTATCTGCTTTGGATGAAGTGGACCGCGCTGCAACTGCATTTCACGACATCGGTGTTTACATCGTGCGCAACGAAGCAGGCGAGATGGGCTACAAAATTAAAGTGGGCGGCGGTTTGGGCCGTACACCAATTATCGGCAGCTTTATTCGCGACTTTTTGCCGCGTGAAGATTTAATCGCTTATTTAGAAGCGGTACTTCGTGTTTATAACTTGCACGGCCGCCGTGACAACAAATATAAAGCGCGTATTAAGATTTTAGTGAAGGCATTAACGCCGGCAGTATTTGCAGAGAAGGTGGAAGCTGAATTTGCGCATACTGTTAAAACTTTAAAAATTGATGCTGATACTTTGGCGAAAATGGATGAAAACTTTACGCCGTTTGCATACCAAGACTATGCAGATGAAGATTTTTCTGCCCAGTTCGCTGCTGAACCGAAGTTTAAACAGTGGTTCAACATCAATACCAATGCGCATAAAGTGAAAGGTTACCGTATCGTCACGATTTCACTGAAACGTGCGGGTGTTGCGCCGGGTGATATGACTGTGGAAGAAATGCGTTTAATCGCAGACCTTGCAGATAAATATACCTTCGGTGAGCTGCGCACGACGCATGAACAAAATATTTCATTGGTTGATGTACCGCAAAAAGACTTATTTGAGCTGTGGACGATTCTTGAAAAGAACAATCTGGCACGTGCTCACATTGGTTTTATTACAGACATCATCTGCTGTCCGGGCGGTGACTTCTGTTCATTGGCAAATGCGAAATCGATTCCAATTTCTGAAGCGATTTCACGCCGTTTTGATGATCTCGACACGATTTACAACTTAGGTAAATTGGATCTGAACATTTCTGGCTGTATGAATGCGTGCGGTCACCACCACGTGGGCAACATCGGTATTTTAGGCGTAGATAAAAAAGGCGCTGAATTTTACCAAATCACGCTTGGCGGCAATGCTGACCATGATGCGTCTATTGGCGACATCTTAGGGCCATCATTTGCAGCAGACGTTGTACCAGATGTAGTAGAAGAAATTCTAAATACTTATCTTGATCTTCGTGCAGAAGGTGAAGAGTTTATCGAAACTTACCGCCGTGTCGGCATTCAGCCATTTAAGGAGCGCGCATATGCTTAATACAGCACTACAAGTCCTCTCTAAAGACGGCTCGATTGCAGACAATACCTACCAGCTGATTGGTGAAGATGGTGTGCTGCCGCAAGGTGATGTGGTTCTGACGGTTGAACAGCTAGACCAGATTGCCAATGTTTCAGGTAAAAAAGCGCTTTACATTACAGTAGATGCGTCTCCTGAAACCAATGCGTTCCCGCTGGATCAATTGGATGCAATCTTTATTGAGTTTGCTGGTTTTAATGATGGCCGCGGCTATTCATTTGCAGCGCTGCTGCGCCGTCAAGGTTACCAAGGTGAACTTCGCGCAACAGGCGATGTATTTAAAGATGTTCTGAACTACATGAAACGTTCAGGCTTTGATACATTTGCGGTGAAAGAAGGGAAAGATATTGCTGAAGCTGCTGCTGGCTTAAGTGACTTTACTCATCCTTACCAAGCTTCGGCTGCGGTTGAAAAAGCAAGTTATCAAACAGGCGCTTAACTGCCTTGAATTGAAATAAAAAATCCTCCTTCGCGGAGGGTTTTTTATGCTGTAAAAAAAGATAGAAAGTGATGTTTTTTAATGCTTAAAGCGCATTGTTTTAGTGCATTGTTGTGTAGTATAAGTTGGCCTGAGTCAAAGACTTTGGCTTTTTTTGTTTTTCAGAACATTTAAAAAATAGAGCGGCCATTCAATTTAAAAAATTGTGTTTTCTGCTCTTTTAAGACTTTCATTGATTAAGTGATATTGTGTTTATGCAAAATTCTATCCGTATTGGTATTGCAGGTTACGGCAATCTAGGCCGTGGTGTAGAAACTGCGGTTCAAAAAAATCCAGATTTACAATTGGTCGGTATTTTTAGCCGCCGTGAACCTGCATCAGTCACTCCATGTTTTGCGCAAACGCAAGTGTATGCTATGGATGCATTGAGCGATTTCCAAGACAAAATAGATGTCTTGATTCTATGCGGCGGTTCGAAAGATGATTTACCGCAGCAAGGCCCGATTCTAGCAGGCCAATTCAATACCGTAGATAGTTTTGATACACATGCCCGTATTCCTGAATATTATGCTGCTGTCGATGCGCCTGCGCTTGCCAATAAAAAAACGGCGATGATTTCGATTGGCTGGGACCCAGGCATGTTCTCTATCAACCGTTTATTTGGTGAAGCTTTATTGCCGGATGGTGAAACCTATACTTTTTGGGGTAAAGGTTTAAGCCAAGGGCATTCAGATGCCATTCGCCGTGTAGATGGCGTAAAAGCTGGTGTGCAATATACGATTCCATCGACAACTGCGATTGAGCAGGTACGCAGCGGTTCACGCCCTGTATTGAGCACTAAAGATAAACATAACCGCGACTGTTATGTGGTTTTAGAAGCAGGAGCAGATGCCAAAGCTGTAGAGCAGGCAATTGTGACGATGCCTGATTATTTTGCTGACTATAATACGACGGTAAACTTTATTGATGAAGAAACGCTGAAAAAAGATCATCAAAAAATGCCGCATGGCGGTTTTGTTATTCGCAGCGGCAATACAAGCGATGAACAAAATCAAGTGCTTGAGTTTTCGCTAAAGCTGGACAGCAATCCAGAGTTTACGGCCAGTGTATTGGTGGCATATGCGCGCGCATGTTACCGCATGAACCAAATGCAGCAATATGGTGCAAAAACAGCATTGGATGTTGCGCCTGCATTGCTTTCAATCAAATCGCCAGAGCAGCTGCGTAAAGAGCTGCTTTAAGCAGGATTGAGCAGATGAAAAAAGGCGAATGTTATATTCGCCTTTTTTTTGGTGACGAATTGATAAAAATATTTGTTTGATGTCGTTATTTATTATGACTCGGGCTAAAATCCGCTTAAAAATTTATCAATGAATATGAACATGTCTTTTTTATTGGAAAAAATGAATCCAGGGGTAATTTGGTTATTGATTGCCATAGGGACAGATGTGCTGTCTACATTTTATTCGGCAAAAGCGAATGGTTTAGTCAATAAGCTGGATCAAGGCATTGCTTTAGTTTTATACATAATTTCCTTTGCTTGTGCAGCTTACGCTTTAAAATTTATGCAGGCGGGAATTTTATATGTGCTGTGGTCTGGCATTGGCGTGATTGCAACGGCGCTGCTTGCGAAAACATTTTTGGGGCAAAATATTGATTTGGCTGGCTGGATCGGTATTGCATTTATTACTTTAGGATTAACCATTATTGCCCAATTTTCCAATATTGATGTTTAGTCCGTATGCTGTTTTGGCTCAGCTGCACCTAGCAGGCGCTGATTGTTCTATTTCAGCAATGCTGTATTGATCGAATGCATCTCGCCGAGAGGGATGAAGCTTTGCATAATAAAAGCCTTCATCAGCATAGGCAGAGATCATGCAGTTTCAGTACGGGCAAAGACCCAGCGGCGACTTACCTTTATTAAAACAATGGAATGCGGAACTCCCGCATACTGCACCCATGCCTGTACTGTTTTTAGGGCATGGTTCTCCCATGAATGCAATTCAGGAAAATGAATTTACCCGTGAATGGAGTAAGATTGGCGCTAATTTAGAAACACCGCCTGCGGCGGTTTTATGTATTTCTGCACATTGGCTGACTCAAGGCGGTACAGCCGTCACGGCAATGCAGATGCCCAAAACAATTCATGATTTTGGCGGTTTTCCGCAAGCATTGTTTGATATGCGGTATCCAGCCGCGGGCAATCATGCTCTTGTGGATGCGGCGGTTGATGCAATTCAGAGTATTGATGTTCATCATGATCATGACTGGGGTCTAGATCATGGGACGTGGGCGGTGCTTTGCCATGTTTTTCCAAATGCCAATATTCCTGTGGTGCAGCTGAGTATTGACTACAGCCAGCCGGCACAATACCACTATGAGCTGGCTAAACAGCTGAGTTCTTTACGCCGTAAAGGTGTGCTTATTGTTGCCAGCGGCAATCTGGTACATAACTTAGGCCATATTGCTTTTGATAAAATGAATGACAATTATGGCTTTGATTGGGCTTTAGAAGCAGACCGTACAATGCAGCAGTTCTTGCTTAATCATCAGCACCAGTCGCTTCTTGACTGGGATAAGCAGGGTGCTGCTTTTAAATTGGCGATCCCGACACCAGATCATTATTATCCAATGATTTATGCGCTGGCGCTTCAGGAAGAAAAAGATGAACTGAGTATATTCAATGCAAAAGCCGTTGGAGGTTCGCTGACAATGACTTCATTCAGGCTGGATCAAAGCTGAATAAACAAGGTAAAGGCCGCGTGAAGCGGCCTTTTTACTCGTCTAAGACACATGATTTTTCAGCTGGCAGTTAATCATCCACTGTATACCGAATTGATCGGTGAAAGCGCCGTATAAAGCTCCCCAAAATGTTTCCTCCAGAGGCATTTCAACCGCGCCATTTTGTGAGAGGGCATCAAATAGACGGTGTGCTTCATCTTGTTCATGAGCATCCAGATTAATTGAAATATAGTGATTGGTGCCTTGAGTGAAAGGGATATTGCGCTGTGCGCAAAATTGCTCGTTGATATCTGAAGCCATTAAAACAGTATGTGCATTGATTGGCAGTGAAATATGCAGGATGGCATTCTTTTCAGCGTCAGAAAGGCTGGCGGAGTTTTCGTTAGGCAAATCGCCATAGCGCGAAAGCATGGCAAACTCTCCGCCAAAGATAGCGCGGTAAAACTCAAATGCGGATTCTGCTGTGCCGTTAAAGTTGAGATAGTGATTGAGCTGCATGGGCTTACCTAATTTTTGTCGTTATGGTGTTTTAAGCTTAAGCTGCATTTCTGAATTTAAAATGATCAGATTGCTCATTATTGTAAATGTACATTTGAAATGAGTGAATTTTTCGATCATAAAAAATCCCCAGCTATAGGGGATTTTTTAACGACTTATCTTTGCGGGAGCGGGTTAGGATGAGGGTTATCCCTCTCTCTAGCTCTCTCCCTAAGGGAGGGATAATTTATAGTAACTCAATCGCCACAGCTGTCGCTTCACCGCCGCCGATACACAGCGCAGCAATACCGCGTTTGCCGCCAGTACGTTTAAGCGCGTGGATCAGCGTCAAAATAATGCGTGAACCTGTAGAACCCACCGGATGACCCAATGCGCATGCGCCGCCATTGATATTGACTTTTTCTGCATCCAGCTTGAATTCATCCATAGGGCACATGGTTACCATAGCGAACGCTTCGTTGATTTCCCACAGGTCAACCTCCTGCACATTCCAGCCTGTTGCATTCAGTACTTTCTGAATTGCGCCGACAGGTGCAATGGTAAATTCAGACGGGTGCTGTGAATTTGAAGCATAAGCCACAATTTTAGCTAAAGGGTTTAAGCCCTTCGCTGCAGCTTGCTCAGCTGATGTTAAAACCAGTGCAGATGCGCCGTCTGAGATTGAGCTGGCATTGGCCGCTGTAATTGTGCCGTCTTTAGCAAAAGCAGGGCGAAGGCTTGGGATTTTTTCAATATTGGCATTAAACGGCTGTTCATCTTTATCAACAACGACATCGCCTTTGCGTGTAGAAACCGTGACAGGCACGATTTCATCGGCAAAATAGCCTTCAGTAATGGCTGTTTGCGCGCGTTTTAAAGATCGGATTGCAAAATTATCCATTTGCTCGCGTGTATAGCCTTTCGTATTTGCCATATCTTGCGCAAAAGAACCCATTAGGCGGCCTGTTTCAGCATCTTCAAGACCATCCAGGAACATATGGTCTTTTACATCGCCATGGCCCATACGGTAGCCAGCACGCGCTTTAGTCAATACATAAGGCGCATTGCTCATTGATTCCATTCCGCCAGCTACGACAATATGTGCAGAACCTGCTTTAATCATATCTGCCGCCTGCATGACAGCTTTCATGCCTGAACCGCATAATTTGTTAATGGTGACTGCGCCTGTTGAATCTGGTAAGCCTGCCTGGCGCATTGCTTGACGGGCAGGGCCTTGTTTTAAGCCTGCAGGCAATACGCAGCCCATAATGACTTCTTCAACATCGGCAGCATTCAAGCCTGCGCGGGCAATGGCTTCTTTAATTGATGCTGCGCCGAGTTCAGGTGCAGTTAATGCAGAAAGGCTGCCTTGAAAACCGCCCATTGCAGTGCGGGCACCATTGACAATTACGATGTCAGTCATTGTTATATCTCCAAATTCCATGTTTATGAATTATTCAAATCCACAGCAGTATATAAAAAAAAGTATATGAATAAAGCATATTCTGCTGGCAGGCTGTAGACGCATGAGTTCTAGCATTGGGTCAAACTCTCTACACGGATATGTCCCATTTTGCTCATAATAATTTTTTTGTGCTGCAGGCTGCTTAAGGAACATTGATAAAAAGTGCCATTCGAGCCTATAGGCAGGCCAGATGAAGCTTGAAAATTAAGACTGGGAGAGCGGAGTGCGCCCTGCCAGTCCAAAGTGCTGTATTGAAGCGCTAACTTTTCGGTATGCAGGATAGTTTCGTTTGTATCGAGCTGACGGTTTTTGTTTTGATCGCTAAAGATAAGAAATCCGGATGACCATTTGGCAGGCTGGCATGCAGTAAAGTTTGCACTAGAGCAAATGACGATATTGGTATGTTGGGCAGCAGCCCAATTTTTTGCTTGACGGCTGAGCGCGGTGATTTTTGTTGTTGTGTTGTTTATTTCTTGAGTTGCCATCATGCTGCGGTAGGCTGGCAGCGCAAAGCAGGAAATAATCGCAATCAGCGCAGTAACGATAATTAGCTCCAGTAAAGTGAAGCCATTTTTTATTATAAAAAACATTGGATTAAACCTGTTTTATGGTGTTTTTTTTATCAAATTATGTTATTAATAAGGCGTTTTTTTAATATGTAATAAATTGAGCTTAATTTTTTTTTACTTAAGTTTTAATAAAGCTGTTAAAATATTAGCAAGCGAAAAATAAGTGATTCATGCGAATAAATTGAGTAAAAATTTACCGAATTACAACGGAAATTGTAAGTAATTTTGTCAATAATTTACTTGATTAAAGATATCAAGCACTTGGAAAAACAATAAAGTGTTTGTATGATTTGGCGTGAATAGCTTAAAAATCAAACTGGGGTATTAGAAAGCCTATCTCAGGATGCCGGATTTTTAGGCTTGAACAACAATTTTTATCTCTGGAGGATAAATCCATGAAAATGAGTCGTATTGCATTAGCAATGCTGGTAGCTGCTCCTTTAGCTGCTGCAAACGCAGGCGTAACTGTTACTCCATTAATGCTTGGTTACACATTCCAAGGCACTCAGCACAACAATGGTAAAGACCATTTAACTCCTGGTCCTGAACTTCAAGACGATTTGTTCGTTGGTGCAGCGCTTGGTGTTGAATTGACTCCATGGTTAGGCTTTGAAGCTGAATATAACCAAGTTAAGGGTGATATTGATGGCTTAGCTGCGGGTGCAGAATACAAGCAAACTCAAATCAACGGTAACTTCTATGCTACTTCTGATTTGATCACTAAAAACTATGATAGCAAAATCAAGCCATATGTATTGCTAGGTGCTGGTCACTATAAATATACAGGTTCAGGTGATGTTAATCTTAATGGTTGGAAAGACGAAGGTACTTTGGGTAATGCTGGTTTAGGTGCTTTCTGGCGCTTAAACGATGCTTTATCTCTACGTACTGAAGCTCGTGCTACTTACAACATCGATGAAGATTTCTGGAACTACACAGCTTTGGCTGGCCTTAACGTAGTTCTTGGCGGTCACTTGAAGCCAGCTGCTCCTGTAGTTGAAGTTGCTCCTGTAGCTCCTGTAGCTCCTGTAGCTCCTGTAGCTCCAGCTCCACAAGAGTTGACTGAAGACCTTAACATGGAACTTCGTGTGTTCTTTGATACAAACAAATCAAACATCAAAGACCAATACAAGCCAGAAATTGCTAAAGTTGCTGAGAAACTAGCTGAATATCCAAACGCTACTGCTCGCATCGAAGGTCACACAGACAACACTGGTCCACGTGCGTTGAACGAACGTTTATCTCTAGCTCGTGCTAACTCTGTTAAGTCTGCACTTGTAAGCGAATACAACGTAGATGCAGCTCGTTTGTCTACTCAAGGTTTCGCTTGGGATCAACCGATTGCTGACAACAACACTAAAGAAGGCCGTGCTATGAACCGTCGCGTATTCGCTACGATTTCTGGCAGCCGTACAGTTGTCGCTCAATAAGATTCAGTAATTCGTTATTGAATTGATTTGAAAAAAAGCAGCCGAAAGGCTGCTTTTTTTATTGCCTTAGATTTTTGTTAGAATCAATTGCAATGAATTGTGTAATGCACTGACTGAGTAAATGTATGGCCTTAAATATTCCAGAAGCTTTATTGAAACTAAAATCCAATAGCGGGGTCTATGCGGTGTGGATGGTCATGCAGCATTATGGCATTCAGGCGGATATCTCACGTTTAGCTGAGCTGTGCGGTTATGACGGAGAGGGTGCTTATACTGTGGGTTTAGCGCTTGCACTGCAAAAGTTAGGCTGTAAAACAGCATTTCATACTGATCCAGATCCCGACTGCCAGCCGCAAGAAGTTGAATATTATGCAGAAGCAAAGCAGCTGCAAATACCTATACAGTCGGCATTAACTTATGAGCAGATTAAACTGAAATTAGAACAGGGCTATTTTATCATTGTGTATTACGATACACCTGAGGGGGAAGGCCATCACTCGCTGGTATATTCTATCAACAGCCAAGAAATTTGTTTTTTTGATAATTTTACAACCTTATCTGCACGTACTTTTGAGAAGCGCCGCAGAGCAGAGGGAATATGCCGTCAGGCAATTGTTATTGATGGTTCAAAATTAGCAGATATTCGCTTCAGCTGATTGAGGCTTAGATATATTGCAGTGATAAAAAAAAGCAGCTTTGCAGCTGCTTTTTCAATTTTTAGCCTTGGTTTTGATCAGTTTTAATCGGGGATACATCCATTTCTTGATAAGAAACCAGCTTCGCTTTATGTTTCCATTTATAACCTAGCCAAATTGCTAAGAATAAGAAAATACCAATATAAGTTGATAATACAGACAGCCATTCTCCATCCAGCATTGCTTGGTAGTTCTGGCCTAAGACAACAATTGAACAAAGAATGAAGGCAAACCATGGCGCGAATGGAAAAAATTTAGCGCGGTATGCAAGATTTTCCAGTTTATGACCTTGAATAATATAGCCTTTACGGAAACGGTAATGCGAAACAGCAATACCCAGCCAAACAATAAAACCGCACATCCCTGACATGTTCAGCAGCCAATTGAAGACTTGCTCTTCGCCAATGAACGTGGTTAAAAAACATATTGCGGCAATTGCAGTTGTTGCATACAGCGCATTCATTGGAACGCCGCGCGAGTCAAGTTTACCAAATACTTTTGGTGCACTTCCTTTACGCGCCATATCAAACAGCATGCGTGTAGATGAATACATGCCTGAGTTACCGGCAGATAAAATTGCAGTTAAAATCACGGCATTCATTACAGATGCGGCGAAAGCAAAACCTGCTTTTTCATACAGCAGTGTAAATGGTGACAGTGCAATATTTTCAGAAGCAGCGGCTTGTAATAAACGCGGGTCGTCATAGGCAATGAGTGTGCCGATAATGAAAATACACACGATATAGAACAGCAGAATACGCCAGAAAATTTGTTTAATGGCGATAGGAATGGTTTTTTCAGGATCTTTTGATTCACCGGCAGCCACCCCCACCATTTCTGTGCCTTGGAAGGAGAAACCGGCAATCATTGCAACACCGATCAGCGCTGCAAAGCCGCCAACAAATGGCGCTTCGCCTTTGCTCCAGTTTGCAAATGTTTCAACACCAGGGGTCAGCATGATTTTACCAATCATGAAAATACCGATGATAATAAATGCAATAATGGCAACAACTTTCACCAGTGAGAAGAAGAACTCACTTTCACCAAAACCTTTTACTGTTAAGGCGTTAATGCCGAATACGACGGCAAGGAAGATGGCGCTCCAATAGAAGCCGGGAATATCTGGGAACCAGAACTTCATAATGAACTGTACCGCGACGAGCTCAAAAGCAACGGTAATGGCCCAGTTGTACCAGTAGTTCCAGCCTAGTGCAAAGCCAAAGCCTTTTTCGACATATTTTGTGCCGTAGGTAAAGAAAGCGCCAGAGGTTGGATTGTGCGTTGCAAGTTCACCTAAACTGGTCATGAGAAAGTAGATCATCACACCAATCAGAGCATAGGCCAGCAGCGCGCCGCCTGGTCCTGCATTTGCAATGGTTGCGCCAGATGCTAAAAATAAACCTGTACCGATAGAGCCGCCGATTGCAATCATGTTGAGATGGCGAGCACCCAGCTTACGCTGCAATTCTGCGGGTTGTTGTGTTTCGCTCATCATTATTCCTTCAGATTTTTTTGAGTGCTGGCGAAGAGCACTTTAAAGCCTTGTTGATCTGTCTTGATTGTGCAGTTCTTATAGCTTTGCTCAATTAAAGTCGGATAATTGAGGAAGCGGTTTGCGACAATCCACAGTTCTCCGCCAGACTTAAGATGTCTGCGCGAGGTTTTACACAAATTTTCACTCGCATTGTAGTCTGTTTGAATCCCTTGGTGAAAGGGCGGGTTGCTGACAATGGCGTGTAAAAACAGCGGCGCATCTTCAATGCCAGTAACAGCTTTGATTTCAAGCTGTTCAGGTGTAAGGGAATTTTCTTCAAAAGTTAATTGGGTAGATGCTAATGCAAATGCATCAACATCCATCGCAAAAATGCGGTTTTTAGGATTTAGCTTAGCTAAATAGGCGCTAATCACACCTGCACCGCAGCCAAAGTCAGCAATTTTGCCAGAGGTCACTTGTGATAAATAAGGTAAAAAGACTGCTGTGCCGACGTCTAAACGGTTCTGGCTAAATACGCCAGGCAGTGCGCAAATGTTTAAATCGCCATTTGGTGTTGCAACGGTATAGCGCTGTACCCAGTCTTTAAGCGGTTTTGCGGTAACCGTATTTTCCAGCACCATCTGCCAAAATTGGCAGTGGCGGGCGCTGTCTAATTTCAGGGTTTTGCCGAAAGGCAGCATCTGTTTTGCTGCGCGTTCTACACCGCCTTTTTTCTCACCCACCAAAAAGATTGATGCGTCTTTATTTAAGCGGCTAGCCAGGTTGTGCAAAAGGTAATTCAGCAGTTCTTTGGCTTTTGGGACAAAAATAATGGCCTGATCAAACTCGCCAGCAGGCAAATCAATACCAAAATGGACATCTGCCTGACGGGCTTGAAAATATTGGAAGTCATTAAAATTCCAAGTCCAAATGCTGGCATTGACGTTTGACGGCAAGTTGTTGAGTAAATCATCTGTTGGCGCATTGACCAGCAGCACACGGCCATTCAGCAGCTCTTCCTGACGAATAACAACTTCACTTTGAGGAACCATATATCTCTCCAGAACAAAAACACCGCCGAGGCATTCACCCAGACGGCGCTTAAGGGAATTGAAAATTATTTCTTCGTTTCAGGAAGCACAATATTCAAAATAAGGGCAGCAATACCGCCAGTCGCAACGCCAGAACTGAAAATATTGCGGAACAATTCGGGTAAATGCTCAAGAATCTGCGGAACTTGGGCAACACCTAAACCTAGCGCTAATGAAATGGCAATAATCAGTAATGCGCGTCGGTCAAGATGTACACCAGACAGAATGTTGATGCCGGAAGCGGCAACAGCGCCAAACATCACCATTACAGCGCCGCCAAGTACGGCTTGCGGTACAGCTTGGATGACACCGGCAACAGCAGGAAGCAGGCCTAAAATGACAAGAAGCGCTGCAATCCAAATACCCACATAACGGCTGGCAACGCCAGTCAGCTGAATCACACCGTTATTTTGTGCAAATACAGAACTTGGGAAGGTGTTAAAAATACCTGCGAGGAATGAGTTTGCGCCATTAACCAGCACACCGCCTTTAATGCGTTTCATCCACTCTGGGCCATCAACTGCTTGGTTCGACAGTTTAGAAGTTGCGGTGACATCACCAATCGCTTCTAAAGATGTCACCAAATAAATAAACGCCATTGGAATGAATAAACTCCAAGAGAAGTCTAGTCCGAAGTGCATTGGTGTTGGAATTTGAACCAGCGGAGCATCTTTTAAGCCGTCAAAGTTTAAATGCCCCATGAAGCCCGCAAGGATATAACCGGCAACTAATGCAATAAGAATGGCTGAGCTTTTTACCCATGTAATGCGTACACGGTTGAGTAAGATGATGAGGGCTAAGACTGTGCATGACATAATCAGGTTGTCTGCATTGGCAAAGGTTTTATCGCCCATTGCTTGATAACCGCCGCCCATGCTGATTAAGCCTTCTTTAATCAGGGTTAAGCCAATCAATAACACCACAATCCCTGTCACTAGCGGTGTGATCAGTTTTTTTACCCATGGCAGAATTTGAGAAACACCCATTTCAATAAATGAACCGGCAATCACCACACCAAAAATAGAGGCCATCACGGCTTCCACTGGTGTGCCTGCGGCAACCATGGCAGAACCAATACCGATGATTGGGCCAATAAAGTTAAAACTGGTGCCTTGAACAATCAGCAGGCCGGCGCCAAAGGGCCCAACTTTTTTACACTGCAGAAATGTTGCTATGCCTGAAATGACCAATGACATCGAAAGAATCATATTGGTATCTTCTTTCGAAACACCTAAAGCCAAGCAAATCAGCAGGCCTGGCGTCACAATCGGGACAATAATGGCCAATAAATGCTGGAAAGCTGCTAAAAAAGCGATAAACGGTTTTGGGCGGTCATTTAGGCCGTAGACCAGATCAAGTTGATTTTTGGGGTCGGGAGATTGATTTAAATCAGACATAAAGAACAGCAAATTAAGGCTAGATGGCGCTATTCTAATCTGTTTACATGCCTTTACAAAAGTAAAAGGGGCTGGGCAGCGAAAAAAAATGATATTGTCAATAAACTGTCACTATAAAAACTTAAGATTTTTCTGTATAATTTGCCCTCAAACTTTAGGCGTATCGAATTTTACATGTCAGATATTAAAACACTCCGTAACATTGCCATCATTGCGCACGTCGATCATGGTAAAACGACTCTAGTCGACAAACTTTTACAACAATCAGGTGCTTTGGGTGAACGCGCGGGTGAGATCGAGCGTGTTATGGATTCAGGCGCTATTGAAAGCGAACGCGGTATTACCATTCTTGCAAAAAACACTGCAATCAAATGGTTAGACAAGCGTACTGATACAGAATACCGCATCAACATCGTGGACACCCCAGGACACGCCGACTTTGGCGGTGAAGTGGAACGTGTAATGTCGATGGTTGACTGCGTACTTCTTCTTGTCGATTCTCAAGAAGGCCCAATGCCGCAAACTCGTTTCGTAACGCAAAAAGCGTTCGCACGCGGTTTGAAGCCAATCGTGATCATCAACAAAGTTGATAAGCCAAACGCGCGTCCTGACTGGGTAATTGACCAAGTATTCGATTTGTTCGACAACCTTGGCGGTACTGACGAACAGTTAGACTTCCCAGTGGTTTATGCTTCAGGCCTTCGCGGTGTTGCTGGTCCTTCTCCTGAAGAACTTGCTGAAGACATGACTCCATTGTTCCAAACAATCGTAGACATCGTTGAGCCGCCGGCAGTTGATGTTGACGGCCCATTCCAAATGCAAGTGTCTTCACTTGACTATAACAGCTTCGTAGGTGTTATCGGTGTTGGCCGTATTCAGCGCGGTTCAGTGAAATTAAACACACCTGTAACTGTGATCGACAAAGACGGTAAAACACGTAATGGCCGTATCTTAAAAATCATGGGTTACCACGGTTTAGAGCGTATTGACGTTGAGTCAGCTTCTGCGGGTGATATCGTTTGTGTAACAGGTATGGAAGAACTTCATATCTCTGACACAATCTGTGATCCGAAAAATGTTGAAGCTTTACCGCCGCTTTCTGTAGATGAACCTACAGTTTCTATGACATTCCAAGTAAACAACTCACCGTTTGCTGGTAAAGAAGGTAAATTCGTCACTTCACGTAACATCCGTGAACGTCTTGACCGTGAATTGATTCACAACGTCGCTTTACGTGTTGAAGATACTGACAGTCCTGACCGTTTCAAAGTGTCTGGCCGCGGTGAACTTCACCTTTCAGTTTTAATTGAAAACATGCGCCGTGAAGGCTTCGAAATGGGTGTATCTCGTCCGCAAGTAATCTTGAAAGAGATTGACGGCGAAATGCAAGAACCATACGAAAACGTAACTTTTGACGTTGAAGATCAGCACCAAGGTGCTGTAATGGAACAAATGGGTAACCGTAAGGGCGAAATGACCAATATGGAAGTTGACGGCAAAGGCCGTATCCGTATTGAAGCAACTGTTCCTTCACGCGGCTTAATTGGTTTCCGTTCTGAATTCATGACCATGACTTCTGGTACTGGTATCATGACTTCAAGCTTCTCGCACTACGGTTCAATGAAGCAAGGTCAAGTTGCAAAACGTCAAAACGGTGTGCTGATTTCTATGGTTCAAGGTACTTGCCTTGGCTATGCACTATTCAGCTTGCAAGACCGCGGCCGTCTATTCGCTAAACCTCAGTTAGAAGTTTACGAAGGCATGATCGTAGGTATTAACTCACGTTCTGACGACATGGTGGTTAACCCAACTAAAGCGAAACAGTTAACTAACGTACGTGCTTCTGGTACTGACGATGCGTTGACACTTGTTCCTGCAATTGAATACACGCTTGAACAAGCGCTAGAATTCATTGAAGATGATGAATTAGTTGAAGTAACACCTAAGTCAATCCGTATCCGTAAGCGCTGGTTGACTGAAAACGAACGTAAGCGTAACAAATAAGTCATGCTTATCTTCGGATAATAAAAACCGCTGATTTCGATCAGCGGTTTTTTTTATGTCAGATGAATTGCTTTAATTTTGGCTTAAAGCTGAATTAAAATAGAAAATGCCCTAGATCAGCAGCCATAACAGCATGCATTTGCAATAGATTTGTGTGAATTTTTATATTGGGCATTTAGTAATGGATCAAAACCAAGTAAATTAGGCGGAAATTGCAATACATAAATTAATGTATACTTCGTCACATAATTAAAGTGAAAAAATTTCTGGAGATGACATGAGTATTATTCAAGAATTTAAAGAATTTGCTGTCAAAGGCAATGTTATGGATTTAGCTGTCGGTGTGATCATTGGCGGCGCGTTCGGTAAAATTATTGACTCAATGGTGAAAGATATCATCATGCCTTTTATTTCATGGGTTTTAGGCGGTGATGTTGATTATTCAAACTGGTTCTTGGTTTTAGGCGACAACCCAAATAACTTGACCACACTTAAAGCAGCGCAAGATGCAGGTTTGAATGTATTGGCTTATGGTAACTTTCTGACGATTCTGATTAATTTCCTGTTGCTTGCATGGGTGGTGTTCTTGCTAGTGAAATTAATGAACAGAGTACGCCGCCAGCAGCCTGCTGAGCCAGAAGCGCCAGCTGCTACTCCTGAAGATATTGAATTGCTTCGCGAAATTCGTGATGAATTGAAACGTAAGGGTTAATTCTTCGGCAATAAAAACGGCACATTTCAGTGCCGTTTTTTTCATCTGTATAAAACGGTTGAACCGTCATAAAAAGCTAGAGATTGTCACGCAATATCACTAAGATAAGCGCTTATTTTTTAAGCTGATATGAACTGGATGAATTATTTATTTGTTTATGGAACTTTGTGCCCAAACCGTGAAAATTCACATTGGTTAGAAAATATTGGCGGTACATGGCAAAAGGCTTCGGTAAATGGTGTTGTGCATATATTAGATTGGGGACCAGATAGAGGCTTGCCTGCAATTGTTCTTGATCAAAATGCGCCGCCAGTAGCGGGTTATTGTTTTAGTACAGAAAAATTGGCACAGCACTGGGATATATTGGATGAGTTTGAAGGCATGCAATATCAGCGTGTACAAGCCATGATTCAACTTGAATCAGGGGAACAAAAAGCCGCTTGGGTTTATGAAATGAAAAACGCAGCATAGACGCTGCGTTTTAATATCAGTATTAGATGTAATCAGGCCATTTGTATTGGGGGGTTAATCCATGCGGAATTTAATTTCCAGTAAATGCCAGCCAAATTGACTTTTGATTGGACCATGCAATTCACGTTCAGGCAGAGTAAATACCGCTTTATCAATCGGGCCTACCAGCTGGCCTTTTTTGATATCGCCGAGTTCACCGCCTTTTTTGCCAGACGGGCAGGTTGAATGCTGTTTGGCAATTTTGGCAAAGTCAGCGCCGCCTTTAATTTTCTTTTTGAGCTGCTCACATAGTTCTTTGTCTTTGACTAAAATATGACGAACAATGGCAGATTTCATGCTTTGCTTCCTTTAAGGGCTTTCTTACTGAGCATTTTAACCTTTTTTAAAGGCTGGCACGCAGGGCAAAACACCGAAGCGCGTTGTCCTAGTTTGATATTTTCCAAGGCAGTTTCACAGTTGATGCACATTTCACCTGCACGGCCATAAGCCAGCAGCGTTTGCTGAAAATAGCCGTTTTCCCCCATCGCATTGCTGTAGTCACGTAAGGTAGAACCGCCTAAATCAATTGCCTGTTTTAAGATGCGCTTGATTTCGATGACCAGTTTTTCAACCTGTTCAAGGCTTAAATCCTTGGCAGGCTGTGCAGGGTGGATGCCTAAGTTAAATAAGCTTTCAGTTGCATAAATATTGCCCACACCGACAACGATATGGTTGTCCATGATGGCAACTTTAATTGCAGTGTTTTTGCTTTTAAGCTTTTGCGCTAAATATGCAGCATCAAATGTTGCGCTGAGCGGTTCAGGCCCAAGCGTATCAATCAGCTTCGTCTGTGAGTATTCATCCAGCCATAAAATGCAGCCAAAACGGCGCGGATCATGGTAGCGCAGCTGCATGTCTTCAAATTGAATAATCAGGTGGTCATGTTTACGCAGTTCTTCATGCGCATCACAAATACGGAAACTGCCTGACATACCTAAATGCCACAGCATGGTGTCCTGTTCAAACTCAGCCAAAATATATTTAGAGCGGCGTGTTAATTTCAGCAGGCGCTGCCCAGCCAGTTTGTGCAAGTCGTTTGGAATTGGCCAGCGCAGACTAGACTGACGCACTTCAACATGCTTTACCGCCTGATTGAGCAGAGGCATTAAACTGGTTTTGGTGGTTTCAACTTCTGGTAATTCAGGCATGCTGTATTTCACGGAATCGGGATGAGCTTAATATTGGGCTGCAAGCGTCAGATTGCAAGAGAAAAAGCAATTGTGCAGATCAGCATGGTGTTTTTTGAACATATTCAATAAATTTATAAACTTATGAGTCATAGCTAATGCGTTTTCATTTTTTCGGCGAGGGGCATAAATACATTTGTTTTTATGTAAGTTATTGAAATATATTTAAAAAAGTTGAGTTTAGATAAAAAATATTGAGAAATATATTATATATAAGAAAAAGTTTTTAAAATAATAAAAATTATGCAAGAAATAAATATCAATAATTATGTAATTATTCATTCAAATTTCTACAGTAGACCAACGGTAGAAAGCCGTTCTCTCAATTTCAGGTTTTTCATATGAAAAAGTTCAGCCTTGCATTTATGCCAGCGTTGCTGGCAGCAGCATTTACACAAACTCAGGCCGCAGAACAGGCATTTGATGCCAAAGGTCAATATATGCTGGGCGACTGGAACGGTAAACGGACTGAGCTTGCACAGCAGGGCATAAAATTTGAAGCCAATATTGCAGCTGATGCAGCGTATTTAGCCAATGGCGGCCGTGATGATGATCATACGGCAACTGTGGCAAGCCAGCTATGGCTGGGAACAGCTTTGGATTTGGAACAGCTGGCAGGCTGGGATGGCGTAACTGTCCGTGCAGTGATGACGGCACGTCAAGGCCAAAGTACGACTCTAGAAGACTTGCAGGATTCTTCTGCGCCTCAGTTGGGGAATGTTCAAGCAAATTATGGCCGCGGCAATCAGAAAACCCGTTTATCTGAACTGTCTATTGAAAAGAAATTTAAACAGCAAGGCTTAAGCATTAAAGCAGGCCGTTTAGGTCTGGGCATGGACTTTAACGTCATGGCCTGTGATTTTGCCAGTACTGCATTCTGCGCCGCGCAAATAGGCAAATGGCAAGGCAATATCTGGATGAATACCCCTGTGTCACAGTGGGGCGCACGTGTGAAGCAAGAGCTGAGCCCTGAGCTTGCTGTACAAGCGGGCGTATACGAATATAATCCTGAAAATGCTTTGGAACGCCACGGCTGGAACTTAGATACCGATGATGCAGATGGCCTAACCATTCCTGTGGAAGTGATTTGGACACCAAAAGCATTAGTAAATGGTTTAGCTGGCAGTTACCGCGTTGGCGCGATGTACAATACCGCTGATGATGTGAAAAATCAAAAAGATATTGCAAATCCTGCCGATGCTAAAAACCGTACTTTTGCTGGCTGGCTGGCGGTTGAACAGCAATTGACATCTACAGGTGAAGGTAAACGCGGTTTGCACAGTTTTGCTAACTTTACTTGGCATGACCGTGTGACCAATAAAGTGGATAACTCGCAGCAATTGGGTGTGAAATATATCGGTTTAACGGATCGTTTACCAAATGACATGGTCGGCTTAGCAGTCAACCGTGTGCATGTAAATGACCGCTTTGCCGCTGGCAAGCCGCAATTTGATGCAAGTGCAGAATATAACGTGGAGCTGAACTATAGCTATAATCCAGCCAAATGGCTGATGCTGCGTCCAAGCATGCAGTATGTAGTGAATCCTGGTTCAACAAATAAAGTAGATGATGCTTTTGTTTTAGGCTTAAGTTCAAAAGTAACATTCTAAGCATATGCATAATATGCATTGAACTATTGACTTAGAAATGTTGATAGATGTGATTGCAGCAGCTTCTTCGGAAGCTGTTTTGCTTGATGTACAACAGCTGCAATCAAAGCGCTAAGATAGCTTAAGCGATGCTTTCTGCAGCCGGCTTATGTATTTTCCGCCATTTGATTCTGCAGCGCTAATATTTTCTGATCTTTTAAAATACATTGATTTTTATATTCTGCAGCAGTTGCCAATTGCGCATATGAGCGTTAATTTGAAGCAGCAAAACACGTGAATAAGCACATAAGCTGAACAACAGCATCGGATTTGATAAAGAAAGATAAGCAGAGGGATGAGATGACTTTATTATTTAAGCCAATTCAATTTGAGCAGCTGCAGCTGAGCAACCGTATTATTATTGCGCCCATGTGCCAATATTCTGCTAATGAGCAAGGTGAGCTGACGTATTGGCATGAACAGCAATGGGCAAATTATGCCTTGTCTGGCGCTGGGATGTGCATTATTGAGGCAACGGCTGTACAGCCTGAAGGCCGAATCAGTTTTGCCGATTTAGGGCTGTGGAATGATTTGCAGCGTGCGCAGATGAAGGCTTTATTGGTAAAGCTGAAAACTATTTCTCCAATGCCATTTGCGGTTCAGCTGGCGCATGCAGGACGTAAAGCATCGACCGATAAGCCTTGGGGTGGGCGCGGTCAATTGGCGCCAGAACATGCACAGGGCTGGCAAACTGTTTCGGCCAGTGAGCTGCCGTTCAATCCGGCGGATCATACGCCGCATGCTTTAACGATTGCTGAAATTAAAAAAGTGGCCGCGGATTTTGCAGAAGCAGCAAAACGCGCAGTGGATGCAGGTTTTGAGCTGATTGAGCTGCATGCTGCGCATGGCTATTTGCTGCATCAATTTATGTCGCCGCTGTCAAATCAGCGTACAGATGAATATGGCGGCAGTTTTGAAAACCGTATCCGCTTCACACTGGAAGTACTGCAGGCCGTGAAAAATGCAGTGCCGCAAGGCTATCCAATTGGTGTCCGTATATCTGCGACAGACTGGATCAGCGATGCAGACAGCTGGGATATAGAATCATCAGTTGGCCTTTCTAAAGCGTTGGAACAGCTGGGAGCCGCTTATATTCATATCTCCAGCGGCGGCTTGCACGAGGCGCAAAAAATTGAGCTGCAGGCAAATTATCAAGTGCCATTTGCAGAAGCGGTGAAAAAATCCGTCAGCATTCCTGTCATTGCTGTGGGTTTAATTACTGAAGCGATGCAGGCAGAAGGTATTTTGCAGTATGAACAGGCAGATGCAATCGCTATTGCCCGCGCTGCGCTATATGATCCGCGCTGGGCTTGGCATGCAGCAGTGGAACTGGGCGAGCCGATTGCAATTGCGCCGCAGTATTTACGCTGTCAGCCGCGAGGTTTAAAGAGTCAATTCAACGCTTTTTAAGCCTGTGCAGTTTGTTTTAACGTAAGGTTTGCTTTATTGCCCGTTGTTTTGGCGGCAGTGATTACTTGGGTTTAGACCTCGGTTAAAGTGATGCTGGCCGCCTTAGATTGGACGATATAAAATGGTCTTTGATGTCATTTTTCCTATTCTTTTTTTATTGGCGCTTGGCTATATATCTGTTCGAAGTAAAGGGCTGAATCCAGAGCATATTGCGGCTTTGGGCAATTTTGTAATTAAGGCGGCGCTGCCTGTACTGATTTTTATCTCTTTAGCCGCCAAAAACGTTCAAGATATTTGGCTGCCTCAATATTTTATTGTCTATGCTGGCGTTGCATTTCTGCTGTATGGCGCAGCATTTCTTATTTGCCTGAAATATTTCCAGCAGCCATTTTCACATGCTGCAGTATTGGCTTTAGGCGCGAGCATGTCTAACACCGGCATGTTAGGGACTGCAATTTTAACCATGCTCATGGGGCAGCAGGCGCTGACTTATATTGCGCCTGTGCTGATTATCGAAAGTGTATTGATGGTGCCGCTGGTGCTGGCACTGGTGGCGATGGGGCAGCAGCAGGGCGTTCAGTCAGTTAAAGTGCTGCAGCAAACACTACTGATTTTGCTGAAAAATCCGCTTTTTATCGCTGTAGTGCTGGGACTGCTTTGTGCGGTATGGGGCATAGCTGTACCTAAATTTATGCAGCAGTCACTGAGCCTTTTGGGGCAAACGGCATCTCCGCTGGCGCTGTTTGTGATTGGCGGCGGGATTGTCGGCATGACAATGCAGCATATGAATCTGCAAAGTATTGTGCTGATTATTTTCAGCAATATCTGCATGCCGCTGCTGGTCTATGCAGGACTGCGTTTTGGCGTACATGCAGAACAGGAAATGCTTTATGCCGGTACGATTATCGCAGCGCTGCCGATGCCGGCAATGTTTGCATTATTGGGGCAAATGTATGGCTTAAAAGATAAGACCCTAACCCCGCTGCTGATCAGTACATTATTGGGTTTTGTTGTGGTTGGCATGCTGATTGCGTTTTGGTTTGGCTAGGTTTATCTGTTCAGCAGTAATAAAAAAGCCCTGAATATCAGGGCTTTTTTATTTACTTAGTTTGATGGCATCAGCTTTTTTTTGCTGGAGCCTTGCTGCCTTGTTCTGCAATCAGTTGGTTGACAGCAGCTAAAGATTCTTTGGCTTGAGGCACATTTTCTTTCGCCAAAGCTTCAAAAATTTTCTTCGCTTCTGTTAGGTTTTGCGGAATGATGTTGCCATTTACAAACATATTCGCGACTGCCATCAATGCAGGGATGTAGCCTTTTTTGGCTAAGTCCTGAATGCTGGTCAGACCTTGCTGTACTGATTTTTCATTTTTATTTTTAAAGCCCAAGCTGATGTCATAGAGCGCTTTCGCATGAATAGCTTGATTATTGCCTTTCTTAATCAGCGGATCAAGTTTTGCTAAAGCTTCTTTGTCAGAAGCAGGTTTATTTTCAGAGAACAGTAAAACGGCTAAATCAATCACGGCATCATCAAAGCCTTGAGATGCGGCCTTATTTAAGTGCTGCTTGGCTTTTACAGGGTCAGCTTTCAGGCCCATAGAACCTGTAATATAGTTTTTGCCTAAGACATAGCTGGCAACAGGGTAGCCTTTATCTGCAGATTGCTGATACAGCTGCAGCGCTTTCTTTTCATCTTTTACAGTGCCTTGACCTGTTTGGGTCAAATAAGCCAAGTTGTAAATTGCTTGCGCATTGCCTTGTTTAGCCAATTTATCTAAGGCTTGATAGGCGCCTGTCATATTATTGGCTTTCACCATGCTTTCAATTTTTTCAAATTCAGGATCAGCATTTTGTGTTTTGGCGTCTGCAGCAGCAAATTGAGATGAAAGCGCAATAAGTGCGGCCAAGAGAACTTTTTTCATTTTAAAACCTTTTTAAAACAGCCACATAATTCCATCTATGCGTGCCAGAAATGAATCTTTACTTTCTCATCATAAATAGATATGTCTGAAAGTAAAGAGTGCTTATGTGAAAAATTTTAAGCGGTATGCAGCATAGGCTGAACACTAAGCTGCGAAGCCGTTTAAAACACCGATTTATCTCGCTTTGTCAGGCATAGCGCATAATTACAGCATTTATGCTGCAGAGCAGTTTGCTTTCTTGGGTGATTTTGTTTTAATCGCTGCATGAATATACGAGTGAGTTCTTAAATGTTTATTAAAAGCATTAAGCGAAATTATGACAAAGTGAATCAGGACGACAGCATTGCGCATGAAGATAAAATTGATGCGCTGCTGATGAAGCTTGGCGCTGCGTTCTTGGTGAGCAAAGATGACCGTGTATATATTTTTGAAAAAGGCGAAACCCGTGTGAAATTTGATGCTAAACATGCGCGTGATTTTTCATTTAAAGAATATCTCTGTAAGGATATGAATAAGCTGTTTCATGATTTTTGACGGCTTAAAAATTTAGCTGTTACATACGCTTCATATGTATAAAGGGGGAGTTTTGCCCCCCTTTATACTGAGTTCAATTTAATTGAACTTTTTGAGGTCTAATAAATGCTTCAAATTCTTCTTCAGTTTCAAGACCTGCCATTCGATGTCCTAGTGAATTAAAAACAGTGGGGGTAATTGAGATATTCAGTTTTTTAGTCAAATCCATATTTTGATCAATTGGATTGCTGCAATCAGTAGATTGCTGTTTTGGTTTTTTATCCTCAATTAAATATTCTTTCCATGCTTTTAAAGGTTCTTTAGAGCACCAGATTTTTTTTGCCGTTGTTAATGCGGTTGGGTGCAGGTGAGTTAATGCAAATGGAAAAGTGTAAATCGTCATATTATCCATTTCTTCGGATATCGCTTGGAATGCTTGGCAAGCAGGGCAGTCAGGATCTGCAAAAACATAAATGACATGTTTCCCATTTCCCTTTACTTCTTTAAAAGCTTGATTCAGCGGGAGTTGCTTGGGGTTTATGGCATAGTGTTTTTGATAAATGGCATTTGTAAGGTTCAATTGATTATTGATGTCTAAAATTTTTCCTTTAATTAAATACTTGCTTTTAGCGTCCATCAAATATGTGCCTCGGGCATTCGATAAGGCATACAGTCCTTCAATTGGCGTTTTATCGATAAACTCGGGTTTTAATTCTCTAGGAAATTGTTGAGCAGCTTGATTTATTTTGTCGAGATCATCTGCAAAGCTGATTGGACTGCCTAAAACGAGCCAAGTCAGGATTGGTGCTAAAATAGTTAATTTTTTCATAATACTTAATTATTGATATTTTTATAAATATTTGCAGAATTGATAAAAAAGAACAAGCTTTATTGACAAAATTTCGCCATAAAAAAGCCCCTAAATTTAGAGGCTAATGTATCACAATATTTTAAAATTTATAGAGTTATTGCGGTCTAGCCACATCACCACTTAAACTTTCAGGCAAGTCCAAAACAGTCACTTCTAATTCTTCCAAAGCTTCAGGACGGGCAACGACAAGCGCAATATAACCGTTTTCAAAAGCCGTGCTATTGACTACTTGTACGCCTTTATTCAATTGCTCACCCAAGGCAGGCACATCGCCTGAACCTTGAATGACATGCAGCCATGCTTTCGGTTTAGCTTTAAACCATAAACGTGCAATGACTTCCTGACCCAAATAACAGCCTTTGTCATAGTGAACACCTTCACGCTGATGCAAACGAAGCTCTTGCGGCTGGAACAAAGTTTCGGTTTTTTGAACGATGAATGCTTGACCATTTTGAATAGCTGCGGCTTCCCAAGCCGCAATATCAGTCATTTCTGCTGAAAAAGTGGTCGTATCGTCAGCGAGTGTCGGAAAAACTGAACCCGCCGGTTCAAGTTTCATTTTAGAAAAAGCGCCGTACTTTTTAATGTGCTTTGAAAATTCATCAGCTTGGTCGTCAGCAGTGACAATTTCAAAATGTTCAGGATTACGCTTTGTGAGCCACAAACCGAAGTGAATACGGCCTTTCAGGTCGCAGATGGCAGTATAGCGCGCGGTATTTTCGGCCAGTGCTTCGGTGTTTAAAGTGACTTGTCCCTGCAGGAATTTTTGCGCATCTGCACCAATTAAAGTGAAAGAGGAGAAAGCTAAATTGCTCATGAATTGCTCGCTTATCTTAAATCTAATACTAAAGAATTAAGCTTATTCTCCGCTATTTTTCAAAAAAAATCATATTTAGAGTTAATATTCCAAAGTTAATGTAACTAAATGTTTCTAAAACCCCTGTTTTTGTACTTAACCATATGAAATATATGAGATTTGGGAAATGGGTTTTTGACAGTGTAGTATGCCTATCGAACAAAGATGAATTGTCTATGAAAAGACAACGCAGAAAAATGAAAGACCGAGGGCAGGAAGGCTATGAACAACAATTACCGTAAACCGCTGCAAGGCACCCAGCTAGAATACTTTGATGTACGCCAAGCCGTAGAAGATATTCAGCCAGGCGCATACGCAAAACTTCCATATACATCTAAAGTTCTTGCAGAACAATTGGTTCGCCGTTGTGATCCAGCCATTCTAGAACAATCTTTAAAAGAACTGATTTTCCGTAAACAAGACCACGATTTTCCTTGGTATCCTGCGCGTGTGGTGTGTCATGACATCTTAGGTCAAACAGCGCTTGTAGACCTTGCAGGTCTGCGTGATGCGATTGCTGATCAAGGTGGTGACCCATCTAAAGTCAATCCAGTTGTGCCAACCCAATTGATCGTCGACCACTCTTTAGCCGTGGAATACGGTGGTTTTGATCCTGACGCATTTGAGAAAAACCGTGCAGTCGAAGACCGTCGTAATGAAGACCGTTTCCACTTCATTGAGTGGACTAAAACAGCTTTTGAAAATGTCGATGTAATTCCTGCGGGTAACGGCATCATGCACCAAATCAACTTGGAGAAAATGTCTCCAGTGATTCAAAACCGTGAAGGTGTGGCATTCCCTGATACGTGTGTAGGGACAGATTCACATACACCACATACCGATGCGCTTGGCGTAATCTCAATTGGTGTGGGTGGTTTAGAAGCTGAAAACGTGATGTTGGGTCGTGCGTCTTGGATGCGTCTGCCTGACATTATCGGTGTTGAGTTTGTCGGTCAGCGTCAAGCAGGCATTACAGCGACTGATATCGTTTTAGCATTGACTGAATTCTTGCGTAAAGAACGTGTGGTTGGCGCATATTTAGAATTCTTCGGTGAAGGTGCAGACAGCATGTCAGTGGGCGATCGTGCGACGATTTCCAACATGACCCCTGAATATGGCGCAACTGCGGCAATGTTCTACATCGACCAAAACACCATTGATTATTTAACGCTGACAGGTCGTGAAGCGGATCAAGTGAAATTGGTTGAAGCTTATGCCAAAGAAATTGGTCTTTGGGCATCTGACATGAAACAAGCGGAATATCCGCGTATACTTCGTTTCGACCTTTCAACGGTAACACGTAATATTGCAGGACCATCAAACCCACATGCACGTGTTTCAACAGCTGACCTTAAAGCCAAAGGTATTGCAGGTAACTTAGACGCGGCTCGTGCGCAAGAAGCTGAAGGTTTAATGCCAGATGGTGCAATCATCATCGCAGCGATTACTTCTTGTACAAATACATCAAACCCGCGTAATACCGTAGCGGCAGGTTTATTGGCTCGTAAGGCAAATGAACTTGGCTTAGTGCGTAAACCTTGGGTGAAATCATCATTTGCACCAGGTTCTAAAGCTGCTGCTTTGTACCTTGAAGAAGCAGGTGTATTGGGTGATTTAGAAAAACTCGGGTTTGGTATTGTGGCGTATGCATGTACCACATGTAATGGGATGTCAGGTGCTTTAGATCCAGTGATTCAGCAAGAAATTATTGATCGTGATTTATATGCAACTGCGGTACTTTCAGGTAACCGTAACTTTGATGGTCGTATCCATCCTTATGCAAAACAAGCGTTCTTGGCTTCGCCTCCATTGGTTGTGGCGTATGCGATTGCAGGGACGATTCGTTTTGACATCGAAACAGATTCTTTAGGTAATGACAAAGATGGTAATCCAATTTACCTGAAAGACATTTGGCCGTCTGATGCTGAAATTGATGCATTAGTTAAAGAAGCGGTGAAGCCTGAACAGTTTAAGAAAGTGTATATCCCAATGTTTGATTTGGGTGTGACTGAAAAATCTGAAAGCCCACTTTACGATTGGCGTCCGCAAAGTACTTATATCCGTCGTCCGCCGTATTGGGAAGGGGCGTTGGCTGCACCTCGTACTTTAGCGAATATGCGTCCACTTGCGATTCTTCCTGATAATATTACGACGGATCATTTATCGCCATCGAATGCGATCATGATGGATTCGGCAGCAGGTGAATATCTACATAAAATGGGTGTGCCTGAGGAAGACTTTAACTCATATGCAACGCATCGCGGTGACCATTTGACTGCGCAACGTGCGACATTTGCCAACCCGAAATTGTTTAATGAAATGGTGGTTCGTTCTGACGGTACGATCAAGCAAGGTTCTAAGGCACGTGTAGAGCCTGAGGGCGAAGTGATGCGTATGTGGGAAGCGATTGAAACATATATGAATCGTAAGCAACCGCTCATCATTATTGCAGGTAAAGATTATGGTCAGGGTTCCAGTCGTGACTGGGCTGCCAAAGGTGTGCGTCTTGCAGGTGTGGAAGTGATTGTTGCCGAAGGTTTTGAGCGTATTCACCGTACTAACTTAGTCGGTATGGGCGTGTTACCGCTTGAGTTTAAAGCAGGTACGGATCGTAAAACGTTAAAGCTTGATGGTACTGAGTTGTATAGCGTGATTGGTAATATTGCGCCTCGTTCTGACCTGACTTTGGTGATTGAGCGTTCAACTGCCGATGGTAAGAATGAAGTGGTTCAGATTCCTGTTACCTGTCGTTTGGATACTGAAGAAGAAGTGCATGTGTATGAGGCGGGTGGTGTGTTACGACGCTTTGCACAGGACTTCTTGGAAGGGAATGTGGCTTAAGACTTTAAGCCGATATAATTGATTTTGTTGTAAAAAGACCCTACATTTATGTGGGGTTTTTTATGAATATTAAGACATGGCAGTAGATCAAAATAAAAGACAAGAACTTACTAATTTTATTTTAGAATGTATAAGGGAAGTATTTCCTGTACTTATTGATAGAATAAAGCAGAAAAAATACATTTTATCTTATAGCAATTTTCCTACGCTTAGTTTTGCAGAAAATGGTTTTCCAAGATTGAATAGCAATTCTTTTGGAAATAATGGACCTAAGGATTTTACTAGTTTATTTAGAGGTTATGGAGGAAATCCTGAGATAGATTGGAACAATTTTTCAACTTTGATAGGACTTTATAATTTTATACGTGAAGATGAGGAATTACTCAGCTACTTTGGGCTTAGTTTAAAGATTGAAGTTCCTAATATTGATTTGAATAAAAGTAATGTTCAATTTTTAATAGAAGATATTTTAGATAAATATATACATACTTATGGTTATGACTTTGATCTTGCAAATTTTTTAGAAATTATAGGGTTAAGAATTAATTTTGCATTTTTAGAAGAATTACCTATTACAATATATGTACCAATACTTTTTTTAAATTTTGATGTCGAAAAATACCATTTAATCGATGGGATAAGTATTGAGAAGTTATCTGATCAGTTACATTTGTGTAGAGCAGAAGCAAAGTCTCATAATGTATTAGTGCATGATTGTGTGCTAGCAGGGGCTACTCATGCTTTAGTCATAAAGAATTATTTTGTTAAAAATGAAAGTAAAGAAGCATATGAATGTTTATATTATAAGGATGCATATCCTAATACCATAATTCAAAATTTTTTTAGTGCATTAAGATTGGTTAATAAAGATAAAACTGGCTATGCACAGATATTCTCAGAATCTGAAAATTGGACCTCTGGATTTAAGGAAAAATTACCAAATATACATGGCTGTAGTGTCAGAGAATTTCCCAATGAATTTGAATTAGATCGTTATTGGTTATATCAAAGTTTTCCTACTGTTGATTTAGAGCAGTTAGATAAGATTAAATATTTTTATGAAAAATTAGCAAATAATAATCATAAAAGTATTCCAATAGCTTTAAAACGGTTGAATAGTTGCCTGCTTAGACATGATGAGGAAGATACAGTATTAGATGCTACGATTGCTTTAGAAGTTTTACTCTCAGACGATGGTAAGACCGAAATGACCCATAAATTAGCATTACGCATTGCAGCATTATCAAAGTTAGATAAGGAATGCAAAGAAATACCTAAGGAAATTTTTAGTAAAGTAAAAAAAATCTATTCTTATAGATCGGGTATTGTTCATGGAACTAAAGATTTAACAAAAACGAGGACTATTAAAATTCCAGAGAGTATTGAATTAAAAACCGTAGATGTTGCTATTAATATTTTAAAAATGGTTGTGAGAGTTCTACTATGTAATGAAAAATATTTAGAAGCAAAAATAATTGATGAGGAATTATTGTTGGGTGTAGACCCTAATTAGATAAATTTTCTAAATAGGTATCACAACGAAAAAAATTGGTAATATTTAATGTGGTTGAAAAACACTCAAAAAATACCTATCATAAGATATATACCAAAACTATTGGAGTAGTGCTATGACTACCGCAAAAGTTTTTATGACTGGACGCAGCCAAGCTATTCGTTTGCCTAAAGAATTTCGTTTTGAAGGTAAAGAAGTCGAAATCTTTCGCCGTGGTGACGAAGTCATACTGCGTGAAAAACCTGTTACAGCAGAATATTTATTTAAAGTATTGGCGCAAATGCCTAATGATTTTTACGCAGAAGAAAGAGTGGACGAACCACCGCAAGAACGAGAAGAGTTCTAATGCAAACACAATATTTGTTAGATACCAATATTTGTATCTATATCACTAAGCATCAACCTGAAAACGTGCGCAAGCATTTTGAAAAGCATCTACCGAATGGAAATATTTTTATCTCAGTGATTACATTGGGCGAGTTACGATTTGGCGCTGAAAAAAGCCAAAATAAAGAAAAAGCATTTAAAGTCATAGATGAATTAGCTTCAATGATTCAAGTAATGGAGCTCGATGAAAGTGTTGCAGAACACTATGCACAAATACGTAAAGACTTGACATCCCAAGGTCAAATTATTGGCAACAATGATTTATGGCTTGCAGCGCATGCGAGAGCAAATAATTGGGTCATAGTAACGAATAACGAAAAAGAGTTTTTACGCGTAGATCAATTAAAAGTAGACAATTGGGTAACAAAAACGATTTAGCGATGCTTTTATAAAATGTTCTTTAATAACGTGATAGATAAGAAAATGAATACCGTTCATGATGGTTCTAAGTAAGCAATTTGTACCATAGCCGCCATGCCTCTAACCGCTTTGCAAACGGCAATTTTTAGGAGGCATAGACGCTATACATCATACGAATGCATTAGGCTATAAATTATTCATCATTTAGAGCACATTCAAACTGTGCTGGGCTTTGTTTGCAGCGCACTTTTTTCAGTAAACTCATCATTTTTGCATCGTAAACACCAGATTTGGTCAGGGCAATACGCGCTTCACGCATTAACTTAATATATTCAGTTTGCTCTTTTGGCGGGATATGAATCCAATATTTGGCTGGAATATCTTTTTCATAATTGCCCACAATAGTAAAGGTACGGTGCAGCTGACTGGACACCCAATGACGTGATTTTTGACCAAAACCTTCAGGAAACTTATCTTTACGGATAATAAAATTGGCAGAAACTTGGGTCAGCGGAAATTTCACAATACCGCCTTGCGTACCTAAACCTCGGTATAGCTCAAGCGGTTTATAAGCCACAATAGGCGCAGGTACAATATCAATTTCACGGTTATTAAACTTTGCTCCAGCATTGGTTACATCAACAGAAACGGCTTGAGCGCCAACCTGCTGCACCAGTTGCGGCTGGGCTGCATCATAAGCAAAAACACCTATTTTTTTACCTGCAGCTTTTGCCAGTGTATTGATATTGCGGTCGGTCACAAAAATATAAGCAGGCCCGATTGTCCCCAATCCAGCAATTTCATAGGCTCCATTGACCATTTGTTTGGCATATTGAGGCCGGGATAAAAGCTGATAGGCGGTAACGGCCGCTTTCATATCGGTTAATGCGCCAATGGCATCTAAAGAACCTGTAAATTTATTGAATTGACGGCCCCGCAAGCCGCTGATAATTGCGCCATCACATTGACCAGCTTTCAGATCTTCTGCTGCAATCCGTTCATCAATATATGCACGTAACTCAATATCTGCGCCCCACTTTTTAGCCTCAAGCGCATAATCCTTGGCTAAAGCAAAACCATCGCCAGCCTTTCCGGCAGGGTCGAAAATACATACTTTTTGTTTAGCATATAGCTGAGTCGCTGTAAAAAAAGTAATCATACCTAAAAGCAATACAGAAGATTTCATTTGGCAGTCCATATTTTGATTATTGTATTGATTGAAAATTATTTTATTTGGCTGAGCTTGCAGCATAGAGTCATCAACATAAGCAAAACTATGCCGCATGACAATAACAATTCGGGCCGAATTGATGTCTAAAAAGAGAAGAACTATAAGGCAGTCAAAAAATAAATGAAAAACAGCGGTTTGTGTATTCATTCAAGCGCTGGCATAACATGCATATGCAGTTTTAAAAGGAATGTCAGCAGATTTTGAAATTATTTTTTGCAATTATGACCACATCATTTGTCGAAATGACCAATTCATCTCCATAAAACTGGGTTATACTGAATTCACCATTTCTAAAACTACGGAGAACAAAAATGGTTACTGCTGGCGAAAAACCGGGAACAGGTTTCTATTTTTGCATTCAATGTGGACATCGCGTCTACTTAGAAATTGGTACAGATCGTTTACCTCCGTGTACCAAATGCCTTGGCAATCAATTTAACAACAAAATTGCCTAAGCAGCGCCACTCAAACAGTTACCCTCTGTTTTGAATGAAAGCCCTATCAATCGATGGGGCTTTTTACTGAAAAAATAAAAATAACCTTTTCGGATTCTTTGCTATATTCGGCTTAGTTGTAAATGAATAAATTTTAAAAGCAATATGATTGATAATTTAGAGTGTGCTTTGACAGCAGCTTTCCAGCTGGCAAAAAAGAAGAGTGATAAGCAAGAGAGTGCAGGTTTAGCTTTAAATGTGTTGGATGGAAAAAAGCATAATGAGCGCAGTAAGGTATGGGTAAAATTTTTAGCCAGAGAGCTATTGAAAGTAACTCAGGCCTCTCATTCAGTTTCTGAT
>NZ_RAXV01000024.1 GCF_003611465.1 Acinetobacter tianfuensis
TGCACTCGGTGCTATTTGTAAAAAGCTCCGCGCATATGCATACATCACTCCACGCGACGAGACTGGAGAAACGCTTCCGACCGCTGAGTCTGTTGCTGCTTTTCGTAAACAACTGGCTTTCCGTGAAATTGAACTCATTTGGCCAGAATGGACAAGCGGCAATGTATTTTTAGGTACAAATGAGGAGGATGAAGCATGAATCTTGTATATGGATCAGGCATTTTAACAGCTGTCGTCGTTGCAGCGGCGCTGCGTGCCGAGACTGATAAAAAGGTCGGCTGGCATAAATCACTTTCAAATATTGCTGTCACTGGCCCGACAGGAATCAGTCAGCCGATTACATGGGATTTAGAAGATCCTGATACCGATGCAGGCTATCTCAACAGCAATGACATCACAACAATGATTTTTCACAATGGCCCACGCTTTTGGGGTAATCGCAATTGTTCTGATGATCCGCGCTTTGCTTTTGAAGTGGCGACTCGAACTGCACAGTTCTTGTTGGACACCATCATTAACGGCTGTTTTCCATTCGTTGATCAGCCTCTAACGCCTTTTTTGGCTAAAGACATTATTGATTCAATTAATGCCAAGTTAACTGAGAATGTAAATGCTAAGCATTTGATTGGTGCCTCCGTTTGGTATGACCCAGCTGAAAATACAACGGAAGGCCTGTCGCAAGGCTTAATGTGGATTGATTATGACTACACCCCAGTTCCAACACTGGAAAATTTAGGGCTAAACCAGCGTATTACCGACCGTTATTTGGTCGACTTTGGTCAGCTAATTAATAACGCGGCATAACGTACAGGAGCGGGATGCAATGCTTCCACGTGTTTTGAAAAATTTTAATGTGTTTATAGATACACACTCATGGGCAGGTGTCGCAGAAAGCGTCACCATTCCAAAAATTACCAAAAAAACCGAGGACTTTCGTGGTGCAGGCATGATTGGTGATATCGCTTTGTCGTTTGGCTATGAAAAGCTTGAAGGTGAAGTGGTTTATGCAGGCTTTGATGTCAAACAATACCGCCAGCTGGGTGTCTGTGGCACTTCTGATCTGCCTGTTCGTTTTGTTGGGATGTATGAGCGTCAAGACAATTGCACATCGCAGATCGTGGAAATTTATACCCGTGGCCAGGCGATTGAAATTGATCCGGGTGACTCAAAAAATGGCGAAAAGACTGAAATCAAAATGTCTTACAACTATACCTATTACCGCATGGAAGTGGATGGTGCAGTCGAAGTGGAACTGGACTTCATTAATGGTGTTGAGCGTTTCGGTGAAACAAATTTAGCACAAAGCATCAAAGCATTGCTTGGTCTATAAGACCAGGCATTCCCTCCCCCATATTTATAATGAGCACATGACATGACACCTGAAGTACAGCAACAAAACCAAGACGCAATTCAAGACCCAAACCTCCGCACCATCACTTTTGATGAAGGCTTTAAACGCGGTGAACAGACCATCACCGAAATTGTGATCCGTAAACCCAAAACCCGTGCCCTTCGTGGACTGACATTGGTGAACGTGCTGCAACTGGACGTCGACACTTTGGCAAAACTGGCTCCACGCATTACCACGCCAACCATGACTGAAAATGACGTTTATGAACTGGCACCTTCGGATCTCACCAAGCTGTCAAAGGAAGTGATTGGTTTTTTTGTGAAAGCCGAGGACGAAGACTTCCAATAAGTACCGATGAAGTCATTGCAGATTTAGCCGTGGTGTTCCATTGGACACCCGCTGACTGCGATGACTATGAACTGGATGAATTGATGGAATGGCATGAACGTGCGCGGGCACGTTGGGAAACAGAAAGCAAATGAGTCAAATTAGCCTAAAAGCCATGTTAGAACTGGTGGACAAAGCCACTGCCCCACTTAAAGACATCATGGGTTCGAGTGAAAAGACCTCTGATGCCTTGCGTACCCAACGTGAAGAATTAAATAAATTGAGCAAGTCTCAATCTGATATCACATCTTTCCGTCGTTTATCCAGTGCGCTGAAAGGCACTAAAAAGGACTTAGAATCGGCACAGCAGACAGTTGCTCAACTTGCTCAAGAGCATGCCAACGTTGCCAAACCGACTCGGGCAATGACCAAAGAATTTGAAAAAGCCAAACAAACGGTTAAGGATTTAAAACAGGCAGAGCAAGATCAGCTGCGGCAATTGCAAATGCTTCGTACGGGCTTAAATCAAGCAGGTATCAGTACCAAATCCTTGAGTCGTGATGAACGTGACTTAAAGGCCAAAGTAGATATAGCAACCCAAGCTTTACAGCGCAAAAAAACTCAACTCGATAAACAGGCTGCAAGTCAAAAACGGCTTAATGACCTCGTTCAGCAACATAAAAATGCACAGGACTTGATTGGCAAAGTTTCTGATACTGGAGTACGTGCAGGTGCTGCAGCTGCAGTCGGTGCGGGTGCTTTAGGTGTCCCTATCAAAGCTTTTGCTGAAGCCGAAGATGCAGCGACGACGTTAAAAGTCTCCATGATGCAATCGAATGGCCAAGTGGCCAAAGAATTTACAGCCATCAATGAACTGGCCAATAAGTTAGGCACACAGCTTCCTGGTACAACAGCAGACTTCCAATTAATGATGGCTAAGCTCGTCCAGCAAGGTATCAGCTATAAAGCCATTCTTGGCGGTGTTGGTCAGGCTGCGGGCTATTTGGCCGTACAACTGAAAATGCCTTTTGAAGATGCTGCCGAGTTTGCAGCAAAAATGCAGGATGCCACCAAAACCTCAGAAAAAGACATGCTCAGTTTAATGGATACGATTCAGCGATCGTATTACTTGGGTGTCGACTCCACCAACATGCTGCAAGGTTTTTCTAAAATCTCAGCAGGCATGAAAACCATTAAAGCCGAGGGTTTAGAAGGAGCAAAAGCTGTAGCTCCTTTACTTATCATGGCAGACCAAGCAGCACAGGCTGGAGAGACTGCAGGTAACGCCTACAGTAAAATTTTTGCATCGATGATGGACAGCAAAGGCATTAAAAAAGCCCTTAAAGGCTCCAAGTTTTCAATGAATTTCACCGACGGTAAAGGTGAGTTCGGTGGACTGGACAATATGTTCAAGCAGCTTGAAAAACTCAAAGGCCTAACCACTGAAGAAAGGCTACCGATCTTATCAGATATGTTTGGCGAGGATGGGGACACGATTAATGCACTTAATCTTTTGATTGATAAAGGCAAGGCTGGCTATGATGAAACATTAGCAAAAATGAAGGCTCAGGCGGATCTGCAGAAACGTGTTAATGAGCAGCTCGGCACATTAAAAAATTTATGGGATGCGGCTTCAGGTACATTTACCAGTGCTATGGTTAACTTTGGCGCTGCACTTGCACCAGAAATTAAGCAAGTAGTTTTATGGTTAACCGATGTTTCTGAGAGTATTGGAAAGTGGTCAAAAGCGAATCCTGAACTTTCTAACACAATTATGAAAACCATCGCAATTATTGTCATTCTTTTAGCCACCTTTAGTGCGCTATCCCTTGCATTGGTGACCCTACTCGGCCCAATGGCTTTACTACGTCTGACTTTTGGTGTACTTGGAGTTAAAGGGCTAGGACTCATTAAAATGCTGAGTGGCGTATATGGCGCTTTGAAATGGATCGGCTCAGGACTCAAAGTTTTATTTGTTCTTGCTAGAGCACATCCCATTATTGCCTTAATTACAGCATTAGCAGTCCTAGCATTTACCGTCTACCAAAATTGGGGAGCGATTAAAGAATTATTTGCACCTCTATTTGACAGCATTGCAAATGGTGCATCTCAACTATGGCAAAAGATTAAAACATTCTTTAGCAGTGGCATAACAAATATCAGTGCAACCATTATCAATTGGTCTCCGATCGGACTGTTTTATCGCGCCTTTGCTGCAGTGATGAATTACTTTGGGGTGCAATTGCCAAGCACTTTCACAGGCTTTGGCCAAATGCTCATGCAAGGACTGGCCAACGGAATCAGTAATGGCATTGCGGGTGTGATTGGCAAAGCCAAAGCTGCTGCAGCCCAAGTCACCAATACAGTAAAAGGTGCTTTTGGCATCCACTCCCCTTCCCGTGTTTTTACGCAGTTGGGGGCATACAACATGCAAGGTTTGGCGAACGGGATCTCAAACAATAGCCATCTGGCCAGCAATGCAATCGGCACAGCAAGTCAGGATATGTTGGGCTTTTTTGATACCAGTGCTTTCAGTTTTGACCAACGTCCATCTATTTCAGCCAGTACCAAAAATGTCTCGGCAACAGCAGCTCCAGTGCAGCAAATTTTTAATATTTATGCTGCACCGGGTATGGATGAAAATGCGTTAGCACAATTGGTGGCAATGGAAGTAGCCAAGGCGCAGCGCATGCAGCAGCCAAGCAATGTCCGCAGCTATAGCGACAAAGATTAAGGGGACAATCATGTTGATGAGTTTAGGACAATTCATTTTTCAAACCAGTACATTGGCCTTTCAAGAGATCCAACGCCAACGCTCATGGAGCTATGCCGAAAATGCCGTGGCCAATGGACGTGCGAAAAAGCAGTTCACTGGTGCAGGTGCAGATACTGTAACTTTGCCTGGTCTCATTTATGAAGAATATGGCTTCGGTACACGCTTTGCGCTGGATGAATTGGCAAGCATGGCCGACACAGGACAAGGCTATGTGTTGATGGATGGCTCAGGTTATTTATATGGTGTCTTTGTCATCGACAACATCGACGAAACCAAATCCATTTTGATGGACAACGGTGTCCCGCGTAAGGTGGATTACACCCTCAAGTTGAGCCGTGTTGATGATGAGCGGGTAGAAACTCAATCTGCTCCTGCAAATGAAGGTGCGGCATGATTAAAACTCCAGTCTGCATTATCACAGCAAACAATAAGCCTTTAAATTCGATTATTTCTAAGCGCATTTTAAGCGTTACTGTGACAGATAACCGCGCCAATGAAGCAGATGAACTGAGTATTGTTTTAGATGATTCCGATGGCGCATTAGAGTTGCCCAAACGTGGTGTACGTCTCAATTGTCAAATGGGTTTTAAGGGCGAAGGCTTACACGATAAAGGCGACTTTATTGTCGATGAGACTGAATGGTCAGGTACACCCGATCAGATCACCATTAAGGCATCCAGTGCAAATTTTAAAAGCAACATCAAAGAAGCCAAGTCTAAGTCTTACCACCGCAAAACCTTTGGAGAAATTGCGACTGAAATCGCGCAAAACCATGAACTAACTTTGGTCATGACAGCAGCTCTGAAGGCGATTTCTTTAAGCCATATTGACCAAACCAATGAGTCTGATCTCAACCTGCTGCAGCGGCTGGCCAAACAAAATGGTGCAGAGATGGCGGTGAAAAAAGATCGTCTTTTAATCTTTACCGCAGGCAGTGCCAAAACCGCTTCAGGTAAAGATTTACCGACGATCACTTTGACCAGGAACAGTGGCGACCAATTCCGTTACAGTGAGCAGGATCGTGAGTCTGACCATACGGGTGTATCAGCCAGTTATCAGGATACAGGCAAAGCCAAACGTGAAAAGGTAGTGGCTGGAGATAAAGGCAAGGTCAAACACTTAAAAGGGACGTTTTCCAATAAAGCTGAAGCAGAACGTGCCAGTGCTGCAAAGATGGCTGAGATTAAGCGTCAAATGGCGAAATTCAGCATTAATTTGGCCTATGGACTACCTGAGATCAGTACTGAGTCTCCAATCAAATTAGAAGGCTTTAAGACTGAGGTAGATAAGCTGAAATGGATTGTTGAAAAAGCCACTCATAGCTATGCTAAAAGTGGCGGGTTGACTACTATATTAAATTTAGAGGCAAAAATAAATTAATTGAATCTAATTTAATTGCTTCAGAGCTGTATTACTAGCCGCTCTTAGTTGATCAGCGACCTTAATTTCAAGATGATCTTGTATCCACTGTTTATCCTTATAATCAACATTATGCAAATATAAGTGCCCAATCACTAATTGCTGGAGTAAAGAATAAACAAGTGAATTTCCATAATTTTCTTGTTTGATTTTCTTAATTAACGATTTAGGTAACTCTTTAGATATAATTAATCTAGAATATAAATCCACCAAATAATAGGCTGGTGAACCTTTATTTTCCGTTAGATTCTCTGATATTTTAAGAAGTTGCGTATGTGCAGTAGATTTTGAAATCAACTGAATTATATACAAACACACACTAAAGCAAATTTGGTGTATTACTTTTTCTGCCATCTTTTTTGCGTCATCAGGCGATACCTGCTTTTTATCAGCAATAATAGATTTTATAAAATCTTTTAAATCTTTTTCTGTATCTTTAAAGATACTTAAATAAAAATTTAATACTTTTAACCCGTTATCATACGCTACCATTAGAATATCATTTAAATCACTTCTATTAATTGATGAGTGACGGTTTTTTGCGATTTGTCCTAGCACCTCAATACTTCTAATTGATGATGTTGATTGCTGAAACAATTCAAAATCAATCCTTTGTTCAAGTTCATTTTTTGTTATATCTAAATCTTTTTCATCAATAGAAATATCAAAAAAGTCTGGATCTTCCATCTGTTCATCTAATTGATCCATTTTATCAAACATTATTTTACGTTGTTCTTCTGAGTTTTTATCTTCAAAAACTATTTTTTGAATTTCATCCCCTAATAAGCTCTTAAAATCAGTATATGATTTTAAACTCATTTCGAAAGGTTTTGTTCCATCCATCAAACATATAGCATGACTCAGTATTTCTTGCAAAATATCAGTAGATCTCAAATGATGAACCAAAAATATTAAAATATTAGCTTTATTTTCATTATGCATATTCTTACATATTAATGTTATTTCATGAGATAAATCAGTTGCATTATCAGACAAATACTTAGCACAACAAAAATAATATAAATATTTCTGAGAAAATTGTAGAGAATCATTATCTGGGGTAATTAATATTCCTGAATCAAGTAAAACTTCTTTAATATTTTTAGGTGCAATGTATTTAGCATCATAAATTTTTATTACTTCAAAAAAATCTTCGTTAGACAATGACTCTAGATTACTTTGATATAGATAATAGGCTAAAAATGATAAAAAATTCAAAAAACCATCTAAATCATTGGTTAATGAAATATTAGCTCTTTTTAACATACCTGTTAATAAAACATAATAACATTGGCCATATGACGTTAACTGATAACTATTATTATTACTCATATTTTCTAAAGTCTGAATAATCGTCAAAATATAAATAGGACGAGAATCCATTACATTCTTTTTCATCAGAGCATCAAAATGGGTAGATAATGCATCAATTTTAGAATAAAAGTTGTTGTCAGTTTGAATAAAATCTACATCCTCACCAATACTGTACCATTTTTTATAAAGCTCATTCCTTTTAGAATATCCAAAATTTAGTATTTCCACATCCTGAAAATTAAATTTAAGATACTTACTACTACCTGTATAAAAACTATTTTTATCAACAAAAATATAAACTTTTTTAAACTTTTCAGTTACTTCTTTTAAAAATTTATCTAAATAGCTATCTTTAAATCTCTGTTTTGAAAAATTATCAATAAAAAGAACATTATTAGAGTCCTCTAACGAAACATTTAAACCATATTTTTTATTAAACCCTGAAACAAGGATATTTAGATCAATATTGTTTAATTCAGAAGCATCTAAAACAATAGAGTTAAAACCTTCTTCTAAGCAATCCATTGCTAATTTCTTCATAAGTGTAGTTTTTCCACACTCTTCACTACCTAAAAAATAGATATAGTTATATTTATTTACAATCTCTTTTACAGTCCACTTATATTTTTTTATCGTTAAATCACCATCCAGACATTTAATATCTGGATAGACAAAGATATCATCAAGGCTTACATAGTCTTTCTTGGAGTGCCTAATAGTCACTCCAAGATTATTTAAATATGATTCTAATTCTGAATTAGAATTTACAATATCAAAAGGAACAGGATTTAAATTTGCTTTTTTTTTTGATTATCAGTATCCAAGGACTTTAAAACCTTAGCTAACTCATCTGCAATATCAGTAAAAACATCATCTTCATCAGGCCATTTGACTATAGGTAAGGCATCCTTTGGCTGACACTTTAAATCATAAAAAATTGTGTGTGTCCATGAACATTTACGAGCAATAATAGGAAAAATATTTGCTTTACCAATTTTGTGCTGATCTAAGGCATGTTTTAACTCAACATCTATACAATAGTTTGATGCTAGATAGTCAGAGCTAATTAAGCATATGAAGATAGTGCTTTCACTTAACGCTTGTTGTATCGACCTTTGTAGACTTTCCCCTGTAAGTATTTCACTATCGTGCCAAAGCTCTACATTATGGCCTTTTAATACAGGCTTTAAATACTTTAGTAATTTATTTTTAGTATCTTCATCTTCATGACAATAACTGAGAAAAATTTTCAAATCAGACACTTATTTATACCTTTTTTAAAATTAGTATCTTTATATCATTTTCACAAAGTTTTTCAAATAACAAAGTTGATCTTAATTTTATGACTAGGTCTTAAAAAAGCCCTCCACTGGAGAGCTTTGAATATTCTTTGTCCTAACATTACGTAGGCGGTGTAGAGCTACTCTTCGCTTTCACCAACTCAGCACTTGCCTTAATCAACTCAGTACCAGCAGCAAGCTGATCTTTCATCAAATCACCAATTTTATCATTTTGCGTTTGATCTACATCTTTTCCGAAATATTTTCCGGTCAACTCTTTATAAATTTCAGAATGATGTTCTGTATCTACATTCTTTAAATATAGCGGTAATGCTTTTAGTTCCAATGAGGTCTGCTGGGCTTGGTCAGAGAGCTTTCGAAGATGAGCAGCCTTACGTAAAAAAATTGTCCCTAAGGTTAAGACAAGTGAAAAAGTTAAAATTTTTACAAGTATAAAATTAACTTCATTACTTTTGAAAGGTACATAACATAAATGTACAGTAGTAAATAATACTGCCCCACCTAATATGAGATAAAAAAGTACTTCATATTTTCTAGCACTATCTACGAATTTAATACTTGCACTTGAATAAATAATTTCTGCTTCTTGCCCATTTATAGCTTGAATTGCTGTTTCTAAATTTTTTGCTTGATTTTTTGCTTGATTAACACTACTGGTTAATTCACTTACTAATTTATCTGATTCCTTTTGTTTTGAGACTAAATCTTCATAAATTTTAAACCAAGAAAAAAAGCTATGTAAGTTATTATCTATTCGCATAACTCTACTTCTTTCACCCATGAGTATTTCATCATGGCGTGAAAAGACTAAAAATAATCTTTCCAATCTATTTATTAATGTATTACCACCTACACTTAAAAATAAATACTTTTTATTTTCTTCAAGTCTTATAAACTTAAACAAATTATCAGAAAAATATCTACTTTCTTGTATCAAGTTATTTATAATTCTAGGATTTAATTCTCTATAAAAATTTTCTTCTTTTTCATTTAAAGATTTAAAAATATCAATTAGTTGTATAGCTATCAATTGATATGTATCAATTATTTCTATAAATTTCGAGTTATTGTCTTCAGTCAATAACTCTGCTGTTTGCGTCATAACACATTCATCCAAGCTGCCCCCATGCATCGTTCCAACATGACCCGATCCATTAGCTCACAATGAGCCAAAGCATTGTATCAAAAAGAACTTTTCTTCTATATATAAATAGAATAAAGAATAGAGTTATAAAAGAATGCTAAAAATATTTTTTCAAATAACTTAAAATTTCATTGGTATTGGTCAAGGTGAAATTATTCTTTTCCGTCACTAGACTTTGAATTCTGTCAACTCTGAAAGTTCGGTCGTCACCAGCACTATGGCAATATGCATCAACATACCAATGCCTATTTTCTTTATACAGCCGATTGATCGTAATGGTTCTGAATGAAAAATTTTGTTTAAAGTCTTCATAATGAATTACATAATCCTGATTGCTCGGATTAAGTTTTTTTATAGAATCGGTCTCTGTCTTTACAGCAGTTTGAGGAAATAGTTTTTTCAAAGCTTCTCTTAATTCTTCTTTGTTTTTTGCTTGATTTTCTGGTTTAAATTTACCCGTAGCAAAACAGTAGATACACCATACAACAAATAAAATCACAATTAATTCAAACATTTTCACCCCCATGAAAAATAATTTGCGTAGATTCTATCTTGACTCCACAATTCAACAAAGTTATATTCTGAAAATCACAGCAAAATCTGTGAGCAGGCGTAGGAACCTGTTGTAATATCACAAGGCGCAAATCAAAGTCGCTTATGCGGCATTTTTTTTGCCTGACTGTTTAGGTCTATCCGTAATGGTAGGCTAGGCAGGGCAGCTTCGTGCTGGCCGCAACCTTGTGAGCGGTATTCCTACACCCTGCTTAGTCTGCCACCATCCCGTAGGAAGGATGCTGGTGGGTTTAATACTTACTCACAAGGACTTAAACATGAACACTTCTTCAAAAAGTGTGCATCCTGTTCGCACACGCCTGCACCCTGAATTTATTGGTCCAATTCACCCACGTGAAGTGCTGCAGCACGTTTTAACAAATCAAACTGCCCAACAAAAATATCCTGCTTCTCGCTCATTCAAATTATTTGTACACCCGTCAATTATCGCATTCATATTTTTTGTCATTTTGATTGTTACCTTCATTTCAGGAGGTAGCCACGAATGATCCACATCTACACAGAACTAGGCCATGAAAAGCTATGTCCATTGTGTGGTGAGTATTACCCGCTGGACGAAGATTTCTTTTATAAAAATGGCTTCAAACGTGGTGTTCAACAGTGGACTGGCCGCTGCAAGGCTTGCTACGTTGAAACTTACCGAGGGACTAGATAATGAAAAATATCCTCCTTCAACATCAAGAATATCCCCTCATTGCATCCCCTCAGCTCGCTAAAGAGCTGGGGACGGCTGCAGCCACGTTCTTACAGAAATTGCATTTCCTCATCAGCGAAACACGCAAGTACAAGCAGAAGAAAAACCTTACTGTCCACCAAAATCGTAAGTGGTGGTTTCATACCTTTGAAGAATGGCAGTCGACACTTGGTTTATTCAGCGTTTCGACCATCAAAAGAGCTGTGGCCAAACTCAAGGAACTCGGCTTAATCGAGATCAATAAGCTTTCAAAAATTAAGTCTATGCGGGTGAATTACTACACCATCAACTATAAAAAACTAAAGCAGCTCTTTAACATTGGCATATCGCAGCCAACTAAAAAAGATCCTGGTACTCCGCCTCCTGCTGAGCCAATCAAAGGGACGAATACTCCGATCCACCCTGCTGCAACAAAAGAAGATTTATCAGTCTTTCATAGCGACTATCGCTCACTGTATTTGCAGCTTCGCCAGTACAAACTGGATATTGCCCATAACGATCCACGGCTGCACCAGTGGCTTAACAAGACCCGAAAAATAATTACCTATACCGCTTCAGCACCAACACGGCTAAACGTCAACAGGTGGCAATGGCACACGCCTGAACAAATATTACCAACCGAATTTTTACGAGGGACTGATCATGGGTATTGAAAAGCATGTTATGCGCCTACAAGAGCCAAGTACGAAGAAGCGTAAATTCTTTATCAGTTCAAAGCATTTGTACCGCTTACTGGAAACCGATGTTTCCTATAAAACTTTTGTTGAAACCAACATTAGCTGGTCTCGCCTTCGTGAAGATATCGACTACCATTTCAATGAGCAGCATGAGACCTACAACCTTTCTATTTGTGCTGTTCAGGCCATTTTGATATTAGAAAATACAGAAAAAAGCTGGCAATTCTTCAATGAACTGACCGACCTGATAAATAACGGTTTTAACCGTTCCTAGGGGAATAAGATGGATATCCAAGCAAGATTATCGTTATTAGATCGACACTTATCTTTACTCATTGAGTCTACGGAAAGCTGTGAATCTTTAACTGGAGAGTCGGTGGCTGCGACATTATTTATTATTCAGGAACAGGTACGGCAGATTCAAAAAGCTGTAGATAAAGAGTAATAAAAAAGCCCTCTTAGGAGGGCTTACTTTTAAATAACTTTATTCATATCGACTTCAAATCCTATTCCTCTAATTTCTTTAGCTAGCTGAAGTTCCCAGCTACTATCAGATAAATAAACCATGCCGTTGATGTCACCAGGTAATTCAACACTATGATCAGTAACTAATGGGAAAACACGATTTCTACCTAATTTCCCAATCAATAAACCATGTTCAAAAACAACATTTTGCCGAGCACGGGGCTTATAGTCTTTTTTATCTTTTACAGATCCTTCATCATCAGGGGTATATAAAACTATACAAAATCCAACATCAGTATAGTGTTCCAATTTCTCAATGATCGTTTTTCCACCACTAGCTTGTTCATGCAAAATTACTGCTTCAAATCCTAACTTTTCTAAATATCGAGCAGTTCTTTCTTTAGTTGCATTATCATGCCCATGAACAATAAAAGCTTTTTTCAATAAGCTTTTATTTTCAATATTTTTAGGTTTAACAACTTTTTCCTCAATCCATTCAAATTCATCATTCTCAATATCCCGAATTAACGAATCAATAAATGCACATAGTGGTTCTCGAGTATTTTCATCAAAATCATTTAAAGCAGAATAATCATAAGCTGAAAAAATCATAGGAATAATAGGTTTTTTCACAAGCTTTTGATACAAATCAGCGGAGTAAGGATTCAATATTTTTTTTGCAGCCCGGAACCAAGACTGTAAACGCTCTTCTCCCAATGATGAATCTTGAGCATGAGCCTGACGAACTTCAGTATTTAATCGCACTTGTAGTTCAGTTAATTCTTCAATTAATTTTAATTTATCCATACCAAAACTCTTAACAATGTTAAATTGCTTTATTTGTTAAGAGTTTATCAGATTTAGTTTTAATAATTAAAGCCAATTAATCAATCTTATTTTTCCCAAAACTCTCTGCAAAATTTCTCACCAAAGTCATTAGCGTCTGTCGCTGCTCAAGATCGACCTGATCCCAATACTTCAGTAACTCTTTAGCTTCATCAGAAAGCAGATCAGGCTGCGTACGCTCACCAGTGATCAAATACCAAACGTCCACACCTGCTTTATGCAGTGCTTCTAAATCCTCCTGCCCCATAACGCGCTCACCTTTCTCGTAGCGCATTACAGCCATGTTTTTTTTACCAAATAACGCAGCAAAATCTTTTTGCGACAGATCTAAGCGTGATCGTTCCTGACGAAGGCGTTCGCCTCTTTGATCGTTATTCTCATTTACCATTTGGGATAAATCCATATATTAATTATCCCAATTGGGATAATATTGCTTTGCTTATTACCATTTTAACAAAGTTCTTTATTCACCACAGTTTAATAACTGTGGCTTCAAAAGGAAACAAACATGGCGACTCAAGAGTCTCAAAAAGAAGTACAGATCAGCTTTCGCACTACACCAGAAAACCGTCGCCTTGCCCGCATTGAAGCAGCGAAGGTCAACATGTCACTGAACGAATGGATTAAAAGCCTAGTTGAAGCTGAACTGGACAAATCATCTCAAGAAACAAAATCATCTTAAGGCACACCTTTTCAGCCAATCACAGATTTGCAGGGTTTCATTTACATTTCTTTGCAATTTCTTATTTCGTAAGAAAAGTTAAGTATTTGGCGTCGGGAGCAACAATTACTTAATTCAACACAGAGGTACGCATGAGTAAATCAATTGGCTTTTACTGTCCGCATTGCGGCATCCGAATGCATGTATCCAGTAGAAAAAAGCCCTCCCCGCTGCTGCACGAATTAATTGTTTCTTGTCGGAATGATCAGTGCCTTGCCAGTTTTGCAGCAAGCTTAGAAATGGTTCGCCCAATTCAAAACAGTATTAATCCAGATCCTGCAATTGTGACTGGGCTGCCGCTTCACAAGCGCCAATGGGAAGTAGAGCTGGAACATCATTTGGCCAGTATCGAAACCCAGCTTGAAATTAATGAAGCACAAAAAGTCTATATAGAAGGATTCATCTCTGCACTATTCCATTCTTCAACAATTGACTTAACCCGAGCAACTATTTACCGCCAACGCTTGAAACAAATTAAACTGCTTTAAGGCCTAAAACATGAGCATGCAACACCGAATAGTCGATTATTTGAATAAGTCATTCAAATTTAAACAACGAGGTACGTGGCTGCGCGAAGGCGTATGTCCTAAATGCTCTGAAAAAGAGTTATACGTACATGCGGAAAATCCACGTGTTGTAAAATGTGGGCGTATAAACAAATGCGGTTACGAAGAACACATCAAAGATATCTGTGAAGACTTATTTAAAGATTGGTCGAAAGATTATCCAAAGTCATCTGATAATCCGCATGCTGCTGCAGATGCTTATATAAAAGAAGCACGCGGTTTTGATACTAAAAAATTGGCTGGAAAATACACTCAAGAAGCTTTCCACAACGAATATAAATATCCTGGTCAAGTCAGTGCGACGGTCCGCTTTAAAATTGCAGAAGGTATATTTTGGGAGCGCTTAATTGACAGGCCTGAACGTTTTGGTCGCCAAAAAGCAAATATCTCAGGAAAAATTACAGGGCTGTATTGGACATATCACGATAAATTCGATGATCTCTGTATTTCTAAAGAGGTCTGGATAACTGAGGGCATCTTCAATAGCATTGCACTCAGTTTTAGCTGTTTGACATCAGCAGCAACACTATCATCAAACAATTATCCAACTCAGCTGCTTGCACAAATTAAAAAGCGGTCAGAAGAATTAGGCTTAAAAAAGCTGCCCGCTCTAGTATGGGCCTTTGATAATGATATCGCCGGCAAAGATGCAGCCATTGAATTTCATAACCGGGCAGTAAAAGAAGGCTGGGAATCCAGCGCTGCTCTGCCTATTTCTTCAAATAATGAATACGACTTAGACTGGAATGACCTCTACGAACGGGATTTATTAAAAGATCAGGCACAAATCAAACGCTACAAACATTTTGGGCAGGTGCATGTTGCAAAAACACCGCGTGAAGCTGCACTGCTCATTCACATGTTTAATGATAAAAACAGCTTTTACTTTATCCATCACTACAAAACCTACTGGTTCACACTGAACAGTGACAAGTTTCAAACTGAATATGACATTCAGCTGCAACTTGCCGATTCCAGCGAAGAAGCAAAAATAGAAGCAACAAAAAAAGTCAGCAACGTTGAAATGATCTGTGATGCAATACTAAAAGGCCTCTATTTTCAGCGTAATATTGCGACAAACGAGGCTTGGTATTATTTCAAAATACAGCGTGGCCATCGTGACATCATCAAGGAAACATTTACATCAGCAGAGCTGACTTCGAAAGCAAACTTTACCAACCGCCTGCTCGATATCTCTCCCGGAGTCTGGTGGACTGGATCTGATAAACAGCTGCAGACTATTTTAAAAAATGAAATTAATCCTGAGCGCTTAAAAGAAGTCAAAACGACTGATTACATAGGCTACAGCAAAGAATATTCAACGTACCTATTCAAAAATCATGCTGTGTATAAAGGCAAACTTATCCACATTAATAATAATGACTATTTCAATGCAGGAAAAAATGAACTGAAAACTTTGGCGGCTACGCCAGTTATCACATTAAATAAAGAGCCTTTTCGACCTCACTGGTGGCAGGATAATTATAAAATTAACGGTGAAAAAGGACTTATCATTTTAGCATGGTGGGCTGGATCATATTTTGCTGAGCAAATCCGTGAAGTTCATAGCTCTTATCCATTTCTAGAATACGTTGGCCAAGCTGGATCAGGAAAATCATCGTACATTGATTTCCTATGGAGACTTTCTGGCAGGAACGATCGCAAAGAAGGAATTAACCCAAATAGTTCATCTATGGTGGCAGTTCACCGCAGCATGGCTCAGGTCTCAAATCTGCCGATTGTATTTCTTGAAGGTGACCGTAAATCTGGCGACAAACAGCAAAAACAAAAATTTGATTGGGATGAGCTGAAGGATGCCTTCAATGGTCAGAATATCCGTAGCCGCGGCTTAAAAACATCGGGGAATGAAACCTATGAACCGCCTTTCCGCGGTTCTATCATGATCAGCCAAAACGATCCAATGCAAGCGTCTGAAGCGATTCTAAGTCGTACGCTGCAAATTATCGTCGATATGAAAGGCCATACATACGAAAAGAAAATGATTGCCAACAAATTGTATGGCATTGAATTTGATGATGCGAACCGCTTCATGACTCATTGCCTGATCAATGAAGAAAAAATTCTAAAGACCTTCTTTGAAAAATGCCACGAAATTGAAAAGCTTTATCACCAGTGCGGTATTACACACACGCGTATTGCGCTTTGCCATGCACAAGTTGCAGCCATGATTGAAGCGCTGGCAAAGCATGTCTTAAATGATGTTATTGATCTTGAAGAAATTGTTAACAGCCATGAAATGCTCGAGCAGATGGCTTTGAAACGCATGGAAGATATTTCTGATGACCATATTTTTGTGAAGCAATTCTGGGAAGCCTTCGAGTACATCAACTCATCCCGTACTGGCATTTTCAATCTTAATTATTACTACGATAAAGACCCAAGTCATGTTGCTATCAACCTGAATGAAGTCTATCAAGCTGCAGCTCGAAAGTTTCAGTCTCTGCCTGACATCAACGATATGCGCACCCTTTTGCGCTCAAGCCGCAAATACAAGTTCATTGAATTGAACAAACAAGTAAAAACTAAAAATCATCCAGCAAAAGACGACACCAGTGTTTTAGAAATTAGTGAGCGTAACGTCAAGTGCTGGATATTCACCAACCCTTACCAACAACACTAGTCCCATTTAAAAAAGGAAAAAACTATGTCAAACAAGCAAGACCTTGATTATGTAGGTCAAAAAATTATTGAAGTACTCCAAGAAGAGTTTCCGAATGATACTGGATACGTTCAGTCCAAAATCAATCGATTATCTGAAATGGATAATAAATATCAAACATTTGCATGGGCACTCGATCAACTTGACCACGAAAACAAAAGCCGATTATTTGAAAAATTAGGTTTGGATATTGATAACCAAATTTACTACAGACAGTTATTTCAACAGCTGTAACTCAAGCACACATACAGAAGCGGCCACTTCTGTATGTGTCACACAACTACTGGAGAGCAATTATGCAAAACGATTCTAACGTAGAAACACCACAAGCGGAAATTCCAGCTTATCTGCAGTGTGAACCACGTACTTATAACGTGAAATTAGACTCAGTTCATGAATTTACTTGTGATCTAGAATTTACCATCGTCATCAAATGTACAGATGAAGAACTTCATGAACACAATAATTTTTGGTCAAACAGTGAATACCGGCTCAAAAAAAATAATGGCGATATCGTTGCTGTCATTTTAAAAATGATCGGCCGAAAAGTTTTTTGGGCTTGCTATGGAGGGAAAGACGTTGTCAGTTCGGATCATGCTTCAAATTGGGGAATCAACTCAATTTTTCATGAAGAAGGTTGGGGGCATGAATCTTTTGAAATTACAAAACTGAATTTCGACAATTATGTTGACGATGATGCATTTGAATTCGAGCCAGTAAAACTGGAGGTTCAGTCATGCTAAATGGGCCTTACTTATCCAATGCAGTTTTAACACCAGAGCAGATCCACCCAAACTTTTTCAAAGCAAATAAAAAACTGCCGCACGTTTGTACCAATCGTAAGCGTCGTAAGTTCACAGCTCAATTGAGTTCTTTAGTGCAACTTTCTGAATACGAAATAGAACACCGCAAACGCTGGGCTAATCGTCAATTTTCAATGTTGGCCAACATTCCAAGTACTGCAGTTTTAGGAGCATAAACCATGGCTGATTATTTAGTTAAATGCTGCCGTTGCAGAAACAAGCATCTTGAAAGCGAGCGTGTCAAAAAGCCATCCAACAAATATGGCTGCTATGGAAATGAATTGGTTTGCCCTCGATGCGCTTGTACAACCTACTACCGCATTGAAGAAATTAAAGAACCTCAGGAGCAAAACCTATGAATTTCAACTTTAAAAATGCCCTGTTTTTGAACCTGGTCTTTTCTTGCCTGATTTCCTCTCTAATTTTAATGCTTGGAAAAAACCCATGAATAAAAATAAATTTTTAGCACTAAAAGCCAAACGTGCTGCTGAAACCCATCGCCAGCAACTGCTGGCGGCCTCTGGGCCATATGAACTCAGCATGACGTTTTGTGTTGACGAGGTGAATACTGTTGTTGAAAACCACCGCGAAGAGAACAATCTAGAAGACACAGAAATGACTCCGGAGCATGTCGCTTATTCTGTGTACCACGGTGACCTGATTATCTGCCTTAAAAACATCCTGATTCCATTAGACCAGGAATGGCATCTTGGCATAGACAGTCATTATTACAATCCAGAAACGGATGAAGTCATGACTGTACCGGTGCAGTTTCAAATGCCAAAAATGAACTTTAACGAGTTCAAGTTCGGCAGCAAATTAGCGGTCGACCGTGGCCATGGTTTAAAAACTCGCTGGCGTGGTATCAATGATGAACTCAATGAAATCATTCTTACCGAAGTCCCAGTAGGCTTCGATCGTGTCCGCAGTGATGCAAAGCTGACGTGTTGGACAGGTTTCACCGACTATAACTGTCTAAAAGAATTTAACTTTGTAAAAAGAGTCATTCGTAAAAGCGGGCTAGAAGGTATCAAAAGTCTGAATGAAACGATCGATCAATATAAAGATCAGCAGGTAGCGTGATGAATGAAACTATTTTAGAAAAGACCCTATTAAAAATAATGAAGCATCTTGACGCAAAATTGGTGTTACCTATCGAGCATCAACTATGGAGCGAAAAAGATATTGCTAAATATTTTAATTATTCAGAAGACTATACAAAGAAAAATATCATCTCAAACCCATACTTCCCGCCAAGCCGGCAGCTGCCAACCTCCAAAGATGGCGAACGAACAGTTTCTCGCTGGAAAGCAAAAGATGTCATAGATTTTGGCATGGCCTTTGATAAAAAAACACTCCAGTATCATTAAAAGAAGCCACCAAAAGGTGGCTTTTTTACGACATTAGTTTACTTAACCCGGACGACATATTTAATTCTTCTAAAATTTCATCATTCGTAGGGTTGTAATAAATCAAAGCCTGTTTAGGATCCTTCCAGCCAAAAATTTTGCACAGCGTTAATGCATTTTTTACGCGTCTGGCCATTAAACTTGCAGCTTCATGCCGTGAATCATGAAATGTGATATCGGCACCTTCCAACCCCGCTTGCTTCCGGGCTTTCCTAAATAAAGTATCCCTTGAAGAATCATTGATTGTGAAAACTTTTAAAGATGACTTTCTTTCAATCTTAGTGGCCAATGTCCATAGCTGCAGCGCAAAATCGTCCAGCGGAACTTTTCTAGATGTGCCATTTTTGGTATTTGGCAAAAGAATATATCGTTTCTGCAGAAAAACCTCATCCAGCGGCCTATTTACTATTTCACCCGACCGCATCCCTGTAGCCATTGCAATAAGCCAAATTAAACCAACTTCTTGCATCTTTGTTTCAGGTACAGATCCTGGCAAATATTTTAAAGCAGCCAAAATAGCTTGCAATTCTTCCAGCTCAGTCCGTCTTTCACGATGCGGCGGCTTTTTGGGCTTACGTACATTTTCCACGGGATTAAAATCAATCCAATTTTTATCTTTTCTGCACCAGTTAAAGAAAGCGGATAGTGTCGAATAGTCTCTCAAAATGCTAGAAGCCTTGAGCGGCTTAATGGATCTATTCATAACTGAGTTTTCCCATTGCTTCAAAAACTCAGATTTATAATGAGCTAGTGGCCAATCAACATACGGTAAATGATTTTGATAATACCTTATGCGCTGGATCTCTTTTTTTGCGGTTTTTTTATAAAAAGATACTTCTTTTGCATATCTGCTCAATGCTTCATGAACAGTGATGACAATATCTCTATTAAGCGCTTGGTCAGTTGAAAAGTTTAAAAAGAATTCACGCTCTTGGATTTCTGACCATTTTTTAGCTTCAGCCTTAGATTTAAGAACCTTACTTTTTCTTTGGCCATAGGCTTCTAAATCAGCTCTCCAGCTTCCATTTTTTTGCTGATAAATAGATAAGCTCATAAAATTTAGCAAACCCAATAACTTAGATTAAAAAAACACATATTTAAAATGTGGAAAATGTGTGGAAACTTATACCTGAAATTACCCGAAAATACCTGAAAAAAACCCAAACGCCGGAAACGAAAAAGCCCCGAAACCTTGTCATATAAAGGCTTCGGGGCTTTTGAGAATATTTCTATTCTAAATTCTGGTCCCGAGGGTCGGACTCGAACCGACACGTCATCTCTGACAGCGGATTTTGAGTCCGCCGCGTCTACCAATTTCACCACCTCGGGAGTGGATGAGGGCTATAATACGCTGTTTCTCAACAGAGTCAACATACAAGATTATTTTTTGGTTATTTTTAAAACAAACATTATTTTTTCGACTTAAAATTAAGCAAAATCAGCCTAAAAACAGAAAAAAGCATATACTAAGCACAATTTTATCCCCGACTGTTTTAAACATTTCTCATGCAACTTTCTGATTTCAGTTTTGATCTCCCAGATGAGCTGATTGCTCGCTTTCCTCTTGAAACCCGTACAGCTTCACGCCTGCTGCATTTAGATACTGCCGGCCAATACCGCGACCGCCATTTCACAGACATTTTAGAACTGCTGGAACCTGGTGACTTACTGGTACTGAACGATACAAAAGTGATGAAAGCGCGCCTGAAAGGCAAACGCGCAACAGGCGGCGCAGTCGAAGTGCTTGTTGAACGCATGATGGATAAATTTATTGCTCACTGTCATGTCAAAGCCAGCAACACACCAAAAGAAGGTGCTGAACTATTTATCGGCCCTGACGAAGTAAAAGTTACGGTGAAAGGCCGCCATGAAAATTTATTTATTATCGAATTTTCACAGCCTATTTTAGATGTCTTGGACAAATACGGCGCGCTGCCAATTCCGCCTTACTTCAACCGTGAAGCGGAAGACATCGACACTGTTCGCTATCAAACAGTATTCAACGACCCAGCCAAATTAGCATCTGTGGCAGCTCCTACAGCCAGTCTGCATTTTGATGAAGACTTACTGCAAAAACTCGAAGCCAAAGGCATTAACAAAACGTTTGTCACACTGCATGTCGGTGCAGGCACATTCCTGCCTGTACGTACAGCAGACATTGAAAACCACATTATGCACAGCGAATGGTGTGATGTATCAGATGAGTCCATGGCACTAATCCGTGAAACTAAAGCGCGCGGCAATAAAGTCATTGCTGTAGGCACGACAGCGACCCGCGCAACAGAAAGCGCAGCGCAAGCCAACGGCGGCGAACTGAAAGGCTGGACTGGCGATACTCAAATTTTCATTTATCCAGGCTATCAGTTCAAAGTGGTAGACCGCCTGATTACCAACTTCCATTTACCGGAATCTACTCTGCTGATGCTGGTATCCGCGCTGTCAAACCGCGATAATATTCTAAATGCCTACCGCCATGCCGTAGACAGCAAATACCGCTTTTTCAGCTATGGCGATGCCATGCTGATTGACAATATCAACACATAATAAAAAAGACTTCCCATGCCGATTGATGCCGTAAAACATTCTTTCCACATCCGCAGGAAAAAAAATGACATTGTTTTTCAGAACATTGCCCGGCTATGGGATCTCGGCCGCTCTGCGCCAGACTATCAATCTATTTTAGACGGCCTGCATCCTTGGAATGCGCCTATTACACTGCGTTTTGAAAATGTGCTGCCTTGGCTGCAAGGCTGCATTGGCCTGCTGTTTTTTCTGCCGCTATGGATTGCGCCTGAAAATATCTGGTCTCAGCTTTGCCTGTTGGCAGGACTGCTCATTATAGGCTGGGCCTACCTGAGCTATGAACAGCAGCAGCCAATTGATGAAGTCATTGAACACCTAGAAAATTTAAGCATCGGCCATAAATACCAGCTGTCTTTTAACCGGCAGCCGCAGCACATTGGCGTACCGCTGAATACATTGCATTTTATTGCCCAGCTGAAACAGCTGTTCCCTGTTTTCAATCAGGGCAGTTTGTCCAATGACATCACCCGCTTTGCCAGCACCGTCTGGACAGATGAAAATGGGCAGCTGCATCAAGTGATGGTGTTTCAATATCACTATGCGTCTGAAATCCGCATGCGCGACAAAGACGGCAACGAAACCAAAGTTAAAGAAGTGCATAAAGACCTGTGGGGCGTATTCATTTTTGATGTTGAAACCCAAGGCTTAGCCATTACTTCCAGCAATAAAAAGTTTTATTATCCATACAGTTACCCCTGGAATAGCAGCGACATTCAAATCAATCAGCGCCTAAAGTTTTATGGCAGCGATGAAATGAATACCGCTAAACTGTTAACGCCAGGATTTGTGCTGCGTATTGCAGACTTTTTCCAGCAGCGTGAGGGCGATTTATTATTCCATCCGCATAACAAAATGCTATGTTATATTGGTTCTCAGGATTTGTTTCAAATCAGCAGCAGAGCAAAGTCTATACATGACATTTCTGAATTGCGCGGACATCTCAGAACATTTAAATTAATTGCATTAGAAAATTTACAGCGCGATTTGCTGCTGTTTTTAAAATGATAACGGCTTATTCAACGGGGTTATAAGTCTATGGGTTTATTGATCTTCTTCCTGCTGATCTGCGCTGCGGCCATTGCCTGCATCGTGATCCGCAACAACATTGTGCGTCACCATAATGCGACCATCCGCGCTTGGTCAGATGTCGCCACGTATGAACGCCAAAAAATTAAAATTTTAGATGGCTTGCAGCCGCTGGTCGAACAGTACTCCAGCTTCGAAAAAGGCACTTTGGAAAAAGTGACTGAACTGCGCCAAAACATTTTAAATTTAAACCTGAAAAATACAGACGTCTCTCAGCTGCAGCGCATTGAATCTTTAAATAAAGAACTGATGCACAGCCTCAATGTTGTCGTTGAAAATTACCCTGAATTAAAAGCCAATGAAATCTATCTCAAAATGATGGGTGAAATTGAAGAACAAAATGAAAATGTCGGTGCGGCGATTACGATTTTTAACCGCAATGTCGAGTTATTTAACAACCACATTCAGATATTTCCAAACAACATTGTGAACACCATGACACTGAGCAAAAAAGCCATCCGTCCATTTCGCGATGCAGCAGCCGCTCAAAACTTCGACTACAAGCCTAATTTTTAAAATACCCGCTGCATCACACTAAAACTTAAAAATAATCCGGCATGTGCAAGCATGCCCGCAAAAGAAAATAAAATATTATGATTGAACATATCGATATTCTAAAAAATGCGCTGATCCAAGAGTTTTACCAGCTCTATGATTATTATTATGAAGACGAGATCTACGCCTGCACATTGGTCTTTAACAAATACATGCTGATTGACTATTTAGCGGTATCGACCAAACGCAGTATTTTTTCAGAAGAAGAAGACCGCAAACAGTATCTTGCGCCTAAAGACCAATGGAATGTCCGAAAATGGCGCTACCGCTCAAGCCCATCTTTAGACTCTGGCCTGACGAAATTCAAGTTTATTCTGTCTGACTATTTCAAGTCACAGCACAGTTTTGGCAATCCTCTTCTAGACACGCCAAGCATCGATGCGCACAACAACTTAGATGTACTGCTGAATGCCTTTAAGCAAGCTAAAGAAGCGCTGGTTGACTCCTATGGTTTAGACATTGACCAAATTTTATTTTTTATCAGCCTGCCGTCGCAGCCTGAAATTGAAATTCAGTCTGCCCGCTTTCTGAATCCTGAAAACCGCTTATTTTTAAACTTTTTAAAAATAAAAGAACCGAAAATCACAGAGAAGCAAGAGCAGAATAAGCGTTTCCGCCTGTCTCAAACAGATAAAGACATGCTGATCGATCTGGCTCAGCTGGCAGAAGTTGAACCTTATGATTATCTGCAAGTTGCGCAATCTGCCTATTTACTTACACTGGAACCGCATTTTGTAGACTGCAATATCTACATTCAGAAATTGGTGCAAACCATTGCAGCCATGCCCTCTGGTGAAAAAGGCAACTGCGCGATGCAAAAGCATGAAATTTTGTCCCGCATCAGCCAGTTCTATCATGAATCATACTTTGCGCAGCAGTCTGCTGACTCGATCTAAGAAAATTACAGAGGCAGCACACGTCAAAGCTGGCGTTTAAGGTCAGAATCAAGGAAAATAGTGTACTTTTAGCACTATCGATCAGCGAACTGTTTTTTCGCCTTGATTTGGACCTTTTATGAAGTTTGAGAAATTAGCTCAGTCGGGCCGTGCCCGCCGTGGGCGTTTAACGCTTGAACATGGTGTCGTTGAAACGCCAATGTTCATGCCTGTAGGTACTTATGGCACGGTTAAAGGCGTTTTGCCTCGTGACATTAAAGAAATTAAGTCACAAGTCATTTTAGGCAATACTTTCCATTTATACCTGCGCCCAGGTTTAGATGTGATTAAAGAACATGGCGGTTTGCACCAGTTCATGAAATGGGACAAACCTATTTTAACGGACTCAGGCGGCTTCCAAGTTTTCAGCTTAGGCGCAATGCGTAAAATTAAAGAAGACGGCGTAACGTTCCGCTCCCCAATTGACGGCTCAAAAGTCTTTTTATCTCCTGAAATCTCAATGGATATTCAACATACGCTGAATTCTGACATTGTGATGATTTTTGATGAATGCACACCCTATCCTGCAACACATGAAGAAGCTCAAAAATCTTTACAGCTGTCTCTGCGCTGGGCGAAGCGCTGTAAAACCCAGCATCATGAAGTACTGAAAAACCGCAATGCCCTATTCGGCATTATCCAAGGCGGCATGTACGAAGACCTGCGTGACGAATCTTTAAAAGGCTTACTGGATATCGACTTTGACGGCTATGCCATTGGCGGCCTGTCTGTAGGAGAACCAAAAGAAGAGATGATCAAAGTTCTTGATTACCTTCCAGAGAAAATGCCTGCGGATAAACCTCGCTACCTAATGGGTGTAGGCAAACCAGAAGATATCGTAGAAGCGGTACGCCGCGGTGTTGATATGTTTGACTGCGTGATGCCGACCCGCAATGCGCGTAATGGCCACTACTTTGTCACTGACGGTTTGGTGCGTATCCGCAACAGCCAGTACCGCCATGACCAGCGCCCATTAGATCCGCACTGCGATTGCTATACTTGCCAGAACTTTACCCGCTCGTATTTATTCCATTTAGAAAAATGCGGTGAAATGCTGGGATCTATGCTGGGCACAATCCATAACTTGCGTTATTACCTGCGCCTGACAGAAATGATGCGTGATGCATTAGACAACGGCACTTTTGATGATTTTGTTGCTGACTTCTATGCACGCCGCGGACTAGAAGTGCCGCCTTGTCCTGAAGATTGATTCAGTCAGTATTTGCACTGAAGAAAAAGACAAGGTAAATTGCAGAACAAGCTAATTTATTGTCATGTAATTGATATACAATTTTATTCGTTTTAGGAAATACCGATGAGCCTTTTTATTTCTACTGCCCACGCCGCTGGCGAAGCTGCACAACAGCCTAGCATGATGGCGAACCTTTTGATGATTGCCGTATTCGTAGCAATCTTCTATTTCTTAATCTGGCGCCCTCAAGCAAAACGTGCAAAAGAACACCGCTCGTTAGTTGAAAGCCTAGGTGTAGGCAGCGAAGTTGTATTTGCCGGCGGTTTAATGGGCAAAATCATCAAAATTGAAGGTGATTTTGCAGTGGTTGAGTTAAGCCGCGGTGTAGAAGTGAAAATTCAGCGCGCAAGTGTGATTTCAGTTCTCCCTGAAGGCACTTTAAACAACCTTTAATCAAAAAACAGTCGTGCTTCTGCACGACTTTTTTCATTTTAAGAAGAAAACAGATGCGTTACCCAGCATGGAAATATCTGCTGATCCTTGTGGTTCTAGTGATCAGCACATTATATGCCCTGCCAAGTTTGTATCCAGATGAACCAGCTGTTCAAATTTCGGGTGCCAAAGCCGGTACTCAAATTGACCAGAGCATCGTGCAAAAAGCAGAGCAGATTTTAAAAAGTGATAACATTGCAACACATGACAACAGCTTCACAAACAATGCCGCTTTACTGCGTGTAGACTCAAGCGAAGCCCAATTAAAAGCAAAAGATGCTTTGCGCCGAGGTCTAGGTGATGATTATGTTGTTGCTTTAAACCTTGCGCCGACTACACCAGAATGGCTGCAAAAAATTGGCGCTAAGCCAATGAAATTAGGCTTAGACTTACGCGGCGGTGTTCACTTCCTGCTTGAAGTCGATATGGACAAAGCCATTTCACAGCGTATGGAAACATCTGCTGCAGACTTGCGCCGTCAGCTGCGTGACAGCAAGCTGAAATTTAACAGCCTGACACTGAATAACAACACCATTACGATGCAGTTTGCAAACAATGCAGACCGCGCCGCAGTCATGGACTTCTTGCGCAGCAATGGCAATGAATATACACAGCAAGCGATTGCAACCAGCGAAGGCGCCAGCCTGCGCCTGAACTACACGGACATCCGCAAGCAAGAAATTGAATCCTATGCCGTTAACCAAAACTTAACAACGCTGCGCAACCGTATTAACGAGTTAGGCGTTGCCGAAGCATTGGTGCAAACTCAAGGCAGCAACCGCATTGTGGTTGAACTTCCGGGTGTGCAAGATACCGCTGAAGCGAAACGTGTTTTAGGCCGTACTGCAAACTTAGAATTCCGTCTTGTATCTGATCTGAACGACCAATACATTGACCCTTATACAGGTCAAGCAAAAGGTTCCGTACCGCCAGGCACTGAAGTATTTGCTTATGAGTCTTTAGACAGCGGCCGCCAATTGCTGTTGAACCGTACACGTATTTTAACAGGTGAACGTGTTCAAAACGCCTCTAGCGGTTTCAGCCAAGACACTGGCGGCGCCGAAGTAAACATTACTTTGGATACTGCCGGCGGCAAACTGATGTCTGAAGCGACACGTTCAGCTGTAGGCAAACGTATGGCGGTGCTGTTTATTGAAAATAAACAAAAAATCAGCTATGTAACTGACCCGGCGACAGGAACACAAACTGAAGTCCGTACGCCATACACAGAATCAGTCGTGATTAATGCGGCAACGATTCAGGCTGTACTGGGTTCATCATTCCGAATTACCGGCCTTGACTCTCCGCAAGAAGCGGCAGAACTCGCGCTGATGCTGCGTGCAGGCGCTTTAGCTGCGCCAATGTACTTCGTAGAAGAGCGTGTAATTGGTCCAAGCCTAGGTCAAGAAAATATTGATAAAGGCGTCATGTCGACACAGCTCGGTTTCTTGCTGGTTGCAATCTGGATGGTGGTTTTCTTCCGTCTATTCGGCTTAATTGCCAACTTTGCATTAGTGATGAACTTGGCCATGATTTTAACCGTCATGTCTTGGATTGGCGCTTCGCTTACCCTGCCGGGTATTGCGGGTATCGTCATCACAATTGGTATGGCAGTCGATGCCAACGTACTGATATGTGAGCGGATCAGAGAGGAAATGAAATGGGGGGCGTCGCCTAAGCAAGCCATTGTTGCTGGTTATGACCGTGCCTACAACACCATTTTCGACTCAAACTTAACCACATTCCTCGTTGCGTTTATTCTGTTCGCAATTGGTACAGGTCCAATTAAAGGCTTCGCCGTTACACTGATGATCGGTATCGTCTGCTCAATGTTTACAGCAATTACTGTAACACGCGCAATCGTACAGCTGATCTATGGTAAAAAACGCGACCTGAAAAAGTTGAGCATTTAGGAGATCGATGATGACTGATAATACTCAACTTAATCCTAAAAAATACGGCCGTCCAGAAGATGAGCGGGTCATTCCGTTCATGAAGATTGCCCTGCCGGCAGCCATTCTTTCCATTGTGCTGACTGTGGCAAGCTTATTTTTCATTGTGACTAAAGGCCTAAACCTTGGTCTAGATTTCACTGGCGGTATTTCTGCTGAGCTGAACTACAGTCAGCCGGTGAAAGCTTCGGATGTTACCCAGTCTTTAGCCAAAGCCGGCTTTAATGATGCTGTCGTACAAACGATTGGTTCGAACCGTGATCTGATGGTCCGTATGCCTGTACAGGAAAATGCAGAAGCTGCTGATCTGACTAAAGCAATTACAGCGGCCGTACAGCTGCCTGGAAACAGCGCAGAAGTACACAAGGTTGATGTTGTGGGCGGCCAAGTCGGCAATGAGCTGTATATGCGTTCTGGCGGGGCTGTAGCGCTTGCTTTACTGCTGATGCTGGTATACGTCACGATCCGTTTCGAATTTAAACTCGCTATTGGCGCTGTACTGTCATTATTCCATGACATTATTGTGACTCTGGGTATTTTTGCCCTTATGCAATGGCCATTTGATTTGACGGTACTGGCGGCATTACTGGCAATTATCGGCTTCTCACTGAACGATAATATTGTGGTCTCGGACCGTATCCGTGAAAACTTCCGTAAAATCCGCGGTGCAGAACCGCTGGAAATCGTCAACATTGCATTGACGGAAACACTTCGCCGTACCATTCATACCTCAATGACACTATTGCTGGTGGTGCTTGCAATGATGTTCTTTGGCGGTGAAGGTCTGAAATGGTTCTCTATCGCAATGTTTGTCGGTGTTTTTGTCGGCACATATTCGTCTATTTATATCGGTACTGCATTCTCGCTATGGCGCGGTCTAAACCGTCAAGACTTTATTGTTCAAGTGAAGCCTGAGTTTGATGAAGAAGAAGAAATTCCTCATTAATTCAAACACCGCTTTATAAAAACCCATCTTCGGATGGGTTTTTTATGCTCATTAAAATATATAGATAATAAAAGACCCGCAAATTGCGGGTCTTTTATTTACAGTTTTGGCTGCCGTATCAGTTACCTTGAACCAAACGGCGCGCACTGATAATACCCGGCTGCTGCTCAAGACGGGCCAACAAACGCGACAGCTGCGCCAAACCTTTGACTTCAATCAGCAGTTTCATATTCGCAATGCCGTCCGCCTCTGAAATAGTGTTCACTTGACGGATATTAATTTGATCAGAGAAGATCACTTGAGTCAGATCTTTCAATAAGCCGCGGCGGTCATACGCTTCCACCACTATCTGCACGCTTTGACCGCGTGTCGGCTGCATTTCCCAATCTGCTTCAACAGCGCGCTCAGGCTCTTGGCTGATCATGCGTACATAATCTGGACAAGCCACCTTATGAATGCTCACACCGCGATTCAGTGTAATGTAGCCGCCAATCGACTCGCCATGCACAGGCTGGCAGCACTGCGCGATATGCAGTTCTACGTTATCTAAACCGTCAATTAAAATACCATGCGCCGACAAGGTATGGCTGGCGCGCGGGTTGAGTGTCGGCTTCAGCACCAGTTCAGGCTCATCCTGATCCAAATGCATATGACGGTTGACCTGATTAATCAGCGCATGCAGGCTAATATCGCCATTCACTAAGCCAATCAGAATGTCCTCACCCAATTTCACATTGAAGTGATTGCAGTAATCACTTAAATCAATGCTTTTCGGGTGGATCGCTAAACGCGCCAGCTCTTTGTTCAGCAGGTCACGGCCCACTTCCAAATTCTTACTGCGGTCCTGCTGACGGAACCAGTGACGCAGTTTGTCTCGCGCACGGGCAGTTTTAATGTAGCCCAGCGAGTTCACCAGCCAGTCACGGTTTGGTTCACGGTCTTTCTTGGTCAGAATTTCAACCTGCTCACCAGTTTTCAGCGTATAAGTCAGCGGCACATAACGCTGGTTTACACGGGCTGCATAACACTTGTTGCCCACTTGCGTATGCACGTGATAAGCAAAGTCCAATACTGTAGAACCGCGGGGCAATTCTTTAATATCGCCGTCACGGCTAAATACATAAATCTTTTCAAAGCCTTCAAAATCTTGAATTTGTTCAAAATTCTCAGTGCTTTCTTCGTCTTTATGCGCGCTGGCATCATTGCGTTCTTGGTAGTGCTCCAAAACTGAACGCAATGAATGTAAACGGTGATTAAAAGACTGGTCGGTATTTTTTGAACCCTCTTTATAGTTAAAATGCGAACATACACCCAGCTCTGCTTCCTGATGCATGCTGTTGGTCCGGATTTGCACTTCAAGAGATTTGTTTTCTGCAATCACCGCTGTATGCAGCGAACGGTAGCCATTGGCTTTCGGATTGGTAATATAGTCATCAAACTGATGCGGTATATGACGCCAGATTTGATGCACAATACCTAAAGTGTGATAACACTCCGGCACCGATTTCACCAGTACACGCAGCGCACGGATATCATAAAGCTGATCAAAGCTCAGGTTTTTACTTTTCATTTTTCGATAGATCGAATAAATGTGCTTTACCCGGCCGTTAATTTCGGCTTCAATATCATGCTCTGCCAGTTCATTGCGCAGTTTTTCAATAACAAACTGAATGTACTGTTCACGCTCCAAACGCTTTTCATTCAATAAAGAAGCAATTTCTTTATAACGCTCAGGCGCAAGATAACGGAAGGCTAAATCTTCAAGCTCCCACTTCAGCTGCGCTATGCCTAAGCGGTGCGCAAGCGGTGAGTAAATAGTTAACACTTCACGCGCAACACGTTCCTGACGCTCACGTGATGAATGCGCCAGCTCACGCAGCGCATAGGTACGTTCAGCCAGTTTGACCAATACAACACGGACATCTTCCGTCACTGAAATCAGCATTTTATAAATGCCTGATAAATGCTCACGCTGATTATTATTAAAATGATCTTCTAAGCGTTTATTTTGTTCAATCAGTTCAGACAGCTTACCCATGGACAGCGTGCCTTTTACCAAGGCATGCACTTGTTCGCCAAATTTTTCCAGCACTTCGTCCAGCGGCATTACACCTTCACGCACACAGCGGTACAGCATTGCTGCTGACAAGGTATCTTCATCGACATGCAAATGCGCCAAAATATCGGCCATTTCAATACCCGTATAAAAGGTATTTGAACGATGGCTGACGGTAGATTCCATTTCTTTTTGCAGTGTCAGATGCGCAACTTCTTCAAGCTGCGTCAGCGCTTCACCGTCTAATATGCCGCGAACACGATTCAGCCATTCGTCTAAATCCTGCAGCGCTTGATCGGCATGTTCTACAGTCGCTTCCTGAGACAGCTCATTAAGACGTCCCGGGAGTTGTTCCCGTACTGTGACCATACCCTACTCCTAATTTTTTTACTCTTCATTACGGCTTTAATCGTTTATTTGGCTGTCTTGTCCGGCTTGCTCAAACAATGCAATCGACTCGACATGTCCTGTATGGGTAAACATATCCATCACGCCTGCTTTGCTTAAACGATAGCCTTGCTGTGCCAAAATACCTGCATCACGCGCTAGCGTGGCGGGGTTACACGATACATAAACGATTCTTTTTGCACCAAATTTAGGCAAATATTGCATTACCTCTTCCGCACCGGAGCGCGGCGGGTCAATCAATAATGCATCAAATCCCTGATTTGCCCAAGAATGATGCGAAAAATCTTTTGTTAAATCTTGTGAATAAAAATCGAGCCAAGAAATGCCATTATTTAAAGCATTTTCTGCCCCGCGTTTGACCATTTCTTCACTGCCTTCTACAGCCGCAACGCGTCCTGATGCACCTACGCAGCGCGCAAGCGGCAATGAAAAATTCCCTAATCCGCAGAATAAATCTAATACCCGCTCACCTTGCTTCAATTGAAGCAAATCACATGCCAGTTTGACCATTCTCGGGTTAATGCTTGAATTTACTTGCGTAAAATCCAAGGGATTAAATCCAAAGTTCACATCAAAATCAGGCAGTGCATAATGCAGACGCATCTCACCGGCTTGTCCGTCCTGACGGCTTAAACTTTCAGGACCTTCTGGCTGTAAATATAGCTGCCACTGTTTCTGTAACGCAAATTTTTGTAATTCGTTGACATCACTATTGCACAATTTTTCTGTGTGACGAACCAGCAGCGCGATTTGTGTATCACCCATTGCTAATTCTATATGACCAATATCCCTTTTGCCTTTTAGACTTTGGAGTAATTGCTTCAGACGGGTTATTGAGCCAAATGCGTGATCAAGTACCAAACAGCGGTCAATTGAGATTAATTTATTGCTGGCATTTTCACGGAAACCAACCACTAATTTATCTTTAGCAGGTAGATAACGTACACCAATACGGGCTTTACGGCGGTAATCTTCACGGGTTGAACGCAGCGGCTCCAGCCATTCATCAGGCTCTAAATCTGCAAAATGCGTCATATGCGACTTCAATACATTTTGCTTAAGGCGGATTTGCTCATCAGGATGGATATGCTGCATATTGCAGCCCCCGCAGGTGCCAAAATGCGCACATGCAGGCTGAACACGCATTGCAGAAGGCTCACTGAGCAGCTCCAAACAATCCGCTTCTTCCAAACGTTTCACCGCATGCGTAATAACAGCGCGTACAGTTTCCCCCGGAAGCGCATAACGGATAAATACTTTTTTACCATGCTTTTCCAAAGGATGATCGGGATGTGAGCCGTAGTGAGCAATGCCGCGCCCCTCATGTGACAGCGACTCAACCTGAAAAATGTAACTTGGCTGCGGTGCTTTTGGGGGCTTGGCTCTATGTTTCATGCGGACCTAATTGGGGGAAGATGGAAAATCAAATTGAGTAAAATCGGTCTGTTTAGAGGTTTCACGCCAAACAGATAAAAACGCTGCCTGCTGCGGCTGTGTATATAAATACTGAATCGTAGATTGGATCAAATGCTGATGATCTGCCGGCAAAATTTGCCCTTTCAGCAACTGAAAGCGTAAATAAATCAGCCAAGTATTCAGCACATCGCCTTCACAATAACTGGTCAGTTTTTGCCACTGCTGCTCACGCACATACTCGGGCACACGATAAGCGCCATCACCGCGTTTGCCGGGAAAACCCAGCAGATGCGCAGCATCATCCAGTTTCAGGAAGTTGCGGCCATTAAACATTGCCATCACATCCATCACATCAACATGGCGCTGATGATAACGATTCTGGTAGTTATTATAACGCTTTTGCGTATCAATCTCGCCCTGATCGAACAAACTTACTGCAGAAAGTCCATGATACATGGCGCGGAATAAAATCACAGGCAAATCAAACTGTGAACCATTCCAGCTCACAAGTGTTGGATTGCGCTTATCAAAAATAGAAAAAAAGCGTCTTAATATTTCTGCCTCAGAATACTGCTCACGGCTAAATGAAAACAGCTTCAAACCATTTTCATCCAGCCAAAGACCTGAAATACAGACAATTTCATGCAAGGGCAAGCGCTGAAAATCTGTACCGGACTCTTGTCTGCGCAGTTTTGCCAATGCAGATTCTAAATCTGCTTCAGGCAAATCCAGTCCATGCAAATGCGCACCCGATTTTAAGTCAGTTAAGGTTTCAATATCAAAAGTTAAAACAGGTAAACGCATAAGTCTTTGCTCAGCCTCACGGCAGATTATTCAGGATCGACAACAGAGAACAGGCCCGTAGATAAATAACGGTCGCCGCGGTCACATATAATGCAGACAATCACTGCATCCGGATTTTCTTCTGCCAATTTGACGGATGCCCAAACTGCACCGCCTGATGAAGTGCCGGCACTGATCCCTTCTTTACGCGCCAATTTACGCGCTGTTTTTTCCGCTTCAATTTGCGGAATATCCATAATGCGGTCTACACGGCTTGCATCAAAAATTGTCGGCAAATATTCTTTTGGCCAGCGGCGGATCCCTGCAATATTTGAACCTTCAGACGGCTGCAGGCCCACAATTTGAACGTCTGGATTTTTTTCTTTCAGATATTTAGAAATCCCCATGATCGTGCCAGTCGTTCCCATTGAACTGACAAAATGGGTAATTTTACCGCCAGTCTGCTGCCAAATTTCAGGGCCAGTCGTTAAATAATGCGCCTCAGAGTTATCTGGATTGCCAAATTGATTGAGCACAAGGCCAACACCCTCAGACTGCATTTGCGCAGCCATATCACGCGCCTCTTCCATCGTTGCAGACTCTATCAGCTCTGCGCCATAAGCACGCATTGCATCTTTACGCTCTTGGCTAGAACTTGCCGGCATAATCAGCTTCATCTGATAGCCGCGCATGGCGGCCACCATCGCCAATGCGATTCCTGTATTTCCGCTCGTCGCCTCAATCAATGTATCGCCTGGTTTAATTTGACCGCGCTTCTCAGCTTGCATAATCATATTGTAGGCTGGCCGGTCTTTTACCGAACCTGCCGGGTTATTGCCTTCCAGTTTTGCTAATACAGTTGCTTGAGTGTGACTTGCCAGACGCTGCAAGCGGACTAAAGGCGTTTTGCCTACATAGCTGTCCAGCAAAAATGCATCTGTTTGAAAATCAGGGGTTGTGTTGCTCATTATTCGCACCTATATCGAGGTGCGCCTATTGTATGAAAAAATGTCTTTCCCTGCACCCATTTGCAAGGCTTTTTCTCGAAAGTGATTAAAGCGCAATCAGTTTCAAATAAAGCATGCTAATATGCTGAGCATAAGGAATAAACTGCTTAAACCATGTCAAATATCAGCAAAAAGCTTTTTAAACGCCTGCACTTAAATCATGCTTATGGACAGCTGATCGCACTCATTTTCGTGCCGATTACAATTTTGGCATGTGTAGGCGCAATGCTGGTAATTACAGAAACCTCCAATGCCGCTAAGGCGCAGCAGCGGCAAATGGCCATTGCGATTTTAACCCGCTTCCAGCCGACAGCGGAAGGCGCGCTCAACTTACTCTCGCAGTACCCATGGCAGTTTGATCAAGCGCGCAATTCTTTGCAGAATATGCTGAGCGAAAAATACATACTCAGAGCGGCCATTTTAGACTCCAAGGGCCAAAATAAAATCAGCATCGGCTATCAGGACACAGATCCTTGGCCGGCATTAAAAGCCGCCAAGAACACTTATATTGGCCCCATTAAATTTAATCAAAACAATGTATATGCTACGCAAATCAGTGACAACATCAATACACCTTATTGGCTGATCATTGAGCTGGATAACCAGCCGCTGGAAATTGCCCACTATCGGGTCTTAATTGTGTTGATTGCAACTGGCTTGCTGACGTTACTGCTGCTTTTGCTCTGCCTGAATTTCTATTCGCGGCGCTGGATTGCGCCGATGTATGAAATCCGCATGCAGCTGCAGCGCTTAAATGCAGACACACTCGATCAGCATATGGTCATTAATAGTACTGGCGAGCTGCGCCTGCTGCAGCGCGATATTGCCAATGTCGTGAAACGCCTGCATTTCAGCTTTTTAGAGCTGCGCGAACATACTGAACAAACTGAAGATGACCTGCGCCGCACACTCGATACTTTAGAAGTGCAAAACATCACCTACCGTCAGGCGCGTGACCAAGCCATTCATGCCAATCAATCTAAATCGGTATTTTTAGCCAATATTTCACATGAATTACGCACACCGCTAAATAGTATTGACGGTTTTATTCATCTGCTGCTGCGCCAAGGCAACTTGAGCAATGAACAGAATCTCTATTTGCAGACGATCCGCAAATCATCTGCACACTTGCTTGCGCTGATTAATGATGTTTTGGACTTTTCAAAAATTGATGCAGGAAAGCTCGAACTGGAAACAGCGCCATTTGATCTTGAAGAAGCTGTCTTTGATGTCATGGACATGCTGTCGCCGCTGGCTGCGCAGAAACATATTGATATGACTTTCTACTATGCAGATAACGTCCCTGTGCATGTCATTGGCGATGCCTTGCGTTTTAAACAGGTCTTAACCAATCTTATTTCAAATGCAATTAAATTCACCCCGGACGGTGAAATCATTGTCCGTGTGCGTATGGAACATGATGATATCGGGCAATGCCTGCTGCATTTCAGTGTACAGGACAGCGGCATCGGATTAAGCGGCACAGACCGTAAAAAACTCTTTGAATCCTTCTCACAGGGTGACGCCTCAGTGACCCGCCAATTTGGCGGCACAGGACTGGGTTTGGCAATTTCCAAGCAGCTGGTCAATCTGATGCACGGCCACATTGGCTTTGAAGACAATCAAGAACGCGCTCCGACTGAAAAAGGCTCAACTTTCTGGTTTACTGCGATGTTTGCCGTTAATGAAGATGAAGAAGTCATTCAGCCGCAATACAGCGAGTTAAAAGTTGTCTCGTATTTGGCGCACCCTGCTACAGCCAATGTGCTGCGCACCTACTTAGAAAACTATGCAGTGCAGCATATTGAAGCGCAATCTATTTTAGATTTGTTCAGCCGTCTGAACCAGCTGAAAACCGCTGAAAATACTTGGCTCATTATTGACCATAGCGGCGATACTGAAGCAATGCTGAAAGAAATCCGCTCTCGCTATACAGGCAATTTAGCCATCTACGGCTATCAAATGCAGCTTGATCCAAACATGCTGAATGAATACCGCGCGCAGCCGCTGCATCAGCCGCTCAGCCGCAGCGCTTTAGTGCATTTGCTGAATAACGATATGCAATATCATGAAGAAACCCATGAAGACTTTAATGGCCAAGGCCTGCATATCTTAGCCGTCGATGACCATTTGCCGAATTTGATTGTCCTAGAAGCCCTTCTCTCTGAGCTGAATGTCACTACAACTAAAGCGCTCAGCGGACAAGAAGCGATCGACATCATTGAATCCCGGTATACACAAGGCCTGAAAGCCTTTGATCTAGTATTTATGGATATTCAAATGCCGGTGATGTCAGGTATAGATACGACCCGCGCTATCCGCTCACTTGAGTCGACTTTTGAAGACCATAAACGCTTGCCGATTATCGCTTTAACCGCACATGCGCTATCTGATGAAAAACAAAAACTGCTCCAAGGCGGTATGGATGACTATGTCACCAAACCAATTCAAATTGAACAAATCATCCAAATTTTAACGCATTGGACGACCGAGAATTTTAAGAAACTGCCGACTGTTGAACGTACCGCTGCTATAGAGTCTTTAGATTCCAATATTTTAGACTGGCAGCAGTCGCTGCAGCTGGCGGCCAATAAAGAAGACTTGGCGCTGGATTTGCTCAAAATGCTGACCGACAGTTTTGCCGCGGAATTAAATGAAATTGAACAGCTGATTGAACTTGAAGACTTCCCTCAATTAGAACATGTCTTGCACCGCTTATACGGCGCAACCCGTTACGTTGGCACACCAAGCCTGCAAGAAGTGACTGGCAGTTTTGAACAGTTTGTTTCCACATTGCGAAAAGAACGCCGTAAAGCCGATGACAGCTTTGTGCAAGAAGTGCTGAAACGCTTTGATGAAATGAAAGCCATTATTCAGCAAGTTGAACTGGCTGCGCAGCATGTTTTGGCGCAGCACAGCAGCTAAGCCTTTTCTGACAAAACCGTGACTGCGCTGTCATCCTTGTAAAAGCGCCGCATGCTATGCTCCAAGCAAGGAAAATAAAAGAGTTATTAACATGGCACTGGTAAAATTTGAAAAAAATAACGGCATTGCAACGGTCACGCTTAACCGTCCGGACAAACGCAATGCTATGAGCTTTGCGCTGCTGAAAGAACTGGTCAGCACCGCCAATAAAATTAAAAAAGACCGCTCAATCCGCTGTGTCATTTTAACTGGTGAAGCGCAAGTATTCAGTGCAGGCATTGACTTAGCAGACCTCAACAATCCTAAAAACACCGCTTATGCAGCATGGGAGCTGATCCGCCCGGGACAAAGCCTGTTTCAAAAAGCTTTTTTAATTTGGCAAGAGCTGCCTGTCCCTGTGATTGCAGCGATTGAAGGCTTTTGTTTTGGCGCTGGCATGCAGCTTGCGCTGGCGGCAGATATCCGTATTGCCCATCCAGCAGCGAAAATGTCCATTATGGAAAGCCGCTGGGGCCTCGTGCCGGACATGGGCCTTAGCCGCTCATTAAAAGGCATCATCGGCCTAGATCTGGCAAAAGAGCTGACCTTGACTGCCCGTATTTTTGACGCCGAATATGCAAAAAGTGTGGGCTTGGTTACACACTTGACAGATTCGCCTCTAGCTCAGGCACAAAGCCTTGCAGAAGAAATGCTGGGACGCTCTCCAGATGCGCTGATGGCCGCAAAACGTGTACTGGATGCCATGGAGCATCAGCCTAAAAAATCTTTACGCCTAGAAAAAATTTGGCAGCTCAAACTGCTGCTTGGCAAAAACAGCAAATTGGCGCGTAAAAAAGACAAAAACCCAGAGGTTCAGTTTTTGCCGCGCCAATTCCGCTAAGCTAAGCACAACACAAGCATTGGAGTGAATACAGCGATGAGCTTTGACCGACATACAAAAATAGCTTTCTTAGGTATGGGCCTGATGGGCAGCCGCATGGCGTCCCGCCTGATCCAAGCCGGTTTTGAAGTCGCAGTCTGGAACCGTACCGCCAATGCTTGTACGCCATTGCTCGAAATGGGCGCTCAGCCTTTACAGTTAGATCAGATTGGCCAATATCCTGCTGTACTGCTCTGCCTAGCAGATGATGCTGCCGTGCAGGCCGTTTTTGAAAAAATTCAGCCTCATTTACAAGCGGGCCAAGTGCTGGCAGATTTTTCCAGCCTCTCTGTGGGACAGACAAAAAAGCTGGCTCAGGCCGCTGCAGAACACAAAGCATATTGGATTGACTGCCCTGTTTCTGGCGGCACTGCTGGCGCTGAACAAGGATCTTTGGTTATTTTTGCAGGCGGAAATGCGGCCGCGATTGAACAGCTGCATCCCATTTACAATGTGCTGTCGCAGCGTGTCACCCGCATGGGTGAAACAGGAGCAGGTCAAGCGACTAAAATCTGCAATCAGCTGATTGTGGCAGCCAACAGCACATTAATTGCGGAAGCGGTCGCATTGGCAGACCAAGCAGGCGTAGACACGGCTTTGCTGGCGCCAGCGCTTGCCGGCGGTTTTGCAGACTCTAAGCCCTTTCAAATATTAAGTCCGCGTATGGCTGCGCATAGCTTTGAACCCGTGCAATGGAAAGTACAAACCCTTTCAAAAGATTTGAATAATGCTGTGCAGCTGGCGGCTTCATTGCAGCTGAACATTCCAGTTGCGCAAAAAGCCCTGAGCCAGCTTCAGGCGCATCAGAACAATGGCTTTGCTGAAGCAGACCTTTCTACAGTTATTCAGCACGTTGAAAAACGTTAAACTGTTATTGTCTTTGCGCTAAGGAGCATCCGCATGAATAAACTCGCTGTAAACCTTTCAATGATTTTTACAGAAGTACCGCTGATTGAACGCTTTGCACTTGCGCGTCAGCATGGTTTTGATCATGTGGAAATCCAATTTCCATACGAGCTCAGCATTGAGCAAATTCAAACCCAGCTGACTGTCTATGACTTAAGCCTCTGCCTGATTAATGTCCCTGCGGGTGATTTAATGTCTGGCGGCAATGGGCTGGCTGGCATACCGGGACAAGAAATTGAGTTTCACCGCGCGTTAGAGCAAGCAATTCAATATGCTTCTGCGCTGAATGTCCCCAGTGTCAATATTTTAGCAGGCAAACAGCCGATGGATGCCGATCTGCTGCCATGCCTAAAAACATTGGCCTCTAACTTAAGATTGGCTTGCAGCATGCTGTCAGGCCAAGGGATACAGCCTGTATTTGAAATGATTAATTGCGTAGATATGCCGCGCTTTCTTATTCAAAACATCGCTCAGGCGCAAGAAATGCTGGAAGCTGTAAATCACCCAGCCTTAAAAATGCAGTATGACTGCTACCATATGTCGATGATGGGGGAAGACATCTTAGAAACCCTGCAAGAAAATATTGACTATATTGGCCATATTCAATTTGCAGACACTCCCGGACGCCATGAACCAGATACAGGCAGCATGAACTATGCGCTGATCTTCGATTGGATCAAACACAGCAGCTACATCGGCTTTATTGCCGCGGAGTACCGCCCTAAACTTCATTCACAAAATTCTTTTGCTTGGAAAGACAAATACTTTGCTTCTGCAAACTGAATTGTGCATACGGCTGATTTGAATTTCAGCACTAAAACCGCTATATTAGACGATGAATAATTGTCAGGAAAATATACACTCCATGAATTTAGAACCATCGCCCGGCGCTTCAAACTTTCAAGAATCTCCTGGAAGTTCTAAGAAAGACGTACAAGCTTGCCTTCAAGTCGTACGTGAAGCTCTCGAAGATGTAAAAGCGAAAGAAATTGTCGAAATTGATGTAAGCGCGATCAGCAATGTAGCCGATGCTATTGTTATTGCAAGCGGTTCATCTACACGTCATGTCAAATCTCTTGCTGATAATGTTGCTGAAGAAGCGCGCAAAGCTGGCTTCCGCCCGATTGGCGTTGAAGGCGAGCGCGATGCAGAGTGGATTTTAGTTGACCTTGGCTTTGTCGTTGTTCATGTAATGCTTCCTACAGCCCGCAAATTTTATGATCTAGAAACTTTATGGCGCACAACACCTGAATCGGTGGCTTAAAGCTGGATAGTAAAAAAGCGGTCTAATAAGACCGCTTTTTTTATTGCTTGCAATATTTACCAATCACGCTGTTCTAAACTGGTCAAAGCCCGCAGCATTTGACGCATAATATGACGGCGGCAGTGCTTCAAATCATCTGTTTCACAGACATCATTTAAAAAATGATTCAAGGCATACACCGGTTGGCTGCTGTAACGCTGTTCCCAAAGATTCAATGCATTTTCTAAAGCCGCGCTGCTGATATAAGGCTCTAAGCTGCTAGCAATTGCAAATCTGCGGTTCTCAATATTTAATCGTTCTGTACTCATAGCGCCCCTCTGCTCAAATGAATAAACATGTCTTTCACTACGGTTATAAACTGCTTATTACTTATAGTTTTGCAAGAAAAATGCCAACCATATAAAATATAGCAGCCATCTAGCTTTGCAGGTCAAACAAATAAGACAGCCTGCAAAAAATTGTCAGCTTACGACCAGTTTTAGAGAATTCTTGCTCGATATATAACAAAGTTTTGCAGCCAGCCAAAATGCAATTTTTTGCCATAAAAAAACCGCCCGAAGGCGGTTTCTCATCAAAAGCTTCAATCTTAGTGGCCTGTACCATTAATTGCTTTACTCATATCTTCAACTACTTTTTTCGCATCACCGAAGATCATCATGGTCTTGTCGTTATAGAACAAGTCATTGTCTAAACCGGCATAGCCTGTCGCCATAGAGCGCTTGATCACCATGATCGTACGCGCTTTATGCGCTTCAAGAATCGGCATACCGTAAATCGGTGAGCTAGGATCATCTTTAGCCGCTGGGTTAACCACGTCATTCGCGCCAATCACCAGTACAACATCAGTCGCAGGGAAATCAGAGTTGATTTCGTCCATTTCCAAAATGTCTTCATACGGTACATCAGCTTCAGCTAATAATACGTTCATATGACCCGGCATACGGCCAGCTACAGGGTGAATCGCAAAGCGGACAGTTACGCCTTGTTCTTTCAATGTATTGGCAAGTTCTTTAACAGCATTTTGCGCACGGCCTTGCGCCATACCGTAACCCGGTACAATCACAACGCTGTCTGCATTTGACATTAAGAAACCAGCATCATCTGCAGAACCTGAACGGTGGTTACGCTGTACTTGTGCGCCGCCTCCAGCTGCTGGAGCTGCCGCTGCGCCCATTGTACCGCCAAACAATACATTGATAATTGAACGGTTCATTGCTTTACACATGATGTAAGACAAAATCGCGCCCGAAGAACCTACCAATGAACCTGCAACAATCAGCATGTTGTTTTCGAGTGTGAAACCGATACCAGCCGCTGCCCAGCCTGAGAATGAGTTAAGCAGTGATACGACAACCGGCATATCGCCGCCGCCCACAGGCGCAATCCATACCCAGCCGAATACCAGCGCAAGACCTGTCATTGCCCAGAAAGATGTCATGTTGCCCGTCAGGAAGAAATAAATACCTGCAGCAAGCATTGCAATGAAAATCAGCGCTTGCAGCGGTTTTACCCATGCGCCAGAAATCGTTTTAGCCCATTTTTTCGCAGCCAGTTTGCCATAAGCAAAAACGGATGCTGTAAATGTGATTGCACCGACAAAACAGCCAACAAATAATTCAAACAAATGAACTTTGCTCATAGCGTGGAAGCTGATATTGTTCGCAGTTAAAGCTTCAGCGCCAATTTCCAATAGCTTGTTGTTATGCAGAATCGCCGCGACCGCAATTAAAACCGCAGCCAAACCCACAAGTGAGTGCATTAACGCTACAGTTTCAGGCATTTGCGTCATTGGAACAGTTTTAGCGCGGGCAATACCCACAACCGCACCTGCCGCCATCGCGCCGACAATCATCCAGATCACTGGATTTTCTGCTACAAAGAATGTTGTCAATACAGCAATTGCCATTGCAATCATACCGTAGCGGTTACCTTGAATTGCAGTTTTGGGACCAGACAAACCGCGCAGCGTCATAATAAAGAGGACTGCACCAATCAGGTAGAACCAGTCCGCATTGTCACGAATAAATTCCATCTCTTAGCCCTCTTTTTTCTTTTGCTTAGGCTTGAACATTTCAAGCATGCGCGCAGTAACCGCGAAGCCGCCAAAAATGTTAATGCTTGCAAGGAATACCGCAACTGCGCCTAAAACGCTGATCACATTAATGCTTTGGAAAGCCGCCATGCCGTCTGCGCCAATTGCCGGCAGACCGACAGTCTGAATCATCGCACCAACAATAATGATCGAAGATAAAGCATTGGTTACTGCCATTAACGGCGTGTGCAAAGCTGGCGTTACACCCCAAACAACGTAGTAACCTACGAAAATTGCGAGGACGAAAATCGTAATCGTTTCAACCATGATAAGTCTCCTTAGCCGCGCTTCAACAGCACTTGACCGCTGTGAGTGACCAATAGGGCTTTTTGAATTTCTTCTTCTGGATTAATTGCGAAGTTTTTCTCAGCATCAAATAATGTGTCTAAGAAATTCAAAACATTTCGTGCATACAGTGCAGAAGCTTCAGTCGATACTGTCGCTGGAATATTTGGAATACCGAGGATTTTTACACCATTGGCAGTCACAACATTTTCACCGCATACTGAACCTTCAACGTTGCCGCCAGTTTCTACAGCCATGTCTAAAATGACTGAACCTGGTTTCATTTTCGCAACAGTTTCAGCTTTGATCAGGCGCGGCGCGTCACGGCCTGGAAGCAATGCTGTCGTAATCACGATATCTGCATTCGATACCGCTTTATCGACAATGATCGCTTGATCACGGATGTAGTCTTCACCCGGCATCCAGCCATAGCCATTTTTAGCAGCATCAGCAGCTTTTTGCTGTTCTTCTGGCGACATCGGCACATCAAGCCATTTACCGCCTAAAGACTCGACTTGGTCTTTCGCCGTTGGGCGTAAATCCGTTGCTTCAACCACTGCGCCAAGACGTTTTGCCGTTGCAATCGCTTGCAGGCCAGCAACACCGACACCCATGATCACAACACGCGCAGGTTTTACGGTACCTGCTGCAGTCATCAGCATTGGGAACATGCGCTGATATTCTGCCGCAGCCAACAATACAGATTTATAGCCTGACAAGTTGGCTTGTGAAGACAGCACGTCCATGTTTTGCGCACGTGATAAAGTACGCGGCAATAGTTCCAGCGCAAATGCAGACACTTGCTGTGCAGCAAATTGGTCCAACTCTGGATTGCGGTGTGGGTCAAACATTGCGATGACTGCTGTATTCGGCGCTAGCTTTTGAATTTCGTCACCCTTAGGGGCACGTACTTTCAAAACGATTTGGCTGCCCGTATAGGCATCATCTGTAATTTTGGCACCAACCTGTTCATAGGCGCTATCGATGTAAGCAGCGTTCACACCTGCTCCGCGTTCAATAACCACATTATGACCAGCGCTGATCAACTTCTTTACTGTCTCTGGCGTCGCAGCGACGCGATTTTCACCGACGACAGTTTCGGCTGGAATTCCGATCTGCATGAGCGTTCCTCAAGCTAATTTTTCTTAAGTAAACACCGCTTAAAGCGATGCTTCCCCTCAGGATGTTTTTTGTAGAATTTTTGGATTCTAATTGAACTTTTTTAAATTACCACCCAATATTTATTTAATAAATACCCATATTTTGAACTGATGATTCATAAAAAATATGATGCCATCTAGGTGTTATTCGTTTTTATTTTTAATGGTATGAATCTTTTTTATACGACAATTCACTTGAGGAGCTGCCAATTTAACTCATTTACATCTTAATTAAGACTCAATTGATCTTAGTGACAGTTTCTATCTGCCCAAAATCCATTCTCTGATTGCTTTTTCGGCCTATAATCTTGTGTTATTTCAGTGCATTTAAACGCTTAAAACTTCTCAGTTGGCATTTCTGACAAAATAATAAAAATTAGCTTTAGACTAAATTGACCTAAAATTTAAAGACTTGTGTTTTTTCAGCCAATGCTCTTAGCGGCTCCCGAACATAGAAATGACTGCTTTTTGCTCAAAATAAAACTCACATTTTATTGCGACTTTCGTCCTATTTGATGCAAATTATTTTTAAATTTTTTTTTAAGCATATTTTGCACCATGATAGACATAGCAATCATTTTTCAATTATGAAACAATTGGCACCACATTGGTGCATATATCTATTGAATTGACAGCATCAGCGTATATTTTGATGGCTGCTGACGATAATCTGCCGCTTGCCATACAGCAGCGCTCAGACTTTGTTTTGTTTTTTATGTGATTTGCATAAATCATAGGCAGTAAAAAACCTCCTCATCTAAAACTAGATTCATTTTTTGAGTTTCATATCAAGCGCTAGACTTCCTATAATAGGCTTGCCCTTTTATATATGCAGGGAGCTTCATGCCCGCCCTCCAGCTTAACCGCAGTCAAATTGGCGCTTTATGCGCAGTTTTTGCCGCCTTTTTATTCAGCACCAAAGCCATTTTTATTAAGCAAGCTTATGCGCTTTCCCCTGCTGTAGATGCAACAGTATTAATGGCGCTTCGGATGGGCTGCGCTTTGCCTTTTTTTCTGCTCATCAGCTGGTTTACCCGCAAGTCATATGCAGAGATCAAAACATCAGACTGGGTTTTGCTGATCATTTCGGGCCTACTGGGCTATTATTTGGCAAGCTGGCTGGATTTTTTAGGCCTGATGTATATCAGTGCCTCTCTTGAACGGATTATTTTATTTTTATATCCAACTTTAACGGTGCTTGCCTCCAGCATCATTTATAAGCAGCCGCTGAGCTTAAAAACCATCTGCGCGATTATACTCAGTTACGGCGGCACCATTATTGTCATGCTGCAAGAACAGAGCGGGACTGCACATGACAGTAATTTTTGGCTAGGTGCAAGTTTGGTTTTTGCCAGCGCTATTGCTTTTGCGGCTTACTTATTGATGACACCTAAACTGATGCACAAATTCGGTTCTTGGCATTTTAATGGTTTGGCGCTCAGTATTGCCTGTATTGGGACACTTGTGCATTTCTTTATTGCTATTCCTGCGCCGCTGCAGCTGCTGCAGTCTTTGCCTGCCGGTGTATTTGGCTATGGTTTAGCGATTGGTTTTTTTGTCACAGTATTGCCTACCCTTTTACTCATGCAAAGCATCCTGCGCTTAGGGCCTGGCCGTTCCGCCATGATTGCATCTATCGGCCCAATTTTAACCATTTTACTTGCCGTTGCTTTTTTAGGTGAACAGTTAAATGCCGTACAATGGTTTGGCTGTGCGTTGAATATTGCGGGCGTACTCATGATTAGTTTAAATAAAACCGCAGCCAAATGAACAGGGTAAGAGAGTACAGCCGCCATAGTACTGCAGCTTTACTCTCAAAGAAGCAATATGATGACGGTTGAGCCGTCTTCGAAAATATTTTATTCACTTGCCTGTATTTCACAGCCCTACACCACCCAACGCCAAGCAGCATCAATATTATGAACAGCACGTTAGATATCAGCCAAAACCGCATGCTTCTATGGCTCATGGCAATTGCCTGCGGGTTATGTGCAGGCGCGAACTACTATTGCCAGCCGCTGATTTACTCTATTCAGCAAAGCTTTAATGTACCGCTGTCACAAGTGGCGCTGACGGTTACTTTTGCGCAAATTTCTTATGCTTTAGGACTGCTGTTTATTGTGCCGATGGGCGATATTGTCAACAAAACTAAATTCATTCCGCTGCTGATGATTGGTGCAGCCATTGGCCTAGGCATTTGCGCTTTTGCGGTCAATCTGCCAATGCTGTGGATTGGAACCATTATTGCTGGACTCTTTTCAGTTGCAGCGCAAGTTCTGATTCCGCTGGTCACGCTTTCAGTACATCCAGATAAAACTGGCGAGGCTGTCGGATTTCTTATGAGCGGGCTGCTGGTCGGCATTTTGCTCTCAACCAGCTTGTCTGGTTTATTTTCAAACCTATGGCACTGGAATGTCATTTATATCTTCAGTTCAGTCCTCATGCTGATTTTAGCAGTGCTGCTCAAACACCATTTGCCGAAGGTCAGTATCCGCCATATCAGTTACGGTGAAGTCTTTGCTTCAATGGGACAGCTGCTGCTAAAAGAGCGCCGCTTAGTTTTCCGCTCTATTATTGGCGGCTGTGTTTTTGCGGCCATGAGTATTTTATTTTCAACAATTGCTATGCTGCTTACCGCCCCGCCGTTCTCCTTACCTGACGTTTGGGTTGGCGCACTTACTCTTGTCGGTGTATTTGGCGCGCTTTCTGCACAGTGGACAGGCAAACTTGCAGACCGAGGCTATAACCCGCTGCTGACATGGACCGGCTGCGGCATTTTAACCTTCAGCTGGCTGCTGCTGTATTGGGGCGGGCATTCTCTCATCAGCTACACTTTTGGCTATGCATTGATTAGCCTTGGACTCGCAATAGTGCACAGCTGCAATCAGAATATTATTTTCAAACTGAATGCCGAGGCCCGTTCACGCATTAATTCAATTTATATGACCATGTATTTTATTGGCGGAGCCTGCGGTTCAGCCTTAGGTGTATATGCATGGCATCATGGCGGCTGGCCTGCTGCCTGCATGGCTGGCGCAGCTTTGGTGCTGGTTGCCTCAGCATTTGTTGTGGTTGATCAGCGTTACCGCGCAGCTCAAGCCGCCGTTTAATCTAAAAGGCAGGCTCACAATCATATCAACAGACCTGTACAACAGGATAAAAAGGCTTGCCTAAATCCAGCGTACTGGCATTTTCCAGCAGCAGCAGGATCATAACTGGCACTAAAGCGTCCAAAACACGGCAGCAATCCTGCATATATTTACGGTTCACGGCGCTGCCGCAACTCATCCCGCCTTGCATCAGCTGAATATGCAAGGTATTTAAGCGTTTAAACAGCAGTATTAACATCGCGGAAGTATCCTGCTGCTGCATAGCTAAACGCTGCAATTCCATATCTTGAGCCAGCTCCGCCTTAAACTGTTCTATCGAAATTTTAGCATTTTGATAATCCCAAAATCCTTGATAAAGCGCATGCCGCTGAAGCAGCATCTGTACAGGCTGGCAGAATTTCCCCCATAAAACTTGGCCAAGCTTTCCTTCCGCATCTTTTTGACACAGCATCTGTAAAAACTGCGGCAAGCATTCTTCATTCGGCTTCGTACCCTGTGCATATAATGCATTGAATGCAATCCATAAACTCATGTACTGCAAATCAGGTGTTTCATTTAAATCATATGCTTTCTTAAGCCAGCTGAGTCCGCGCATCATACGCAAATTAAATGCCTCTGAGTTTTCAGCCTTTTTTATCTTAAAAATTTCTTCAAGCATCAACATATTTATGAATCCTTTTTTCTTTTTCTGGATTTTTATGAGCCAAGCTGAACACTCACTTTGCGCAATATTCACGGCTCAAACAAGATACTGCTCAATTGACTTTGATGATAATTTTTTCTAGCGGCATGCTTGGCAAGCAATAAAACAGCACCGCGATTTTTCTGTTAAACAGCAACCTTGATGCTGATCATATTTACCATGCATACAAAAATCGGTACGCCCCCTCTTTATTCTGTTACTGCCGATTTTTTTCAGTTTCTAAAGTTAATAATTTATGGCTTTCAAGCAAATCATTTTCATCAAAAATAAATTCATAAGACATCTTTTCTCCATTAAATACAGTTTCTGCAGGTGTGCCAATCAGCTCCCACAAGCCGACTGTAGCTACATCTGCTGCCCCATGCCAAAATGCGCGGCCAATTTTACTGGCAGTCGAATACCCCTGTATAAAAGTATATATTTCATAGCGCTTGCCATTTTTAAATTCCGACGTCACAGGCGCGCCAAACTCTGCAATAACAAGACTTCTAGATACCCCCTGCTGAATCATTGCCGTATTTTTCTTTGTCGGCTGCTTGCTGGCCATGACTACAGCACAGCCTGAGGTGGAACTTAAGCTCAATACCAATCCTATGGCCCCAATAATTTTGTACATATCGTTCCTTTATTTTCTAAGCAGATGATCTAATTTTTTTAGTTCTTAGCAAAATAATCATAATCTTTCTTTTATAGTGATGCATTCACTATATGCGCTTTATTTCCTTTTTGATCATTTATTTAAATAAATTTTCAAACAATGCCCGCATTCACTGCATTTAAAATAAGAGCGTATTGCATCTGCAGCTCTGTACAATTCCGCACGAAATCCGCCTATTTTATGATAGTATGGCGCCCTATTTTGAAAGGGCATCTCCAGCCATTTCAATACACTCCCAAATTCAATTTGATCCCCTATTGTCCATTGCATTGTTTTCGAGGCATCATTTTTAATGACGAATCTTCATACCATTGAAAATAAACTCCACCCCCGCATTTCTGTTGCCCCGATGATGGATTGGACAACAAGATAAAATAATCCTTTAATTTACAGCAACTTAAAATAAAAAAATTAAGTTAAGGTGTAAATTTGGAGTAAACTTTATTTTTATGTATCAAAACATAAATCTTCAATATTTTCACTCCCCAATAGATTATTCACAGTTACAAGAGCTGTATCAGATAGTGTTTGAGTAGCTAACACAGCTAGCCTCGTCATTGGGCGAGAAATGGAAACATAAAAAAGATTACGTGCTCTATAAAAAACCTTTCGTATTTGCTTTAGTCAATTTTTTAGTCTCAAGTAACTCTAAAAGCTGTGGCCACTTATAGTGATTCCAGCCACCACCTAAGACCACTAATACATTCTCAAACTCAGCCCCCTTTACACTATGCTGCGTTGCAAAAGGAGTCTGTTTTTCAATAAACCTTGTAACCTCGATAACTTCCTTATATTCGATTTCTCTTAATTTATTATAACGTTGTAGTGTTGAAGACCATTCCTCTTTAGGTGTATCTATAAATGAAAGAAGCTCCTCCTCCCTTCTAATTATTCGATCTGGTGGTAATGGCCGTTTTGTAGTCTTTAAATGATCTATCACTTGACCAATAGTTCCTTCAGTCCTTAACTTTAGTAATTGATCCTAGCCAAATAAGCAGCTATTTGATCTACAGTTGCTCTTGCTGTTCTAGAAACCCCAATGAGTGTTGCGGATGCCATGCCTGTCCATTCCCCATAGCCAACCAACCAAAGGTTATTTATTTTTACTGAGCGCCCATCATTCACAGTAACTGTCTGATCAGGCTCTACCACATCAAGACTTCTTAAGTGAGTCAATGAAGCTTTGAACCCTGTACACCAAATCACAGCATCTACTGCTTGTCTTGTACCATCAGCCCAAACAACGGAATGCTCCTCAAATGAGGTAAAAGGCTCTCTACTATGTAGTACGCCACGTTCGCGGGCCTCTTTGACACTGTCTATCATGACAATATCACCCAGACCACCAACGGGTTGATCAATCACACGACCTTCCTGTTGGGCTTTTAAACGTTCAGTTGCCCGAAGAAATAAAACACGCCCATCAACATCATCCGATAAAAATTGAGGTGGTGTTACTGTGACCCAAGTGGTATCTGCAACTTTTGAGACTTCGGCAAGAATTTGTGCCCCTGAGTTACCACCACCAACTACAATCACTTTCTTGTTGATAAAAGGCTCTGGATTTACATAATGTGCTGAATGCGTTTGTAATCCTTCAAATCGTTCATATCCTTCATAATGGGGAATATAAGGCTGACTCCATGTCCCAGTAGCACTGACCACCGCTTTAGCTCGCCAATATTGATCGCCAGCATACACATCTAAATAGCCATCTTTTTGTTCTATATGGTCGACATGAATTGGTCGAATAATTGGAAATTGATATCGTTGCTCGTATGCTGACAAGTAGCCAATCACTTCATTTCGCGTTGGGTAAGTCTGCTCAGTTGTGGGCATCATCCAACCTGACAATGAACTCCAAGTATTTGGAGAAAAAAGACGAAGAGATTCCCAAGCATGTGACCATGCACCACCTGCCTGAGATTGGTCATCTAAAATAATAAATGGAATTTTCTTACGTTTGAGGAAATAAGCTGTGGCAAGGGCTGCCTGACCACCACCAATAATGATTACATCGACTTCAGTTTGTAATTGAGTCAAAGCTTCTCTCCTATTATTTATAGTCATAATCAAAATAACGCCCAGTCTACTCAACAGACTGGGCGTATTTTATAAAATTTTCAAGCGTTTAAATGAGCCTTTCAATTGCTCAATTGATCAAGATACTTTTCGGCATCCAAAGCTGCCATACAGCCTGAGCCTGCCGAAGTAATTGCTTGGCGATAAATGCTGTCCGCAACGTCACCCGCAGCAAATACCCCTGCCACAGAAGTTGCTGTTGCATTGCCTGAAGTACCACTTTGTACTTGAATGTAGCCATCACGTAGGTTGAGTTGGCCGTCAAACATACCTGTATTCGGTTTGTGACCAATAGCAACAAATAAGCCCTGAACTTCAATATCTTGTATGCTTTCGTCCAAAGTTGACTTCAAGCGAACTGAAGTAACACCAGTATTATCACCTAAGACTTCATCAACTTGATTGTTCCAAAGAATACTAATTTTGCCTTCTTTTTCTTTGGCAAAAAGATGATCTTGTAGAATTTTCTCTGAACGTAAACTGTCTCTACGGTGAACTAAGGTGACATGTTCAGCGATATTTGAAAGATAAAGTGCTTCTTCAACTGCTGTGTTACCACCACCCACGACCATGACTTTTTGATTCTTATAAAAGAAACCATCACAAGTTGCACATGCGCTGACACCTTGACCCATGAATTTAGCTTCAGATTCAAGACCCAAGTATTGTGCTGTCGCACCTGTTGCAATAATCAGTGCATCACAAGTAAAGTCTTCCATGTCGCCTTTTAGCACAAATGGACGGACGCTTAAATCAACTTCATTGATGTGGTCATACACAATCTCTGTACCAAAGCGTTCAGCATGGGCTTGCATTCTTTCCATAAGTGCAGGACCAGTTAAACCTTCTGGGTCGCCCGGCCAGTTATCTACCTCAGTGGTCGTTGTTAATTGACCACCAAGTTGTATACCCGCTATCAATGTAGGTTTTAAGTTTGCACGTGCTGCATACACAGCAGCACTATAACCCGCAGGCCCTGAACCTAAGATCACTAATTTAGAATGTCTCTTTTGCATTTCTGATCACCTAAAGTTTATAAGCTACGTTGATTGACACGCTTAGATAATTCTTCTGCCGACTCTTTTCGCTCTGAATAACGGTCCGTGAGGTACTGACTCTGCCCACGAGTGAGCAAGGTGAACTTATATAGTTCTTCCATGACATCGACAATTCGATCATAGAAGGATGAAGGTTTCATCCTGCCATCTTCTTCAAACTCTAAAAAAGCTTTGGGAATAGACGATTGGTTTGGAATGGTGATCATCCGCATCCAACGGCCTAAAATACGCATCTGGTTTAGGCTGTTAAAGGACTGCGAACCACCACTGACCTGCATCAAAGCTAAGGTCTTACCTTGCGTTGCACGAATTGCACCGCCTGCCAATGGTATCCAGTCAATTTGCGATTTGAAAATTGAACTCATGGAGCCATGACGCTCAGGCGAGCACCACACCATTCCTTCTGCCCAAGCGAGTAAATCATGCAACTCTTTAACCTTTGGATGTTCAGTGTCCGCATCTTCAGGTAAAGGCAGCCCTTTAGGATGAAAGATTTTTACTTCGGCACCAAAGTGCTCCAAGATACGTCCTGCTTCCATTACGGCCAAACGGCTGTATGAACGCTCACGGTTAGAGCCATAGAGCAGCAAAATACGTGGTGGATGATCCAACTCTTTAGCTTGTACCTTTTCTAAAGTCGGTTGATCCAAAAGATTCATATCTACATTTGGGAGAGTCATAGAAATTACACCTCTGCTTTAAAAAACTTTTTTCTGAGCCACAAAGACACACTGACTAAAGCAATCAACACTGGTACTTCAACCAATGGGCCGATTACCGTGGTAAACGCCACAGGTGAAGCTAAACCAAAAGTTGCAATCGCTACAGCAAGTGCCAATTCAAAGTTGTTTCCAGCCGCAGTAAAAGAGATTGCTGCTGTCTTCGGATAATCATTGCCCATCCATTTGCTCATAAAGAAGCTAATAAAGAACATCAAGACAAAGTAAATTGTTAAAGGAATCGCAATTCGTAAAACATCCATTGGCAGGCTTACAACATCACCACCTTTTAGGCTAAACATAGCCAAAATCGTGAACAGCAAAGCAATCAAACTTAGAGGACTGATTTTCGGAATAAACTTGGTTTGATACCACTCCACGCCTTTTTGTTTCACCAAAATTAAGCGCGTCAAGAAACCAAATAAAAACGGAATACCGAGATAAACCAAAACAGCATGGGTAATAGTCCAGAAATCAACATTGATCACTTGTCCTGCAACGCCAAAATAAGGCGGTAGAAAGGTCAGGAATAGCCAAGCATAAGTACTAAAGAACAAAATCTGAAAAATACTGTTAAAAGCGACCAGTGCTGCGACATATTGGTTATCACCACAGGCCAAACCATTCCAGACCAGAACCATCGCAATACATCGTGCTAAGCCAATCAGGATTACGCCTGTCATGTATTCGGGATAACTCTGCAAAAATATGATTGCCAATGCAAACATGAGCACGGGAGCGATCAGCCAGTTTTGTACTAAGGATAAAGTCAGTGTTTTCTTATCCTTAAATACTTGCGGTAACGTCGCATAGTCCACTTTTGCCAGTGGCGGATACATCATGAGAATAAGACCAATCGCAATAGGAATATTGACTGAATCCACACTCATTTTATCCAAAGCGACAGAGGCTTGCGGAAAGAACACGCCTATCGCAATCCCCAACGCCATAGCAATAAAAATCCATAGCGTGAGGTTACGATCTAAAAAGGATAATCTTTGTTGAGCCATGATGTTCTCATTCAATATGCGAAATTTGATTGATTGCAGCAATCAAATCTGGGCGAGGCATATGCGCTGTATCGAGTGCCAATAAAGCGTCTAAGCGACGGTTGATATGATCAACAGTGACTTGGAATGCTTTGAGCTTTTCTTCTTTAGGTAAATCCAAATGTGAAGGATCAGCCAAACCCCAATGTGCTTTGATTGCACCACCTAAATACAGTGGACATGCTTCTTGTGCTGCCGAATCACAGACGGTAATCACAACGTCAGGTTGGTATTGTTCGCAGTCATCAATGGTTTTACTCCACAAACCATCTGTTGAAAGACCTAGATTTTCTAAAGTTTCTATGGTCAATGGATGTACTTGCCCTGATGGCTTACTACCTGCACTAAAGGCTTTCCAACCCTCTGGGGCACGACTATTAAACAGCACTTCTGACAGGATGCTACGGCAACTATTTCCAGTACACAAAAAAAGGAATTTCATGTTGTTCTACTCGCAATAACTATTGATTTGTTGAAATGATGGAGCAACTTTTGGCTGTAAATCAGCATTTTTAAGGGTGTTAAGTACTTCTACGCACCAAATGGGTAAATTGGGATTGAGACTGTAATAGACCCATTGCCCTTGGCGTCGATCTTGTAAAAGACCAGAAGAACGCAGTAAAGCTAAATGCCGTGAAATCTTGGGTTGGCTCAACTCTAGTTTTTCAGTCAAATCACAAACACACTGTTCATTATTTCCAAGAACCAACATGACGATATTGAATCGCGTTTCATCAGCTAAGCATTTAAAAAAATTGATTTGATCCATATTTTTTACTCACTCAAACATATGGATATATCAATATTCACATATATCCATGAAATTTTTATTTCAATCGCTGCCCATTTGCATCCAGTACTTGTTCACCATCTTCTTTAGTGAAAGCACCCTTTTGCGGGAGTGGCAGAATTTCTAAAACCAGTTCTGACGGACGACTTAAACGAGTTCCTAGTTCAGTCACCACGAATGGACGGTTAATCAAAATTGGATACTGAAGCATAAAGTTAAGCAATTGATCTTCAGTCCAATCCTCTTGATCAATTCCTAAATCTGTATATGGAGCAACATTTTTACGAATCGCTTCTCTCACCGTTAAACCCGCATCCGCAATCAGCTGAATAAGCTCACTTTTAGATGGAGGATTAACAAGATATTCAATAACTTCAGGTTCAATATTGGCATTACGAATTAATGCCAATGTATTACGTGACGTACCACATTCAGGATTGTGATAAATCTTAACGTTTGGAGTAGCAGACATTTGCTCAAACTCAACAGGATCTTTGAATATATTTATATACGAATAAACATATATATGCAATTCCAAATATACCCATTTTCATAATAAAACTTCTACTTCAAAATTCTAACTTTAATTATGAAGATACAAACAGCGATAATTTCACCGCTGTTCGATATTCAACTTAACTATATGCGGCTAGCAATCTGATACGTAACAAAAGAGAAGAAATATGCTAGTGAAAACAGATAGGTAGCCATAATAATTGGTTGTTTCCAACTACCTGTTTCACGCTTGATTGTTGCTAATGTTGCAAGACAATGAGGTGCAAAAACAAACCAAACCAAAAGTGATAAGCCTGTTGCAAGTCCCCATCCATCAGGCCCAGAAATTTGACTGAGCAGAGTTTGTGTGACTGTATCTTCATCCCCAGACATAGCGTAAATCACACCTAATGCAGCAATAATTACTTCACGGGCTGCCATTGCCGGAATGAGCGCAATACAAATTTCCCATGTAAAGCCGATTGGGGCAAAAATAGGGTGAATGATGTGCCCCAACTGCCCTGCTAGGCTGTAATTAATTGCAGGCATTGTGGCGTTATCTGGTGGCTGAGGGAATGTCACGAGTACCCATAACAAAATTGATAAAGCGACAATAATTCCACCAACTCGCTTTAAGAAAATTGTTGCTCTGTCATATAGGCCTAATGCCACATTTCTAATATCTGGTAAACGGTAAGTCGGCAATTCAAAAATAAAAATACTTTCAGTTTTATCTTTTCGAACTAACTTTAAAAATAAAGAAACCAATAGCGCAGATATGATTCCTGACATGTAAAGTCCGAACAGAACTAAACCTTGTAAGCTGAGCCACCCATAAACCAACTTATTAGGAATGAACGCGGCTATTAATAAAGCATATACAGGCAGTCGAGCAGAACATGTCATTAATGGCGCAATCATAATCGTTGCTAAACGATCTCGTTCAGAGCTAATACTTCTTGTTGCCATGACTCCGGGAATAGCACAAGCGAAACTGGAAAGTAATGGAATGAATGAACGACCGCTTAACCCTGCTTTAGACATAAGCTTGTCTAATAAGAAGGCTGCTCTTGGCAAATAACCCGATTCCTCTAAGATCAAAATAAAGAAGAAAAGGATAAGAATTTGAGGCATATAAGCTAGAACGCTGCCTGCACCCGCAATCACACCATCAACAATCAAACTTCTTAATAATGGATGCGAAATCAAGGGGCCAATTGCACCACTTAGCCAAGTAATTGAGTCTTCAATAAAAGCAATGAAAGGCTGTGCCCAAATAAAAACGGCCTGAAACATGACAAACATGGTCAGCGTCAAAATTAGTAGGCCAAAGACAGGATGTAAAAATATTTTGTCTAAAAATGCAGTTCGTTTATCACCACTGTCATTTTTTAAAATAACTTGCTTAGTAATGTATTTAATCTGATCAAAATGATTTAGCTCAGAATGATAAGGTGCAACAAATAGATTTTTTTGATCTAACTGCGTTAATAGCTCCTGAATCCCTTTTGTTTTCACAGCGACGGATTCAACAACAGGCACTCCTAAAAGTTTTGATAGTTTTGAGGTGTCAATTGAAATTCTACGTTTTTTTACTTCATCCATCATATTCAAGACAAGTAACATCGGTCTATTTAACGCTCTGACCTCTAGTACTAGGCTTAAATGAAGGTGAAGATTTGTAGCATCAACAACACAAACAAAAATGTCAGGTAATACTTCACCTTTTAGCTCACCGAAGCAAACAGCTCTTGTTACTTCTTCATCTAAGCTACTTGGTTTTAAACTATAAGTCCCCGGCAAATCCAATACTCGAACGGAATCTCCTGAAGGTAACTTAAAGAAACCCTTCTTACGTTCAACAGTCACACCCGCATAGTTTGCAACTTTTTGTCGAGTACCAGTAAGAGTGTTAAAAAGTGAGGTTTTACCACAATTGGGATTACCAATGAGTGCAATATTTTTAGTGTTCATTGATGATCTCTACAAAAACTCGTTCAGCTTCATTTTTTCTTAGGGCAAAGCGTGATGTTTCGATTTGAACTAAGATTGGATCGCCACCAAATAACCCCTTTTCAAGAACTTGTAGAGATTCCCCAACTCTAAAACCCAGTAACTCAAGTCTTTCAAGTACAGGGTCTTTGTTGGTGTATTGATCCCCTTTTTTGAGATCAACAATCTTTGCAAACTGATTTGGTTTCACTTGAAATAAGTTCATTATAAAAGTCCTACTTCAAGGCCAAAATCTTTCGAGCACCATTCAGCACGAATAAAGAAACAATAATTCCAATAATCAGGTCAGGGTAAGCTGAGCCTGTCCAAGCAACGAGTACTCCTGCGAGAATTACACCCATATTAACGATCACATCATTCGCTGAGAAAATCCAACTTGCCTTCATGTGAGCACCACCATCTTTGTGCCCAGATATGAGATATAAACAAGTGACATTCGCGGCAAGTGCAAAGAAGCCGATGATAATCATGAGATTAGATTCAGGTTCACTACCAAACATAAAACGTCTAACGACATCAACAATAACAATTACAGCTAGTAAGAGCTGAATCCAACCAGCGAAGTGAGCTGCTCTAACTTGATATTTTGCTGCTTTACCTACTGCATAAAGTGCAATGCCATAAACGGCAGCATCAGCAAACATATCCAGAGAGTCGGCGATTAATCCTGTGGAAGCGGCAATAATGCCACTAATAAACTCAATGACAAAAAGCACTGCGTTAATTGCGAGTAGTATTTTGAGAACTTTAGCTTGACTAGTTGGATCAGGACTGTCAGGTAAAACTCCTGTTGATTCAACAGTACTTTCGAGCTTCGCTCCAAAACCTAGACCCTCAAGTTTCGTTGTGATTTCTGAGATTCCATCGGTATGGAAAACCTGTAACTTTCTATTTGGAAGATCAAAAGCTAAAGCTTTGACCTCACTTAGTGGTGCTAAAGCCATTCGCACCATTTGTTCTTCTGCGGAACAATCCATTTTAGGTATGATATAGGTGCTGGTCTGCTTCGAGCTTTTGTTATCAATATAGGTTTCAGTTGAATTTAACTTTGCTCCAAAACCGAGTGCTTCAAGTTTTGAAGTAATTAAATTTGTATTGCCTTCATGCAAAACTTTTAGATTTCGATTTGGTAAGTCAAAAATTAAACTATTAACGCTTTCTAAAGAGGACAAAGACATTCTGACCATCTGTTCCTCTGCGGAACAATCCATTTTAGGAATGGTGTAATCGCTAATGAGAATTGCTTTGCCTATTTCTTTATGTATGTCTTGTTGCTGATTACTTGTATCTGTTCCACAGCATGATTTAGCCTTTGTTGAACAAGGCTGACTACCACCACAAGCATCTACAATGATCTGCTCTTTAGACTCGCTAGCAATACCTTTATCACAACAAGACTTTTTATTTGTTTCAGTTTTTAAATCTGTACCACTACAAGAATCAGTTTCAGATATATTTTGTTTGGGTTTAGTATCGTCACAAGAACTTTCATTACAACCGCAACCACTCATGGATGTACCTATAGTCATATTTTCACTTATTGCATATTAGAATCCCTATAGCTACTATAGAGTCAAGCTAGATTTGGTTGATTTCAATGTTTTTAAAAATAGGTGAGTTATCTGAGAAAACTTCTTGTTCAGTACTAACTATTAGATTCTATGAGAAGGAGGGTCTTATTCCTCAACCTGAAAGAACTGAGGGGAACTATAGAATGTACTCCGAAGCTTATATCGACCGATTAAAATTTATAGTTAATTGCCGCTCTCTAAATATGAATCTAAATGAAATCAAAAGATTGCTTTCTTATAAAGATTTACCTACCCAAAACTGTTCAGAAGTAAATGAATTAATTGACGCACATATTGTAGATGTACAAGAAAGTATCAAAAATCAGCAAAAACTAATTGAACAATTATTAGATATAAGAAAGACATGCGATGGTTCATGCACAGTTGATAGATGTGGTGTATTGAAAAATTTAGCTTGAATAAATACAAAGTTTAGACTTAATACGATAGCTCTATAAGCTATTGATACTAAATATGATAAAAAATAAATCGAGTGTATAACTCGTAAAGAATCTAATGATTCTTTACGATTAGCTTCAATTCACTGTCCTCACACTCCCCTGCAACCCTTGCTGAATATCCTGCACAAAACCATCCCCATGATTGAACTTTGCTTTAACCTTAGGTTTCGACTCAGGTTTCATTTGCTCAGATTCAACAAGTCCATCTGTATAAAACTCATCTACCAAATCCAAGCCTTCCTCCACATTCACCTCAAACTGCGAATTTACATAGCCCTGTAAAGCGGCCTGATCTAAGGCATGTTGATTAAAACCACACAACTTACTCTTCTGATCAATCTCCTTAGCTGTATGTATCGCGTCTTGCAAATGAATGCCTTCACGTAAAGTCAAATCCACGTAATAGACAGGGGTGCGATAACTTTG
>NZ_RAXV01000025.1 GCF_003611465.1 Acinetobacter tianfuensis
TTCCGCAGGATCTAATTAACATTGATCAGCTGTTTCCGCAAATTGGTTCGGCGGTCAGCAATTATTTACAAAAGAACCCTGCTAAAACCAGTGACTTGGAAGGTTTGTTAAAATTAGGCGCTTTAACCGCAAATATTGGTGAAATTAATTTGAGCAATTCGCCTTTGAAGCTGAATGTGGAAAACTTAATTTTAAAGGGGCAGAATTTTGCGCCGAACTGTTATGGCGGTTTGAAATTCTGTTAATATGCCGTGATAAAAATAAAAAACCTCCAATTGGAGGTTTTTTTTATTGGTCTTATTTGTGAAAAAGACGCGCTTTATCGCGCTGCCAGTCACGGTCTTTTTCGGTAGCGCGTTTATCATGCAGCTGTTTACCTTTTACTAAGGCAATTTCCAGCTTGGCATTCGGGCCTTTCCAGTAACATGCCAACGGTACGCAAGAATAACCTTTTTGGTTAATTGCACCCATCAGTTTTTCAATTTCACGGCGGTTCAGCAAAAGTTTGCGTGTACGCGTTGCTTCAGGCACGACATGTGTAGACGCGCTGAGTAACGGCTGTATCTGTGCGCCAAAAAGAAAAGCTTCACCATTTTTAAAAGTGATATAGCTTTCAACAATAGTCATACGGCCAGCACGCATAGACTTTACTTCCCAGCCTTGCAAGGAAAGGCCAGCTTCAAATTTCTCTTCAATAAAATAATCGTGACGGGCACGCTTGTTGAGGGCAATTGTACTGCTGCTATTTTTTTTAACTACTGCTTTCGTCATAATCAAAAACTTCCAAACTTAAGACTATTGTACCTGATCTTTTAGCGAGTTGAAGTGTTTAAATTGATGGAGTTGCTTCACCTTGAAATCAAAGTTTTGCTAAAATACGGCTCTACAAAATAAACAGAGTACAAATGGATGACTAAAACTCGTGTAATTTATCCGGGGACTTTTGATCCAATTACCAATGGCCATATTGATTTGGTGACACGCGCTTCAAAAATGTTTGATGAAGTTGTGGTTGCAATTGCCATTGGACATCATAAAAATCCGGTGTTTAGCTTGGAAGAACGGGTTGAGCTGGCGCAAGCCTCACTGAGTCATTTGGAAAATGTAGAATTTGTAGGTTTTGACGGTCTGCTGGTAAACTTCTTCAATGAACAGAAGGCAACAGCAGTCCTTCGCGGCTTGCGCGCCGTATCTGACTTTGAGTATGAATTTCAATTGGCGAATATGAACCGTCGTCTTGATTCAAATTTTGAAGCGGTGTTTTTAACACCATCTGAACAATATTCTTTTATTTCAAGCACATTAGTGCGTGAAATTGCCCGCTTAAATGGCGATGTTACTCAGTTTGTTCCGCAGGCTGTAGTCGATGCCTTTGAGCGTAAACATCAACAAGGCTGGTAGAGTGTCTTTATATATAACCGACGAATGTATTAACTGCGATGTGTGTGAGCCAGTATGCCCAAATGAAGCGATTTTTATGGGTGAACTTATTTATGAGATTAACCCCAATTTATGCACAGAGTGTGTAGGGCATCATGACAAACCGCAGTGCCAGCTGTTTTGTCCTGTCGATTGTATTCCGCTGGACCCAAACCATGCGGAAACACAGGAACAGCTTTTGGCGAAATACGAAAAACTGATTGCTCAAAAAACATCAAGCAATTAATCTTAATTTTTGTTAAGATGCGCCTCGAAGTGAGCCAGACGATCGCTGCTGTGGAAATCTCCGTGATTGAAGCAGGGGAGGAAAGTCCGGGCTTCATAGGGCAGGGTGCCAGGTAACGCCTGGGCGGCGAAAGCCGACGGCAAGTGCAGCAGAGAGTAGACCGCCTTCATTATGTATCTAAGCAATTAGATTCGAAGGTAAGGGTGAAAGGGTGCGGTAAGAGCGCACCGCGTGTCTGGCAACAGTTCACGGCAAGGTAAACCCCACCAGAAGCAAGACCAAATAGGGATCCTGAGGCACGGCCCGTGCTGGATCCGGGTAGGTCGCTTGAGCGTACGAGTGATTGTGCGCCTAGAGGAATGATCGTTCACGACAGAACCCGGCTTATCGGCTCACTTCACCAAATTTTGATCAATCAGCGCAATATGGGGTTGACGTTCTGAAAAGAAAATTTCATAATGCGCGCACAGTTTAAGGCTATGTAGCTCAGTTGGTTAGAGCACCGCACTCATAATGCGGGGGTCACAAGTTCAAGTCTCGTCATAGCCACCATATTCTGAAAAAACCCGCTCCGATTGAGTGGGTTTTTTTATGCTTAAATATAATGTTGAATTTTTAACTACCAATAATACTCTGAATTAATTGTTGGGTGTTTAATATGCTTTGCGTGGCACTTTCTGTAATCTCAAGCATCCCTGTGATTTTTAGCAGTTCATTGAAAAAACTTTTTGCTTCTTGTGTTTGTGAGTAGGATTGATATTCCTTGTTGGTGACTATGTGTCCAATGGTGCTGTCTATTGTTTTGTGAAAGTCATTTAATCCAAAAACTTCATAATTTTTTAAATTGTTGATTAGCATATTTATCTGGGTTTGAATATAAAGTTTCACATTATCAGAAGCTTCACTTTGTAAAATAGCGCTTAATCTATCATCTAGTAATTGAATAACTTCATTAAGAATGTTTTGATCCAGTATTTTGTAATGATCATATTTTTCAACAATAGCGTCATGTGTTGTTTCGATAAGAAATAAATGCTCTGTGTTATATCCATTTATAAAATTAGAATGACTGGTGTGTAAGTGGATAGATTGAAAACTTTGACAAATTGGCAACGACCATTTGTTGTATTGTTTTTCTAAAAATACTGTACCAATGCAAAACTTTTTTATGTCAAAAACTTGTTGATGAAGCTTAGAAATATTATGTGTTATTAAAGCGGGATTTTCTTTATCTACTTCGAAAAACTCTGCAAATACATCTATCATTTTTCGATTTGCTAACCCATGTGCACGAAGTTTCGTTAAAGCATTATGTAGTTTTAGTGCTTGATTATCGTAGATCAATTTAGTTCCCACGTAGTATATTTATTGATTGAAAAACATACTATTAGGGATGGTAAAGATTATTCAAGTTCTTTGGGTAAATAATTTAATACTTTATTTATATAATCCGTCTGAAACGGTTTGTATTGTTTTTAACGCCATTAAAAAAGAAAGATTCTTAAGAAGCATTAACCATTAAAACTTTGTACGCTATCTTTATAATTTTTTGTCGCTTGTGAAAGATTCATAACTTAACTTTGAAAGTACGTAAATCCATCCTTTTCAATATAAAAAAACAAAACCTTGATGTAAGATAAAACCAATATTTTTTATACGTATTTCGGCTATAGTCCGAATACAGCAGAAAAGGAAGCAAGCATGCAGCAAGAAGTCATCATTGTTGGCGGCGGTATGGTCGGTTTAAGTTTGGCGCTTATGCTGGCTAAAGCAAAAATTGGCGTAAAACTATTAGAAGCCATTAAATACCCAAATTATGATGATGCAAACCTTGCGCCGTACCATTCAAGCTTTGATGCCCGCAACAGCGCGCTGTCACGCCGCAGTGTACAAATTTACCAAGAACTTGGCTTATGGGATGCATTGCAGGAACATGCTGTACCTATTTTAGAAGTAAACATTACAGAACAAGGCAGTTTTGGCAAAGCGCGCTTGCTGGCAGAACAAGAGAAAGTAGAAAGCTTTGGTCAAGTCATTGAAAATGCATGGCTGGGCCGTGTGCTGCTGACAGAAGTCAAAAAAGAACCGCTGATTGAACTGATTGACGGTGTGCAAGTGACGGCTTTGAAGCAAGATGCAGACTTTGCCTATGTCGAAGCACAGCGCGGTGAATATACGCATAAACTGCAGTCGAAGTTGCTGATTGCTGCGGATGGACGTGATTCATTCTGCCGTAAAGCCTTAGGCATAGGCGCATCTGAACATGATTATGACCAAGTCGCAATTGTGACAACTGTTCAAACCTCAAAACCGCACGGCCATGTCGGCTTTGAGCGCTTTAGCCCATTAGGCCCGTTGGCGCTGCTGCCGCTGCCGGGTGAGTACCGCCGCTCAGTGGTTTGGCCTGTACCAAAAGGTACAGAGCATGAATGGCTGGGTGAAGAAAATGATCAGCACTTCTTAGATGCGCTGCAAGAAACTTACGGTGACCGCGCGGGTAAATTCCAAAAAACAGGTAAACGTTTCAGCTTCCCGCTGTCACAAGTTTTAGCGGAAAAACAGGCTGTAGGGCGTGTGGTGCTGATGGGCAATGCCGCACATACCATTCATCCTGTTGCCGGTCAGGGTTTTAACTTATGCATGCGTGATGCGCATGTATTGGTTCGCTATTTAACTGAACAGCTGGCGCAAAATGCAGATTTAGGCGATGCTGCGATGCTGCAGGATTACGAAGCATCACGCTTGAAAGATCAGCAGCGTGTGATTAAATTTTGTGATTCGGTGGTGCGCGGTTTCAGTAACCAAAATCTGCTGCTTAAATTGATCCGCAATATGGGTTTGGTGGTATTTGAAAATGTGCCGGGCATTAAGCCGCTGGTTGCCAACTATGCTATGGGGTTAAAAGCCTGATGAATATGCGCGCAGATGTATTGGATGCAGTCATTATTGGCGGCGGCTTAGTTGGCGGTTTAACTGCGCTTTTACTGGCGCAGGGCGGTGTGCAGGCAACGGTTTTGGATGCAGCGCCTATTTTAGATGCTGAAAAGAATTTGGCCGCAGCCAACCCGCGGGTATTGGCGCTGAGTCAAGCAACCATACATTTACTGAAAACTGCAGGTGTATGGGAGCTTTTAGCCCGTCAAATGCCGTATAGCGGCATGCAGGTCTGGAATAAAAACGGCTATGGTGAAATCAATTTCGGTCAGGCCTCTGAGCGTACGCTAAACGCTGAGCAGGCGCTTGGCTCTATGGTTGAGCCGAGTATTTTAAATTTAGCGATTCAGCAAAAAATGCTGCAAACCTTGCAAGATTACCGCACACAAGTGAAAGTCAGCCGTGTCGAAGAGGGTGTAGGCATTTGGCATGTACATTTGGCAGATGGAACGGTACTGAAAACGAAACTGGTGATTGGCGCAGACGGCGCTAACTCATTTGTACGTGAGCAGGCTTTTATTGGGCTAGATGTGCTGGACTATAAACAGGCTGGCATCAGCTGCGCGATTCGTACTGCACAGCCGCACCATCATGTTGCACGTCAAATTTTCTTAGAGACAGGGCCTTTAGCATTTTTGCCTATGGCAAGCCTGAAAGCAGAGCAGCAGGGTCATTGGCAATCCATTGTGTGGACACTGCCGGATGATTATGCTGATGAATATGCAGCTTTGTCTGATGATGACTTTAAGCGCCTTCTGACTCAAGAAAGCCATCATATGCTGGGAGAGGTGCTTGAAGCTACGCCGCGGGCGAAGTTTCCATTGAAAGCCCGTGCGGCGCAGCAATATGTCAAAGCGGGTCTTGCTTTAATTGGCGATGCTGCGCATGTGATTCATCCGCTGGCAGGTCAGGGTGTAAACATTGGCTGTTTGGATGCTGCTGTGCTGTGTGATGCTTTGCTGAAAGATAAAAAGCGCGGCGTGTGGGCTAATGAGCAAACTTTGCGCCGTTATGAACATATGCGCAAAGGGCAAAATGATGCCATGATGCACAGTATGTCCGTGATTGGCTGGATAGAAACGGCCAATATTTTCCCAATAGTCTGGGCACGAAACTTTAGTTTAAAGCAGGTAGAAAAACAAAGCATGCTGAAAGATTTATTTATGGCTCAAGCCAATGGATTAAGTTTGCTGCAAGGGACACAATATTCAGCCTAGCTAAAACAGATGTTTTTTAAGCAATTGTATATAGCTGGTTACGTTTTTGATCAAAAAAGATACGATTTATTTGCTTTGGACTCTAGGCGAAAGCGCCAGAGATTGATAAATTTCTCTTAAAATGCAAGCCAGCTGAAATTGGACGTGTAAAAGTCATTTGTGGGGAGATTTAAGATGACTGATATGAATGATTATGATGATGCAGAAGATTCTGCAGTCGATGATGATGAAGCGAAAGCTGCTGAAAAAGGCGCTGCTGACAGTGAAGACACTGCATCTGACAGTGATGTTGCTGAAGCAGAAACATTAACAGTGACTGCAAAGCAGAAACAGCGTGAAGCTTTGGAAGACGAAGTTGCGGCCTTTTTGGCGCGCGGCGGCCGTATTACTGAAGTTCCGCCAGATGAATCTGCTACTCGTGAATGAATAAGCAACTTTGCCTTTAAACACCGCTTTATGCGGTGTTTTTTTATCTAAATTTTAGACTGGTGATTTGAGCTGCTGTGCCTGTATTTACGCCAAAGTGCATACATGGGATAGAAAACGACATGTGCCAGCAGTGTAAACATGCAATTCATAATAAAAGCTGCCTAATAAGGCGGTGCGTGCATTGCACCTATAAAAGCAATAAAACTTTGAGATATCAGCACAGTGCTAAGCAATAGATATGCGAAATAAGGCTGCTTGCGCCAAAAAGGGCTAAGCCGCAGTAAATTTCCTGCAATGAAATATACAGAAAATAAGCTTAGTACCATGAGTACTGCATTTGGCGCGGGGATGAGCAGCTCATCATAACGATCATGCCGATAGGGCTTTAAGCCCCTATAGCTAATATGCATTAATCCCAAGATCCAAATGCTGTTGAAGATCCAAGCTGCAGATAATTTATTTTTTATTATTTGAAAGCGCATGTCTGCTTAGTTTTTTGAAATGGTGATGAAACTATACAGGAATGAGCTATCACAGCGAGAGTGACCTTATTCATCGCTTGTTGAAATGACAGAATTAAAAAACAGCGTATTGAAGATTGTGTCAAAACGCTGTTTTGAATAAGCCATTTTCAGATGAACTTAGGGCAAAGATTTAGTCATCTTTTTGCGTCAGTTCTAAAGCGCGCTGATAAGCTGCTTTTTTCTTGATACCTGTCAGGTCTGCTGCCAGCTGAGATGCCGCTTTTACAGACAAGTCTTGCAGCAAGCGAGTTAACAGCTGATCGAGTTTCTCTTGTTCCATATCTTTTTCTTCGGTTGCGCCGCCAATCACCAGTACGATTTCACCTTTTTGCTGATGATGATCGGATTCAACAAAAGCCGCCAGCTCACCTAAAGTCATCTTTTTGATGGTTTCAAAGGTTTTGGTAATTTCGCGGGCAAAACCAACAGGGCGGTCTGCGCCAAAAACTTCAGCCATGTCTTTTACGCAATCTAAAATACGGTGCGGCGCTTCGTAAATAATCATGGTTTGCGTTTCATCTTTCAGCTTATTTAATGCAAGCAGGCGCTGAGACTGTTTTGAGGGCAAAAAGCCTTCGAAACTGAAACGGTCGCTTGGCAGGCCAACAGCGCTTAGCGCTGCTATGGCTGCGCATGCGCCAGGAACAGGAATGACTTGAATATTGTGCTGCTGCGCTGCGCGTACCAGTTTAAAACCTGGGTCACTGATCAGCGGTGTGCCTGCATCACTGATCAGCGCCATATTTTCGCCATTTAACAGGCGCTGAATCAGCTGATCAATTTTATTGCTTTCGTTATGTTCGTGGCAGGCGGTTAAAGGTGTTGGAATATTAAAGTGTTTAAGTAATTGCGCAGAAGTTCGTGTATCCTCTGCCGCAATAATACTGACTGACTTCAATACATTAATTGCACGATAACTAATATCATCTAAGTGCCCGATTGGAGTTGCAACAACAAATAACTGAGCACTCATAGGTTTCTCCATGTGGAAATTAATACGGAATAATAAAAAGAAAATACTGACAGCAATACTTTTAGGAGCAGGGCTTTCATCTGCGCAAGCAGAAGTATTGGTTATTTTACCCGAATCAGGCCCCATGGCGCGAGCTGCTTCAAGTATTAAGCAGGGTTTCAGCAGCGCTTATATTGCTTCGGGTTCAAAAATACCGCTTAAATTTGTCAATTCAGACCAAATGAAAATGTCAGGGCTGCTTAAAAAGCATGTCACGAAAAAAACGCAAATGATTGTTGGGCCATTAAGTGTATCTGAGGTTGATGCGATTATCAGCGCCAAACCCCAAATTAAAGTGCTGACGCTAAATGAAGGCAATAAGAAGCTCGCCAATGTCTTGCAGTTCAGTTTGGCAAAACGGGATGATGCTGGCGCTTTGGCTGCGGTGCTGCACAAAGACCAGATTGAAGAAGTGCTGGTTTACCGTGAGTTAGGTACAGAAAATGAAAATGAACTATTTTTAATGGCGCTGATGTCACAAGCAGAGCACACATTAAATGTAGTTGCAGAAAAGCCGAAAAAATTGAAGAAAAATCAGGGGCTGCTGCTGTTGGGCAGCAATGGGTGGCTGAATAGTCAAAGCGCATTGCCTAAAAAGCGTATTTATACCCTTGCAAATGCATTAGAGCAATACAAGCCTTTGCCAGCAGGCATAAAGTTTTGTGACAGTCCTGCAGTGCATGAAACTGGCTGGTATGACATGAAACATGCTTACGCGGCACAGCCTGTATCCTTGCCGTATCAGCGCTTATTGGCATTTGGCGGCGATGCATGGCAGATCACGCAAAGCCTATTGGAAAACCCGAAAACTAAAGCGCATGTATTTGAGGGCCGAACAGGCCAGCTGAATGTACAGAGCGGGCAGATTCGCCGTACGCCGCATTGTTATCTTTATCAGGCTAAAGGTTTGATGCTGCTTCAGATATAGGCCATAGATCGCATTTATGAGTATCTTAATGAATTTAGGGCCGTGGGCAGAACAGCGCGCAGGCCAGCTTCTAGAACAAGCAGGCTATGCTGTGCTTCAGATGAATTATCATAGCCGTTATGGTGAAATTGATTTAATTGCGCAAAAAGATGCGGATCTTGTATTTGTGGAGGTAAAAGCGCGTGCATCTACCCGTTATGCTCGGGCAGCTGAAACGGTATCTATACACAAACAGCGGAAAATGATGAAAACCGCCGTCATTTTCTTGCAAAAACACCCCGAATTGCAGTCTTGTTACTGCCGTTTTGATGTGATTTGTTTTGATTTTTATCAATACTTTGCAAAAACCATACAGTATGATTTTTCAAAATGCACTTATGATCTGCAATGGATAGAAAATGCTTTTACTTTTGATCAAGAGTTTATTAATCTTTGAACAAAATAGCCTGTGTAAATGCATAGATATAAAACGATCAAGAATATTTTAGGAGCCTTGCTGAGTGGTTAAGCGTATTGCAATGACAATGCTGTGTGTAGCAAGTTTATCTGGCTGCGCGACGTTCATTTCTGGCGGTACAGGCACAGCGCCTGTCGGTACAGACAGCGGCGCGCGCTCATTGGGTCAGGTATTTATTGACTCATCTATTGTTCGTACAGCCAAAATTAATTTATATAAATTAGACTCCCGTTTTAAGCAGTCCCGCGTCAATATCGAAAGTTTCCATGGCAGTGTGCTGCTGACAGGCCAAGTGCCCGATGCGCATTTGAAACAGCTGGCGGAAGATAATGTCAGAGCCATGAGCGATGTTAAAAATGTGCATAACTTTATCAGTATCGGCGATCAGATCAGCTATGGCACGATTATGCAGGATACAGCAGTAACTGCGAATACCCGCGCTTTGCTGATGAAAGCGCCAGTGGTTTCTGAAAGCAAAGTTCATGTACATACTGAAAATGCGGTGCTGTATGTGATGGGCCGTTTAAATACGGCTGAAATTAATGATTTGAATCAAGTGCTGCAGCAAGTTGGCAATATTACTAAAATTGTCACTTTGGTGGATAACATTGAACTCAATTCTGCGAATGGACAGCCGTCATCATTGACTGCACCCGCTTTGAATGCTGTACCGCAGGCCCAAACACCAGTTGCTATTGACCCAGATACTGTGGAACCAAATGCCCCTTAAATTGATGCAGCAAAATTTAGAGCGTTTAAAAGCGCAGCTGCAAAAACAGACTCAGATTGCGAAATCTCTATATCGGGATTTTCGCATATATGATTTTGGCAGCTATGCTTTAAACCGTCTTACGCCTAAGCAGAGTTATAGCTTGCAGGCAAACGTGGCTTACGGTTTGAAGGCGCGTCAGCGTTTAGATTTGTACCGTTCAGTGAAGCTGCGTGACAGCCAGCCTTTGCTGGTGTTTGTACATGGCGGCGCTTGGATGCATGGCGATAAAAAGGAATATGCCTTTATTGGTGAAGCTTTTGCCAAAGAAGGCTTTAATGTTGCGGTTATTAACTATCATTTAGCGCCTGAACATATTTTTCCTAGCTCGATAGATGATCTAACGCTGGCATTGAATTACTTAAATCAATCTCAGCAGAAACTGCATATTTCTGCTGAAAATATTGTACTGATGGGGCATTCTGCCGGCGCATTTAATATCATGTCGGCGCTGTATCACCCGCAGCCGTATGTTTTGCAAAGCAGAAGCAGTATCCGTGCAATTATTGGCTTGGCTGGCCCATATCATTTTGATTATAAAGGTGATCCGCTATGCGCTGATGCTTTTGATCAGACGGTGCCATACCAGCAGGTCATGCCGTATTACTTCTTAGAGCAAAACAGCATCAAGCATTATCTGTTTACTGCAGATCAAGATAATATTGTTGGGCTAAGCAATAGTACAGATTTGAATGAAAAGCTGCTGTCACTGGGTAATCACAGCCAAGTAATTCAAATACCGCGTGTCGGGCATATTACGATGATTGGTTCAGTATCCAGTATTTTCAGCCGTTTTTTCAGCACCAAAGCGCAAATTATGCAGGCTTTGGACGATGCTTTGAAATAGCGTAAAGGCAATAAAAAACCGCCGATTCAATCGGCGGTTTTTTATTTGTAAAATTTAAAGCCAAGCTTTAGTGTCATCCGCAGCAGGTGTGCCATGAATGACGTGCATAATCATGGCGTGGGCAATGCTGCCTTTAAATGGGATCTCAGGCAGCTGATCAAACTTGAAAAAGTCTGCATCACTGATTTCTTCAGGCTGCAGGCAGAGTTCACCAGAGGCATATTCTGCTTTAAATGCAATCATTAAATTACTTGGGAAGGGCCAAGGCTGGCTAGCAAGATATTGAATATTCTTCACTTGAAGTCCAACTTCTTCTTCAGTTTCACGGCGTACCGCTTCTTCTAAGGTTTCGCCAACCTCAACAAAACCTGCTATCAGGCCATACATACCGCGGGTATTTTTCGCATTTTTTGCAAGCAAAATTTCATCTTCACCGCGGGTAATGACTGTGATGACACATGGGTTGACGCGAGGATATTGATGATAACCGCAAGCAGGGCAGACCATGGCATATTCAGTACGGTGCACTTCGGTTTTATGGCCGCAGTGACTGCAGAATTTATGATTGCGGCGCCACTCCAAAAGCTGAATCGCACGGCTGGCTTGCTCAAATTGCTGAACATTCCAAATTTGCAGCAGCTGGCGTAAAGGCACCAGCTGCAAACCGTCAGGAATGATTTCATCGTCAAGCAAATCACGGGCAATCACTTGATCACCCGATTGAACCACCAGATCGCTTGCGATGCTTTCTATTCGAGGAAGCTGAAATTGTTCATCGACCAGCAGCTGCTGCTGTTTAAAAATATAGGCAAGCGATAGGTTTGACATTAGGCAACGGCTTTTAGTTTCTCACTGCTTTGCAATGCTACCTGAAACATGGCGTGCATAACAGGCTGTTTGCCTTTTAAATTGTCAATCAGCATGTCTGCGCTTGCAAGGCTGTCCAGCAAACGGTTGATATCTGCAGGGTCAATCGCTGTAGATGATTCGACACTTGCTTGCAGGAACTGGGCGCTGCGGTTCAGTGCTTGCTGACCTGCTTCTGCATTTAAGAACAGCATAGCGCCGCCGACTTCACGCAGCTGTGTTGCAACTGGCGCAAGTGCAGCTAAATCATTGTTCTGCACATATTGCACTAATGTGCCGCTTGCGCTGTCAATCAGTGATTTAGTTTCATTCAGCAAAACTTCATGCGCTTCGTCTAAGCGGTCGAGTGAAATATTCATATTGTTCACGCGCAGCTGCAGACGGCTGGAAGTATGGTGACGTTCTAATACGCCAATCGAGTTCATTGCAGACAAGATGCAGTTCATCAGCTGCTGAGCAAAGCTTTCATCTTTCAAAATATCGCCTTGGCTTAAAGAAGCCGCTTGGCGGGCCAAGTCATTATGCGCTTCATTTAGGTTGAGGACTTTGAAAATATTCGCAAGCTCTAGCAATTTTGTTTTAAGTTCCTGCGTTTTTTCTGGCGACATGTTTTGGTAGTTGAACTCGATGTCATTGCGGATTTGCGCCATTTCAGTGGTCACAAGGTCGCTGATGGTATGCATCGTGCCAAAGTCAGGGCCGTATAGATGACGGCTGAAGACTTGAATCTGCATGTCTGTCAGCAGGTCTTCGCCAATATTTAATTTGCCGCGGATGTGCTGTGCGACTTCATCTTCTTGGCTGATGCAAAGGCTCAGTACATTCGATAATTCAGTGATGCCTGCTTTGAAGCGTTCAGGCGAGCTGAAGTATTGCGCCATGCTGCGTTCAATGCTGATCAAAGTGCGCAGGCGGGGCTCATTAATCAGCAGCTGATCAATTTGGTTAAAGGCGACAAAAACCAAGTTCCAATACTGCTTAGAAGCATGCTTTTCTGAAAGGCCTGCTAAATATGCGCCAACAAGTTTGATCGCTTGAAGATCCATTTCGGTTTCTTCTTGCTTGATCAATTTATTTAATGACAGCTTATAAAGGCGGTGCACATATTTTGATTTCTCTAGCGCAGGCGCTTGAGGCAAGCTGAAATCAGGCGTGATGCAGTCCAGCAGGGGTTCGATGTGTTGGCCTTCGGACGTAATTGGCTTGCCTAGAGAAATTTCTAAGCGGTTCAGCGTGTCCAGCAGGAACTGCGGAATTTTTACTTCGCGCAAGCAAATAAATTCGATATAGCGCTTCAGCATGGTTGTGCCTTCGCTGAGCGCAATAACGTCAGTTGTTTCAATCGCCGCAGGATTCCCCATGATCTTGCGCATCAGCTCTGCTGAATATTGAGCGATTTTAGCCAAGCTTGCCATGTCAATCAGAGCAAGCACTTGAGCGCATTGTTCAAATTGAGTCAGGGCATCATCAATGCCGAATGGCAGTGTTTGATCTTCGACTAAGGTGCTGACAGCTGATTCGACCAATTTGATCGAGTTGTCAACCTCATTTTTTATTATCAGCAACGCTGTTGGATCAAAATGTATTGAGGTTTGGTAAGACATAAATCTGCACCTTTCCAAGTGTTTTATCTTGTTTGTGAACCGCCTGAACGGCGGACCATCTTTTATATTCAACTATAACGTAAGTTATGAATGTTTAAATACTAAATCCAAAATGAAATTTAGTTTTTATTTTGCAAAAAGGCAAGGTGTTCCATGTTTTTCTTCGAATTGTTTGACCCATTTCTCATGTGCTTCTAGTTCTTCAGCGCTTGGCATGATTATCGGCAGTTCAATTTGTATGCTTTGGCGTGAGCCGGAATTTTGTTCTGTTTCGCTGTGTGTCAGGGCATCCATATCAAAGGAAACCTGACCGCCTGTCATGGCTAAGTAGACATCGGACAGAATTTCGGCATCAAGCAAAGCGCCGTGGAAAGTACGGTCGCGCTGTACAATTTCATAGCGGCGGCTCAGTGCATCAAGTGAGTTTTTCTGGCCGGGGTGCTTGGCCTTAGCCATCGCTAAAGTATCGGTCACTTCACAGACTTCAGACAGTGCAGGGTAGCCTGCGCGTTTGAATTCCATATCTAAGAAGTTCATGTCGAAGCTTGCATTATGCGCAATAATTTCTGCGCCTTTTAGATATTCAAACAGCGGTTTAGCAATTTCTGCATATAGCGGCTTGTCTTTTAAGAAATCATCGCTGATGCCATGGACATTTTCAGAGTCGCCAACGGGTTTCTTTGGGTTAATGTAAATATGAATTGAGCTGCCGGTCAGTTTTCGGTTGATCATTTCAATCGCGCCTACCTCAATGATGCGGTCGCCGTCCTGATAGTAGAAACCTGTGGTTTCTGTATCTAGAATCAGCTGGCGCGGGCCATGGGCTTCAACCGTCGGCGGAGTCACAATGACCATAGGGTGCATAATTTCAGCGGGCAGAATCACAGAAGCTGAAGCATTTGCGATAACCGCCGTATGCTCCTTTTCTTCCGCCGCTGGCAGAGGGGCTGCTGCGCTTTGTATTTCAGTCTGTTCAGGCATTGCTTTTTCTTCTTCTAAGATGCTGCTGTCTTCTTCAGTAAACTCATCTTCTTCTAGTTCTTCATCTTCAGCTGTATCTAAGCCAAAAGGATCGTTTAACAGCCAGTCTGATTCAACTTTTTTTTTAAGCTCATCAGTTTGACCGCCATTGATTCTTTTTAATGTTTCTTCCACACCTTGGTTTGCCAGCTGGTCAGCCATTTCATTGCCGGCATGCCCAGCGTGGCCTTTAATCCAGTTCCATTCAATTTCACGGCCTTGGCAGGTTGCATCCAGCAGCTTCCATAAATCTGGATTTTTAACATCTTTCCAGTTTTTCTTTTTCCAGCCATGAATCCATTCGGTAATGCCTTGTTTTACATAGTTGGAATCAGTCCAGATAATCAGTTTGGCATCTGCAGGGCAGTGTTTAATGCCTTCAATGGCCGCAGTCAGCTCCATGCGGTTGTTGGTGGTTTCAGCCTCTCCGCCGCAAATTCTCTGCTCTTGGCCTTCGCTTAAAATATATGCGCCCCAACCCCCTAATCCGGGGTTGCCTTTACAAGCGCCATCTACATAAAGCGTAATTGTTTGAGCCATAAAACTGCATCCAAACTAAAATTATCAAACAGAATGGACTATTGTATAACGCAAATACATCTGAGCGCGCTAGTTCAGCGTTATTTTTTAATTTCTTGTAACATTTATACCTAAATAGCGTTAAATTACTGCCTTGTGTCTGCGTCCCGCTTCACTACAATGGCATATCTAAAAAATAAATTTTATACGAGCTGTTTGGATATTTTTATGTATAAACCAACCAAGAACTGGTGTCAGCCTGCTTTGCCTGCCTTATTTAAAATGACAATTTTAGGATCAGCGGTTATTGCTTTAGGCTTAACGGGCTGCTCTTCATCGTCCAGCGCAACTCAAGCATCGAAGTCAAAAATGGTTGGTTCATCAGGTCTGATGGGCGCAGACAGTTTGGATGGTTTGGAAGACTTGCTTTCTGCGACCGATATGCGTGCAGTAGAAGGCGACCGCCTGCTGGTGCTGAAACACGGTGATGTGTGGAAACGCATGACAGTGGGCTTTAAAATGGATTTAAATCATTGGGATCCGCGCATTGAAGCGCAGCGCGGCTGGTTTATTTCACGTCAGCCGTATATTGAGCGTCTGAGCGCCCGTGCATCTCGTTATTTATTTCATACGGTCAAAGAAGCGGAACGCCGCGGTCTGCCGACGGAATTGGCTTTGCTTCCTGTGATTGAAAGTTCGTATGACCCTGCAGCAACATCCAGCGCAGCCGCAGCTGGCTTATGGCAGTTTATTCCAAGCACAGGCCGTATTTATGGCTTAAAGCAAACCTCTCAATATGACGGCCGCCGCGATGTTGTTGAATCGACACGCGCTGCATATGAATTTTTAGGCAGTCTGTATAATCAGTTCGGTTCATGGGAGCTGGCGCTTGCGGCATATAACGCAGGCCCGGGACGTATTCAGCAGGCAATTAACCGTAACCGCGCTGCAGGCTTGCCGACAGATTATTGGTCTTTAAAACTGCCGCAAGAAACAATGAATTATGTGCCCCGTTTCTTGGCGGTAGCGCAAATTATTAAAAATCCAAATGCATATGGTGTCAGTTTGCCGCCAATTGCTAACCGTCCTCACTTTAGAGAAGTGATGGTTGGCGCTGCCAATTTAAATGATATTTCTTCGATTACAGGTTTAAGCCGTGCAGAGCTATATGCGCTGAACCCAGGTCACCGCACAGACTTTATTGATACTGCAAGCCCAATGAAGATTTTGATTCCAGCGGATATCAGCCCATCTGTAGATGAACGTCTGAAAAAAATGCAGTCTGCAAGCGGTTTATGGGCGTCGTCTAATTCAAACTTGCCTAAAAATAATGTGACGGTTTCGCCGTCTAAAGCTGCGCCGCCAGAAATGAACAGCAAGACGATTGCGCCGTCTAAAGTTACTCCGCCAGTTATTGCTGCAACGGTAAAAACACCAGTTCAAGCCGCTGAAAAGCCTGCAGTGACTGCTGCGGCATCTGCGCCAAGCCGTCCATTAAGCATGACGCCTAAAGGTTCTTCGGCCTTGGCTGCATTTGCATCGAATAGTGATATTCCAAGTGCGCCGCGTATTCCAGTCGCAGTAACGCCAACAACTCCTGTTGCCAGCAAAGTGACAGTTGAGCCGCCAGTCAGCGCGAAAGAGCGTGAGCAAATCATGACGGCTATTCAGGCAGAAGGCAAAACGCAAACTGTGGATGAAGTGCTGAAACCTGTAGCCAGCAAAGCTGAACAGGATGAGGTGGTTCAAGAGTTGAAAGCTTTAGCGCCAAGCGGTACTGAAATTGTTGATCCGTATGACGGTAAAATTAAATTGACTGCAATTCAGACCAGTTTGTCTGTAGCAGAACAGCAAGGCAAAGAGCTGACGAAGGGCTTTGCTTATCCGAAAAGCGTAGCGGAAAGCACAACTTCAGATTCAGAGGAAGCTAAGCGTAATCAAGGCAAAAACGTCATTCAAACAGACTCTGAAGTTGTAGTTGTCGCGCCGAAAGGAAAACGCAGCACTTATACAGTACAAGCGGGCGACACCTTAGCCGTGATTGCGATGAAAAATGGCGTGAACTGGCGTGACGTGGCGAAGTGGAACCAAATGGATGCTGAGTCGAAGCTGTATGTCGGCACGGCCATTTATTTATATGACGCAAAACCCGTTGTGCAAGAAGAGGTAAAAGCGAAGCAGCCAGAAAGCTATGTGGTGAAAGCCAATGACAGCTTAACTGGGGTTGCAAGTCAATTTGGCCTCACTGTAAAACAGCTGGCGGATTTAAATGGTTTAGAGACCAGCAGCGGTTTGTTGGTAGGTCAAAAGCTGAGCTTGAAAGAAACGCCCGCATCTAAGGCAAAACAACTGCAAGCCAAAGCTGATGCAGACGCTAAAAAAGCAGCGGCTGAAAAAACGGTCAAAGCAGCAACGAAAACATATACGGTTAAACGCGGCGAATACTTAAAGCTGATAGCAGACCGTTATGCATTGTCTAATCAGGAGCTGGCAGATTTAACAGCGGGCTTGAATGCAGGCAGCAGTTTGATGGTTGGTCAGAAGATTCAGGTGCCGTTAAATGAAGTGAATGATGCGCCTGCATCGCCGGCTAAATCAGAATTGAAAACAGATATTAAAGCAGCGCCTAGCTATAAAACAGAAAGCTACAGCGTACAGCGTGGCGATACGCTATATAGCGTTGCGAGCCAGTCTAAAATCAGTGTGTCTGAATTGGCGGATTTAAATAATATTTCTGCAAATACTGGCCTGCGTATTGGTCAAAGTTTGAAAGTGCCCGCTGTAAGTAAAGCGCCAGAACAGTATGTTGTGCAGCCGGGTGACAGCTTAACGGCAATAGCAAACCGTTTTGACATGAGTATTGATGATATTGCGAATTTGAATGGCATGAGCCGTACCGCGTCATTACGCGTAGGCCAGCGTTTGCAGCTGACAGGTGAGCCTGCAGCAGTAAAATCTGAAAGCCGTAATGAGGTTAAAGCGGATACCCGTGTCAGCAATGGTGAGCCATCAGATACGCATACTGTCCGTGCAGGTGAAACACTGTCTTCCATTGCGCAAAAATATAAACTTCAGATTGGCTATGTTGCTGACTTGAATGGCTTATCGCGCAGCAGCGCATTACGTGTAGGCCAGCGCTTAAAAATTGATGGCGATGTGCCGAAGGCTGAAGCGGAAAAAATGGTTAAATCTGCAGTATCAAGTTCGTACAGCGGCAATACAGAAAGCTATACTGTTAGTTCAGGCGAGTCTTTGCATGCAATTTCAAGCCGTTATGGTATGCCAGCTGCAGAGCTGGCGGCAATGAATAACTTAAGCGCCAAAGCTGGCTTACGTGTGGGGCAAAAAATTAATGTCCCTAAGTTAGTGACAGAGTACCGCATTAAGCGCGGCGATACCTTGATTGGCCTTGCCAGCCGTTACGGTGTAGAAAGAGACGCACTGGCTGAAATGAATAATTTGAAGCCTTCTGCACAGCTGCGGATTGGCGATGTGATTAGAGTGCCAAATTAATACTTAAAAATATAAATCACAAAGCAAGGGAGCCGCGTGAAAAGGATCTTTACTCAAGCCAAGCCAATGTGCTTGGCTTTCGGGGTGGCCGTTTATGCACAGGCGGGCTGGTCTGCTGTTCAGACCACACCATATATTGCTATTCATAGTGCGCCGCAGTACGCCCGCAGTGCTGTAATGCCCTATGCAAATGCTCAGGCGCCTAAAGGCGGTTATTTAAGTACAGCCAGCAATGGCACATTTGATAACTTAAATAGTATGAATGGCAAAGGCAGCGCTGCGGATGGGGTAAATTATTTATTTGACTCGTTGATGAGCAGCTCTTTAAATGAGCCGGGCGTGATGTATCCGCTCTTGGCTGAAAAAGCCACCTTTGATCCTCAAAAAACCTCTTTTGTGATCTTTCATTTGAACCCGAAAGCGAAATTCAGTGACGGTTCACCTGTGACAGCGGAAGATGTCAAATTCAGTTTTGACGCTTACCAGACCAAATCTAATCCGGGGCTGCAAATGTATCTGGCGGATTTGGCGAAAACGGAAGTGCTTTCCAAGCATCAAGTGAAAATGAGCTTTAAGTCGGACAACAATGCGGAAATGCCGCTGATTTTGTCACAGTTGCCAATCTATTCGAAAAAAGACTGGGCCAAAAAAGACTTTACCCGTGTGACCATGCAGCCGATCTTGGGATCAGGGCCTTATTTGCTAGACCGCATTGATGCGGGGCGCAGTCTCAGTTATAAACGCAATCCCAATTATTGGGGCAAAGATTTGCCCGTCAACAAAGGCCGCTATAACTTTGACCGCTTGAAATATGTGTATTACCGCAGTTTAGACATTGCCTTCGAGGGCTTTAAGTCTGGGCAATATACTCTGCATGAAGAATACACTGCGCGCAAATGGGTGACAGAATATAATTTCCCTGCGGTCAAAGCCGGTATGGTGGTGAAATACCGTTTTAAGCACAGTAATCCGATTGCTACGCAAAGTTTTGTCTTTAATACGCGCCGTAATCCATTTCAGGATATCCGTCTGCGTCAGGCGCTGACCTATGCCTATGATTTTGAATGGCAGAATAAAGCGCTGTTTTATGGGCAATATACCCGTTTGCAAAGTTATTTTGCCAACAGTGAATTGGAAGCCAAAGGCACGCCTTCCGCCGCAGAGCTGGCTGTGCTGAAACCGCTGCTGCCGAAATTGGATTCTGTGCAGCGTATAGGCGTATTGAAAAACTGGAAGTATCCGGTTTCCGATGCCAGCGGATTTAACCGCAATAACCTGCTGACGGCACGTCAGCTGCTGCTCAATGCGGGCTACAAATATAAAAATGGTCAGCTACTGGACAAAAAAGGCCAGCCGATTCAAATTGAATTTTTGATTCATCAGGAAGGTTTGCAGCGTACTTTGATGCCCTTTGTGCGCAATATGAAGCGTTTGGGCATACAGGTGAATATCCGTCAAGTGGATGTGCCGCAATACATCGAGCGTATGCGCAGCAAAGATTTTGATATGACCACCAGCGTGATGCCGCAATCCTTAAGTCCGGGCAATGAACAGGCACAGTTTTGGGGCAGCGCATCGGCGGATCAGCCCGGCAATTATAACTATGCCGGCATTAAAAATCCCGTAATTGATGCGGTGGTTGAGCAGGTGATTCGTGCGCCAGACCGGCAGGCTTTGGTCATTCGTACGCGCGCTTTAGACCGTTTGCTGCGGGCAGGCTATTATCAAATCCCGACCTATGGCAAGGGAGAAAACTGGCTGGCCTATTGGAATATGTATAAACAGCCAGCCGTGAAGCCGAAACTGTCTACCGGTATTGACTACTGGTGGAGCGATCCCGCACAAGCGCAGAAAGTCACCAGCTATTTGCGTAAGCAATAAGCCCAAAGCATAAGGATAATAATGATGGGCACCTATATTTTAAAACGTCTGCTGCTGATTATCCCCACACTGTTGGTGATTCTGCTGATTAACTTCATCGTTATTCAGATTGCACCGGGCGGGCCAGTGGAACAGGCGATTCAGCAGGCCGAAGCTTTTCAGGGCATGGGAACCGCGGGCGGCGGGGAAACTGCGCAAGGCGGCAGCAAGTATCAAGGCGCCAAAGGTCTCAGTGACGAGATGGTGCAAAAGATTGAAGCACAATATGGTTTTGATCAGCCGGCCCATATCCGTTTTTGGCACATGCTGAAAGGCTATGCCACTTTAGATTTTGGTACCAGTTTCTTTAAAGATAAGCCTGTAACTCAATTGCTTTGGGAAAAATTGCCAGTTTCGTTATCTTTGGGGTTATGGAGCACACTACTGATTTATTTGGTGTCGATTCCACTGGGCATCAAAAAAGCCCGTCAGCATGGTCTGCTGTTTGATAAAGCCACGTCGATGTTGCTCGCAGTGGGTTATGCCATTCCAGCCTTTGCTTTTGCCATTTTGCTGATTGTATTTTTTGCAGGTGGCTCCTATTTTCAGTGGTTTCCGCTGCAGGGTTTGGTGTCGGAAAATTTTGCTGAACTCAGTCTATGGGGCAAAATCACTGATTATTTCTGGCATATGACCTTACCGCTGTTGGCCATGGTGATTGGCGGCTTCGCAGGACTGACCTACTTAACCAAATATTCCTTTATGGAAGAGCTAAATAAGCAGTATGTACTGGCAGCACGCTCCAAAGGTTTAACCGAGTCGCGTGTGCTCTATGGTCATGTGTTCCGCAACGCCATGCTGATTGTCATTGCAGGTTTGCCTGAAGCATTAATTGGTATCTTCTTTGTGGGCAATTTATTTATTGAGATTATTTTCAATTTGGACGGCTTAGGTCTGTTGGGTTTTGAGGCCATTGTGCAGCGCGATTATCCAGTGATTTTTGGTACTTTATTTATTTTCACGCTGTTAGGGCTGATTCTGCGTTTAATTAGTGATGTGCTGTATCAGGTGATTGACCCGCGCATTAACTTTGAATCACGGGGAGCAAAATAATGTCCCCAATGATGCAGGCGCGGTTAAAGCGCTTTAAGCAAAATAAGCTCGGTTTTGGCTGTTTTATTATTTTTGCCGTGATTTTTGTGCTGTCGCTTGGTGCAGAACTGATTGCCAATGATAAGCCACTGCTAGTGAAATACGGCAGCAGCCTGTATGTGCCGGCATTTAAAAGCTACCCTGAAACTGCGTTTGGTGGTGTATTTGAAACTGAAGCCGATTATAAAGACCCTGCGGTGCAGCAGCTGATTGATAACAAAGGTTGGGCGCTGTGGCCGATCAATCATTTTTCTTATCAAACACCGAATTTGGAATTGGCCGTGCCGGTGCCGTCCGCGCCGACTGCGCAAAACTGGCTAGGCACCGATGATCAAGGCCGTGATGTTTTGGCGCGTATTTTATATGGTTTGCGGGTGTCATTGCTGTTTGGTTTTGCTTTGACGCTGGCTTCGGCGGTGCTTGGTATTATTGTCGGCGCAGTGCAGGGCTATTATGGCGGTTGGATTGACCTGATTGGACAGCGCATTTTAGAAGTTTGGGGTGGCCTGCCGATGCTGTTCATGGTGATGATTTTGGTCAGCATGTTTACCCCAAGCGTGTATTGGCTGTTTGTGATTATGCTGCTGTTTGGCTGGACAGCATTGGTGGGGCTAGTCCGTGCAGAATTTCTGCGCGCGCGGAATTTTGACTATGTACGCGCGGCGCGCAGTTTGGGTGTGTCGGATCGTGCGATTATTTTCCGGCATATTTTGCCCAATGCCATGAGTTCAAGTTTGTCACAGCTGCCGTTTATGCTGACCGCCAATATTACCGCTTTAACAGCTTTGGACTTTTTAGGTTATGGTTTACCGCCAGATGCGGCATCTTTGGGTGAGCTGCTGCTGCAGGGTAAAAATAACTTAAATGCGCCGTGGCTGGCGCTGTCAGGCTTTTTCACTTTGGCAATTGTGCTGTCATTGCTGATTTATATTGGGGAGGCGGCGCGTGATGCATTCGATCCAAGACGTCAATAACATGCCACAAAATACAGTGCAGCATTCAACCTTGTCAGTGAGTCAGCTGCATATTCAACATGAAGAACAGGCTTTGGTTCAGGCCTTGAGTTTTGATCTGCAGGCGGGTGAAACACTGGCGATTGTCGGTGAAAGCGGTTCTGGAAAATCCATCAGCAGTCTGGCGGTATTGGGGCTATTACCGAAAAATCTACAGGTCACAGGACAAGCGCTGCTGAACGGGCAAAACCTGCTGGCGATGAATCCCGCAGGATTGCGCCAAATCCGCGGTGAAAAAATTGCGATGATTTTTCAGGAGCCGATGACGGCGCTGAATCCGCTGCACCGTGTAGAAAAAATTATCGGTGAAAGCCTGCTGCTGCGCGGCTGGTCGAAGGCCAAAACCCGAGAACGAGTGATTCAGTTGCTGCAAGATGTCGGTATTCCTGAGCCTGAAGAAAAATTAAAGCGCTATCCGCATGAATTGTCTGGCGGTCAGCGCCAGCGGGTGATGATTGCGATGGCTTTGGCGCTGGACCCTGAGATTCTGATTGCCGATGAACCGACTACTGCATTGGATGTGACCTTGCAGGCACAGATTCTCAATCTGCTCAAGGAACTGCAGCAAAGCCGTAAGATGGCGATGATCTTGATCAGTCATGACTTGAATCTAGTGCGTAAATATGCCGATCAAGTGATTGTGATGCATAAAGGTGAGGCTGTTGAACAGGGCGGTGTACAGCAGATTTTTGCTGCGCCTGAGCAGGACTATACTCGGAATTTGCTGAATCATGATTTTGGTGAAGCGCTAAAGCTTGAAACTCAGCCTGTGCTGCTGCAGTTGGAAAATTTAGGCGTCAGATTTCCGATCAAGCAGGGTTTATTGAACCGTATTAAAGATTACTTTGTGGCGGTTGAGCCTTTGAGCATGGCGCTGCAGCAAGGTCAGTCTATCGGCATTGTGGGTGAAAGCGGTTCGGGTAAAAGCTCCTTGGCTTTGGCTGTTTCGCGTTTGATTGACAGTGAAGGCCAAATCCTGTTGCAAGGACAAGATTTGAATCAGTTGAATGAAAAGCAGCTGAGGCTTTTACGCAGTGATTTTCAAATCGTGTTTCAAGATCCGTTCAGCAGCTTAAACCCGCGTTTGAATGTCGAGCAAACTATTGGTGAAGGCTTGGCCTTAAAAAAACTTTCAGCGGCAGAAATCAGCGCGAAAATTGAGGCCGCTTTGCAGCAGGTGGAATTACCAGTCAGTTTTAAACAGCGCTATCCACATGAACTGTCAGGCGGTCAGCGTCAGCGTATTGCGTTAGCGCGGGCGTTGGTGCTGCAGCCGAAAGTATTGATTATGGATGAGCCGACTTCGGCATTGGACCGTACTACACAGCGTGCGATTGTAAAATTGCTGCGCCGTTTGCAGCAAGAAACGGGTATGAGCTATTTGTTCATCAGTCATGACTTGCAAGTGGTGAAAGCGCTATGCCAAAAAGTGCTGGTGCTGCGTCATGCGCAAGTGTTTGAATTTCAAGATACCGACCAGTTATTTGCACATCCGCAGGCGGAGTATACGCAGAAATTGATTGCTGCCAGCCAGTATTGATACTGGTTTTACCTAAAGTGACAATATAAATTGTCTAACTGCTATTGACGTGCAGATAAATGTCATTAGAGTAAAGATGTCAATTAAAAATAATGGATATAACAACATGAGCCATCTTGCCGAATCGATACAGATCCGCAGTACACAGTTTAAAAACCGCATTATTAAAGGCGCAATGAGCGAAGCGCTGGCCAATACGGCAGGACAGCCAAACCATCTGCATTTTGGTTTGTATGAGGCCTGGGCTAAGGGCGGTTTAGGCTGTGCAATTACCGGCAACGTGATGGTAGATTTGCGCGCTAAAAATGAACCGGGCGTGGTTGGGGTTGAATCTGAACGGGATTTAGCTTTACTCAAGCAATGGGCTGATGTCGGTAAAAAATACGGCATGGTGCAATTGGTGCAGCTGTCACATCCGGGGCGTCAGTGTCCGAAGGGCTTAAATAAAGAAACCGTCGCACCGTCAGCGGTTGCATTCAGCCCAATGCTAGCGACGACTTTTGGCACGCCGCGCGCACTGCGTGAAGAGGAAATTTTAGACATTATTCAGCGTTTTGCTACAGCAGCAGCGGTTTGTGAAAAAGCCGGATTTGAAGGCGTGCAGCTGCATGGTGCACATGGCTATCTCATCAGCCAGTTTTTGTCGCCACTGACCAATCAGCGTACCGACCAATGGGGCGGTTCAATTGAAAACCGTATGCGCTTCTTGCTTGAAGCCTATAAAGCTGTACGTGCAGCAACATCTGACAATTTTATTATTTCGGTAAAGCTCAATTCAGCCGATTTTCAGCGCGGCGGCATTACTGAAGAAGACGTGGTCACGGTATTTAAAGCCATTGATGCAGCGGGTATTGATTTGATTGAAGTGTCTGGCGGCACCTATGAAGCGCCAGCCATGGCTGGTGCAAAAGAAGAGAAACGCAAAGCTTCGACCATTGCCCGTGAAGCCTATTTCTTGGATTTTGCGGCAAAAATCCGTAAAGAAGTGAAATGTCATCTCATGGTGACAGGCGGTTTCCGTACCGTTGAAGGTATGAATGCAGCATTGGATAGTGGCGCTTGCGAATTTATCGGTATTGCACGTCCATTTGCGGTGGAACCCGCACTGGCAGACCGCTTAATTGCAGGTCAGGATGTACGTTATGGTGTCGACAAAATTAAAACTGGCATTCCGATGGTTGATAAAATGGCGATTATGGAAATTATTTGGTATGCAGCGCAATTTAAATCGATTGGCGAGGGCAAACAGCCAAATCCTAAACTGTCGCCATTAAAAGTGTTCTTTAATTATTTAAAAGGCAATTTAACCGCCGTGATTAAAGGCCGCGTGAATTCACGTAAATCGGCTTAACTGCATCATTTTTGCTTTTATTGGGTTATTTGCCAATAGCGCTGAAACTCTTGAGCAGACCATTGTCCTTTGGCGCACGCTTGCTGGAAGGCGGGTCTGCTCTCTATTTGCCTTAAATAACGGTTTAAAGCGTCATATTGTTGGAACTGAGGCGCAGCATATTGGCAGGCATAGAGCGGAAACCATAGCAGAAGATCAGCAGTACTGAAGTCATTGCCCGCGAGCCAAGGATGCAGCTGCAAATGCTGTTCAAGATGCTGCAGCTGGCGTTGCAGTTCAGGGTTTAGATAGGCTTTGTTAAATGCTGCTTTAAAAGCCAAACTGATAAAGCGAACAGGCCAAGGGGTATTTTGCACAATTTGGCTGAACACTTGTTTCAGCGCTAAATTAGGCATAAAGCTGGCATCTGCAAAGTTTTTGTATAAACAGTAATTGCTAAAATTTTTATGTTCAGGTGAAATTATTAGCCGCTGTTCTTTTTGGCAAAAATACTCTGCGATAGCGCTGCTTTCTGTCAGCTCAAAAGTAGACTTTGTATTGCTAATTTTTACTGTGGGATATTTTTGGGTGACTGCAGATTGTGCAGTATTAAGCTGCTGCTCAAAACAAAGTTCATAGGGAAGCTGTAATTCTTCAAAAAGCCAAATGATACGTTGTGAGCGTGAGTTGGTTTTATGAAAAAGCTGAAGCGTACTATTTTGCATGCAGTATTTTTTGAATAAATTTTATATTGCTGAATATAGCAGATGAAGTGTTTTTGATCTGCATCTATACGGCAAGTATTTTGAAAAGCATTGTATTTATAAAATGAGCAAACAATAAAAAAGCCCAAGTCATCATGCTTGGGCTTTTTTATAAGATGTTGCCATCCTGAATATGGCGTCCCTACGGGGATTCGAACCCCGGTTACCGCCGTGAAAGGGCGATGTCCTAGGCCTCTAGACGATAGGGACAGTACAGAAGTTATATTTTAAAACCGCTACTTTCTGTTAGAAGTAATGGCGTCCCTACGGGGATTCGAACCCCGGTTACCGCCGTGAAAGGGCGATGTCCTAGGCCTCTAGACGATAGGGACTTAATAAAATGTACTTCTGAAAATTGGCGTCCCTACGGGGATTCGAACCCCGGTTACCGCCGTGAAAGGGCGATGTCCTAGGCCTCTAGACGATAGGGACGTTTCAGAGGTGGGCGTATAATAGGGTGAAAATAGGGGGGTGTCAAACGCATTTCTAAAATAAAATCATAAAATTTTAACAACTGGATAATTTGTGCGCGTAATTTTTAGATATGCGGAAATAATAGGCGAAATTTACCGTTTTTCTAAGGCGGATAAGATTTCGTGGATAACATCTGGATGCTGCAGATAGCCCATAATTTCATGGGGCTGTGCTGCAAAGGTTTGAATTTGGCGGTTAATGATCGCGGGCTGAAAGTTAAATGGCGGCTCGGAGAGCGGGAAAGCTGTTAAAAAATCATCAGATGAATAGAAGTTGATCCAATTGCCTGAAATACCGGCAGGCCTGCGGATCGGATGCTGAATTTTGTCTTGAATGACACGGAATACCAGCGGTGAACCAAGCGTGATCAGGTCCTGAATGGCAAATTCGGGATGTGCATACAGCAGATTGTAGGCGATGATCGTTCCAAGCGAATGTGCAACCACAATGTGCGGTTCATGACGGTCTAAAGTCTGTAAAATCCGCGCATGCACTTCTTGGGTAAAACATTCGTTGGATAAATACAGATAGGTTTCAATTAAAAAGCGGTGAATCAGTGCATCATGTAATTTAGGAAAATGATTGAGCAGAATAGACAATTCTTTAAAGATCATGTCTTTGCTGAGTGCAGTAAATAAGGCTAATTTTTCAGAAAAGGGCAGCGTTTGAGCAGCGCTGTCATGCAGCAGGAAAGGGATGAAGTCCTGATCATGCATTTTGCCTGTTAAATGCGGGTGCAAATGTAAAGGGAAATGCTGTGCAAAACTTTTTGGCAGCAGCGTATTTAAGTCCAAAGTATTGGCTAAGCGGTGTTTTTGCAATAAATCGCCATAAAAAGCAAAGCGGATATTTAACTCTTGAGCGCGAAGTGTGCTCTGAGCATTATTTAGCCCCTGCTGGAAAATGTGCAGCCAGTGCTGTTCTAATGTTTTGGCTGTGTATTGCTGCTGGTTCATGCCATGTATAAATAATATTTTCATCTAGCGCCAATCTGAGATGAACATAAATTAGTTATACATAAAAAAGAGCAGCCTAAGCTGCTCTAATTTGCTGCTAAATTGTCATTTGACTTCTTTAGCGTATAACTGCTGATTAAGACTTGTTGTGATAAAACGTATAGTAGCTGGCATAACAGGCAGCAATAAATGCTAAACAGCCAAAGAAGCTGATACGCATAGATGGGTCAAAGACCATACTCATACAAGTAATAAAGCAAAAGATGAAACCTAAAATAGGTACGATTGGAAAGAGCGGAGCGGCAAAGCCTAATTCTGCTTTGGTGTGGCCATCTTTATACCATTGACGGCGGAAGTTGAATTGACTTAAGCAGATGCTCATCCAAACTACAACCATAGTAAAGGCAGCAATTCCAAGCAAGTTGGTGAAAATCGTTTCAGGCGCAAATTGCTCAGAAAGCAAACCCGGCATACCGCCAATCATTGTGACGATAACAGCAACATAAGGAATGCCGCGTGAATTTAATTTTGCGAAAACGGCAGGCAATTGCTTATTGTAAGACAGTGACCACATCATGCGTGATGCGGCAAATAAACCAGAGTTTGCAGCCGAAAGTAATGCTGTGATAATCACGAAACGAATTACATCTTCAGCATATGGAATGCCAATGTGCTGGAATACTGCCACAAAAGGTGAGCTGCTGACACCGTCACCGCCGATACCTGCTTCTTGATGCGGCAATAGGCAAGTGACAACGATAATTGTACCGACAAAGAAAATTAATAAGCGGAAAATTGCGGTATTAATTGCTTTGGGAACATTTTTTGCAGGATCTTTGGTTTCACCGGCAGCCACACCAATCAGTTCTGTGCCAGAGAATGCAAAGTTTACAATCAGCATGGTGGCAAAGATGGGGAATAAGCCTTCTGGAAACCAGCCTTGTGCCGTGAGATTGCTGAATAGCGGCGCAGTTTCTTGGCCTTGGTAGCTGATGACGCCAAAAATAGCCAATAAGCCAAGCAAAATAAATGCAACAACAGTAATGACTTTAACTAAAGCAAGCCAAAACTCTGATTCTGCAAACCATTTGGTGGAAATCATATTTAAGCTAAATACAAAAGCGCCAAAGATCAGCGTCCACATCCACATAGAGCTGTCTGGGAACCATTCCTGCATGAGTAATGCAGCGGCAGTAAATTCGGTCCCTAAAGTCACTGACCATGTCAGCCAATACAGCCAAGTGATAGTGTAGCCAGTGCCTGGGCCAATATAGCGCTTTGCATAAGCGCCGAATGAACCGGATTCTGGCATATGTACTGCAAGTTCACCAAGGCAGAGCATGACCATATAAGCAATGATACCGCCAAGGAAATAAGAAATAATGGCACCTACAGGCCCCGTTTGTGCAATGACTTCACCCGACCCTAAAAATAGGCCTGTACCGATTGCGCCGCCAAGCGAAATCATAACCAGATGTCGAGTACTCATAGCGCGTTTTAAAGGCGCAGAATTGCCCTGATGCGAAGCATCATTCGGAGATGAGTGCATAGGATGAATAAAAAAATAGGGATGAAGCAGGGTATTGTAGAGAAAAACAGAAAATCTGCAATTGAATTATGAATAAGATAATTTTTATTTATGAATCACATGAGTGATATATGGCGTCCCTACGGGGATTCGAACCCCGGTTACCGCCGTGAAAGGGCGATGTCCTAGGCCTCTAGACGATAGGGACGTTGCGAGGTGATGGCTATATTAGGGATTTTTAAAAAAGCTGTCAAATAAGAATAGCAATTTTTTTTAATTTATTGAATTGGTTGATTAAAAAATGAAAGGTTTCGCGCGGTTTAAGTGTTTTAAAGCGCAAAGCGCAGTATTTTGACTGCGCTTTGCAATGCATAAAGCTAAGGCTTAATTTTTATTGTGATATAACCAATAGTAACTGACGTAACAGGCAGCCATAAATAATAAGCAACCGATAAAACCTGAGAGCATTTCAGGGTCGGCAGCCATACTGAGGCCTGTTGCAGTACAGCAAATGAAGCCTGCAATTGGAACAAATGGGAACCATGGTGTGCGGAATTTAAGTTTAGCAGCGGTATGGCCTTGTTTGAGCCATTGGCGGCGGAAGTTAAATTGACTCCAGCAAATGCTCATCCAAACAATGACCATGGTGAATGCTGCTACGCCCATCAGGTTTTTGAAAATCACATCTGCACCGAATTGCTCTGAGAGCAAGCCGGGTAAGCCGCCAATCATCGTGACCCAAATGGCAACAACAGGAACTCCTGCTTTATTGACTTTAGAAAAGATGCGGGGCAGCTGTTTTTGAGCAGAAAGCGCCCACATCATACGTGATGCTGCATATAAACCAGAGTTTGCAGTAGAGAGCAATGCGGTAATAATCACAAAGCGGATAATGTCTTCTGCATAAGGAATACCCATCAGGTTAAAAACAGAAACAAAGGGGCTGCTGCTTAAACCGCCATGGCCGCCTACATTTAAGCCTGCATCGCTATAGCTTAAGAGTGAACTAATGACAATGATTGTTCCCACAAAGAAAATCATAAGACGCCAAACGGCAGCATGAATGGCTTTGGGAACATTTTTTTCTGGATTTTCAGTTTCACCTGCAGCAATACCGATCATTTCTGTACCATTGAAAGCAAAGTTTACGATGAGCAGCGTTGCAAAGAGAGGGAATAGGCCATTTGGCAGCCAGCCATGTTCAGTTAGGTTGCTAAATAATGGTGCAGAGCTATAGCCTTGAAATGGAATAAAGCCGAAAATACAGGCAAAACCTAAAAAGATGAAAACGAGTACGGTTGCGACTTTAATAAATGACAGCCAAAACTCAGATTCTGCAAATGTGCGGGTAGAGCTCAAATTTGAAATTAATACCCCAGCTGCAAAAATAAGTGTCCATAACCAAACAGAGGTATGCGGAAACCACTCCTGGGCAAGGATTGCTGCTGCAGTAAATTCAGTGCCTAAAGTGGCGGACCAGCCAAGCCAATACATCCATGACACCATGTAGCCAGTGCCGGGGCCAATATAATTGCTGGCAAATGCGCCAAAAGATCCTGAAACAGGTAAATGAACGGCAAGTTCACCTAAGCAGAGCATGACCATATAGGCAATCAGGCCGCCAATGATATAGGCCATAACAGCGCCCAAAGGGCCAGCCTGTGAAATCACTTCGCCAGAGCCCATAAATAAGCCTGTACCGATTGCGCCGCCCAGAGACAGCATAATTAAATGCCGTGTGGTCATTGAGCGTTTTAACGATTGAGTCTGTTCGCCCGCCTGATTTGGCGGTGAAGACGGAGTAGGAGATTGCATGTGAGGAAAAGAGGTGTACCTAAACTATTATTTTATGATTATATGGCTTAAATAGATCTTATACATTGTTATTTCAAATTAAAAAATTATCTCTATTTGCAAAATAGATGCATTTGCAGCAGATTGTCTGCTGCAAATTTGATCTTATTGATGCTGATCTTGAGGGTGGGAGGCTTCTGGCTGGGCTGGTGTTTGAGCGGGCTGTTCAGCATTGGAAACAATATATAGGTAGAGTGCTGCTGGAAATAAAATAAGCAGAACCAATAAAATTTTCTTAAGCATTTTTACTGCAATCTATAAATGAACTGCATAAATTATAATTTAAATTGGCAGGTGTGTAAGCGGTTTAGTTGGATTTGCGGGAAGACTGTTTTATTTGCAGCGGCTTGTTTGAAGCAGTGAGATGGGTTCAGGTTGTGTAAAGTCTGCTTTTTTGATGGCTTAGCCCATAAATTAAGAGCGCTAAGCGCCCTTAATTTATTTTCATACTTAAAATTTAAAGGTTACATCAGCAATGAATTGGCGGCCGATTTCAGGGCTGGATGTTCCATTGGTTGCGGTAATTGTATTGTTTTTATTGGTAAGGTTATTAATCGTTAGGCCTAAAACCCCTTCATATTGTTTAGCAATTGGAAGTTTATAGGCGGTTCTGATATCCCAGCTGAATGCGCTTTTATTTTCAAAAGGTACATAGGTGTCATAGGCATTGCCGCTTTCATCTTTATAGCTGTCTTTATGCAAATAGCTAATTTTTTTCATCACATCATATGTACTTTTATAACTTAAAAAATTACTGATTTGGAGCGGGAAGTTGTTGAAGCCAATATTCCACGTTGCACGAACAGTCCACGGAATATTGTAATTGCTTGAAGGAACATCTTCAGCATCAATCAATTTTCCGTCATACATGGCTTGTGCAGTCCCATTAATGATACTTGCAGCATAGGTTTCAAAGTTGCGTGCCGATTGGGAATAGTCTGCAGCAAGGCTGAAGTAATGCTGTGAGTTTTTGAATTGTAAAGCTTCAATATTTTTAATGTTAAAGGTGTAAATATCCGAGGCTGAGCGGCCTGAATTATCATAGCTCTTGGTGTTTTGACTTATATTGCCTGTGATTTCAGAATTTTTTTCTAAGATGGTCTGTTTAAGCTGATCCTTATTATTGCGGTTTACCCATTTAAGGCCCCAGTTTAGATTTTGATATTCACCATTCAATCCCAAAACAATTTCATCTGAATGCGGTGTTTTTAAATCGGAGCGGTAGGTTGCTGTTGGGCCTGCATAGGTTTGATCTTCAGTCCAATTATTTGTCCAAAGGCCAGCAGAATCTTTTTGACGATTTTCACGAATTTGATATTGATCAACACGGTCAAGGAGTTCATTGGAAAATGAGTTCAGTCCATAATAACGGTTCCAGCCAGTAAGAATATGTAAACGTTGATCGCCAAAGGGGCGGTAACTAAAACTGCTGCGAGGCGCTAGATTCATATCTTTAGTGAGAGAATCATAATCTGCCCGTAAACCTAGGGTTGTGCTTAGGTAATTATTAAATTGAACATTGTCTTCTGCAAAAAGGTGGACACGGTCTTGCGATACATCAATTTCATGCGCCAGATAGGTCATCCGCTGCCCGAAAGTATTGTTTTTTGTGCTTGAGTCATTACAGGCAATTAGTTCTTCTGTTCCATTTACACAGCTTGTAGTGTCCGTACGTGAGCTGTAAACGTAAGTATTATTCGCGCGCTCAGAGCTGGCATTATAATGTCCGTAGCCAGCGCCTATTTTAAAATTGTGCAGACCAAATACTGTTGTTATTGGCTTAAATAACGTTTTTATTGAATACTCAATTTTTTCTTCTTGTTGTTTTAAATCACCTAAATGACCTTGCTGCTGTAAACCGTTGAGTGTTGACCAGTCTTTTGCTGCTGATTTTGCCCAGTTATAGCTATGCAGCGCTGCATTTCTTTCTGCTGTTTGGTTTTGGTAGTTGAGTTGTTGGGTGAGCTGAAATTGGTCGAAGTGATTGTCAAGCTGTGTGTATATGCTTTGACTATCTGAGCGGTGCGTTGATTCTGAGTCTTTAATATTTGCTTTGAAGTATTTACCGTCATTTTCAAAAAATTGAGTGCCAATTTTTAATGCTGTTTTGTCATTTGGGGTATAAAAAAGCTCTAGGCCTGCATTGCTTGCAGTGCGGTTTTGTTCAAAAGCTGTTGGGTCTTTGAGTGTTGTTTTTAAGGGAATATCTGAATTGCGGAAAGAGCCAAACGCATTAAAGCCTAACTGTTCTGACAGATTGCCGTAGATATTGGCACTAATTCCTTGTTTTGTAAAAAAAGGCTGGTTCGATTCGGTAGTTGATTCTTCAAAATTTGATTGTTCTTCAGGGCTGGAAAAGTTTATTTTTGACCAATGATCAGAAGTGTAATCATAGCTGATGCTGCCGTGAATTTTTCCGACAGCTGTGGCGGGTTTACATGTTTCTGCGCTGACCACACCGCCAGTAAATTCGCCGTATTCGGCACGGACATTGCTATCTAATACGGTGATGCTGCAAAGTAGATCTGTATTTACTGCAACAGTTTGTGAGCTGCCCATTAAACTGTTTGGATCGTTCGATTCTTTTGCGCCAATAGGGTTGATATTGTTATTGATGCTCATGCCATTGATTAATATTTTATTTTCATAAGGCTGAGAACCATTGATACTGATATCACTTGCGCTGAGTTCACCTTGGTTTAATCCGCTGCGTACACTGTGATCAAACTGCACATTTGGATTAACTTTTAAAAAGTCAGTGATATTTTTCGAGCTGTTCGGTGTTTTTTCTAAGTCTTCTTTGCTATAGGTTGTTTGGCCAATTGCATCCGTTTTTTTTGCTTCGACGACAATCGTATTAAATGTGACTTCAACTTGCGTGTTTTCATTTTCTGCAAATGCAAATACAGGGAATAGGGCAGCGCAGATAGAAAGCGAAAGTTTTGATTGTACGAATTGCATAGCAGTGAACTTAAGTGATAAAACAAGCGCGAACGATTATCATTAACTTAAATAAAATAATCAATAGTAATGAGAATTATTTTCAATAAAAAATTCAACAGAATTAATGAGCTGAGTTGTATAAGTAGATTTTAAATAGGGGGAGAAGATATTGGCGTCCCTACGGGGATTCGAACCCCGGTTACCGCCGTGAAAGGGCGATGTCCTAGGCCTCTAGACGATAGGGACGTTTAGAAGATGGCGGTATCTTATTGATCCGCCACCAAAGTGTCAAGCAAGTGTGGGCCGAGTTTGTTCAAAATATAGCAAAACAGTTCAGCAGTTTTTTGAGTGTCGTAAAGAGCGGAGTGCGCTTCTTTGCCGTCAAATTCAATGCCAGCCTGAATGCAGGATTTGGCGAGTACCGTTTGACCAAACATTACAGCGCTTAAAGTCACGGTGTCGAATACAGAAAAACTATGAAACGGATTTTGATTTTTTGTACCTGTACGCGCAATGGCTGCTTGTACAAAACCTAAGTCAAAATGCGCATTGTGGCCAACTAAAACAGCATGAGTGCAATTTTGTTTGCGGCGAACGTCATTGACCGATTTAAAAATGCGTTTAATCGCCGTTTTTTCATCTTCAGCCATTGCGATACGCATTGGGTTAGATGGGTCAATGCCAATAAAATCCAGTGAGCGGCGGTCTAGGTTTGCACCTTCAAATGGATTGATATGTGCATGGTAAGCTTCACCCGGCACAAATTTACCTTCTGCATCATACACAATAGGTATGGCTGCAATTTCCAGTAATGCATCAGTCTGTGCATTAAAGCCTGCTGTCTCAACATCGACAACAACAGGCAAAAATCCACGGAAACGCTGACCAATTACTGGTAGAGTTTCATCAGTCACACTTTTCTCCATTGGATGGTCTTACCCGCATATAACGGAATAATTTTTTCGCCATCCAAATAGTCAAAACTTTCAGGGATCACTTGATCTTCTTTTACCAGAGTAATGGTATTGCTATTGCGCGGCAGGCCATAAAAGTCTGCGCCGAAGTGGCTGGCAAAACCTTCTAAGCGCTCAATTTTACCGGCTTGATCAAATGCTTGAGCATAAAGCTCGATTGCGGTAGGCGCACTATAGCATCCTGCGCATCCGCATGCATTTTCTTTAGCATTTTTTGAGTGCGGCGCGCTGTCTGTACCCAAGAAAAACTTAGGATTGCCGCTGGTGGCAACTTCAAGCAGTGTTTGCTGATGCGTTTGGCGCTTTAAAATAGGCAAGCAGTAAAAATGCGGTTTTACGCCGCCTACCAGCATGTCATTACGGTTAAACAGCAAATGCTGCGGTGTAATAGTAGCTGCGACATTACGGTCCTGTTCAAGCACAAAGTTGGCAGCTTCACTTGTGGTAATGTGTTCAAGCACCAATTTCAGCTTAGGGAACTGTTTTAATAGCGGCGAAAGCACTTCATCTAAAAAGCGTTTTTCACGGTCAAAAATATCGACATGATTATGTGTAACTTCACCATGCAGCAATAATGGAACCTGATGTTCTTCCAGCTGCTCAATGACACTGTACACTTTGCGGATATCACTTACACCGCTGTCTGAGTTTGTTGTAGCGCCAGCTGGATACAGCTTGATGGCATTTACAAATTCAGAATCTTTGATTTTTTTTACTTCACTGGCTTCAGTGTTGTCTGTGAAGTAAAGCACCATGCGCGGGTCAAAGTTCATGCCTTCTGGAACATGAGCCATAATGCGCTCACGGTAGGCATTCGCTTCTTCTACAGTCTTCACTGGCGGTACAAGGTTCGGCATACAAATAGCGCGTGCAAATTGCTTTGCTAGGTCTGGTACAGTGCGCTGTAAAGCTAAACCATCACGCAGGTGAGCGTGCCAATCATCTGGCTGTAGAATCGTAATCGTATTCAAGGCGAATTCAAACTTAGAAATAAAACAGATGATAATGCAAAAAGTGTGAAAATGGTAACGGGAATTAAAGACAAATGGAGTGATATTTATAAATAAATTGTCAAAACTATGTTATTTTTAAGCGAATAAAAAAACAACATAAATGCTTGGAAATGGAATACAAGTATAAACTTGCAAAGTTGCAATATGACAAAGAGAAAATTGAAGAGCTTATTGCGCAGCAAAGCAGCCGTGTAGGGCAGGTGTTCCCTAAAAAAATGGAAGAGGTATTCTGGCAAAAAAATTTAGAGCGTTCTCGTAAGCATATAGAAAAAAACTTGTGGTCTGGCGTACTGGTTTATTTCCTTTTTATTTTGGTCATGATTCCAACCGATTATTGGATTATCGATAAAAATTTTTTTAAGCAAGATTTTATACAATGCGTACTTGGGCTGACCAATGGGGCTTTTACCCTGATGCTGATTTATTTTGCAGCCTCGCTGCCAAAGCTTAAGCCCTATTTTGTATTTACTGCTTCCGCTATATTTTTCTGGGCAATTGTGTCTATGTCATGGCTGACACTGACCATTCAAACAGAGGATCTGAAGCATCAAGCTTTAGTGATTATCTGCATTATTGATATTTTGGGTTTTATGCTGATAGGGCTGAAGCCTTTTCATATGCTGACAGTGAGTATGCTGGCTTCATTCAGTGCGATTGTATTGCTGGTTTTTACTGTAGATATGAACCCGCTGCTGCTTGGGCGTGTTTTGCTGGGCGGCTGTTTTTTAGGCTTTGTAATCAGCCATATGGGGTCTGCCCGTGAGCGGATGATTTATCTTTACACATCGCGTGCAAAAATCAGTGAGCAAATCCACCGTATTCATAATTCAGAGCTGCTGCATTTAAGTCAGCATGATGCGCTGACGAATATTTCAAACCGGCGAACCTTTGATGAAACATTAACGGATTATTTTAATATTTCTAAGCGTGAGGAATCTCCGCTGGCGGTACTTTTTATCGATGTCGATCATTTTAAAAATTTTAATGATTTCTATGGGCATCAAAAGGGTGATGATGTGATTTCATCCATTGCGGAAAGTATTAAAAATGCGATTCGCCATATGGACTTTGTGGCGCGTTATGGCGGTGAAGAATTTGTGGTGCTGCTGCCAGAAACAAATGCGCATGGGGCATATGCAGTTGCATCAAATATTTATAAGGCGATTGACCGTTTAGGAATTCCGCATGAAAAATCGTTGGTTTCTAACCATATTACTATCAGTTTAGGTATTACGGTGTACCGCGGGGAAGAGATGACGCAGGATGAGCTGCTGTGCATTGCAGATCAGGCGCTCTACCGGGCAAAACAGCTAGGCCGAAACCAAATTTATTATCAGTCTATCCGTTCTGAGGCCGCATCTTTGTGATAATGGCGGCGCGAAGGTATGTGTACATCAAAAATTATGAAATAAAAAACCGCTCAATTGAGCGGTTTTTTAACTTAAGCAAAAACTTAGTTTTTGTCTTTCAGCTGTGGAACTGCAGAACCAGCACCTACAGAAAGCAGGCCAGAGTTAGTGTAAATGCCTAACTTAGCGCGGGTATCTGTAATGTCTAGGTTGCGCATAGTCAATTGGCCAATACGGTCCATAGGAGAGAACATTGAATCACCTTTTTCCATCGTCAAGCGTTCAGCTTCGTAGGTTAGGTTTTCAGATTCAGTGTTCATGATTGTGTAATCATTACCGCGGCGGAGTTCTAAAGTTACTGTACCTGTTACAGCTTTAGCAACCCAGCGCTGCGCAGTTTCACGAAGCATAAGCGCTTGAGAGTCGAACCAGCGGCCTTGGTAAAGCAGACGGCCTAAACGTAAACCGTTGATGCGGTATTGTTCGATTGTATCTTCGTTATGAATACCAGTCACAAGACGCTCGTAAGCGATGTGAAGAAGCGCCATGCCTGGAGCTTCGTAGATACCGCGAGACTTTGCTTCAATAATACGGTTTTCGATTTGATCCGACATGCCTAGACCGTGACGGCCGCCAATACGGTTCGCTTCAAGAATGAATTCAACCGGATCTTCGATACGCTGACCGTTGATTGCAACTGGGAAACCTTCTTCAAAAGTAATAGATACTTCTTCAGGTGCGATTTCAACGTCGTCTTTCCAGAATGCCACGCCCATGATTGGATCAACAATTTTGATGCCGGCATTAAGGTATTCAAGATCTTTAGCTTCGTGAGTTGCACCAAGCATGTTTGAGTCAGTTGAATACGCTTTTTCTTTTGACATTTTGTAGTCAAAGCCATTGTCGATCAGGAACTGTGACATTTCTGCACGGCCGCCTAGCTCGTCAATAAACGTTTGGTCTAACCAAGGCTTATAAATTTTAAGCGCTGGGTTGGTTAAAAGGCCGTAGCGGTAGAAGCGCTCAATATCATTGCCTTTATAAGTAGAGCCGTCACCCCAAATGTTAACGTCATCTTCTTTCATTGCTGTAACAAGCATTGTACCTGTTACTGCGCGGCCTAGCGGCGTCGTGTTGAAGTATGGAACACCGCCAGTAGAGATATGGAATGCGCCGCATTGAATCGCTGCAATACCTTCTAATGCAAGCTGCAAACGGCAGTCGATTAAACGTGCTTTTACTGCGCCGTAAGCTTCAGCTTTACGCGGAATCGCATCATAGTCATCTTCATCAGGCTGGCCTAAGTTTGCTGTATAAGCATAAGGCTCCGCGCCTTTTTGTTTCATCCACAAAAGCGCAGCTGAGGTATCTAGACCACCAGAGAAGGCAATACCAACTTTTTTGCCAACTGGGACATTCTGCAAGATAGTTGCATTATCAGTCATTGTTAATCCTAACGATATAAATATAGGCACCGAGAATGGGTGGCCTGAAAGAATACATATATGTGCGTGATTGTAGCACTTTTCTGTACGGTTTTTCTAAAAAATCATTATATACAGGCAATGCCGCGGAAAATAATTGCAGATGAAATCTATTGCGGAGTTTTGCATGCAGATTTTGCTCTTAGAAAATGAAGTTGGCTCAAAGGACAATGCAATTTAAATGCAATGTGCTTAAATATAGCAATGGTCATACCAATATTTTTTGTGTTTTTTATTTTAGTCTTTTGTTAATTGTTAAAACCGACTTTGATGGTAATATGCCATTAGACTAAAGTATATTTGTATCGATTTATATATAATTAATAAATATAAAACAGGTGTTTAAGCGATGTAAAATTGTGTTTTTAAATTAAAAGCTATATTTTTGCATGATTTATTGGTCGGACCAAAAATAATAAAAGCTTGAAATTTTGACCTAAAATAAATCAAAATCACTGTGTATTTTAGCAATGATGTTCGTTTTTATAACTTTTATGTTTATATTGGTCACACCAATATTAAGGGTTATGGATCTAAATTGCTCAACAATTAAATCTTAGTAAGCATTTCAAGGAGATGACAATGCTTCAATGGCAGCAAATATATGACCCAATGGGGAATATATGGATATCAAGTTTAATTGCGCTTATTCCGATTATCTTTTTTTTCTTGGCGCTTGCAGTATTTCGTTTAAAAGGCAGTGTGGCAGGTACAATCACCGTTGTACTTGCACTTCTGGTCTCCTTATTTGCCTATAAGATGCCTGCGATGATGGCATTTGCATCGATGGTTTATGGCTTCCTTTACGGCTTATGGCCGATTGCGTGGATCATTATTGGCGCTGTATTCCTGTATAAAATTTCAGTGAAGACAGGCCAGTTCGACATCATTCGTTCTTCTATTCTCTCAATTACTGAAGATCAGCGTTTACAAATGCTGCTGGTAGGCTTTGCTTTCGGTACCTTCTTAGAGGGTGCAGCAGGTTTTGGTGCGCCTGTGGCAATTACCGCTGCATTATTAGTTGGTTTGGGTTTTAAACCTTTATATGCAGCAGGTTTGTGCCTAATCGTAAACACTGCGCCAGTGGCTTTTGGTGCGATGGGTATTCCAATTATTGTTGCTGGGCAAGTCTCTGGTGTCGATACGATGGAAATCAGCCAAATGGTGGGCCGTCAGCTGCCATTTATGGTGCCAATCGTGCTGTTCTGGATTATGGCAATTATGGACGGCTGGCGCGGTGTGAAAGAAACATGGCCAGCAGTTGTGGTGGGCGCAAGCAGCTTTGCAATTGCGCAATACTTAACTTCTAATTTTGTCGGTCCAGAATTACCTGATATTACAGCGGCAATTGCCTCTCTAGTTTCTTTAACAATTTTGTTTAAATACTGGCAGCCAAAGCACATTTTCCGTTTTGCAGATCAAGACGCAACGATGAGTGAAGATGTGGCTGCACAAAAACAGCAAAAATACACTGTAGGGCAAATTGCAAAAGCATGGTCTCCATTCGCGATTTTAACTGTGATGGTGACGATCTGGAGTGTGAAACCGTTTAAGGATTTATTCGCCAAAGACGGTGCATTGCATGACTGGGTGATTTCAATCAAAGTGCCATTTTTGCATCAAATGATTCAAAAAATGCCGCCAGTGGTTGCTGAAATTAAAGACTATGATGCGATTTACAAGTTTGATTGGATCTCAGCAACCGGGACAGCAATCTTTCTTGCAGCATTGATCACCATTGCTTATTTGAAGATGAAACCGAAAGATGCTGTGGTGACTTTTGGTGAAACGCTGAATGAGCTGAAAGTTCCAATTTATTCGATTGGTATGGTGCTGTCTTTTGCTTTTATTGCGAACTACTCGGGCATGTCTTCGACTTTGGCTTTGGCCCTTGCGCATACGGGTCAAGCTTTTACGTTCTTCTCGCCTTTCTTGGGTTGGTTGGGTGTATTCCTCACGGGTTCAGATACCTCTGCCAATGCATTGTTTTCAGCGCTTCAAGCCACTACGGCTCAGCAAATTGGCGTACCGGAAGTTTTACTGGTGGCAGCCAATACCAGCGGCGGTGTGACCGGTAAGATGATTTCACCTCAATCGATTGCGATTGCCTGTGCGGCGGTAGGACTGGTTGGTAAAGAGTCGGATTTATTCCGTTTTACCTTAAAACACAGTATAACGTTCACAATTATGATGGGTATTATGATTACTCTACAAGCCTATGTGTTCCCATGGATGATTCCATAACACCAATTGTGTATTAACGTTAAGGAAAGCAGATGAAAGTCTCCGATAAAGCAGTACAAAGCCTGCGTGTATTGATTGAACAAAGCAATATGCAAGTTGGAGACCGTCTGCCTGCCGAAAGAAAACTGTGTGAACAGCTGCAAGTCTCCCGCTCTTCTTTAAGAGAAGCGATTTCGCAGCTGGCCAGCATGGGTGTGCTGGTCAGCAAAGTGGGAGCAGGGACATTTTTAAAACAACTGCCGGCAACTTGGTCGAGTTATCAAATCGTACAGCCGATCAGCAATTTGATGAGTGAAGATCCTGCCTACCGATTTGATGTGCAAGAAGCGCGCATTATTTTAGAGGGCGGGACGGCTTGGTATGCAGCGCAGCGCGCAACCCAAGAAGATTTGGTGAATATCCAGCATCATTATGATCAGATTAACCATTTTCAGGCTTTGGGGGATGATAATGAGGCTGCCCGTGCAGATGCAAAATTTCACTTAGCGATAGCTGAAGCATCGCATAATTTGGTCTTGATTCAGATGATGCGCGGTCTGTTTGATTTGCTGCAGTTCAACGTCGCTTTAGGGCGCCGAAAGGTCTATAGCGAAGCACACCGTTTTGATCAATTGCATGATCAGCACTTTCAAGTCATGAGTGCAATTCAACGCCGTGATCCAGAAGCTGCGCGTAAAGCAGTCTGCGGACACATTGAGTTTGTAGTACAACAGGTGCGAATGATTGATGAGGAAGAAGCCCGTCGTCAGCGCGCCAGTCGATTAAACAGGATATAAGCATGATTATTTCTTCTGCCAATGACTACCGTGAAGCGGCGCGACGTCGTTTACCGCCATTTTTATTCCATTACATCGATGGCGGTGCGTATGCAGAATATACCCTGAAGCGCAATGTAGAAGATTTATCAAAAATTGCTTTGCGCCAGCGTGTATTGAACGATATGTCGCAGTTAAGTTTAGAAACCAAACTGTTTGATGAAACGTTGTCGATGCCTGTTGCATTATCTCCTGTGGGTTTAACAGGCATGTATGCGCGCCGAGGCGAAGTTCAAGCTGCGGTCGCTGCAGATAAAAAGGGTATTCCGTTTACGCTGTCTACTGTTTCAGTGTGTCCAATTGAAGAGGTAGCGCCTGCGATTAACCGTCCCATGTGGTTCCAGCTCTACGTACTGCGTGACCGCGGTTTTATGAAAAATGCCTTGGAGCGTGCTAAAGCGGCAGGATGTTCAACCTTGGTGTTTACCGTGGATATGCCTGTTCCGGGTGCGCGTTACCGTGATGCCCACTCAGGTATGAGTGGCCCAAATGCAGCCATGCGCCGTTATATGCAGTCGTGTTTCCACCCGCACTGGGCGTGGAATGTCGGCATGATGGGACGTCCGCATGACTTGGGCAATATTTCTAAATACTTAGGTAAACCTACAGGTCTAGAAGATTATATTGGCTGGTTAGGTTCTAACTTCGATCCGTCTATTTCGTGGAAAGACCTTGAGTGGATTCGTGAGTTCTGGGATGGCCCAATGGTCATCAAAGGTATTTTAGACCCTGAAGATGCCAAAGATGCCGTGCGTTTCGGTGCAGATGGGATTGTGGTTTCAAACCATGGCGGCCGTCAGCTCGATGGTGTCCTATCTTCTGCACGTGCATTGCCGCCAATTGCAGATGCAGTCAAAGGCAATATTAAAATCCTCGCGGATTCAGGCATTCGTAATGGCTTAGACGTGGTGCGTATGCTGGCGTTGGGTGCAGATACCTGTATGCTCGGTCGTGCCTTTGTTTATGCACTAGGCGCAGCAGGCGGTGCAGGCGTTTCCAATCTACTTGATTTGATTGATAAAGAAATGCGTGTGGCGATGACTTTAACAGGTGCCAAAACCATTGCCGATATTACTTCGGATTGTTTAGTGAAGTTAGAACGAGAGTTGGCTGAGTAAAACTCTCTAATAAAAGCGAATGAATATAAAGAAGCATCCTTTGCCTCATTTTGAATTAAAAAATTTAAGTTCAATTGCGTAGGCGATACCTTACTTTTCAAGGATGAAAAGTAACAAAAATCCTTTGTTGGGCGTGAGAAGTGAAGCTTCGCAAGACGTCCTCTTGCGGAGTTGTACTCCTCACCGACCCAACGGCGGCATCCATGCCGCCACACGACATCGAATACCGTGATCAATACACTTAAAACATTAATGTGTTATTTCGTAATCTAGCTTTATTGAAAAGCTCAAAAAATTAATGGGCAGGATATAAAATGCAATCCAATTTAGATGCACCGCAAACTATTCAAAAGCTTATCACTATTGTGGGTAAACAACACGTTTTAACTGACGATAAAGACACACGTTTATACCGCCAAGGTCGTCGTTACGGTGCAGGGAAAGTGCTGGCTGTTGTTGCGCCGGGGTCATTGCTTGAACAGTGGCAAGTGCTGCAAACGGCTGTAAATGCAGATTGTATTGTGATTATGCAAGCAGCCAATACAGGTTTGACTGGCGGTTCAACGCCATTTGGCGATGATTATGACCGCCCTGTGGTTCTGATCAGCACGCGCCGTTTGCTTGGCATACAGGTGATTAATGATGGACAGCAAGTGATTTGCTTACCGGGTGCGACATTAGACAAGCTTGAAAAAGATTTGGCGCCATTTAATCGTGAACCGCATTCGGTGATTGGTTCATCCTGTATTGGGGCTTCGGTTTTAGGCGGTGTGTGCAATAACTCAGGCGGGGCATTGGTACGCCGCGGTCCTGCTTATACAGAGCTTGCACTGTATGCACAAGTCAATTCATCAGGTGAATTGGAGCTGGTCAATCATTTAGGGGTGAATTTAGGACAGACACCTGAAGAAATTTTATCTAATCTTGAAAATAAAAATTATCAAATCGGCGACATTATCAATAATTCAGGCTGCTGTGCATCGGACCATCGTTATGGACATGATGTGAAACAGGTTGATGAAAATACGCCTGCACGTTTTAATGCCGATCCGTCTCGTTTATATGAAGCATCGGGTTCGGCAGGTAAAGTATGTGTTTTTGCCGTACGTTTGGATACCTTTGAAAAAATTCCAAGTCAGGTGTTCTATGTGGGTACAAATTCACATGATGATTTGACTGAAATTCGCCGCTTTTTGCTGAAAGATTTACCGCGGTTGCCGATTGCAGGTGAGTATATTCACCGTGTCGCCTATGATATTGGTGCGGAGTATGGCAAAGATACCTTTATGTTCATTGAGAAATTCGGTACGGCAAAAGTGCCTGCGGCATTTGCCATGAAAGATAAGGTCGATGCGTACTTAGAAAAGTTTAGGATGAAAGGTTTGTCCGATAAAGTTCTGCAGTTGATTACTAAATTTTTGCCCAATCATTTACCGAAACGCATGAATGAATTTCGTGATTTGTATGAACATCATTTGGTGATTCGGATTGAAAATCAAGATGCCGAGCAAGTGGAAAGTTTTTTAAAACGTTATTTCCAAGATAAAACCTCAGGTGATTTTTTCCGCTGTACTGAGGAAGAAGGACGTAAAGCATTTTTACATCGCTTTGCCGTTGCTGGCGCAGCCATTCGCTATCGGGATACACACCGTTCAAAAGTTGAAGATATTGTGGCTCTAGATATCGCACTGCGCCGTAATGACCGCGAGTGGGTGGAAACCCTGCCCAAAGAGATGGATGATCTGATTATTCATAAACTCTATTATGGTCACTTTTTATGTCATGTGTTTCATCAGGACTATATTGTGAAAAAGGGCGTAGATCCTTTGGCGATGGAACATCAAATGTGGCACTTGCTGGATGCACGAGGGGCAGAATACCCAGCTGAGCATAATGTTGGACATTTATATGCAGCAAAGCCTGCACTGCGGACGCATTATGAAAAGCTTGATCCAACCAATAGTTTTAATGTGGGAATTGGTCAAACCAGTAAGCAGAAGCATTGGCGCTAAAGGCTCTTGCTTAAATACATTCAGCCAGTGAAGTCAGCATCACTGGTTTTTTTATGCTCTAATGTTTTGAGGAGGGTTCGGCTGAATTGACCATAGATGCCAAGAATATTTTATAAAGTGTCATCCCAATATCTAAAAAAACAGCTAAAGTAGTATGCAACAAGTTGCAAAGCCCGATATAAAAGGATTCATCATGACAACTAGCTATGCAAATATTTTAAAACCGCTCCATCTTGGCTTTACGACAATTAAAAACCGTGTCGTGATGGGTTCTATGCATACAGGCCTAGAAGACCGTTTTTATAACTATCCTAAACTTGCTGCATATTTTGGTGAACGCGCTAAAGGCGGCGTTGGCCTGATTATTACTGGCGGGATTTCGCCAAACCGTTCTGGCTGGCTGCTGCCAGCAGGCGGAACGATGAATACTTTGGGGGATATTGCGCCGCACCGTTTAGTGACGCATGCTGTACATAAGCATGGCGCTAAAATTCTCATGCAGATTCTGCATGCAGGGCGTTATGGCTATCAGCCTTTTGTGGTCTCTGCCAGTCCAATTAAATCACCTATTTCACCATTTAAACCGCGCCAAATGAGTGAAAAGCAAATTTTGGAAACCATTAAAGATTATGCGCATACGGCAGGTCTTGCACATAAAGCAGGCTATGACGGTGTAGAAATTATGGGGTCTGAGGGTTACTTGTTGAATCAGTTCCTGAGCCGCCATGTGAACCAGCGTGATGATCAATGGGGCGGTGATATTGAAAACCGTATGCGTTTTGCGGTTGAAATTGTCAAAGCCGTTCGTGCTCAGGCGGGTGAAAAATTTATTATTTGCTTCCGTTTGTCGATGCTGGATCTAGTCCATGACGGCAACACGATGCAAGAGGTCATTACTGTTGCTCAAGCTTTAGAGCAGGCAGGAGTTACGTTGCTGAATACTGGTATTGGCTGGCATGAAGCGCGAATTCCAACAATTGTCACTTCTGTGCCGCGGGCTGCTTTTGTAGACTATACTGCTGAAGTGAAAAAGCATGTCAAAATTCCAGTCATTGCTTCAAACCGCATTAATATGCCTGAAACAGCAGAAGCAATCTTGGCAGCAGGTAAAGCAGATATGGTGCAGATGGCCCGTCCGCTGCTGGCAGATGCATTTTGGGTCAATAAAACTGCAACCAACCGTGTTGATGAAATTAATACCTGTATTGCATGTAATCAAGCATGTTTAGATCATACTTTTAAAAATCAGCGTGCAACCTGTCTGGTTAATCCGCGTGCAGCTTATGAAACTGAGCTGGTTTATGTTAAAGCTAAAAAAGCTAAACGTATTGCAGTGGTCGGCGGCGGTGTGGCGGGAATGTCTGCTGCAACAGTCGCCGCCAGCCGAGGGCATCATGTCACGTTATTTGAAGCTAGCAGTGAAGTAGGCGGCCAGTTTAATTTAGCCAAAGTTGTACCGGGTAAAGAAGAGTTTCACGAAACCATCCGTTATTTTAAAGTTCAAATTGAAAAAACGGGTGTAGAGCTGCGCTTGAATACCAAGGTGAACCGTGAGCAGCTGGAGCGTGAAGGTTTTGATGAGGTGATTGTTGCGACGGGTGTAGTGCCGCGAGCTTTAAAAATTGAAGGCAGTCATGCACCGCAAGTATTGTCTTATGCCGAAGTACTGCGCGGTGCGCCAGTGGGTGAGCGTGTGGCGGTTATTGGCGCTGGCGGGATTGGTTTTGATGTTTCAGAGTTTTTGCTTAAACCGCCGCATCAAAAACAGCCTCAGCCGCTAGATGAGTGGCAGCGTGAGTGGGGGGTAGATCCAAATCTTAACTATGTGTCTGAAGGCGGTATGCAGCCTGCAGAAGTTCATCCGCCAGTGCGTGAAATTTATTTATTGCAGCGTAAAACAACGCCGCTGGGTGCAGGTTTAGGCAAGACCTCTGGCTGGGTTCATCGTGCGCAGCTTAAGAAGCATGGCGTGCGTATGCTGCGCGGTGTGCAGTATAAAGCAGTTACGAATGAGGGGCTGTGGATTGAAACAGCAGGGCATGACCAGCTGCTGCGTGTAGATACGGTGGTAGTATGTGCAGGGCAAGAGTCTGTAAAAGATTTGATGCCTGCAGCAGGAGAAAATACCTTAGCGAAGTATCATATTATTGGCGGCGCTAAACTCGCAGCTGAACTGGATGCAAAGCGCGCGATTCGTGAAGGGGCCGAATTAGCTGCCCAGTTTTAAACTTTTTGGTGAAACAATATCCATTTGAATGGTTTAACTTAAATTTTTACTTGTCATCCTGTGGAAAGCTCCGTATGATGGCGCACATGGAAGCGTGGCAGAGCGGTTTAATGCACCGGTCTTGAAAACCGACGAGGGCTTATACCCCTCCGTGAGTTCGAATCTCACCGCTTCCGCCAAATTTTGGAAAATCCCTTGTTATTACAAGGGATTTTTTTTTGCCTATGGTTTTACCCCGCAACCTGCCCCACATAAAATATTGAATTGAATAACACTCCAGTATAGGTTAAAGGAGGCTGGGAGGAGGAATTTAGATTAAAGGCCTCTGAGGATACCTTTGTTGAGTTTTTTAGTTTTCGTAAAATTTTAGCACGGCTGTTAATATTTTAATCTTGGAATATTAAATCTAGGGAGCTGTTCTAGAAAAAATGAACAATCATTAAGTTATTAATGTTAAGGACGTGTATTAACATTGACTTCTTATTTTATGTTTTCGGGTTGAAAAAAAATGATAAATAAAAAGCGAATTATTTCTCGAAAATAAGAAATAAAGTAATTTAAATCATTTTTATGTATTTAATTTATATTAGAAAAGTCTAAAAAATAAACTAAAATTTATTAAGGTCAATTGGTCTTAAAATATATTGAACAATTACAATGTATATCAGTTTTACAATAACAGATGATCATAAACATACGGAAACAGGGTCCATTCAAGTAGGGTGGTTCCTTACAGATGATAAGGCTTCAATCCTTTTTGAACCACCGTATCGCATGCGTTCGAAGCCACAACAAAAGCATGCAAAATCTGCCAGTCGTTGCCCAGCAGTTCTTCAGCTTGAAAGCCGTTATTTTGTCATCAATTGTCCATTTGATTTTCATCTACGTTTTGAACGAGATCAAACAGGCAAACCTGCATTAGTGAATGTATTGGGTGATGCTTCACCTGTACGTGGAAATAAGCTGCGTGAACTGCTGACGCTTGTAAATGAAAATGAATGGCGCATGCCAAATGTTCCAATCCTTCAGCTCAAACTTCCTTATTGTTTTATTGCCGATGAAGTGGTGTATATCACCCAGTTAGATGCTTTTGGGTATTATCGCAAACATCCCTTACTCGGCACTATCTTTGGCGGTCGATTTCCTATTCATATTTGGCCTAGACCGCTAATGTGGGCTTTTGAATGGCACGATACATCAAAAGATTTAATTTTAAAGCGTGGAGAACCCTTATTTTATTGTCAGTTCGACGGTTTTGACCCATCACGTTCAATGAGGTTGGTTCAAGCCGAGAAAACACCTGAGCTTTTACAGTATGTGGAACAGATTTCAGGTGTAGTGAATTATGTGAATCAGACATTTTCATTGTTCAGTGAATTAGAAAAAGTCAGACCGAATAAATTAGTTTCAATAAAAGATAGGGGATAGGGGAATACATGAAAAAATTATATTTATTTGTTTTTTCAGTGATTTTATTCCTTGGTTATATGTATAAGGATACTCCGCATGAAGCTGAATTTAAGCCACCCATAAGCCCTTATGGGCTAGCTTACCATGCTGGAAATTTAGGTGGTCAACCTGTGCTACTAAGTGAACAGGTGCAGTGGTTGGAATATGAGGATTCCCCAAGATTAGTTCGCGAAAATCGCTACAAAGGGTACAAGCCACCACCTCGAGATTTCAATTCAGTAATTACCTCATTTTCAATAGATATGAAATATACCACGGGTCTAGTTTTTGTTGGTTATGGTGGGGCACCTGAAGGTTCAGAAGCAGCACGAACTGCGAAAGAATCACAAAAGCAATATCGTGCAGAAGAACATCAAAAGCATAATGAATGGGTCACGATCATGACGAATGCAGGTGTACGGTACCGCCCAAATTTAACAGCGTTTTTTCTAAATAATACTTTGGACTCACAAATACAGTCACATGAACAATTAAAAAAATATCATTATGCAAGTATTTATATTCCAGCGAATAAAGAAGAATTTGGTTTGGAAAAATATAATCCTCATCCTGACTGGGTAAGTAGTGATGGATATCCAGAAACTAAAGATATGTATGTCGAAAAGGACAACCGAGGCAAAGTTATTACTTTGATTTTTTGTAAAAATAAAGAAAGAAATAATTTAGAAAAAAGATGTCATATGTACTGGAATATAGAGCCATTTATGAAAGTGCAGCTAGAAGCATTATTTAATCGTGTGCATTTAAAAGATTGGAGACTAATTCAAGAACGTTCAGAAAAAATCATTAAAGATCTAGCAGTAGACCCTAAAACAATATCAACCAATTAATATTCATAGATTATGAGGAATCATTATGAGCACAATTCAGACGTTAAAAATTGAAAAAATTGAAGAATATCAAGAGTTAGTCAAAAATCATGGTATAGGGGCAGTACCAGGAATTTATAAAGCATTAAGTGAGATGCAGAAGGTGTGTCTACAGGTAATTCTAAGGCTATGCTTATGCTGGTTGGGCAGATGGTGTTGCAACAGGTGATGCTATTACTGGGCAGGCTGCATTATTGTTTTATTGCTGATGAAGTGGTGTATATCACCCAGTTGGATGCTTTTGGGCATTATCGCAAACATCCCTTACTCGGCACTATCTTTGGCGGTCGATTTCCTATTCATATTTGGCCTAGGCCTTTGATGTGGGCTTTTGAATGGCATGACACCACAAAAGATTTAATTTTAAAACGTGGTGAACCTTTATTTTATTGCCATTTTGATCCATCACGTTGAGTGAAGTTGATTCAAGCCGAGAAAACACCTGAGCTTTTGCAGTATATGGAACAGATTTCAGGTGTAGTGAATTATGTAAATCAGACTTTTTCGTTGTTTAGTGAGGTGGAAAGGGTAAGACCAGTAAAGCTTCTTAAGTAATTTAGAAATTAGAGGATTTTAAGTGAACTATTTAAAAATAGGAGTCTTTTTTATGAGTTTAATTGCTCTCGGGGGCTGTAAGCCTCAAGAAAAAGTACATATTCCGCAAGAGGAAGAAATTGTGGTTTGGAAACAAAATCCACAACTTATTGTAAAAGCTAAACTTGGACCACGCCGAAAACATATACCAGATCAATTTGATTATGAGTTTTATAGACCCGCTCGAGAACATTATTTAGGGCAATTTCCCATAAATTATGTTCCTGAAAAATTTCCAGTAATTACGCAAGAAGAAGCAGATAGTTTGCCGATGCCTGATTCGAATCGACAATTACAGTTTGATTTAAAATTAAGCAATTCGGATTTTCAAGCAACGGATGGACCTTTACCTGATCATGATGATCATGTGAGGGTTCGAATTGAAGGTCTTACCATGGATATGCGCGCTGAGAATTTAGACACCTATAAGACCTTTTTAAAAAGAAAAGATTTTTTTAAGGAAAATTCAAAATTTGAAAAATATGGCCTGACTTGTTATCAGAGATTAGAAGCAGATTATTCCTTTAATTGTTATGGAAAATCTAAAGAACAGGATGTGACTGGTGTTTTATTAAGTGTAAAGACTTTAGATAGTTCAGTGGCATTCGAAAATAAGATTATTCAAATTAGAGGTAATAGTTATGAGCCAAATAAATATGGGGGGTGTGGATAAAGTGGGAAACAAATTTAAAGAATTGGGATCGTTGGAAAGAAATAGATAGTGCAATTTGGCGATTATTAGATACATGGAATGCTGCGCCAACTAAACAATAATTTCAGATATAAAAAAGGAATAACAAAATCATGATCACCTTGAATGAATCGCAAAAGAGTGAACTTAACGGACTTTTCATTTTTAAGTTCACGGGCTTTTTATATAGGGCAAACAATTGATATGACGAAAAAAATGGAACGCTATATTTTTAGCTAAAAATGGAAAAATTTAAAATAAAACAAAATGTTGTAATAATTATAAGAGGGAAAATAAATAGCTCCGAAGATGCCGCTGCATGTCATTACCCTGAACCCGAAGAAGTTCAAGGTGGACGCGACGCATACTTGCTGGGTTTCCTGCACGAAGGCAGGCATACACTCTAAATATGCAGAACACAATCCGGAGATTTAAGTATCGGCAGGGATATAGACGCGCTGGCGAACACCTCAGAGTTAAACCAAGTATAGCGGATTAGCAGTATATGGCAAAGTATTTGGCGTTTATAACTGTAAAGTGATGTTTAATTGGCTATGCTTTAGGCAAAAAAAATCTTGCCTATTCAGCAAGATCTTCGACTTCTTCAAGAATAGCCTGCAGCAGCCGTTCACAATGTTCATACTCTTGCAGGCTTTTATTCATATTCAGCACTTCTTGCATGAGTTCAAGCGCAACCATAATAATCAGCTTGCTTGGCTCCATACGCGGGGCTTTACGGCGAAATTCATCATATCTGTCGTTAAGCAGCTGGGCCGCGCGTTCAAGCTCTGGCTGTTTTTCAAGTGTCGTGGCTAAACGGAAGTTATGGCCTAAAACTTTTAAATCTACTGGAATTGGTTCGCTCATGCTTAAACTTCCTCATTGGCGTCAGCAGGATGTTCCAGCTGCTGAATCTCTTGTGCATGATGATCTTGTGCCGTACCTAAAACAGACAAGCGCTGAATAATTGCTTCGACTTTGGCTTTGGCATGTTCATTTTTTTGCAGCAGGCGCTCTCGTTCTTTTTCTAAGCTTTGAATATTTGTCTGTGCCTGACGCTGCTCGTTTTGCAGTTTTTCTTTCATTAAACGCAATTCGTTACGTTCAGCTAAAATTTCCTGAAAACGGTTTTTTAAATCTGTACAGCTTTTTTCCAAGCGGCTATAGCGGTCAGCTAAAGCGGTTGCGTCATTATTCAGCTGTTGAAATTGCGTACGGGACTCAGCCAGCTGCTCAGTCAGCGTTTCAATTTCTTCTTGTTTTTTGGTAATAATGCCATTTTTTTGGACAATTTGAGTGTGATGCTGTTCGTTGGCAGCATTCTTGTCTTCAGCTAAAGCATCATTCTCTGATTCATAGTGCGCTAGGCGTGTTTTTAAAACACCTATATGCGCTTGCAGACGCTGTAATTCTTCTAACATATCGTGGTCGCACAGTATTGCAAACAAAGGTAATATATAAGAAGTATAGAGATTGGATAAGCGAATGCAAGACGATATTTCAGGTTGGTCGGAATGGGACCGCAATTTTAATGCAATTGAAGAGATTTCAAGCCCAAGTGAGTTACATGGCTTGCTTACAGGTATAGTTTGTGTTTCTCAAGCGCCTACGCGTGATGAGTGGGAACAAATTTTATCTACGCTTGAGGTGGTCGAAATTGACCCGCAGGCGCTGGAAATTTTATCCGATGAATCGGAAGACATTGCGCACTCTTTGTCAGAAGATGAGCTGGACTATTTGCCGCTGCTGCCAGATGACAGCCATAGCTTGGCTGAGCGTGTACAGGCGCTTGCAGACTGGTGTACAGGTGTTGTGCTTGGGTTTGGTTTGGCTGCTGGCCATTTACGTGCAGAAGAGCAAGAGCTGATTGAGCATTTGCAGGATGTCGCAGCTGTTGAATTTGATGAATCAGATAATGATGAAGAAGGTGAGGAAAGCTATCAGGAGCTGTATGAGTTTGTTCGTCTGATTCCTGTCAGCCTATCTATGGGCCGTACCAAAGTTGCTGTTTCTGAAACGCCTTTATTGCGCTTATATGTAGGCAATGGTGAAGCGAAGCAAAAATCAGACGCCGCAAGTGTTGTCGAAATGTTTACGCCAAACCGTCCAAGCTGATCCTGCATTAAGCTTTGAAAAATAGGGTCTGATGGCAAAGAAGTTTGTATATTCTGCACCTGCTGCAAATATGCTCATGCTTGCCAAAAGGCCCTTACTGTATCAGCAAGATTTAAATAAGTGAGATAAGAAGTAATCAAATGAAGAAATTGACTCAAGCCGATTTTCAAGAACGCAGAGCTATACTCGCAGGTGAAATGGGTTTACGCAGTATTGCAATTATTGCTACGAGTAAAGAAGTGATGCGTAACCGCGATGCAGACTTTAAGTTTCGTGCGGACAGCAGTTTCTTTTATTTGACAGGCTTTGCGGAACCGGAGGCGGTTGCGGTTATTGAAACCTTTGACACAGAAGAAGAAGGCTACAGCTATAGCTTATTCTGCCGCGAGCGTAACCGTGAAATGGAAATTTGGAATGGCTACCGTGCAGGTATAGATGGCGCAGTTGATGATTATGAAGCAGATGAGGCATTTGCTATTGATTTGCTGGATGATGAAATTCTAGAAAAACTGCAGAATAAAGAGAAACTGTTTTACCGCATAGGTCAGCAGGCAGATTTTGATGCCCGAGTGGCGCAGTGGATTGCGAAAGCAAATGCAGAATCACGCCGCGGCACAACTGCACCTGCACAAGTGATTCAGCTGGACCGTATTTTAGATGAAATGCGTTTGCATAAATCTGCAGAAGAAATTGGGCTGATGCAAATTGCTTCTGATATTTCAGCGGAAGCGCATACCCGTGCGATGCAAGCTGTACAGCCGGGTATGATGGAATACGCGCTGGAAGCAGAGCTGAATTATGTTTTTGGCAAAAATGGCTGTGTACCGTCATATAACAGTATTGTGGGCGGCGGTGAAAATGGCTGCATTCTGCATTATGTGGAAAATAATAAAGAATTAAAAGACGGCGACTTGGTGCTGATTGATGCGGCATGTGAATATCAGCTTTATGCCTCAGACATTACCCGTACGTTCCCAGTAAATGGCAAATTCAGTCCAGAGCAAAAGGCGCTGTATAACGTGGTGCTGGATGCGCAAATAGCGGCGATTGATGCTGTTCGCATTGGCAACTCATATAAAGAACCGCATAACGTTGCAGTACGTATTTTGGTGCAGGGTCTGTTGGATTTGGGCTTGATGCAGGGTGATATTGAGGAAATTATTCAAAAAGAAACTTTCCGTCAGTTCTATATGCACGGTACTGGTCACTGGCTGGGTATGGATGTGCATGATGTTGGTTCTTACAAGCAAGACGGTGACTGGCGTGCCTATGAAGAAGGCATGGTCGTGACAGTTGAGCCGGGTCTGTATATTGCGCCAGATGATGAAACTGTAGATGAGAAATGGCGCGGTATAGGTATTCGAATTGAAGATGATATTGCGGTGACTAAGAATGGCCCGCTGAATTTAACCTCTAAAGTTGTGAAAACTGTAGAAGATATTGAAGCGTTAATGGCGAAAGCATAAGTTATATCAACTTGAAAAAGCCCGATCAGTTGATCGGGCTTTTTTTGTCCTATTTTTAAGTGCGGATATTACATAGGCGGATTTACACTTTTTAAGTGCTGTTTTCAGCCTTGTGTTAAGTTGTAGAAGAGCCTCTTTTTAAGATAAGAAAATGTCAGATTTTGAAATTAAAATTTTAGATGCAAATGATGCTGCAGATTTTAGGAGTATCAGGCTTTCAGCTTTAGCAAAAGCGCCCGCAATGTTTGGGTCTTCCTATGCATTGGAGGCAGCCAAGCCTTTGAGCTTCTTTGAATCTTGTTTAGCTAATGCCAAAGTATTTGCAGCATTTCAGGGTCAAAAAATTATAGGGTTGGCCGTATTTAGCCAAGAACAGAGCACAAAGCTTTCTCACAAAGCACAGCTTAGCAGTGTGTTTGTAGAGCCTGAATACCAGCAGCAAGGTGTTGCGGGTCAATTGCTCCAAGCTGTTATAAACTACAGCAAAATGCATGTGGAGCAAATTTTACTGACCGTCGCAGCTGATAACGCACCGGCTGTCCATCTATATAAAAACTTCGGTTTTCAGCTTTATGGAATCGAGGCTAAGGCTTTAAAAGATACAGATCGATATATTGATGAAATTTTAATGAAGCTTTTTTTGGCCCGAATTTGAGTTTATTGTCCAAAATGTTTAATTAATGCCTGAACATTATCCGTCTGCAATTGTTCGCGCATTTTTAAAAACTGCTTTTCATCTAGGTCATAAAGTTTAAGTGAAAGCAGTTTTTCAATATCTTTTTCAGAAAAGCGGTATTGAATAATCTTGGCAGGCACTCCGCCTACCACAGCATAAGGCGGCACGTCTTTGGTTACGACCGCACCTGTAGCCACTACAGCGCCTTCACCTAAGGTCACGCCTTGCATAATCATGGCGCGTGAGCCAATCCAGCAGCCATTGCCAATAACAGTATCACCAGCAGGGACAAAACTGCGGGTATCGAAAGGAAAGGCTGAAATCCAATCAGTACGGTGCAATTGGTTGCCGCCCATCATAATCACGCATTCTGCGCCAAAACAGACGAAATTGCCGATATGCAGCTGATCAATCGGTTTATCTGCAGTTGAAGGCTTGTCATGTAAATAACGCACTACGCAACGCTCAAAACCTTGATCCCAGTATGCTGAATAATAAGAATAATTTCCTTTAATGTGAATATTGGGGTTTTTCACAGTTTTGGAAATAAATTCAAATTCACACCAGTGTTTTACAGGCGAGTTGATGGAATCAGTCATAGATTTAAAGCATAGATGCAAAGGGAAAGAGTAAGGTTATTCTATATGAGCAAGCAGTAAAAATTAAGTAAAATAGCCTAAGCAGTATAGAAAACTAGGCTATTCTTGAAATAGAACATAGGAAATTTAAAGTAATTTTAAATGAATCAAATGTGAGCCATGTGTATGACGAATATGGTCAGGGCGGTGGCTAAAATAGCGTTCTGTAATATCCACACCAGATAAATCTTCTAGTACGTCATAACCCATTTTTTCGACTTGTTGATGTAAATCTTGCGATGCAAAAGCACCAATCAAAGGTTCTTTCAAAAACTTGGTAAAATGCGTCAAAGCAAATGCACCAAAGCGTTCAATACCGTGTAATTCTTTATAATCAATCGAATAGTCCATCACCACTTCACTGTTTTGACCTGCAATCGACGCAATGTTTTGTAAAGTCGCTAAAGTGGTTTGAGGTGTTAAATAATGTGTTGTGCCTAACCAAGAAAAAAATGCGGGATGGTTAGAATCAAATCCACTGCGTTGTAAGGCATCGGACAGTTTTTCTTTTTCAAAATCAATGCTGACAAATTCCACATTGGCAGGGAGTTGCTTTGATTTAGATACTTTCTTTAATTTTTCAATTTTGGTTTTTTGTGTATCAGGATGATCAACTTCAAATATTTTTAACTGTGGATATTGATTTGCTAAACGCAAAACAAAAGAATCCAATCCTGCACCAACGATAACATATTGTTGAATCTTATGATTTTCAATGGCTTGTTGTAAGAGGTCTTCGGTATAACGCGAACGCCCAACCACTTGCCCAGTGAGTTTACCTAAAGTTTTGTTCAACACATCTGAGTTAAGTGTTTTACGAAATAATGTGTTATTTAACAATAAACGCCAACGTGCATTGGTCATGTCAAAGGCGTAGGAATCTGAAAATACAGGATTACTGGCATTGAGATGATGATTGGCTCGTAAGGCTGCTGCGGCTTCTGCTGTACGGCTGACACGTCCTGCTTTCATAATATTTCCATGACACTTTTTATTTTCTAACACTTTAAAGGAAACTGGAAAATTAACAATGATGATTTAAACCGAGATGATTGGATCATATTGCGAGTTGAATGTTTTGAATCGGCTGTATCATGAATTTGAATCAGTTCAATTTATCATCCCAAATACCATATTTTGGACCATAAAGTTCTATGTATCGACTTTCGTAAATGTATCCATTGGTAGATTGGCAATAATAGATGGCATCGGAGGCTGGAACACTTTTACAAACTTTGTTTTCGCATTTAGATACCATATATTTATAACGTTTTTGGGTACTTTCGCACTGATGTTGTTCTAAATAAGTTTCAAAGTTTCGGCTGGTTAATGATGACATTTGTGCCCACAATCCTGAAAATAATATGGGAGCAACAAAAGCAAAAGACGATATGATACTTGTGGAAACATCATCAGGTCTCTTTTTATTTTGACTATAAAAAAAGATGCTATATGCACAAAAACAAAGAAATAGCCCAATGCCGAAAGTGATGATGCCTTCTTTAAGAACAGTGAAATAGAATGCTGTTGGAAGGAGCAAACAAAGCAAAAATGTTGAATTAAAAAATGATTTAAGTTTCATTGTTGAATAGGAAAT
>NZ_RAXV01000026.1 GCF_003611465.1 Acinetobacter tianfuensis
CCTAATTAACGATATATTTCACGTATGTATTTTTTTTCTACAAAAATGGTAAAAAAATTGAATTTTAAGCTATTTTTTAAGCATTTTAAGTTAAAAAAATGCATTTATAGGTATTTTTTGTCTTTAAATTTCATTTGGACGCAAAATCATTCTGCTGCATATTTAGGCATAAAAACTATTAATACAAATTTTCATAAGGTCATGGCTATATTTTTATAAAACTTAAGCCCCGCTTTAAAAAAAGCTATTTGTGATGAATTGCACACTATCAGCTAAACACTCTATGTCAGCCTCTTTTACTAAATACACCATAAGCCCTAAAACCGTTTGCTATTTACCCATAAAACCTTCAGCAGAAAAAATACACCCAGCTAAACAAATACTCAGATACGAACGCGAACAGCTAATACATTACGCCTAACTCTAATCACTCAAAACTGGTAAATAATGAATTCGCTTCTTGAAATAATTACCGCTTTAATTTGATTGACTGGGACTCAAAGAGAAATCGCAGCACTTTATCAATCCGCTCATCATTGTTTTGAGGATCATAATAAGCAGCGCTCCCTTTCTTATATTTGCAGTTTCTGTGCATTTATATGGCATGCTGCTGTATTTTTTTAAACAACTACCCTTATAAAGAACCTTAATATACAGCTTTAGCATCAAGTGATCATCTGCAACATAAAAGCACGCTGTACCAAGAAATATAAAAAGGACAAACCATATTGTAAAAATATTAACAACCGCTTTAACACTGTTATGAATTTTTAGGCAATAAAAAGGAAGAGATCTCTCCCAAAATCCCTTCCTTGGAGTTGAATCTAAATTCGATCCATTCTGTAGTTATTATTGTTATCTTTAACATCAATTAAAAAATAGTCTCTTGGGGAAGAGGCTGATTTCAATTGTGAAGTTACTTTATTTTAAACACCCTCTAGATATGCTTCAAAATCTCTAGATGGATAAATCTTAAACATAAGATTCAAAAAATGCAATACTGATGGGAAAAATTAACTGTTGTTTTTATAAGGTTTTTTTGAATTTGCTTATTTAAATTATTAATATGAAATATCCATAAAAAAAGCAGGCCAAAGCCTGCTTTTAATTCAATGACTTAAAATCATCTAAACCATTCTATCAGTCTACAAAGATCACTTTAGCAATCGCTTTTTTGCTGGCTTGAACAATCAAAGTGACATTTTCTTTCACAGAAAAAGAAGCATCCACTTCCTTCCAGTCAATTTTAACCGCACCGCGGGCAACAGCATCTTTTGCTTGAGCTGCATTTTTAACCAAGCCTGATGCACGTAAAATAGAAGCAATAAACAATTCACCGCCAAATTCAGCACGTGAAATAGTGATTTCAGGCGTACCTTCCGGCAATTCGCCTTCAGTAATCAGGTTGCCTGCACCTTTATGTGCGCTGGCTGCTGCTTCCGCACCATGGAAACGCTCAACCAACTCAAGCGCAAGAATCTTTTTCACTTCCTGCGGGTTGCGGCCTTGCGCAATTTCTTTAAGCAAAACTTGAATTTCTTCAATTGACTTAAAGCTTAAAAGATCAAAATAACGTTCAATTAATGCATCTGGCATAGAAAGCACTTTTTGATACATCGCACCTGGAGCATCAAAGACACCAATATAGTTGCCTAAAGATTTAGACATCTTATTCACGCCATCCAAACCTTCAAGAATTGGCACCGTAATACATACTTGCGCTTCTTGATCGTAACGGCCTTGCAGTGTGCGGCCCATTAACAAGTTAAAGGTTTGGTCTGTACCGCCAAGCTCAACATCCGCCTCAAGCGCAATTGAGTCATAACCTTGTACCAATGGATACAAAAACTCATGAATTGCAATTGGCTGCTGATTATTATAACGCTTGGTAAAGTCATCACGCTCTAACATACGCGCCACAGTCTGCTGCGATGCCAACTGAATTAAATCTGCTGCTGTTTTTGACGCAAACCATTCAGAGTTAAAACGTACTTTCGTTTTATTTGGATCAAGAATTTTAAATACTTGTTCTTGATATGTTTTTGCATTTTCTAAAACTTGTTCGCGTGATAATGGCGGACGGGTTGCGCTCTTACCTGTTGGATCACCAATCATAGCTGTGTAATCACCAATCAAGAAAGTCACGTTATGACCCAAATCTTGGAAGGTTTTTAGCTTATTAATCAGCACAGTATGACCCAAATGTAAATCAGGTGCTGTAGGATCAAAACCTGCTTTAATATTTAAAGGACGGTTTTCCTTTAATTTTTTCAGCAGATCTTCTTCAGAAATAATTTCATGTGTGCCTCGTTGAATGAGGGCAAGTTGTTCTTCAGCCGGCAGGAAATTTGACATCTCAAAACCCAAATACATCAGTTATTCAATTTGTGCGATATACTAACACTTTTTCAGCACATTGCAGGCTTAAGAATAATCATGACAGCGATCTATATTGGGGTAATGACCGGCACAAGCATGGATGGTGTCGATATTGTTGCTGCTTCTTTTGATCCACTGCAGCTGCATGCTACGCTGACTCTCGAATTTGATCCTGACTTGCGCGATGAGCTGATGGCGCTGACGCTGCCGGATGACAATGAAATTGACCGCATGGGCAAAGCCGATGTCGCGCTTGCCAAAATGATTGGTGAAGGCATTAATTGTTTAATCGAACAAAATCATTTAGACAAAACTCAAATTAAAGCGATTGGCTCTCATGGACAAACCATTCGCCACCGCCCCGAACACGGTTTTACCCTGCAAATTGGCGACCCGAATATTATTACTGAAATCACCCAAATTCCGGTAATTTCAGACTTCCGCCGCCGCGATATGGCAGCTGGCGGTCAAGGCGCACCGCTTGTGCCTGCATTTCACCAAGATGTTTTCCAGCACGAATCAATTCACCGAGTGATTTTAAACTTAGGCGGCATTGCCAACGTCAGCTTATTGCCCGCAGGCCAGCCGGAACAAGTGTATGGTTTCGATACAGGCCCTGCCAATATTTTGATGGATGCTTGGTGCGAACGTTATACAGGCCAGCCATATGATGAAAATGGCAACTGGGCAGCTTATGGCACCCCCATCCGCAGCCTGCTGGATCGCCTGCAATCTCATGATTTTTTCTCCAAAGAACCGCCTAAAAGCACAGGCCGTGAAGACTTCAATCTTGAATGGCTAGATGAACAGATTGCAGACTGGCGCAGTGATTTAGAATATGACGAACTGGAAGATATACCTGAAAATATTCAGGCAACGCTGATGAAGCTCACGACCCGCGCCATTAAAAAAGCCATTTACCGCTCAGGCATGCCAACAGGTGAAGTCTATGTTTGCGGCGGCGGCGCCTATAATTCACATCTTTTAGAACAATTACGCTGGCGTTTGCGCAAACATGAATGGACTGTTCAAAGCACCGCAGATATCGGTCTTAGCCCGACATGGGTAGAGGCGGCAGCATTTGCTTGGCTCGCCATGCGCTTTATGGACCAGCTCAGCGGCAATTTACCGGCAGTGACTGGCGCTGCCGGCTATCGTGTACTTGGCACGATTAGCGCCGTTTAATCACCTCAGCTCTTTATTTGAATAAAAATCTAAAGATTAAATATCTCTCATAAGTCAAAAATGATCATTCATTCGCAGTAAGATGAATACTGAAAATCCCCATCTTTCTAAGATGAGGAGCATGCTCCTCAAGAGGATAAGGGAAATTTTTCATATAAATCTTCTCCCTAGCCCTCTCTTTAAAAAGGAGAGGGACTTTCCGCGGTATTACCTCATCATCGTTTTCGCATTTTCATTGCGAAAAGCTTTTAAAATTTGCTGACCTGCACGGCCTGTCGGACTTAAACCCAGCTTCAGCTGCTCCTGACGAATTGCCTGGCGGGTTTTGTCGCCAATCAAGCCATCTACAGCGCCAATGTCATAACCTTTATTCAGCAAATACTGCTGAATCTCTCTGCGCTCTGTACGAGACGTACCCGCATCATCTGTTGGCCAAGCGGTACTAAAGCCCCCCTTACCTTGCAAACGGTCAGACAAATGCGCAATCGCCAAAGCATAGCTTTCCGCTGCATTATAACTATATATAGCATCAAAATTTTTAAAGACTAAAAAGGATGGACCCTGCGCTCCTGCTGGAGACATTAAACCAGCCTGAGAACTGTCAAATAGATTACCCTGCACCAAAGGTGAACCGTCTGCGCGCATCACGCCTTGACTAGCCCAATAAGCCAGTGATTTTTTATTGCGCCGCCCTTCTCCGCCAATTTGCATGCCTGCAGGCAGCCGCACTTCAACCCCCCAAGGCTGTCCAGTTTGCCAACCGCGCTTTTTGAGGAAATTCGCTGTAGACGCCAAAGCGTCTGTGGTACTTGATACCAAATCACGGCGGCCATCACCATCAAAATCTACTGCCAGCTCCTCATAGGTAGACGGCATAAATTGAGTATGACCAAAAGCGCCTGCCCAAGAACCCTTCAGCTGAGACTCACTGAGATCACTGCGCTGTAAAATCCGCATTGCGGCAAAAAATTCCCCTCGGAAATAGCCTTGGCGGCGGCCTTCACAGCTTAATGTGCCCAAAGACTGCAATAAAGGATAAGAACCTGAAATACCGCCAAAGTTGCTTTCCACCCCCCAAACTGCCACCACAGTTTCCGCTGGAACACCATAAGCAGCAGCCACTCGATTCAGTACATCGCGGTGCTGGGCCAATTTCTGCTGTCCCAGCTGTACACGTTCTTCATCAACCAAACCGGACAAATAATCCCAAATTGGTGTAGAAAACTCAGGCTGATAATTCAGTTTTTCAATGACTGAATAATCCGGCGTTAAATTTTGCGTATAACGGTCATAGGTGGACATACTGACACCCGCATTTAGCGCTTGCGGACGTAAATTTGCCAAACAGCTTTGAAAATTATTTTGCGGCGCGTGATAGCCAGCAGAAGGGCGTATTTCTGTGCCAACACGGACTGGCTGGCCATTAATAATCAATTCAGCATAAGCTTGGGACAAAGCAAGACCCAGCGTAGCAAAGGCAAACAATATACGGCGCATAATATTCTTAATCTTAGTGAAGTGCTGTTTTTACCATACCAGCTCATTCACAAATAGAAAGGCTCAAAACGTAACTTTAAATTCATTTTATAATTTAAATTTATTTTCTCTTTTTAGTTTTAAATTTAAAAACATATCCACAAGGTTAAATTTAAATCATTTTTTAAATTCAAATTCATTTCAATAGGTAATTTTGAATTCAATTTTGCTTTAAATTTAAAAATACTTATCCACAGTTTGATTTTTTCAAGAGCTTTATCAATATATTAACATTTAAATTTAAAACACCATCCAGCGCTCTACTTTAAATTCAAAACACACTGGAACCACCTTTTCGATTTAAATTCATAATTTTGAATTTAAATTCAAAAACAAATTCATTTCAATATATTTGAATTCAAATTTGCATTTTATGCATTTTTATTCTTTTGAATTTAAACTTCGCTCGGCTCAGCAAAGAAATTTTTTAGATCAATCAGCAGCAATAGCCTTAATGCATCCACAAAAGGCACCACTTCGAATAAAATCCGCCATTATTTTGATGATTTTTTACTCATCCGCACATATAAACAACTGAGCATAAAATGTGCAAACACTTTTTAATCAGGCCGACTAATGGCTGCTGATTTAAAAGAGGCGCAATCATGCCCGAACTGTTTACATAAAAAAAGCGACCACAGGTGTGATCGCTTTTTTTAACAGCAACTTAAGGTTTAGATGGTCATATCTTCGCTAAGCGCTAATGGATTCGGTAAAATTTTCGCCAGCTTACGGCACAATACTGTCAATTCTGCGCTGTCATTTGGCATCAAGGTAATGTGGCCAATTTTACGGCCTTCACGCTCTGACTTATTATAAAGATGCAAATGCGCGCCTTCCAAAGCCAGAACATCAGCAGATTTTGGATGCTGACCGATAATGTTCACCATCACCGTTGGACGGACAACAGCCGTAGAACCCAATGGCAAACCAGCAACTGCGCGGATGTGATTTTCAAACTGAGAACACACAGCGCCTTCAATTGACCAGTGGCCAGAGTTATGCACGCGAGGCGCCATTTCATTGGCATATAAGCCTTTGTCCGTCACAAACAGCTCTAGCGTCAATACACCTACATAATTCAGATGATTCAGCAGGCGAGTGATGTAGTCTTGCGCGATAGGCTGCAAGTCTGCACTGTTGGGCGCAGGCACAATAGAGTGCGACAAAATACCGTTATGGTGATGGTTTTCCGCCAAAGGCCAAGTTCTAACATCGCCATTTTGGCCGCGAACCGCGATGATTGAAACCTCACGCGAGAAAGTTACAAAACTTTCAGCAATCAGTTCACCCGCAGGGCCTAACTCAGCCCAAGCCTGTTCAATTTGATCTGCTGTACGCAAGACAAATTGACCTTTGCCGTCATAACCGCCGCGTGAGGTTTTCAGCACGATCGGCAAGCCAAGCTCACTGACTGCAGTTTGAAGGCTTGCTAAAGACGTTACAGTCTTATATGGCGCAACAGGAATGGCCAATTCATCAAACAGCGCTTTTTCAGACAAGCGGTGCTGTGCGATCGCAAGCGCTTGACGCGGCGGATGCAAGTCTTTGTTTTTCGTTAAAACATCAACATCTGCCAAAGGCGTATTTTCAAACTCAAGGCTGAATACATCTGCACTGGCAATAAAATCATTTAAGCCATTGTTTGCCTGTGTTGAATACACTGCGCCCAATGCAGCAGATGGACAGTCTGTACTGGCTTCAAAAAAAGTACATTGAATATTCAGCGGCAATGCAGCTTGCGCCATCATACGGCCAAGCTGGCCGCCGCCAAAAATACCGATGGTTTTATCCATGATAATAACCCTTATAAAGCTTGCGGATTAAGGTTGACCAGGAATGTTTTTGCTCGAAACTTTTTCAGTTTGAGCCGCACGGAAATCTGCAACATTTTTAGCAATTTCAGGGCGTGTAAGACCTAAAATTTGCGCGGCCATAATCGCTGCATTGGCTGCGCCTGCAGGGCCAATCGCCAATGTGCCGACTGCAATGCCTGCCGGCATTTGCACGATAGACAACAATGAATCGACACCATTTAAAATAGATGATTTAACAGGAACACCCAGTACAGGAAGGTCAGTCTTCGCTGCACACATGCCCGGCAAATGCGCAGCTCCGCCAGCGCCTGCAATAATCACTTGAATGCCGCGGTCACGAGCTTGCTCTGCATATTCAAAAAGACGGTCTGGCGTACGGTGCGCAGAAACCACTTCCGCTTCAAATGGGACACCAAGCTGCTTAAGCATATTGGCAGTGTGTTCGAGAGTTGCCCAGTCAGACTGAGAACCCATGATAATTCCAACGAGAGGAGTGTCTTGTGAAGCGGCCGCATTCATTGCAATGTTTCCAGAGATAATTAAGAGAGATAAATCTCGACTAGAGCCAAGCTTTAATAAGAACTCCATATTATAGACTGATTTTACAGCTCTCCAAAATTTAACAGTCAAACTCAGCGCAGATTTTTCCTATTTTTTTGCTCTATATCGTAAAACTTAAATAAAAATAGGGCAGTAGCCCTATGATTTAAATCATTGACTTCTAAATACAAAGTAAACGCAGCCGAACAGACATAAGCCAGCCCACAAATAATCCAGTTTAAAAGGCTGTTTAAAGAGAAAAATCATAAAAGGGACAAAGACCAGCAGAGTCACAACTTCCTGCGTAATTTTCATTTCACCCATGGACCAGCCGCGCTCAGCCAATAACCGTGTTGCAGGAATCATAAAACTATATTCGACCAGCGCAATAATCCAGCTGAACAAAATAGCCTGCCAAATTGGCGCACCCGGCAAAAATTTTAAGTGTCCATACCATGCAAGCGTCATAAAACAGTTGGCAATAATCAATAAAATTAAGGGCAGGGACATGAAGCGTGGCCACCGAGTTGAGAAGCATTTTATTGTACGTTTTTTGCTAAAAAAATCAGTAAATATTGCGCTTTTCAAACGGTTTTTTCAGCAAATAAAGCCGCCGTTTAAGCCGCAGAATAATTAAACGATTAGATACAAGAATCACTATCTTTTCGCCAAGCGCCTTGCTATGGTTGCTTTCACATCGAATCAATCACGACAGCACCACAATAACAAAGTGATGTGTCTATAAAAGCAGTGGAGTGGAAATAAATGCATCTGCATATTTTGGGTATTTGCGGCACCTTTATGGGTTCTTTAGCGCTGCTGGCGCGCGACCTGGGACATAAGGTGACAGGTTCAGACCAAAACGTATATCCACCGATGTCCACTCAGCTTGAAAATGCCGGCATTACCCTGATGCAGGGCTATGACCGCAGCCATTTGCAGCCGCATCCAGACCTCGTCATTGTCGGCAATGCCATGAAACGCGGCATTGATGCAATTGAATATATGCTGAACGAAGGCCTACCATACATATCTGGCCCGCAGTTCTTGGCAGACCATGTCCTGCAAGGCAAACATGTATTAGGCGTTGCTGGCACCCATGGCAAAACCACAACCACAACCATGCTGGCATGGGTACTGGATCAAGCAGGCTTAGAACCAGGTTTCCTGATTGGCGGCGTGCCTTTAGGCTTTAAAGAAAGTGCGCGTTTAGGCGGCGGAAAATACTTCTGTGTAGAAGCAGATGAGTACGATTCTGCATTCTTCGATAAGCGCTCTAAGTTTGTGCATTACCATCCGAAAACAGCCATTTTAAATAACCTTGAATTTGACCATGCCGATATTTTTGATGATTTGGCGGCCATTCAAAAACAGTTCCATCATCTAGTACGTACTATTCCAAGCGAAGGCCGTATCATTGCGCCAATTACAGAAACCAATATTGATGAGGTATTGGAACAGGGCTGCTGGACACCCGTTGTGCGCACATCTTTAGAAGCCAATGCAAAATCTGAACTGTATGCAGAGCAGCTGTCTGCTGACGGTTCTCACTTTAAAGTGCTGCAGCACGGCGTGGTAAAAGGCATCGTGCAATGGAACATGACAGGGCAGCATTCTGTTGCCAATGCGTTAGCAACGATTGCTGCTGCTGAACATGTTGGTGTATCTATTGAAACCGCTTGTGAAGCCTTATCTAATTTTGGCGGTGTAAAGCGCCGTATGGAATTGCTCGGTACTGTACGCGGCATTGAAGTTTATGATGACTTTGCCCATCATCCAACTGCAATTGATACCACGCTGGAAGGCGCGCGCAAACGCCTAGGTGAACGTAAACTATGGGCGATTATTGAACCGCGTTCAAATACCATGCGCATGGGCAGCCATAAAGACGGTTTAGCATATTCTGCACGTTTGGCAGATGAAGTGATTTGGTATCAGCCTGAAGGTTTAGACTGGGACTTGCAGCCTGTTATTGAAGCTGCGACAAATAAAGCAGTTGTTGCCCGTTCATTGGATGACATTATTCAAACTGTTGTTGATGAAGCAGGTGAGGGCGATGCTGTTGTCATTATGTCGAATGGCGGTTTTGGCAGCCTGCACCAAAAGTTGATTAAGGCATTAAATGCTTAAATTGATGCTGTCAATAAAAAAGCCCGCAAAGCGGGCTTTTTTATTTTTTTGCATCCAGTGAATCAAAAAAAATTCTGATAGCCTCTATTTTTATAACCAGCTTGATTACGCAGCGAATCATTTTCCAGTTTATGCAGCATTTCTAACAATACGGGAATTTGATCTTCGGTCAATTGATGCGGCAGAAATGATTTCAGGCCAAATTTTGTAAATAAGTTGGACACCGCGCTATGCCTATTCACATATTTCATCGACCAATGTTTAAAATACTGCTGCTCAATGCAGATATTAGCAAAACGCAGCAGCTGATGATGCCGAGGATCACGCTCAATTTTGGCATATAGCTTTTCTAACAGTTCTGCATCCCCTTCCAAACACTGAAAAAAATAGTCTTCTGCATAATACAGCACACCATGAATACCGTTGAGCTGATTAAAATTTCGGGCTGCGGCTAAAATATCACTTAAATCTTGCAGTAAATCATTGTGAAGTTCTTGGCGGATACTGGCATAGCATAAGCGCATCATAAAAAAAGTCCTTTTATTCGATTTAATTTTGATTATTTTTTGCATCAGAAACTTCTTATTCAGACACTCTTCATTCTCAAAAACGCCTTATTTTTGTATACCTTTCGAATTAATCTAAATCAACGAAAAGTCTTAAAACTCAATCATGCACTCTCATTATGGGAGGCTATTGCATGCTGAAATTACTCCTGCTCGCACTGGCTTGCCTGTACAGCTATGTTTTATGGATTATCGCTACATCATCTGAGTGCAAATAAATGGCTGAATCTTTTAATTTCTTTATTCTGTCTCGGCTGCTGCCTGAAATTTTAGATGCATCAAAAACTTATCTGGCTGAATGCCTCATACAGCTTAGTTTCTGCTGGATCATTCAAAAGAGATCATTCATAAAGCCATGATTAACGGTTATTTGCTAGGCTGGTTCTTAACACCTATATAAACTGCTATTTCAGTCACATAAGCAAACAATATAAATAGCCGTTTTATTTAAAATGATAAAGCAGGCGCAATCACATCCTGTAAACTTTTATCGCGCCTAAACATCACTTCAACATAAGCACAGGCAGGTACAATCTTTAACTGCTGATCACGTGCAAAATCAATCAGCGCATCAAGCATTTCACGCGCAATGCTTTGGCCGCGCAGCGAATGGTCAACCCAAGTATGATTGGCAATAATTTGCTGATCCCCATTCCAGATATAGCTGATCTCTGCAACTCGCTGCCCATTTTCACCTAGCTTGAAAAATTCACCTTGCTGACCATTGTCTTGATGCTGAAGCGGCATTATTTTGTTCCTTCTCAATTTTTGAGCATTAATGCCAAAGCAATAACCACACAAAAGTGTTAATTAATCCGCAAAATACCCAATTTCAGTGATATATAAAAAGTACTGTTTTGCTTAGATTTACTAAACAATTTTTTGCTTTTTTATTTTAAGCTTAGGGGAAAACAATGGACTTATATTTAGTCGCTATAGGCTTTCTTTTACTGATTGCGCTGCTGCTGGCCGTATCTATCTTCAGATCCCGTTTTTAATCAGCTGCGCTCATTCAAACTTATACCAAGACATCACGAATTTCCGGCACTTTATCAAAAACCGATTTGGCAAAAGGGCAAAGCGGAATAATTTTGACTTGCTGTGCTCTGGCATAGCTGACCGCAGCATCCACTAAATGACGGCCAACGCCCTGACCGCGCAGCGTGTCACTGACATGTGTGTGGTCAATAATAAATTTATCCGTACCTGCCCATGAGTAGGTCATTTCAGCAGTGCGCTCACCTTGCTGCTCTATATAAAAACTGCCTTTACTGCCATTAAGCTCTTGCTGTACGATCATCTTGATTTACTGCCCTGTATTTTTTTCTGTTTCAGTCATCTTTTATTAAATTTACAGCTTTTTTTCAATGGCGCTTAACATTTCAACACCATAATTCTAGAATACGCCATTTATTTGACTGCAAAATTATGCCTGTCAGCTCAGCTCTCCCCAAAAGCGCGCAGCAGTGGGTCAGTGTCATCACATTGGCCTTTGCCGCATTTATTTTCAATACCACAGAGTTTATACCCGTTGCGCTGCTCAGTGACATCGGTCAAAGCTTTAATATGGCCGCAACAGATGTCGGCATCATGATTACACTGTATGCATGGGTTGTTGCGCCGATTTCCTTGCCCATTATGCTGCTGACGAAAAATATTGAACGGCGTTTTTTACTCATGGCGCTGTTTACAGTCTTTATCAGCAGCCATGTGCTGTCCTATTTTGCATGGAGCTTTGATATCCTGCTGCTGAGCCGTATCGGTATTGCATTTTCACACGCTCTGTTTTGGGCCATTACCGCATCTTTAGCTGTTCGGGTCGCCCCTCAAGGCAAAGAGTTTCAAGCCTTAGGCTTATTGGCGACAGGCACAGCATTGGCAATGGTGCTGGGTATTCCATTTGGCCGTATGATTGGCGAAGCATATGGCTGGCGCAATACCTTTGCGCTCATTGCGCTGGGAGCATTGGCGGTCTGTATGACTTTAGCGAAAACCTTGCCAAAACTGCCAAGCCAAAATTCAGGCTCAATCAAAAGCCTCAAAGATTTTGCGCAGCGTCCTAGCTTAATGATGGTTTTTGCGCTTACGGTGATTGTGATTACGGCGCAATTTACCGCTTATAGCTACATTGAGCCTTTTGCGCTGAATATCGGAAAATTAAGCGCTGCTGAAACAACTGCGCTGCTGCTGATTTATGGCGGAGCAGGATTTATTGGTTCATATCTGTTTGGCAAATACGGCGCCCGCTTTCCTAAATTGGCCATTCCTTTATTTACTGCCTTTTTAGCCTTAGCGATGCTCTTGATGTCTGCCGCTTCCAGCAGTTTTATCAGTTTCAGCTGCCTGAGCTTATTTTGGGGTATTGGCATTATTGGCTTCAGTTTAGCGCTGCAGGCCAAAACCTTGAACCTTGCTTCTGATGCAACCGATGTCGCAATGGCTATTTATTCAGGTCTTTACAATGTCGGCATTGGCGGCGGTGCGCTGCTGGGCGGCATTGTATCGGTGCATTTGGGATTATCCAGCATCGGCATCGCTGGCGGCATTCTGGCTGTATTCGGCACCATATTCGCAGCTGTTTTAGTCACCCGCCGCGATTTTATGGGCACAGGCACTATACAAAAATAATCAGGCTGAAATTGCTTATTGTTTAAAAATCTGCCATGCTTGGCGCATATTTGGACCCGTTCCAAAACAAAATTTAGTTGAACAAGGGGAGTAGCCTCCTCCAAACGTCAGATGCGTATGCAAAAGACGTGTCAGAATATCGTCATTACACTTTGCAAAAAGTCGGTATCTGAGCATTAGCCCTCGGCTGATGTAGGCAAGACCTTGATCATGTTGTTACAGATGTATTAATTCATCTGGCAGCTGGTCAAGGTTTTTTTATGGCCGATTGTCAGATGTGGAGAACACACATGGAAACGATCGGCAATTTATGGCTGTATCTGGCATTTTTCGGTTTAGTCACCGTTATGCTGCTCATCGACTTTTTAGGCTTTAAAAACAACCAAGGCCAAGAAGTCAAAATTAAAACGGCGGCTTATTGGAGTATTGCCTGGGTTTCAGTGGCTGCCTTGTTTGGCGGCGGCTTATGGCTCTATTTACAGCAGACTGCTGGCGTCAGTGTTGCCAACACGAAAGTGATGGAATACTTCGCCGGCTATCTGTTAGAAAAATCTCTCGCCGTCGACAACGTCTTTGTCTGGCTAATGATTTTCGCAGCCTTTGCAATTCCGCCTGCGCTGCAGCGTAAACTGCTGCTCTACGGCGTATTGGGCGCAATTGTCCTGCGCACCATCTTTATTTTTATCGGTGCATGGTTCGTACAGGAATTCTCTTGGATTCTATATATCTTCGGCGCATTCTTAGTCTATACAGGCTATAAATTCCTGCGCGGCCAAGATGAAGAAGACACCAACATTGAAGATATGGCGATTTTGAAGTGGCTGCGCAAACACATGCGTATCACGCCGCACATGCATGGCGATAAATTCTTTGTCCGCCAAAACGGCATACTGTGGGCAACACCGCTGTTTTTAGTGCTGATTTTAGTAGAAGCTTCAGACGTGATTTTCGCCGTTGACTCTATCCCTGCTATTTTCGCCGTAACCTCAGATCCATTTATTGTATTAACTGCAAACCTGATGGCGATTTTAGGCTTGCGCGCAATGTTCTTCTTACTCTCTGGCACTGCCACTAAAATGCATTATTTGCCATATGGCCTCGGTTTAATCCTTGTCTTTATCGGTTTCAAAATGCTGATGCTGGATGTCTTCCATATGCCAATCTGGATCTCATTGAGCTTTATCGTCATCACCTTAGCAATCACGGCATGGCTTTCAATCCGCCACAGCAAAAAATATAACCAAACAACCATCTAACATTTTGCAGGCTCATCAAAAGCCTTCCGTCAGGAAGGCTTTTTTATTTTTTTCAATAATACCGCTGGTTTCAAACCAAGCTAGGCCTAAGAAAAAAATACTGTATGGCCATCATACAACTCGCATAAACTTGTCCAAATAAACTGATTCAGCCGCTGTACATTAGCACGCACTATAAATATGATAAGCAACCAATAAAAATGCATTTTTTTTATTCAAAGTTTCAAACAAACCGTACATATTCAGGTTAGTCCTTTATGAGAACCAAGCATTTAACATTGGTCATTGTTCCGATGCTTTTAACAGCATGCGGCGGTCAAAAAACATTACAACAAGACGTTTACGATAATCAATATGACTGTTCTTTAGATTGGAATTACGAACTGTGTGAACCAGAATCATCCAGCTACACCGGCAGCACAGCCAGCTCAGGCGGCATACGCTATATCGGGCCGCAGTATTATTCAAATAACCGTAAAGTCCGTTTCCGCGGCAGTAAAATCACAGCATATGGAAACCGCTCAGTTCGCGCGCCGCTTATTTCAACGCGTATTAACAGTCAGGCAAAGTCGACACCTATACGCGGCGGTTTTGGCCGCGGCGGCGGTTCATTTGGCGGTTAAATCATGAAAAGAGTTGTATTGCCCGAGCGCCAGAATTGGCAGCAAACACACCAAGCGATCGGTTTTGATTATTTTAATTTGCCCTCTGCAGATGGATCTATTTACTGGTCTGAAGGCATTGCTTACGAATTTACCTTAAAGCAGATTGAAACACTCGAAGATGCATCAAACGAATTGCATGCAATGTGCTTAGACCTTGCAGCGGATATGATTCAGCGCGGGAATTACCCGCATTATTTTCAGATCCCGCAGGCCGCGATTGCCATGATTGAACAATCATGGAAAAGTAAAAGCCCAATGCTGTATGGGCGTTTTGACTTTGCCTATGACGGCCAAAATATAAAAATGCTGGAATATAACGCAGACACCCCCACAGGCCTGCTGGAAGCTTCCGTTGCTCAATGGCTTTGGATTGAACAAGTCGCTGACATTCCGCACCGAGATCAATTCAACAGCATTCATGAAAAACTGATTAAACGATGGAAAAGCTTATTTACGGCTGGCAGTAAAATCCACTTTGCCGCCTGCCAAGAAGCTGGCCGTGAAGACTGGGGCAATCTTGAATATTTGATGGATACTGCCTTTCAAGCCAATTTGAATGTCAGTGAACTGTCTATGGAAAATATTGGCTGGGATGGGCAAAACTTTGTTGATTTGAATAATCAGGCCATCCGCCATTTATTTAAACTTTATCCGTGGGAATGGATTTGGGAAGAGAATTTTTCACAATATTTACGGCCCCATCATCAGTGGATAGAACCCTGCTGGAAAATGCTCCTTTCGAATAAGGCCTTATTGGTTGAACTTTGGAAACGCCATCCAAACCATCCGCTATTGCTCGAAACACATCCTTATGACCCAGCGCAGCATTATGCTGGAAAATGGGTTAAAAAGCCGATTTTGGCAAGGGAAGGGGCCAATATTCATATTGTGCAAAACGATCTGGATTTAGGCGCAGCTTCTGGCAGTTTTTATTTTGATGATTACGACAAATACGGTTATATCATGCAAAAATGGGTGAAAACACCGCTGCATCACGGCATGCTGCCAACCTTAGGTTTATGGATGGTCGGTGATGAGTGCGCTGGATTATCCATCCGCGAAGATGTGTTTGATGTGATCGGCAATGATGCGCATTTTGCCGCACATTATTTTGTGGAATAGGCCAAAATCAAAGCAGATAACATAAAAAAACGCGGAGCATGCTCCGCGTTTTTTACAGCTATATATTTAAATCGTGTGCGCTGCAACGCGTTTCATATATGACACTAAACGGGTAAAAAATAAAATCTGCAAAATCAAAGTAAATAACGAAATCAGCCACTCATACCATAAGTCAAAAGCGGTTCCATCCAAATTCAAGCCAAAATATAGGCCCAGTAAAATCAAGCCAAAAATTATGCCAGCTACAGTCGTTTGAACCAAAATAGGAAAGGATAGCGCCGTAATTCGGCTAATAAAGTGTTCTCCGTCATCACCGCCATTCGCTTTATATGCGCTTTGAATCCCGGCAAACATAATAATCAGGGTTAAAAGGCTTTCTGCGCCAATGACGCGAGTGTCATAATAAGGTGAAAACATGCCATAGTAATAAACGGCAGAAACCAAAAGCGCGGTGACTAAATAATAGTTTTTATAATGCTTTTTCTCTAAGGTATTTTCTGCAAGTTCATGCGCTAAAGCTTTGGTATTCCAAAAATACATTTCTTATTGATCTCTACATTCTTCATTTGCGCACACTTTACTTACTCTTGCGTCAAAATTAAAGTCCATCTGCAATGTTCTTTTTTGAATACCTTTAGAAACGTCATATTTTTAGGCATCAATCAGCTGCAGCTTGGGCCATTTGGCTCGAAAGCATTTTGACTGTATACGCTGTGCAAAAACTGCATGACTGACCAAGGATGCATTCCATCGCAGCTTTAGCTCAAATAAATCCTGCAGCCCAAACGGCGCGATACATTCAAGGCTGTTTTGCGCATTGAGACGCAGCGCAACAGCAGTTGCTGTTTCTGGCCACAAAGACAGCGCATGCTCAACGGAGCAAAGCGGTTCTATCATTTGGCCTGTATCCGTCCTGTACCATTGATGCACATACGCCTGATTGACGACATCCCAAGTCATTTCAGGGAAGAGCTGCTGCAGCTGGCTTTGTATTTCCCGCTGACGGATGCCGTCATCTTTAGCATCAAAATAAATCACATCAGCTTCCGTCTGCGCCAAAACATAAGGCTGGCCATCCAGCTGTGACCACACCAGATTACGGATGAGACCTGCCGCAATATATGCATCTGGCGCAATTTGAAATAACTGACACAGAATCTGCATCATATCATCACGGGCATACACGATGTTTTTCAATTGATCTAGATAAGTCCAGCTTGGCGTTTCAGTCATATTCAGCCTTTTGTTTCGCATACTTTCAGCAATGCTTCGCTATTTAAGCCGCGCTTTTCGGTATGTTAGAGCCCCGACCGCAAAATACAGCAACGGCTTTTTATAGCAAAGTAGGCTACAATCAACCGAAAAAATAGAAATTGTAGGTTTGATTATGTCAAAAACAGCAGCACGCAGCGCAATCCGCGGACGCTTTTTAGACATCGAAAATACAGTTGCCCAAGCATGTGAAATTCACGACCAAGCGCGATATGTAGAAGATGGTTTACTCATTTGCCTAAACGGCAAGATCGAATGGTTTGGCACATGGCAGGACGGGCAGGCGCATCTGCCGCCCGATGTGCAAGTACAGCATTATCCAGACCAGCTGATCATACCGGGCTTTATCGACACTCACATCCATTATCCGCAAACGGAAATGATTGGCGCTTATGGCGAACAGCTGCTGGAATGGCTGGACACTTATACTTTCCCAACAGAGCTGCAATTTTCCGATCCAGCCTATGCTGAAAAAATTGCCGAATTTTTTGTGCAGGAACTGCTGAAAAACGGCACCACAACGGCTTTAGTTTTCTGCACAGTACATCCGCAATCTGTTGATGCCCTGTTTCAAGCGGCACAAAAGCGCCAAATGCGCCTGATTGCCGGCAAAGTCATGATGGACCGCCATGCGCCTGAAAATCTTTGCGACACTGCTGAAAGCGCTTATGCCGACTCTAAACAGCTGATTGAAAAATGGCATGGCAAGGGCCGCAATTTATATGCTGTTACGCCGCGCTTCGCCCCAACATCAACGCCTGAACAATTAGCGCGGGCAGGGCAGTTAAAAGCTGAATATCCAGATGTCTATGTGCATACACACTTAAGTGAAAATAAAAATGAAATTGCATGGGCTAAAGCTTTATTTCCAGAGCAAAAAGGCTATTTAGATGTTTATCATCATTACGGCCTGACAGGATCACGCTCTGTCTTTGCTCATTGCGTGCATTTAGAAGATGACGAATGGCAATGCATGCATGACACCGATTCAGCCATTGCCTTTTGTCCAACCTCTAATCTGTTCCTCGGCAGCGGTTTATTTCCGCTGAAAAAAACATGGGAAGCGCAAGTGAAAGTCGGTTTGGGCACAGACATTGGCGCAGGAACATCCTTCAGCCAGCTGCAAACCATCCAGGAAGCCTACAAAGTACAGCAGCTGCAGGGCGATAAACTGTCTGCATTTGAAGCGCTGTATCATACGACCTTAGGCGGTGCAAAAGCGCTGGATTTGGCAGATCAGCTTGGCAACTTCAATATAGGCAAAGAAGCTGACTTCATTGTTTTAGACCTGCAGCCAACTGCGCTGCAAGCGCTGCGTCAGTCACGCGCCAAAGGCATCGAGGATGCTGTATTTGCCCTGATGATGATGGGCGATGACCGTAATGTGCAAGCTGCCTATGTCTATGGTGAATGCGCATATCAACGTTCAAAAGCCTAAACCTCAGATGGCCAGCTCAAGCAGCAGCACCTAAAAACTGTTGCCTGAGCAATTGATTTTTATAGTAAATAAGATGAACAACACAGACTCACTTACATTCTGAACAGAAAATTTAATGCAAGGCCGCTGAACTTGTATTAAAATTAATGCATATTTTTTAGGTGTTGCTCGTCAACGCCTTTTTTATTTTTGCTTTTAGGTATCTACCCATGACAGTCCAAATGAGCGTGATGATTTCCGCTGAAGAAATTCAAGCTAAAGTGCAAGAGCTGGGCGCTAAAATTGACGCACACTATGCCAACAGCGATAAAGAATTGGTGCTGATCGGCCTGCTGCGCGGTTCTGTAATTTTCATGGCGGACTTATGCCGCACAATCTCTAAACCTCATGAATTAGATTTCATGACCGTATCCAGCTATGGCGGCGGTACGGTATCAAGCCGTGATGTAAAAATTTTAAAAGACCTTGATGGCGAAATCCGCGATAAAGATGTTTTAGTGGTTGAAGATATTATTGACTCTGGCAATACACTCAGCAAAGTACTTGAAATTTTGCAAACACGCGCACCAAACTCAATTGAACTTTGCACCCTAGTCAGCAAACCGTCACGCCGCGAAATTGAGCTTGACGTAAAATTCCTTGGTTTTGAAGTTGAAGATAAGTTTATTGTCGGTTATGGCTTAGACTATGATCAAAAATACCGCCATATACCATTTATTGGTGAAATCGGTCTTTAAGATTCGATATGCATTAAAAAACGGCCGAAGGCCGTTTTTTATTTCTTAGATTAGTTTTTTAAATTTTCACTGAACAAAATCACAACAGTTTTTAGCTGAATTCGGCTTTTTAAAGCAGCAGATCTCACTCAAGATAGAATTGAACACGATGTAAAAACAAATACATGATAAGAAAGGAGAACACATATGTGGTCACTTATTGTTGCGATTGTAGTTGGTTTTATTGCGGGCCTGATCGCCCGAGCAATCCATCCCGGTGAAGACAAAGCTGGATTTATTGTAACAACCTTATTAGGTATTGCCGGTTCTTTACTCGCCACATACGGCGGACGCCTCTTAGGCTTATATGGTGAAAACTCAGCTGCAGGCTTTATCGCCTCTGTTATAGGCGCGCTGATTATTCTGTTTATTTATAATATGATCACTAAAAAATCCAGCGCATAAGCCTCTAAAAAAATACCCGTTCGATGACGGGTATTTTTTGTCTGCTGTTTATTTTTTCACAACCGTTTTAAAACGCTCTTCAATATCAGCGGCAGGGTAGGCACCCATCATTTTTGCGCCATCTTCAAAGATCAGCGCAGGTGTGCCATTTAAGCCCAATGATTTTGCCAGCAGCATATTGCGTTCAATCGGATTTGCACAGCCTTTTTTAGTTTTAGGCTCGATGCCTTTGCTGATTAAATTTTCCCAAGCAAAAGCTGGATCTGACTCACAAAACACTTGCTTCGATGGAGCAACTGACTGCGGTTTCAGCGGCAAAATGAAAGTATAAACCGTGACATCTTTTAACTGATTCAGCTCTACTTCCAGCTGTTTGCAATACGGGCAATTTGGGTCAGAAAATACCGCCAGCTGGCGCTTGCCAGTCCCCCTTACGCTTTTGACGGCATCTTTCAAAGGCAATGCCTTCCAGTCAACTTGCCCAGGACGCAGCATCAGTGACTTCGTCAGATTAGTCTGATCCTTTAAACGGATCATGCTGCCGGCAATGACATATTCAGCATTTTCACTTACATATACCACAGTATCGCCAGCAAAACCGCTGTATAGCCCTGGCATCTCTGTACTTTGCACATGTTCAATCTGCAAAGCAGGATATTTTTGTGTCAGCTGACGCTGAACAGAAGCAGCATCTGCCAAGGCCCATTGCGGCACCAATCCTGCCAACAGCAAAGCACACATTTTTTTAATCATCATGATTACCATCGCCATATTAGTCGCATGATTCTACTTTGTATTTATCTTCTGCATGCAGTTTTTTTCAGTTGTTTACATAGACATTGCAATGCATCATCTTGTTTCACGTGGAACATCACCGTCCTGAGGCCTATTAATTTCAACTGAAATATGCACAATTTCATCATGTATAGATAAAGCCTGCCGCACCATATCTGCATTAAGAGCCTCAGCTGTTTCCAATGCCAAAATACAAGAGAACTTCGCTTTTGCAACTTTCCATACATGCAGGTCTGTAATATCCGCTTTCACTGGCAAACCGGCAATCACCTCACGAATTTCCTCTGCCACAGGATGATCCATTTCTGCATCCAGCAGTGTTTTGCCTGTTTCCTGCATGAGGCCCATAGCCCAGCGCGCAACCAATACAGCGCCCACCAACCCCAATACGGCATCTAAGAAATCCCAGCCCCAATATTTTCCGGCAATCAGGGCAATAATGGCAAAAACCGAAGTGACAGCATCTGCAACCACATGCAAAAAGGCAGCTTTCTGATTTAAATCATGATGATGTTGGTGATGACCTGAATGACCGCTATGTCCATGATGCTCATGATGATGGTGGCTATGATCACCATCATGCAGCAGCCAAGCGCATGCAAGATTAATAAGCAACCCTAAAATGGCAATCGGAATCGCTTCGCTGTAATGAATGTGTACTGGGTTAAATAAACGAATGACAGATTGCACCGCCATCAGCACCGCAACAGCCATCAGCAAAACCGAACTGCTGAAGCCGGCCAGAATTTCAATTTTCCATGTACCAAAGCTAAAACGGAAATCTTGAGCATAACGGCGTGCAGCGCGGTAAGCCATATAGGCTAAACCCAAAGCCAGCACATGGGAACTCATATGCCAGCCATCGGCAAGCAAGGCCATAGAGTTAAAAAACCAACCGCCGGCAATTTCTAGCAGCATCATTACTGCCGTTAAAATCACGGCAATTAAAATGCGCTTTTGCGCCAATGGATTACCTTGGTCAAACTGGTGGCTGTGATGACGTATAATTGAAGCCATATTCATTTTTCATTAAGATTAAATATACTCCCCAGCAGTATATTTATTTTTCAGGAGCAATGCATGAGCCATTTGCATCATGATAAAAAAATTTTAAACCGTGTAAAGCGCCTGCAAGGCCAGCTAAATGCTGTTGAACAGTCTTTGCTGCAGCCAGATGCAGAATGTATTGCTGTATTGCAGCAGGCAGCCGCAATTAAAGGCGCCGTAAATGGCCTGATGAATGAGCTGGTCGAAATGCATTTACGCCATCATGTATTGGGCGGACAGGTAAATATTGATGAAGCCGAACTGGCTGAATTTATGAAGCTGCTGAAACGTTATGCTTAAGTTTCATTTGAAAATTGACCGGCCTCAAGGATATCTTTAAACTAAAAAATATTATTTTCTCATTATTTGCATTTTTCATTATAAATGCATCACCATTTTTGGTTTGAAGCATGGCAAAATCTCAAAATTGGCGCCCTTTTTATATGGTTAGCCTTGCTCTGATTATGGGAACAATCGGCACAGCTCTGGCTAGCCCGCTGTATCCTATTTACCAAGGGCTCTGGCAGCTGCTGCCCAGTCAAATTACTTATATTTTTGTTGCCTATATGTTTGGCTGTTTGGCGACACTGCTGTTTTTAGGCCGCGCCAGCAACAGTTTTGGCTTTTTACGCACGCTGCAGGCAGGCATGCTGTTTGTAATCGCAGGTTTAACTGTATCGGTATTTGCATCTAATGTGATTGTTTTGTCTGCTGCACGTTTTCTCATCGGCATCGCTTCTGGCCTAATTACCACCTCTGCCATGCTGGGACTCATTTACACCATTCCAGACAGCCATAAACAGCATGCGCCGCAAATCAGCTCGATTGTGACCGTGATTGGTTTTGGCTTAGGGCCTATTACTGGCGGGCTGATTGCACAATTTTCAGCGTGGCCGCTGATCATGCCTTATCTTCCAGTCATTTTAGGCGCTGTTATATGCGTTATAGGTTTATTCAGCATTAAACATCGGCCAGCGGAAACTCAAGCTTTTACAGCTGCGCCGCATTTACAATTACCAGAGCGGCAGTATCATCAAGAGTTTTATTTGGCAGGCATTACTGCCTTTTGCGCTTTTGCTGCTTTTAGCCTTTTTGCTTCGCTGGCGCCTTCATTTATTCAGGATATTATTCCATGGCATGGCCCGCTGGTCAGCGGGGCAACGATTTCCAGCATTTTGCTGATCTCAGCGATTGCACAAATTTACGCCAAACAAATAGCACCGCACAAAGTACTGAAGATGGGGCTTATTTCCTTTATTTTCGGCTATATCACTTTAAGCCTCTGCATGCTGCTGCAGTGGGGCAGCTTATTTTTTGTCAGTGTCCTCATGGCTGGAGCAGGCCATGGGCTGGGCCTCTTGGGCGCATTTGGCATCATTCACAGCATCAGCAATTCTGCTAACCGTGCAGCCGTCATGTCGACCTACTTATTTATTGGTTATTTGGGCACAATCGTCCCCATTATTGCCGTCGGGTTCCTAACAGATCATTTTGGTTTCAGCACCAGTATTATCTGTTTTTGCATTGCTATTGGACTGCTTTGCCTGATGCCGCTGCTGTTTAAAGCGCAAATTTCAGATACAGCTTAATTCAGTCCCAATTAAAAAGTGCCTTGTTTAGCCCAAGATTAGGCTTAACAAGGCACTTTTTTGCTGCAATCAATTGCAGCAATTCATCAAACAGTCTTATTTTCCAATACAGAATGTATTATTAATATTTTAAATTATTAATATCAATAATTTATAAATTTAATTTAAAGTCAGTGACTAAAAGGTGACTATTAAAAACAATGATAGAAATTTTCACTAAGGGGCTGTCTAGGATCAGAATAGAATAAATTACTAATCCTTATGTATAGCCCCAAATACGCACTGTTTAGCGCCTATGCATCTTAGATCTTCCACCATATAAAAACATACTATTAGACCAAAACTGCTTATATGCGTGATTTAAAGCGAACTTATACTTAACAAAATGAAGATGCATTATTTATATATTTTTTATCTTAGTTTAAAAATAATAAGGCATTAAATTTTATTTTTCTTTAGAAATGGTGCTAATTTGCTAATTTTACGCTCTAATCCTTATAGATAAATACTTTCACGTTAGCAAACGGTTTGCTAATCGTTGCTAAAATTGCTAATTATTTGCTAAAAATTGATAAAATTAGCAGTTTCTTTAGCAAAATTAGCAGGCATTAGCAGATGGATTGCTAAAACCAAAACCTTATACAGTAAGGCTTTGGCTATGATTTTAGCAAATTAGCAGGTTTTTAGAGGGTTGGATTTTTTTCTATGTACTGCCTACCATTAATTAAGATATTTTTTATATAATTACAGTCCTCTAATTCCTGTAATGCTAAATTTAAAACATCTTTATTTTTTCTAAAAACCATAGGGGCATTAGTCTGTAACTTAGAACGCATGATCTTGGAATCCTTTTGCTTTGCTAACCAGTTCCATAATAGTTGGCTATGGGTTATTTCATTGGTTTCTAAATCAGCATATCTAATCCATTCAGCCAAAGAATGCCGTAACATACTGCAAGCCGACTGCATAATATGCGCCGTGATATATTGTTCTCCCTCAAAATAAGCCAATACCGTAGCCAAACGCCGTGCTAACTGGCTCGCACGACTCGCAAAAGGCTTAATAGATTCATACGGCTTACCTTTGGCTTGATTCAATTCACACTCATTATAAAAGTCTAAATCAATCTGATATGCCTCTGTGTCAAACTGTATGACACGGCGTTTAAACACATCTATCGTGCCTGTATCATCCAAAACACGAGGTATCCCATCAGTATTAGCTAATTCCTTGCACCGTTCCCAATATCGGGTTAATCGGAGATCTTTATACATCAGTTTGGATTGCGCTCTAAACGCTGAATTCTGTTGTCTTTCACCTGCTAGGCTATCAGGTGCAGTGAATAGAAAACGAGGTAAAAAGCCTTGTTCACGCTTAATAGGATCTTTTAACTCACTGTTTAAAATTTCCCTTTGTCCTTGCAAGTTAAATGTTAAACGAACGCCATAGGCTGAACCGCTACCGTTCTCATTTGACTTGGATCGCTGTCTTTGAACAAAGCCATCATCAAACAACTTGGTAAAGCCTCCCAATACACTATTCGCCGTATCGCTTTTCATACTGTGCCCACCAAAGAATTGAGCAGCTTCATCAGTATTAATTGAGCCATCACGGATGACTCTATCAATGTATAAGCCAGCTAATGATTCAAAGGTAATATCATTAAACATTGTATTAGGATCTTGAGGTCGTGGATTCTCTTGTTCAAATGCCTCTCTATTCGTCTTACCCTTTACAGATGCAGATCTTTGCTTCCATTTTTGCAAATCATCACCATACTGCTGCAATTGCATCTTACGAATATCTTTTAAAACCCTATCAGCTATATCTTTGCATGAGCTTTTACGGCTTCCACTTCCGCCCTCAGTAATAAGAAATAAACTACAAGGCTCACCTTGTCCGTTAAAATCCATTGGCTTTGGTGCATTTACTTCCGCTTGAGCTAAATGCGATAGCGTTCCTAGTACACACATTACCGCCATTGCTATAGGGGCTTGTACATATTGAGCAATCGCCTCACTTGCTTCTCTAACAATGATCGGCAAATCTTGAATAGGAAAAGGCGTAGCTTTTGATATGCTTTTTGATAAAGGAATGACCGCTTGCCAAGTATTGGTATCTTTCGCCTTAGATGGCTGTATAAGCCCCATAGAGGCAAGTACATCATTTACCGCCTGTAGTGCTTGGGCTTTATCCATACCACCATGTACAAGTAAATCAAAGCCATCACCGCCTATGGTTTCACACTCTGCACCTTGACCACAAATAAACGTACCATTACCGCCTTGATTATCAAATCTAAAACGATCTTTACCCCCACACATCGGACACGGCGCATGTTCATTTTGATTGGTTGGCAATACATAACCCAACTTTCTAAAAATCTCATGCCATTGCCCATTTGCTTGTGATTTGGCTTGCTCAAAACTAAGAGGTATAATTGATAATGTGTTTAAGGTCGGTTGTGCTTGTCGTGCAATCGGCTTTTCTTTTTCTTCAATTTCTTGAACTGGCAATGACTGTACAAAATTAATCACTTCCTCAGCCGTGTAATGTCTTTTATCCACATGAGCGACTCTAGTGATAAATGCTTCACCTTTTTGATGTTTAAACCCTGCAAGGCGCATAATTCTTGGTAAATCATGTATCCCCTTATCCACACCATCATCCAAGAAATACGCAATCAATCTCTTTTGTAATGCTGTGAATTGATCAAGGGGAATATTGCTATTTTTATCTAATACCCAATAAGCATGATGCTTACCTTTAGATGACTCAATAACCATATTGGGTGGCAAATCTAGGTTAACTAAATCACCAACACGCTCCATATTGACCGTATCAAAATCAACAAATAGCGCACGTACACGAATAATATTTTCTGTTTTACGCCCTTTGCCATCGGTTTGATTAACCGTAACAAATACTCCTGCACCTTGCTCATTATTACGTGCCAGTAGGCTATAGCATTGGGCTAAAGTTCCACTGACAGTTTTTACAAGCGTTTTATCTTTGTGGTCTGCATGATCAGCCAAAGTCTGGAATGTAAAACTTTCACATTGACCAAGAAAATCAAGCATGTATTCCATTTCGTTTCGATCTATTAAAGGGGTAGTCATTTATTCACCCCCATAACGTAACTAGGCGATGAATCCCTAGAATGATAAGAATAAAAATTGTCCCATAAATCAGCCCTAAAGCTAAATCCAATAAAACCTGTTTCATGAGAATTAGCCCTCCATCTTTTCGATAGAGGTACGGCTTGCTATACGCTCTGAAATCCATAAATCAATCTCTGATTCAAGCCAAGCGACACGGCGTTCAGATATTTGAATTGGCTTAGGGAAATTGCCTTTTGCCATTTCTGCATAGATAGATGAAGCTCCAAAGCCTGTTTTGGCTTGTACTTCTTTACGGCGGATTAAACGTAGATTTTGAGCGGTTTGCTCATTTAAGATATTCATAATATCTAAGCTCCCAAATAGGATATGCCTAGACACAAAATTAGAAATGAAATGTAATTTTTAGATAAATATCTGATTAATAAATATAAGAATATAGTCACTCAATTTGAGTAACAATTAATATTTGCAATTCTAGTTGCAAATCCGTACACACGGTTATACTATAAAAATCAGTTTTGAATCGTTTACATTTCTAAGATTCCTTAGTTTTGTGCCTTGCAACGGCGATTTTCAAACATGGTGAAGCGCTAACTTCACCGACCAACCCGATGCGCTAACATCGGGTTTTTAATGCCCACTGATTTCAATAGAACCCAATGAACTAAGTGCATAATGTGGGACATTTTTCTCTTTTGCAACATTAAAATTAAAAAATATTTAATCTAAGTTACTGTATTAATTGCAATTATAATTGCAACCGTTAAATACTCACTATATCTCTTTGATTTTTCTAGCTTCATTAAAAAATACAATGTTGCTTTCATAAATAATATTAAAAATATATTCACTCCATTTTTTCATCATCTCTATACGTTCTTTCTCATACTTAGCCTTATTGTAGACACCTCTAACGCCTTTCACGGTGTGATTTAAACAAGCCTCAATTGCATCACTATTAAAGCCTTGCTCATTCAGATGTGTACTCGCTGTACGGCGTAAATCATGCACAGTGAAATCAGGTATTTCTGTTAATTTTAATGCCGACTTTTGCGCCGTATTAAAAGCGTTATGACTGATATGCGTACCACTCTTGCGCCCAACAAATACATAAGGCTCATTGCCTGCAATGGTCTTCAATTCCTTAAATATCTCTATAACTTGATCAGACATATAAACAACCATTTCACGGCTATGACCAGTTGCACTATCCGCCTTTGTTTCAGGGATTAGCCATAAGCGTTGTTCAAAGTCGATATGCTCCCATTTGGCCCTCAGTAGCTCTGATTTACGCACTAAAGTAAGTAATGACAGTAATAAGCCTAATTTACGTGGACGGTAAATACGTGAGTTTAAAAGGGTAGTGTAGTAAATGCGGATTTCACTAATACTTAAATATCTGTTTCTAGGTACGGCTTTATAAATATGTCGTGTTGGGATAGCTAATACTGGGTTGTATGGGACTAATCCAAGCGTCATTGCATAGTCAAACATACGCTTTAATAAGCCTCTGACTTGGTTAGCTGCGGCATCATAGCCTTGCTCTTTCTTACGCCATATCACACGACGTACATCATCAACACTGATCTTATCTAATGCAATGTGACCTACCATAGGGTAAATATCATTGTTTAAACATAAAACCATGTTGTAAGGATTTTTACGTTCTTTAGAAATGACCTCTTTTAAATAGCGTTCGCCGTAGTCTTTAAACAATACCCCTTGCGGTTTGTTCTTTTCCTTTTTAGGTGAAAACCCTTTCGCTACCATTGAAGCCGATTCATCACGTAACTGTCGGGCATCTTTAAGAGATAGATCAGGATAACGACCTAAAACAAGCCGTTCTTGTTTGCCATCCAGTGAATAACGATAGTGCCAAGACTTTACTCCCGATTCCTTAACCTCAATGAATAATCCGTTATTCAGCTTGTCTTTAACTGAGTATCTTTTTTCTTGTGCTTTAAGGTTTTGTATTTCTCGATCTGTTGAGAAAAACAAGCCGTTTGTCTTTGGCATTATTCTAGTCACTCAAATATAAAAATAAGATTCTATTGTCACGTAACTATTAGGTGACTAAAAAAATCATAGCACTAGATGAACTAATAGAACATATAGGAACAATATTAAGGCATAAAAAAAGCACTAAGTTATTAAAACTTAATGCTATTTAATTAAAGTTAAAACTTATTGGAACTTATTGGAACATTAGCTTAAATTGAAATTACTTTCCAATACAAAAAGAACCGAAAATTTTCCCCAACAAGTCATCTGCGCTGAAATCACCAGTAATTTCACCTAAAGCATTTTGCGCTAAACGCAAAGATTCAGCCACCAGTTCACCAGCGTGATAAACCGTCAGCTGCTCACGCGCTTCTGCAAGATAGTACTGTGTGCGCTTCATCGCATCTAAATGGCGTGTACGGGCAATAAAGGTATCTTCTTCAGGCTGGAAGCCTGCATGCGCTGTAATCGCCTCTATGAGCGCCTGAACGCCTGTTTCCTGCTTCGCTGATACTGTGACATGGCGAAAACCCTGCAAATCGCTCAGCACCGCCTCCGAACCTGTTAAATCGCATTTATTGCCTATCAGCATTAAACGTTTAGGCTCAATATGCTCTGCAAAATACTCTTGCGCCAGCGCCAGCGGATCTTCGCCTTGACTTAGGTCATAAACCAGCAGCAGCAAATCCGCCTGCTCAATTTCTTTAATCGCACGGCGGATACCTTCTTTTTCAACAACATCGCCTGTTTCACGCAAACCTGCTGTATCTGTCAACGTAATAGGCAAACCATTCAGCGTAATCTTTTCATGCAGCACATCACGCGTCGTCCCCGCAATATCCGTCACAATAGCGCGCTCAATCCCAGCCAATGCATTCAGCAGGGAAGACTTGCCCGCATTCGGCTTGCCTGCAATCACCACCTGCAAACCTTCACGCAGCAGCTGGCCTTGGCGTGCAGACTGCTGCACTGCAGTGACAGATGCACTGACCTGATCCAATAGACCTAAAATTTTGCCGTCTGCCAAAAAGTCGATTTCTTCTTCTGGAAAATCAATCGCCGCTTCAACATGCAAACGCAAATGAATCAGGTTTTCCAATACTGCATTTACTTTTGTAGAAAAAGCGCCTTGCAATGAGCGCACCGCAGAACGCGCTGCCGCTTGCGATGTCGCATCAATCAAATCTGCAATGGCTTCGGCCTGTACCAAGTCCATTTTGCCGTTTTCAAAGGCGCGCATGGAAAACTCGCCGGCTTTGGCTGCAATTGCGCCTAACTCCAGCAAACGCGCCAGCAGGGCATTTTGAATTACAGGGCCGCCATGGCCTTGCAGTTCAACAACATCCTCACCAGTAAATGAGTTTGGATTCGGGAAGCAGATCACTAAACCCTCATCCATAATTTCATCTTGGGCATCCAAAAACTTACGGAAGCCCGCATAGCGCGCTTTTGGCAATTCTGTTTGGCACAAAGCCTCAGCAATCGCATATGACTTTGGCCCAGAAAGACGGATAACACCGACGCCGCCGCGCCCTGGAGGCGTTGCAATCGCAGCAATCGTAGTTCGGTTTTGCATAGTGTTCACCTGCAGAAATATAAAAATCGGGCCAAAGAAAAATCCGCCTAAGATTACCATCTTAAGCGGATTTATTCAGCCCATCAGCAATGCTTAGTTTGCTGAATCGGCACCTTCACGTTTTAAACGTTCTTTTTCAACAGCTTTGTTGATCATGCCTTGCTGCAAGATCGTAATACTGTTGTTGACAATCCAGTACAGCACTAGGCCAGCTGGGAAGAACAGCATAAATACAGTAAAGATAATCGGCATAATCTTGAAGACTTTCGCCTGCATTGGATCTGCTGGCTGCGGGTTCAAACTTTGCTGGATGAACATTGTTGCACCCATCAGCAATGGCAAGATGAACCATGGGTCCATTGCAGACAAATCTTGAATCCAGCCTAACCACGGTGCATGACGAAGTTCAACCGATTCCATCAACACCCAGTACAGCGCAAGGAAGATTGGCATTTGCAGCAATAATGGCAAGCAGCCCGACAGCGGGTTCACTTGTTCACGCTTATACAGCGCCATCATTTCTTGCGAGAAACGCATACGGTCTTCACCGAACTCTTCTTTCATACGCTGCATTTCTGGCGCAATCACACGCATTTTCGCCATTGAGCGGTAGCTCTTAGACGACAGCGGCCAAAGAATCAATTTCACAAGAATCGTCAATAGAATAATTGACCAGCCCCAGTTGCCTACTAAGCCATGGAAGAATTGCAAGCCAATAAATAATAGCTTAGCAATTGGCCATAACCAGCCATAATCCACAGTTTGGTTCAAGCCAGCAGCCAAATCTTTCAATTCAGACTGAATTTTTGGACCAGAGTAGAAGGTTGCATCCACTTCAGCAACCGTACCTGCAGGCACATTAATCGTTGGCGAAGTAAAGCCAATGATATTCATGTCATCTGAAGATTTACGCGATTCAAGCTTAGCCGCATACTGCTGGCCATTGCCCTGCGTTAATTTCAGCTCGCCTGGCACCCAAGCGCTGACAAAGTAATGCTGCACAACTGCAACCCAGCCGCCTTTTGCTTCAACATTCAGCTTTTCTTCAGTGAAGTTGGCAAATTTCAGCTTGTTGTATTGCTCATCCGGTGTCCCCCAAGCGCCGCCCAGGAACGTACCCAAAGTGAAAATACCCTGATCCGACTTGCCTGGATCATCAGAGTTATCACGTTTGATTTGACCGAACATCTGGCCTTGCCAGTTTTGCGCGCTGCGGTTCACCACTTTGTGGTTCACCACAATCGGGTATTCGCCTTGCGTGAAAGTGAAAGTCTTGATGATTTCCACACCATCAGCCGTTTTGTAGACCATCGGCACCGACAGTACTTGATGCTGTTTGCCGTCTTTGTCTTTAGATGCTTTCGCATCAGCTAATGTATAGGCTGACTTTTCAATTTCATAAGACGGGCGGCCCGCACGGCTGCTGTCTGGACCATTTAGGCCAATTAAGCCAGACTGAGCGACATATGTGCGCTTAGCATCGCTTTCCAGCATAATAAATGGCTGATCACTGTCTTTATTTTTGTCATGGTTGAGTAATTCAACACGAACAATATCACCGCCTTTAGGATTAATCCAAAGATGGTAAAGGTCAGTTTTCACTGAAATAAGCTGTTGGCTTACTGGTGCAGTTGCATCTGCTGTCTGTTGAGCTGGCACATTTGCTTGCGGAACATCAGTGGCTGCTGATGCTGTCGCTTGGCCATTTGGCAAATCTGCAGATACTTCATGCGAAACTGCTGCAGCTTCAGGCTGTGCTTTGTTTTCCGCATTTCCATAATCTTTTTGCCAAGCCAAAATGAGCAAATAAGCGACAACAAACATGGCTCCTAGAATGGCAATCCTGGCCCATTGTTGCATATCTATTACCCCAAATGGTTAGAGTGTTTTTGATTCATAAAATGATCACGAAAGGGTACAGCAACGTGATGCTTTTGAGAATCTATTTGCTGAAATGAAATAAAACGAATTGCTTTAGCAGGCACAGGGTCATACCCGGAACCTCCCCAAGGATGACAGCGGCAAATACGATGAACAGACAGCCAAACACCACGCACAGCGCCATGCCGATGGATTGCTTCCAAAGAATACTGTGAACAGGTTGGAATATAGCGGCAACGGGGACCTAATACAGGACTGATCGCTATTTGATAAAAACGGATGAACCAATGCAGTAAGCGTACCATTGGCCGTCTCTACTTTTTCGGTGAGGAAGGTGCTGTTTTTGAATGCTTTTTGGCAATACGTTGAAGCTTTTGCCAAGCAAATTGTAATTGCTGGTGCAATTCCGCATTAGGTATTGCTTCTATACCCTGTTTAGGCATAACCACAATATCCAATACATCTAATTGCTGCTGATGCAAGCGAAAACTTTCGCGAGCCAGACGTTTTACTCGGTTTCTTTCATGCGCGCGGCGCACTTTTTTCTTAGCAACAACAATACCCAAACGGCTTTTAAGCTGTTCGGACGGTTTTGCAAGAAATAAGAAATGGGGCTGATGCACTTTAAAAAGCGCACCATCGAAGACACTTTTGTAGTCGGCAGCACAGTGTATTCTTACATCTATGCCAAACTCATAAAGTGCTGTCATCACGCCCAAGTCTTTTTTTAGCGTTAACAGATTAAACTGTTAAGCTATGACGGCCTTTTGCACGGCGACGAGCTAATACTTGACGACCAGCTTTAGTAGCCATACGAGCACGGAAGCCATGAACGCGTTTACGTTTCAATTCAGAAGGCTGGAAAGTACGTTTCATATCGAAACTCCAAAAATGATCTTTCTATGAAGGTCCGCGATTTTAGTGCTCATTGCTTGAGCTGTCAATTAAAAACCTGCTTTCTTTCAAAAAGAAATTAAGTTAAAGCATCGATATGTTCGTCACTGGGAAAAATTAAAAATTTTGCAATTAATATACTCACAAGTTAAAGCACTGTTTATAATAAGATATATAGTTACCAACAAGTTTAACCACAAATTTATCCACAGCGCGTTCCTCATTACCTCTTCTTTTTATTTTAAATTTAAATTTATACCCTTTTTTGAATTATCCCCAGAAATTAAGGTCTTTATAAATAAATTCAAATTTATAAATTTAAATTTATTACTACTAGTGTTGTGTTTTTCTGTGGAAATCATATTTTTTTAAATAAAAAACAAAACTTTATATTGTGAATAACTATGTTTCTATAATTTTGATACTTTGTGGATAAGTTTATGGTATATTTTATCCACAGCTTGAGGATAAGTTTATCCACATGGGTTTTAAATTTAAATTTATGCACTGAAATGTTCTTTTTTGAACAGAATTTGCTGAATTAATCATGACAGATGTGGATAACTTGGTTAGAATGGCGGCCCGCTTTGACGGGCTGAATATTTTTTATATGCGCAATGGAATGAATAGGGGTTTCACATGCTTTGGACGGACTGCTTAAATCGCTTGCGACAAGAGCTCTCTGGAAATGTCTTTACGATGTGGATCCGTCCTTTGGTCGCAGAAGAGACTGAAGACACCCTTCGTTTATATGCGCCTAATCCATATTGGACCCGCTATATTCAAGAGCATCATCTAGAGCTTATTACAATTTTAGCGGAGCAGCTTTCTGAAGGCCGTGTGCGTAAAGTCGAAATTTTGGTGGATTCACGGCCTGGCGCAATTCTATCGGCCAGTGAGCAGCCGGCAACAACAACTGCAGCGCTATCTGCTGCGCCAGCTCCTCGTCCAAAAAAAGAACGTGAAGAGAGCGCTTCTGTAAAACAGAGCCGCAAGCGTCAGCTGAATCCATTATTTACCTTCTCTTTATTTGTGGAAGGCCGTTCAAATCAGATGGCTGCAGAAACTTGCCGCAAAGTATTAACACAATTAGGCGCATCACAGCATAATCCGCTGTTTTTGTATGGTCCGACGGGTTTAGGTAAAACGCATTTAATGCAAGCTGTGGGTAACGCACTGCTGCAGGCGAAACCGAATGCGCGTGTCATGTATATGACTGCCGAAAGCTTTGTGCAGGATTTTGTCAGCTCTTTGCAGCAAGGCAAGGTTGAAGAATTTAAAAAGAATTGCCGATCTTTAGATTTGCTTTTGGTGGATGATATTCATTTGCTGGCAGGTAAAGAAGCCAGTTTGGTGGAATTCTTTTATACCTTTAACGCATTGCTGGATGAGTCTAAACAAATTATTTTAACATCTGACCGCTATCCAAAAGAATTGACCGAATTGGACCCGCGTTTAGTTTCACGTTTTTCTTGGGGATTATCCGTTGGTGTTGAACCGCCGGATATTGAAACCCGAATTGAAATTTTGCTGAAAAAAGCGCAAAGCAATGATGTTGAATTGCCGCGCAACTGTGCATTGTTTATTGCGCAGCAAGTGGTTGCCAATGTGCGTGAATTGGAAGGCGCGTTAAATAAAGTTGTGGCTATTTCACGCTTTAAAGGCACACCAATTGATTTGGATGTCGTGCGTGAGTCTTTAAAGGATGTGTTGGCCATTCGTGCGCGTACTATCAGTACCGAAAATATTCAGCGTGTGGTCAGTGAGTATTTCCGCATACCTTTAAAAGAGTTGCTGGGTCCTAAACGAACCCGTATTTATGCGCGTCCGCGCCAGTTGGCTATGGGGCTTTCCCGTGAGCTGACAGGTGACAGTTTTCCTGAAATCGGTATGGCTTTTGGCGGCCGTGATCACAGCACAGTGATGCACGCTTGTGAGAAGGTGCTGAGCCTGCGGGAGGAAGACCCGATTTTCAATGAAGACTATAAAAATCTGCTTAGATTGCTGCAAAGCTAAAGCTGTTTTTGCTTAAATTCTATTCTTGCAATGCGGCAGTATCTGCCGCATAGTACACTGCTAAAAAATTAATCTTTATCTATTCTTAATCTTCAGTTTTAGAGGAATGTATCGTGCGTTTAAAAATCGCGAAAGAAAGCTTACTGAATGTTCTATCACATGTCGTAGGAGCGGTCGAACGTCGCCATACCTTAAATATTTTATCTAATTTGAAGATTCAGGTGACTGAACAAACATTGACGATTACAGGTTCTGATCTGGAAGTTGAATTGGTTGCTTCGGTGGCTTTACCTGCCGGCGCATGCCTGCAGGCAGGTGAAACAACAGTGCCTGCGCGTAAGCTGGTTGATATTTGTAAATCGCTGCCATCAGCTGCACTTATTGACTTGCAAATTACTGAAGACCAGCGCTGTATTTTAAAGTCAGGAAACAGCCGTTTTGTGCTAGGTACATTGCCTGCAGAGGATTATCCGCTGCTGACCACTGAAAATACGCAGGGTACAGACATTACGGTGACACAGCGTGAGCTGAAGCGTTTATTTGAAAAAACGGCATTTGCGATGGCAGTGCAGGATGTACGTTTTTATTTGACGGGTACTTTGCTTGAAGTAGACCAAAATCAGCTGCGTGCAGTCACTACGGATGGCCACCGTTTGGCGCTGTGTGAAACAGCGGCTGTATCAAATGCAGCTCAGGCGGTTCAAGCGATTGTACCGCGTAAAGCCGTAGGCGAGCTGCAGCGTTTGCTGAGTGTTGAAGATGAACAGCTGGTGCTGCTGATTGGCCGAGAGCTGCTGAATGTTACGATCAGCATCCCAAGCCGTGACAAAGAGCAGGGCGAGTTGATTGTACGTTTCACGACAAAATTGATTGATGGTAAATTCCCTGACTACCGTCGCGTTATTCCGCGCGGCGGTGATAAAAATGTGCGTATTGCGCATGATGTCTTTAAGCAGTCGCTGCAGCGCGTTGCGATTTTAAGTAATGAAAAGCTGCGCGGCGTGTTTTTGAATTTTAACCCAGACTCTTTGCAGCTTCGTGCGAATAACCCAGAGCAGGACGAAGCGATCGAGGACTTAGCGATTCAATATGCAGACTCATCAATGGAAATGTCATTCAATGCGCAGTACTTGCTGGATGTGCTGAATGTGCTGGACGGTGAAGATGTATCTATGACTATGACTGAAGCCAATCAGTCTGTGCTGGTGCAAGATCCGCTGCATGAAGATCAAACTTATGTTGTGATGCCGATGCGTGTTTAAATAGCGCTGAATACTGTAAAACAGCTATGCAAATTACGCGTTTACATATAGAACGTGTTCGAAATTTAAAGACGGTTGCACTCGCAGGATTGCAGCCGTTTAACGTCTTTTATGGTCAAAATGGTTCCGGTAAAACCTCGATTTTAGAGGCTATACATTTACTGGCGACGGGCCGTTCTTTCCGCACGCATATTCCTAAAAACTACATTCAAAACCAAGCGAACGATGCGATTGTTTTTGCGCAGTCGGCAGCCGATAAAATTGGAATGCAGAAATTCCAAGGCGGCGAGCAGATCATTAAAGTCAATGGTGATTTGGTTGCGACGCAAGGGCAGCTGGCAAAAATTTTGCCGCTGCAGCTGATTGATCCGCAAAGTACAGACATTATTGATCATGGCGCTAAACCGCGCCGTCAAATGATGGACTGGATGATGTTCCACGTGGAACCGGAGTTTTACCATGCTTGGCAATACTATGCGCGGGCGCTGAAACAGCGCAACAGCCTGCTGAAGTCACAGAGCCGTTTAAGTTTAAGTGATTTAGAGCCGTGGAACAAAATGCTCAGCGATTATGGTGAAATTTTACATTTGCAGCGTCAGTCTGCAGTGGAGCAATGGCAGCGTTATTTGCAGCAGGATTTAGCTCAATTGCTGCCAGATTTGCAAATCAGCCTCGAATATTATTCAGGCTATCATCATGAGACTGGCTTGCTGAATGATTTGACCAACTCACATTATAAAGATCTGGAGCGGCGCTATACTGAATACGGGCCGCACCGTGCAGACCTGCGTTTAAAGACCTCAATGGGAGATGCTGATACTGTACTTTCCAGAGGTCAAAAAAAGCTTCTTCTGACGGCGCTAAAGCTGTCTCAGATTGCAATGCTGCATGCCTGCAATAAGGAAACTGTGGTATTATTGGATGATGTGACAGCAGAATTAGATTTAACTGCACAACAACGTTTAATTGAGCGCTTAAGCCAGCTTGGCAGCCAGGTTTTTATGACCACTTTAGATCACGAATCAGTTAAGCAGCACATGCATGATTTATCTATTTCCTATCAATTATTCAAGGTTGAAGGCGGTGCTGTTCAGCTTGCTGTGCAATGATGATTTACCCATTTTGGATAGACCTATTTTTCACTAGGGAGAAACCATGAGTTCAGAAGAGCAATCTGTCTCTAATACAGAACAAACCAATGAAAAGGCTTATGATTCCTCTAGTATCAAAGTATTGCGTGGCCTAGATGCTGTTCGTAAACGCCCAGGCATGTATATCGGTGATACAGACGATGGCACAGGTTTGCATCATATGGTATTCGAAGTTGTCGACAACTCAATTGACGAAGCTTTGGCAGGCCATTGTGATGAAATTCTGGTAACGATTCACGAAGATGAGTCGGTTAGTGTGTCTGATAATGGCCGCGGCATTCCAACAGATATTCATCCAGAAGAAGGAGTATCTGCTGCTGAGGTGATTTTAACCATTCTGCATGCAGGCGGTAAGTTTGATGACAACAGTTATAAAGTGTCAGGCGGCTTGCATGGTGTTGGCGTTTCAGTTGTAAATGCTTTATCTGAAAAATTACTTTTAAATATTAGCCGCGCGGGCAAAACTTACGAACAAGAATATCGCCATGGCGATCCTGTTTATAAGCTGCGTGAAACAGGCGTAACGGATGTTTCAGGAACAACTGTACGCTTTTATCCAAGCGCGGAAACTTTTAGCCAAACAATTTTTAATGTTGATATTTTGGCCCGCCGTTTACGCGAACTTTCGTTCTTAAATGCGGGTGTTCGCATTGTATTGCGTGATGAGCGTATCAATCTGGAGCATGTCTATGATTATGAAGGCGGCTTGTCAGAATTCGTTAAATATATTAACGAAGGCAAAACTCATCTGAATGATATTTTCCATTTCACAGCGCAGGCAGATAACGGTATCGGTGTTGAGGTTGCTTTGCAATGGAATGATTCATATCAGGAAAATGTCCGCTGCTTTACCAATAACATTCCGCAAAAAGATGGCGGTACGCATTTAGCAGGTTTCCGTGCAGCTCTAACTCGCGGTTTGAACAGCTATATGGAAAGCGAAAGCTTGCTCAAAAAAGAGAAAGTTGCAGTTTCCGGTGATGATGCGCGTGAAGGTTTAACAGCAATTGTTTCTGTTAAGGTGCCTGATCCTAAATTCTCTTCGCAGACCAAAGAAAAATTGGTATCAAGCGAAGTGAAGTCTGCTGTAGAGCAGGCGATGAATAAGTCCTTTGCTGAATACTTGCTGGAAAATCCGCAAGCCGCGAAATCGATTGCGGGCAAAATTATTGATGCAGCCCGTGCGCGTGATGCAGCCCGTAAAGCGCGTGAAATGACACGCCGCAAGAGCGCACTGGACATTGCAGGCCTTCCGGGGAAATTGGCTGACTGCCAAGAAAAAGATCCAGCATTGTCGGAACTGTATTTGGTCGAAGGTGACTCTGCGGGCGGTTCTGCCAAGCAGGGCCGTAACCGTAAGATGCAGGCGATTTTACCGCTGAAAGGTAAAATTCTGAATGTGGAGCGTGCGCGTTTTGACAAGATGATTTCATCTGCTGAAGTCGGTACGCTGATTACTGCGCTTGGCTGCGGTATTGGCCGTGAAGAATATAACCCAGACAAATTGCGTTATCATAAAATCATTATTATGACCGATGCTGACGTTGATGGTTCACATATCCGTACGCTGCTGCTGACTTTCTTCTTCCGTCAAATGCCTGAACTGGTTGAGCGCGGCCATATTTATATTGCGCAGCCGCCGCTGTATAAGCTGAAAAAAGGCAAGCAAGAGCAATATATTAAAGATAATGATGCTTTAGAAACTTACTTAATTTCCAGCGCGATTGACGAGCTAGAATTGCATGTCAGCGCAGATGCGCCGGCGATTCGCGGTGACGCTTTAGCAAAAGTGATTGCCGATTACCAAACCTCACAGAAGAGCTTGCATCGTTTAACCGTGCGTTATCCTGCAAGTTTGCTGGATGCTTTGATTTCTGTTGAAGGCTTTAAGCTGGATCAGATGACAGACCGCACATATGTGGAACAGTGGGGTGAGCAGATCCGTGCTGCAGTTGAGCACGCACAGCCAGCTTTACGTCCAGAATTGAGCTTCGAAATCTTTGAAAAAGAAGCTGCTGATGGCCAGAAAGCAGAGGCATATTTGCCGCGTATTACGATCTATGTACATAACCTGCCGCATAGTTATCTATTAGATGCGGGCTTGCTTGGCTCCGGTGAATATGCGCGCTTGCTGAAAAATTCGAAGAGCTGGTTTACTTTGCTTGAAGAAGGCGCCTATTTACAGAAAGGTGACCGTAAAATTATGGTCAGCTCTTTCCATCAAGTGTGGCAGCAAATCCTGCAGGATTCGCGCCGCGGCATGATGATTCAGCGCTATAAAGGTTTGGGCGAGATGAATGCTGAACAGCTGTGGGAAACCACGATGGATCCTGAAAACCGCAACATGCTGCAGGTGACAGTTCAGGATGCGATTGAAGCTGACCGAATGTTCTCTTGCTTAATGGGTGATGATGTTGAACCGCGCCGTGCATTCATTGAAGAGAATGCATTGAATGCGGATATTGATGCTTAATCCGTTACAGAAAAATTTTAAAAAGCGCCCTTCGGGGTGCTTTTTTTTATGCTAATGTAGCTGAATGATGGATAAATTATAATCAAATTAAATCATGCTTAATGCATTTAATGAAGGTGTCATATCGGTCTGGAAGCATGTTTTACTATCAAAATATGAGGTGAAAAATGATGGATAATCAGCTGGAACAGATTCGTGATATTTGGGTCAATGCATTTTTTACAGGCAATTATGAGGTGCTGCTTCAGTATGAAGATGAGCGCTTTAAGGTGGTATATGAGCAAGATGGGCGCATAGAAAGCAACTTTACCCGTTACGAAAGAATTGCACATGCTGTCAAAAATGGCGTATGGAAGCCGCGTAAACCAGACGTAGAATTCGAAGAATATGCATTTGACCGTGAGCAGGAGAACTGTAAAATTCTGATTGGATTAACTGAAAATAGGCAAAGGATTCAGGAGCTTTGGCATTTTGATCAAAGCTGGAAGATTACAGAGCTGCGGTTTCTGAAATAAAAAGAATAGGGTTTTAGCCAATAAATATAATGCTTATAAGAACAAGTTTAGTCATCATGTGTGGATAATTATTTTAATCATAGAAAAAGATAGGCGGTACAAAAATAAAAATTATCCACAGTTTGGGTGTGAAATTAAAATGAATTTAAAGGTATAGTGTGGATTGTTTTTAAATTTAAATTTTTTAAAATGAATTTAAATTGCGGTTTTAAATTTAAAGCCTAATTTTGAATTTAAAAGCAATGGGTATGCAAATTTTGTTCTTCAATGCGGATTGCTATTGATTCAGCTTTATCACTTTACAAAATTGTGCTCGATCAGCTGTTTTATTTCTTTTGCAGGATTATATTTCGGGTTTAGCCGTTTGGTTTTTGATTGTTTATTTTTAATAAAAAATCGCCGTGGAACATTTATTTCACGGCGATCTGTTAGGTTTAGCAAAACTGAACAGTGCTGATCAGTCTGCGAAACCGCTTTCTAATTCCTCTAATTCCATCATTAATTCAAGCATTTGCTCTTCTGCTTGCGCCAGTTGACCCTTTAAATCCGTCTGTTCATTCATCAGCTGAAGCAGATCATCTTTACGGCTGCTTTCATATAAAGATGCATCGCCAAGCAATGTTTCAATTTCTGCTAAGCGCGGCTGGAACTTGCCAATTTGAGCTTCACATTTCTCAATATTTTTACGGATGGGGCGGCTGAGCTCACGGCGGCGGGCTGCTTCTTTACGCTGCGCTTCTTTATCCAGCTTGGAAATTGCTGGTTTATCGGCAACTTTTGACTGAATGGGTGCAGCGGGCTGCTGGCCATTTTTCATGATTTCTATACGCGCCTGACGCAGCCATTCAGCATATGCAGGAAGGTCTCCGTCAAATTCACGGCATTGGCCATTATGTACCAGCAGAAGTTCATCGCAGACCGCGGCAATGAGCTGGCGTTCATGAGAAACTAGAACGACAGCGCCTTCAAAATCCTGCAAAGCCATTGTCAGTGCATGACGCATATCGAGATCTAAATGGTTCGTCGGTTCATCTAGAATTAATACATTTGGGCGCTGCCATACGATAAGGGCGAGGGCTAAACGCGCACGTTCGCCGCCAGAAAAACCTTCACTTGGCGTATCCATGCGTTCGCCGCTGAAACCAAAACTGCCAAGGAAAGAACGTAAGCTTGCTTCACTGATTTTTTTATCCGCAATACGTGCAAGCTGCAGCATTGGACTGGCATTGCCGTCCAGCGCATCCATTTGATGCTGTGCAAAGTAGCCGATATTCAGCAACTCAGAAGCTTTACGCTGACCTTTGAGCAGCTGAAGATCATTAACCAAGGATTTGATCAGGGTTGATTTGCCTGCGCCATTCATCCCGAGCAAGCCAATACGGCTATTGGGTGTAATTTGCAGGTTGATATTGGTGGCAATTAATTTTTCGCCATAACCAATGTCGGCATGTTCCAGCTGCAGCAGAGGGGAACTCATTTTTGTCGGTTCACGGAAGCTGAAAGTAAAAGGCGTATCTACATGAGCGGCAGATAATTCCTGCATACGCTCTAATTGTTTAATACGGCTTTGCGCCTGTTTGGCTTTGGTCGCTTTAGCTTTAAAACGATCAATGAATTTTTGTAAATGCGCACGGGTTTCCAGCTGTTTTTCGTAGGCTTGCTGCTGCTGTGCAAGGCGTTCACTGCGGGTGCGCTCGAAAGTTGAATAATTGCCAGTGTATAAAATCAGTTCCTGATTTTCGATATGCAGAATGTGGTCGGTAATTGCATCAAGGAAATCACGGTCATGTGAAATTAAAATCAGCGTGCCTTCATAGGCTTTTAACCAGTCTTCCAGCCATAAAATGGCATCTAAATCTAAATGGTTTGTTGGTTCGTCCAGCAGGAGCAGGTCTGAACGGCTCATCAAAGTGCGGGCCAAATTCAGGCGCATACGCCAGCCGCCAGAAAAACTGGAAACGCTTAATTCGGATTGATGCTCAAAAAAGCCCAGACCAGCCATCAGCTGTGATGCTTTAGAGGCAGCAGCATAGCCATTAATTTCATCAAAACGGCCATATAGATGCGCCAATTCTTCATTTGTTAGATTTTCTGGATGTTCCAGCTTGTGCTGAATGTCCCAAAATTCTTCATCGCCTGAAAGTACAAAATCGATTGCTTTCATATCTAAGGCTTTGATTTCTTGGGCCATGTGAGCAACTGTCCAAACTGCTGGACGGGTTAATGAACCGCCGTCAGATTCCATGCCGCCTAACAATGCGGAAAATAAGGTGGATTTTCCAGCACCATTGACACCAGTGAGGCCAATTTTCCAGCCTGGGTGCAGCTGCATGGACGCTTTTTGAAATAAAACACGTCCGCCGCGACGTATAGAAAGTTGGTCTAACTGAATCATGAACGATAAAACACAGCAAAAAGATGGCGCTATTCTAAAGGAAGCCTACTCAAAACCAAAACGGCCCTGAGAAAATGGCGGTTTCAAAAATAAAAAATGAGATATTCATCACTTTTTTTATCGAATAGCAGGAATTTTACTAGGCGGATGCGCAGAAGCTGTTTATATTAAAATCAAATTAAACAAAAAATAGACAATAAAACCAACTGGAAAAGGATTGTGCGATGCAAAAAGGATTTTTAATGCTATCTGCAGCGCTATTGTCAGTTTGTTCAATGCAAACTCAGGCAAAGCAGACGATTTGTGTTTTTGATTTACTGGGTAAGGCTGGAGAATCATATAAGCTCATGGAAGAATGGGCTTTAGCTTCAAAAAATTGGGGCGGAGATATAAAGCTCATTCCTTACCAATCAGAAGAACAGGCTGAGAAAGATTTTAAAGCAGATAAATGCGATGCAGTTGCGATGACGTCTATGCGGGGCAGGGCATATAATAAATTTGGCGGCTCAATTGATGCTTTGGGCGGCGTGACTTCCAATGCAATTGCTAAAAAAGCGATCGCCTATGCACTTGATAAACGTAATAACAAACGGCTTATTTCTACGAGAGGAAATACAAAGTATGAATTAGCCGGAATCAGTCCTATCGGCATTGCCTATATTTTTGTCCGGGACCGTTCGGTCAATACCATTGAAAAAGGTAAAGGTAAAAAATTCGCTTATTTACATTATGATTTAGCTCAAAAAGTGGCGATTGAGCGTGTGGGTGCAGTTGGTGTGCCTGCTGATATTTTTAATTTTGTTAAAAAATTTAATGACGGTGAAGTTGATATTATTGCAGCGCCAGCCTATGCCTTTAAACCTTTGGAAATTTATAAGGGCTTAGGCAGCAAAGGGGCTATGTTTAATTATCCAGTCGTAAACGTAACCGCCAATTTGATTATTAAACCCAATGCATTTCCAGACAGTTTTGGTGAAAAATCGCGAGAGTGGTTTTTAGGTGAATTACCTCGCGGTTTTAAAATGATTGAGCGAATGGAGGCTGAAATTCCTGCTAAATATAAATCAGATATTCCTAAAGAAGATCAGCTGCGCTATCAAAAATTGCTGCGGGATGGCCGTATAGAGCTGAGCCGACAGGGCGTTTATGACTCGACTATGATGACAGTATTAAAAAAAGCCCGCTGTACAGTGGAAAGAACCAATTTTGAGTGTTCTATTGGCGGTGAATAAGATAGAAATTTTTATAAATTTGTAACAGCTCCAAGCGATTGCTGGAGCAGAGTATTTTAAATGCTAAATATATGCATTTTATTCATATATTTCAGATTAAACACTGTGCGATATACCGCTTTTATTGTAAAAAGTGCCAAAATGACATAAAAAAATGGAGTAAATGCTCTATTTTTTTAAAAATAACTTGCTTAATATTTGCAGTGAATGGATACCCATGAACAAAAAGATTTTAAAAGGATAAGTACAATGAAAAAAGCTCTTCTTTCTTTGGCTGCAGTGTCTGCAATTGGTTTTGCAGGAACAGCCCAAGCGCAAAAAGTTGACATCTGTGTATTCGACTTGCTGGGCAAGTCGGGTGAATCGTTCCAAATGGCTCAAGAATGGGCGCTGGCTGCAAAAGGCTGGGGAGCGGAAGTGAATCTGATTCCACGTCAGGACGAAGCTGTTGCTGATAATGATTTTAAAGCAGGCAAATGTGACGGCGTATTTATGACCGCTATGCGTGCGCGCCAGTACAACAAATTTGCAGGTTCTATTGATGCGCTTGGCGGCGCGCCGAGCAATGAGATTGCTAAACGCGCAATTACTTTTGCGTTGGATCAGCGCAATGCCAGCAAAATGGTCAGTAACCTAGGCGGCAAAAAATATGAAGTAGCAGGTATTGCGCCTTTAGGTTCAGCATTTATCTTTGTCCGTGACAAGAGTATCGACTCTATTGAAAAAGCTGCAGGCAAAAAATTTGCAGTTTTAGGCTATGATGACGCGCAAAAAATTATGGTGCAGCGTGTAGGCGCGCAAGCGGTAATTTCTGATGTATCTAACTTTGTAGCGAAATTTAATAATGGTCAAGTTGATATGGTCGGCGCTCCAGCATATGCCTACAAACCATTAGAAATTTATAAAGGCCTAGGTTCAAATGGCGCAATGTTTAATTTCCCGGTATTGCAAGTGACAGCCGATCTGGTCGTCCGTCCAGATCAGTTCCCTGCAGGTTTCGGTCAAAAATCCCGTGATTGGTTTGTGAAAAACTTGCCGAAAAGTTTCTCTATGATTAGCCGTTTAGAGGCTGGCATTCCAGCAAAATTCAAATTGAATTTAACTGCGGAAGAAAAAACCAAGTATCAAAAACTGCTGCGTGAAGGCCGTATGGATATGACCAAGCGCGGTATTTATGATGCAGGCATGATGTCTGTATTGAAGAAAGCGCGCTGTTCTGTCGATAAGGCGAACTTTGAGTGCTCACTTGGCGGTGAATAAATTGTTTTATAAAGGAAAAGCCTAGAAATTCTAGGCTTTTTTTGATGTGTGTTTCATGGCATTTTGGCAATTGTATGATTGCTGAAAGTACAGGAAGATGATGTATTCCAGCATTTGAATAAAGGATTGAATGCTGGGCATAAGGCAAGACGGCAGCTGTCTCAGAGCGCTGGCTTTCTTGCTTGAGTAAATAAAAATAAAGCAGCAAGGACTTGAAGAATGGACAAAATAAAAATGCTTAAAATGCTGGCAGCAGGCGCAGGTTTGATGGCTGCAGCTGGTGCTGTACAGGCAAAACAGGTTGTGTGTGTATTTGATTTAGTGGGTAAAAACGGCGACGTTTATACATTGATGAAAGATTATCAGCTGGCTGCAAAAAATTGGGGTGCAGATATTGAGCTGCGCGTCGGTCAAAATGAAGGTGTGATTGCTGAAGATTTCAAAGCAGGCAAGTGTGACGGTATCAGTGTGACAGGTATGCGCGGCCGTCAATTTAACTCATTTACTGGTTCTTTAGATGCTATTGGCGCCATTCCAGATTTGAAACTGGCGGTGAAAGTGATGCAAGGTCTGGCAAACCCAGTGTTCAGCAAAAAAATGCTGCATGGCAAATATGAAATTGCTGGTGTGATTCCTGTCGGTGATGCTTACTTACTGGTCAATGACCGCAGCATTAATACAGTTGCCAAAGCCGCGGGTAAAAAAATAGCCGTACTGGATTATGATGAAGCGCAAAAAATTATGGTGCAGCAAGTCGGCGCTCAAGCGGTCAGCGCAGATGTCACCAACTTTGGCGCAAAGTTTAATAATGGCCAAGTCGATATTATTGGCGCGCCAGCGGCTGTGTTTAAACCGTTAGAATTGCACAAGGGCTTAGGCACGAAAGGCGCTATAGTCAATTATCCAATTTTGCAAGTGACGGGCAACATTATTATCCGTCCAGATAAGTTTCCTGCGGGCTATGGTCAAAAATCTCGTGAATGGGTCAAAACTCAGCTGCCGCGCGCTTTTAATATTTTAGGTAAAATGAAAACTGATATTCCAAGTAAATATTGGATGGATGTGCCGGCAGCAGACCGCGCGGGTTATCAAAAAATGATGCGTGAGGCGCGTGTGGATTTAACCAAGCGCGGTGTGTATGACAGGCAAATGATGAAACTGCTGTGGCAGTTCCGCTGTAAAGAAGATCCGAAAAACTTTGAATGCGCATTGCAGGATGAAAATTACAAATAATCCTGATAAATTTGCTCTGATTTAGTTTTATTTGCAAAGACTGACCATATATTGAGTATGTTATACTTGAAATATGGTCTTTTCTTTTTAAAGATGTCCGAACCGAACAGAGGAACCCATCATGAATGCTCAAGCACTTGTGCTGACTGACAATGCTGCCAATAAAGTACGCCAATTGCGTGACAGTGAAGGTAACCAAGATTTAATGCTCCGTGTCTATGTGACCGGCGGCGGCTGTTCAGGTTTTTCTTATGGCTTCAATTTTGCAGAAAGCCAAAATGAAGATGACGCTGAGTTTTTAAATGGCGATGTTAAAATGCTTGTAGATTCATTAAGCTACCAGTATTTAGTTGGTTCAGTTGTTGATTATTTAGAAGGCTTGGAAGGTTCACGTTTCGTGGTTCAAAACCCGAATGCAACGACAACTTGCGGCTGCGGTTCATCTTTTTCTATTTAAGAAAGCGCTTATACAGTTTCAAAAAAGCCCTCAATCGAGGGCTTTTTTATGCTTTAAACATCAGCATCCAGTTTAATCGCTTCGAGTAAATCTAAAATAATCGTGGTTACATCTTGGCTCAAATCACGGTTATTAAAAATTTCATAAGCAGAGATTGTAATATCCGTGTCGCTTGGCAGCAGTTTTTGCTCTTCTTCAATCAAGTGCTGAATTGGCAGCAGGGTTTGTTTGACTTCAAGGTGCAGCACATCTTTAAATGCTATATTTTCGTCCTCAAGTTCAAGCAGGTTTTCATTGAAATAAGGCAGAAGAATAGAATGGAGATAAGGCTGAATTTCTGTAATATCAAAAATTTCAATATCACGTGTTTGTTCGATTGTGCTGATGTGGTCATTCACTTCAATTAAGATATGGTAGTAACTCACATTGCTCTCCATTCATAGATTCAGGCAGAAGTTATAGTGTTCAGGTTAACATGAAACTGCTGTTTTGTTGTTAATGCTTGTATAAAAACCCTATAAAAAATAGGGTTTTTATACTCGTGTTTTAGCGCGAAGCCAGCAGGGCGATATCTGAGGGCTGCAATTGAAAGTGCTGCAGATTTTGTTCGCCCAGCATCGGGTACATCAGCGCTTTCGCATCTGAATGATGGCTTAATCCAAGCGCATGGCCCAGTTCATGCGCAATAGTCAGGCGTAAGTCATCTTTGCTTTCAAATTGGTAAATTTGGATTTCTTTGCCCATAAAAATACCTTTATGAAACTCTCGCGGCGGGAAGCGGTGTTTGGCTAATGTAACATTTAAGTTATAACGTTCAATATTTTGATTGTGCGCATTGATTTGCAGGTTGAATTGATCATTTATTTTATTGAAATATTGAATTTCACTGTTGAGCCGGCTGCTCTTTTCCTGCAGCTGCTGATATTGCTGTTCAATGCGCTGGCGGTTTTCACCCTCTGCAGTTTCTATTTGGCTCCAGCTGCTGCGCTGCTGTTGAAGATGCTGGCGTTCAGCTTCCAGCATGCTTTGACGCTGGAGCAGATTATTGTACATGCGGTTAAGATAATCACCTGAAGCAGTGAGGTTATCATTGACGCGCTGATTATTATTTTTGGTTTGAAGCAGACTTTCCTGAGTTTTTTTAAAAGCATTAAAGTTATCTTGGCGTTCGTCATAGACCAGTTTTATTTGCAGCTGCGCTTTGGGGTCATAGATAAACAGCTGTTTGCCGGTCCCTTGCTGCCAAATATCTGCTGCTTGCCGGGTCAGCTCGATCATTTCTGCCTGTGTCAGGCCAAAGCGCGGATCTGCAGGTGCAATTTGATAACGCAGCCGTGTATCAAAAGGATGGAATATCCGGTCGGATAAAGAGTTGAAGCGGAGCTGGTCATGTGTATGTACTTGATAGCTCAGCAGTCCAGCGAACAGCAGTATTGCAATAAGTATAATTAAGCGCATGAGGCAGCCGTCGTGTTGAATTTAAAATAATGTATAAGATTTATGCAGTTTTGTGTAGCGGAAAATGGACGCTTTGTCTGAATGATCAATGAGATAAATACTGAGAGCTGCATTTTTTTAGAAAACGGCGGCCATAAAAAAACCGCGCTTTCGCGCGGTTTTTTTGAGCTTTAAATACTCGGTTAAAGTGACAAATTATTTTTTATCATCTTTAACTTCAGTGAACTCAGCATCTACAACGCCATCGTCCGCTTTTTGCTGTTGTTGGCCAGCAGCATCACCTTGGAAAGCGTTCGGGTCGAAACCTTGAGCGCCGCCTTGGCCTTGAGCAGCTTCATACGCACGTTGAGTAATCGGCATGATGATGTTTTGAAGCGCTTCAGTTTTCGCTTTGATTTCTTCTACGTCATTTTCTTTCGTAGCAGCTTCAAGCTCAGCTGATGCAGTTTCAATTGCAGTTTTTTCGTCTGCAGTTACTTGCTCGCCAAGATCTTTCACTGCTTTTTGAGCAGAAGATACAAGCGCGTCAGCTTCGTTACGCGCTTTCGCTAATTCTTCAAATTTGCGGTCTTCTTCAGCATTCGCTTCAGCATCTTTGATCATCGCTTCAATTTCAGCATCGCTCAAACCTGAGTTTGCTTTAATTTGAATGGATTGCTCTTTACCCGTGCTCTTGTCTTTCGCAGATACTTTCAAGATACCGTCAGCGTTGATGTCGAAAGAGACTTCAATTTGCGGCACACCGCGTGGAGCAGGCGGGATGTCGCCTAATTGGAAGTTGCCTAACAATTTGTTTTGCTGCGCCATTTTACGTTCACCTTGGAACACAGAAATGTCTACAGCAGGCTGGTTGTCAGCAGCAGTTGAGAATACTTGAGATTTCTTCGCAGGAATCGTGGTGTTTTTCTCGATAATTGCTGTTAACACGCCGCCCATTGTTTCAATACCAAGTGTAAGCGGTGTTACGTCAAGAAGAAGTACGTCAGTTTTGTCACCTGAAAGTACCGCACCTTGAATCGCAGCGCCCATTGCTACTGCTTCATCCGGGTTCACGTCTTTACGTGGTTCACGACCAAAGAATTCTTGGACTTTCTGTTGAACCATTGGCATACGTGATTGACCGCCCACCAAGATGACGTCAGAGATGTCAGAAGTCGAAAGACCTGCATCTTTAAGCGCAATACGGCAAGGCTCAATTGTACGAGCAACTAAGTCAGCAACAAGGCCTTCTAATTTTGCACGAGTCACGTTGATCACTAAGTGTTTAGGACCAGTTGCATCTGCAGTGATGTATGGCAGGTTGATTTCAGTTGCATTTGAAGAAGAAAGCTCGATTTTTGCTTTTTCAGCGGCTTCTTTTAAACGTTGAAGAGCAAGCGGATCTTGTTTCAAGTTTACGCTTTGTTCTTTCTTGAATTCTTCAACAAGGAATTCAATTAACGCGTTATCGAAGTCTTCACCGCCAAGGAATGTATCACCGTTTGTAGACAGCACTTCAATTTGCTGGTCGCCATCAAGGTCAGCAATTTCAATGATTGAAACGTCGAAAGTACCGCCGCCAAGGTCGTAAACTGCAACTTTACGGTCGCCTTCTTTTTTGTCCATACCGAACGCTAAAGCAGCAGCAGTTGGTTCATTGATGATACGTTTCACTTCTAAACCAGCAATTTTACCTGCATCTTTAGTTGCTTGACGCTGTGCATCGTTGAAGTAAGCAGGAACAGTAATTACTGCTTCAGTGACTGTTTCACCTAGGTAATCTTCAGCTGTTTTCTTCATCTTTTTCAAGATTTCAGCAGAGATTTGCTGCGGTGCAAGTTTCTTGTCGTTTACATCAACCCAAGCATCGCCATTGTCTGCTTTGATGATTTTGTATGGTACAAGACCGATGTCTTTTTGAACCGCTTGGTCTTGGTATTTACGGCCGATCAAACGTTTGATCGCGAATAATGTGTTTTTAGGGTTTGTCACTGCTTGACGTTTAGCAGACTGACCTACAAGGATTTCGCCATCTTTATACGCAATAATAGATGGAGTTGTACGAGCGCCTTCAGCGTTCTCGATTACTTTAACTTTGTCGCCTTCAAGTACTGCTACGCAAGAGTTAGTCGTACCTAAGTCAATACCAATGATTTTCGCCATTTGGATGTTTCCTCTAAAATTCTTTTATTCCCAAAATCTTCCCTTTCTCAAAGGGAAATAAAAAGGGATTTACTTGTTATCCGATATGAGAGCCGTTCTAATTTTTTCAAGTAAGCTGGCAGAAAAAATTTCACAAACTCTCTAATTTCAAGGCTTATGCGCCAACCATAACCATTGCAGGACGGATCAGGCGGCCATTTAATGTGTAGCCTTTTTGCAATACAGTGCCAATTTCATTCGCTTTTGCATTTGGATCAATACCAACAGCTTGGTGCAGGTCAGCATTAAAGCCATTTTGTGTATCTGCTTCGACCACACCAAATTTTTCCAGTGTCGTCAGCAGCGATTTCAGCGTCAGCTTTACACCTTCCACAACTGCAGAGTCATCGCCTGCAGCTGCAATTGCGCGTTCTAAGTTATCTACAGAATCCAGCAATTCTTTAGCAAATTTTTCAAGCACAGTATCTTTATGCTTTTCTGCTTCGCGCTGAATACGCTCAACACTTTTTTGCGCCTCATAGACAGCATTTGCTGTACGCGCTTTTTCCAGCTTTAAGCTTTCTTCTAGATTGGTGATCTGCGCTTGTAAATCTTCAACTGAAACTTCTGTTGGCTCAGTTGCTTGAGTTTGCTCTGCCGCTTGCTCTTGCCCTAAATCTTGAGCGTCTTGATTATGCTCAGCTGTCATCGATTTACTCCGTTTAAATGGGTTCTTAAACATGTACAGTCCCTTTGGCGCCAGTTCTCACTGCATGAATTCTGAACTGCCATGATTTACTAAATGTCATGATTATTAAAGAAATCGGGGCAGGGTGGAAAAATTCAAGCAATCATGGACATAATTTTTTAATCGCAGTACATAAAATGCTGAAAAACGTGATTTTAGAGATCATTGCGGGAAGCAGCGCCATTTTTTGCGCAGAAAGCTGTGATATTGGCGAAATAGCGGAAACGGTGAAAAATAAAAATAGGATGCTAAGTTTTTGTATTTTTTTGCCCAAAAAGCAGTCAGGTTAATATTTATACATAAAAACGATTATACTAAGGCGAATTAAGTATTTCTCAAAAAACCTCAATTGGTTAATATTAGAGCTAGATTCTATGGCTGTAGTTTCTTTTAGTTAATTTCTCGAATGTGTTTTTCAAAGCTTATCCATCTACTGGATAAGCTTTTTTTTTATCGTTTTTTCAAGATTTAGCTTCTCAAATGAAATATGGCAGGGAATGGTGAAAACAGATCATCTATTGAATTAATAAAAAATAGCAAAAGCTTTACGGGTATTGCTTAAAATTACAACTTAGCATGTATGACGGTCACATAATTTTTTTTCATCATAGGCACAGCAAAGACGAACTTTGCGTTTTGTTTAAAAATGAAAGGAAATAACCGAAATGAAAAAAACCTTAATCATGCTTTTAGCTTCAGGCGCTGCCGCTGTAACTGCGGTTGGCTGTACATCAAATGAAACTGCACATGCGCCTGAAAGTGCACAAGTCACTGCAGATATGCAAAGCAATGCAGCAGAACAAAATAGTGCAGCTGTACAGGCGGATCCAGCAGCTCAAAGCACGATAGACAATATTCAATCTGTACCGGCGGCTGAGGAAGCAGCAGAGCAGCCGGCAGCAATACAATAACTCCCCATTAACATTTAATTTTACTTTGATGAGCTATGGCAGAGCACAGCAGGTGAAGAAATGGCGTACATGCCTGCAAGGCTTTAGATGCTGTGCTTTAAATACACTATGAGTTAAATTAGAGTCATAGAGAACAGGAAGTTCCAATTCAATTGCTGAGAAGCACAAACGGAAGGATAACCGTTGCCCCTAAATACATCGCCCTAAAGCAAGAAATTGTTTTAGGGTTTTGTTTTTGCGCATGATAAATCAAGGCATAAAAAAGCCTCTGGAAAAGCAGAGGCTTTAAGTCATCTTAAATTTATTCAATCGCGGCGCTCATTATGGCGGTTATGGCCATATTTTTGCTGTTCGGCACGTTGGCGCTGTTCCCAATACTTACGCTGCTGATCAGTTCGCTGCTGTGCTTGCCGTTCTATGCGCTGACGTTCATATTCACGTTTTTTGCGTTCTTGCTCGGCACGTCTTTCACGGTCTTGCTGGATTTGCTTACGCTGTATTTCACTGCGATGGTGTTCGGCTTCTCTTTTTTTACGTTCCCATTCTTGCTGATTTTTACGGTTCTGTTCCCAGTTGCGGCGCTCCAGCTCTTGTCTGCGGCGGTCGCGTTCTAAACGTTCGCGCTGCTGCTGATACTCCCAGCGCTGCTTATCATGATTGCGGTCGTAGCGGTGTTCATAGTCACGGTCATATACACGGCCATGGTTATAGCCGCCGTCATAATAGCCGTCATCTGGAAAAGCGACGCAGCCGACAGCTAAAAATGAAACGGCTAGAGATACGACGATAATTTTGATGGTCATAATCTTGTCCATATTTAAACTAGAGCTGCAAAAGCACTCTGAGATGAAAGAAAAATTGTCAATGACAAGTGGTTAAAATAAGCTTAGCTTAAGCGATGACAGGCTGTGTATGCAGATGTAGCGACTTGTATAAGAAAATAGTCACATAAACGCAGATCATGTAGATAATATGAAGAAAAGCAAAGGAGGACCGCAATGGCCGCATTTAATCAAAGCTTGCAGCAAATGCTGGAAAAGGGACAAGGGACAGCAGTGCGTACCTTGGATAAATTACCAGGTTTTTTTCAAGAAAATATTGCTAAAGCATTGGGTTATCCCTTTATTTTTCCAGAACTCGACCCTTTGATTAAATGCATGATGGCGGCACAGCTGAAGCAAGGCCGTGTCGGTTTTATTGGTTCAGATTATCAAAAGTCACGGAAACAGTTTGATTTGCAAATGCAGTCGATCCGCCATAAGCCTACAGCGCTTAAGCAAGTAGAAGACCTGCGTTTGCCTTTACAAAGCGGTACGGTATTTGCGCGCCATTATCATCCTGCCCCTCATAAAAAGCTGCCGATGATCGTCTTTTATCATGGCGGCGGCTTTGTTGTCGGGAGTTTAGATACACATGATGAAGTTTGCCGTCTGCTGGCTGTACATGCAAAGGTGCAAGTTTTAAGTATAGATTATCCTTTAGCGCCAGAAGCAAGCCCTGCACAGCTGATCCAGTCTTGTGAAGATGCATTGGCATGGGTATTTCAAAACAGCCGTCAGCTGAAAATTTTAAAAAGCCGAATTGCCGTCGCTGGCGACAGTGCTGGCGGGAATATTGCAGCAGTAATTGCTCAGCGTACCGCGCAAAAAGCGTATCGTCCGCATGCACAGCTGCTGATTTATCCTGTTGTTGACTTTAAAAGCCGTCATCCCTCTTTCTTTGCTTATAAAGATGGCTTAGTGCTGACCAGCGGTGATATTGATAACGTTACGGCTTTTTATGCAGATCAGCATCAGGTTGCCTTGGATGACCCGCTGATTTCACCGACATATGGAAAGCTGAAAGGTCTAGCGCCTGCTTACATTATTACTGCAGGGCATGATGTTTTACATGATGAAGGTGAAATTTACTCACATAAACTGCGTCAGAACGGTGTACAGCTGCACTATCAAGAGTATCCCGATCAAACTCACGGCTTTATTAATCTGACACCTGTTTCATACCGCGCCAAAAAATATTCGATTGAGCTTTATCGAAATTTTAGAAAATTTTGGGATAAAAAAGCCGCTTAAATTTTTAAAAAGGCGTTTCACGTGGAACGCCTTTGTTATTTTTTGCAGATAAGCGCTTTAGGGAAAATCATGCTGAATTCAGGCACAGAAAAGCTCTGAAGCAAACGGGCTTTATTTAAGTCTGGAAAGAGCAAAGGATTGCTTTGCCATTCAGCGCTGCTGATTTTGCTGAAGCGTCCGCGGAACTGCGGAGTAAACTGATAGCGCTGTCCTTGCCAAGATTGGCGGATTTTTAAAATAGAGGCAGGCAGATGATTGCTGTTTATATAGAAGCTGCGGTTTCTTTTAGGCTTCTTGATATGAATGGACAAGTTCTGGTTTTGAATACTCACTGTGCAGGATAGGGTAAGTTCATTTTCCTGCCATGAAAATGCTGCCAGCTCCTTAGGAATACCCCATAAAGTTTGACCATGATCTACAGAGATTTGACTCGAAACATAAATTTTAGGAATGGTGCTGAGCATTCTTTTGCTGATTAGCGGATGATCAAGCAATAGAAGCTCATCATAGGGGCCGACGGGTGAATCATGGTAACGCACCAGCATGACTTGTATAACGCGGCCAATAGGAGAGGGCGCTAGCCGAAATTCTGCCGCAGTCTTGATTAAAGCAGGACTGAGCCAATAATTTAAAATATAGGCGTGGCCATGCAGAGGCCAAGGCGGTTCATGTACGATATGTGCAGCAGGCTGATTGCGTATATTCATCATTATTCTCTTAATTATGTATGTATCGCTAATGCTTTATTTTTCATGAAAGACTAAAATATAGTCAGTGACAAGTATTATTTAAAATAGATGAGTGAGTAAATGTTAAAACAGGTATTGGCAGTGATCGCGGCTTCAGCAGTCAGCATAGGTGCATGGGCGCAAAATACAATTGTAGAAATGAAAACCAATATGGGTTCTATAGAAATAGAACTGCTGGATGATAAAGCGCCTGTTTCTGTGAAGAACTTTATTCAGTATGCAAATGAAGGTCTTTATAATGGCACCATATTCCACCGTGTGATTCCAGGTTTTATGATTCAAGGCGGCGGTATGGACGCTAAAATGGCTGAAAAACAAACCCGTGCGCCAATTATCAATGAATCTTCAAATGGTATAAAAAACTCACGCGGTACTTTAGCAATGGCGCGGAAGAATCATCCGGACTCTGCAAGCAGCCAGTTTTTCATTAATACTGAAGATAATGACTTCTTGAATAAAAGTGCGATGAATGCGGGCTATGCTGTATTTGGAAAAGTGACTAAAGGCATGGATGTCGTAGATAAAATTGAAAAAGTTCAGACAGCAATATATCTGCCTCATCAAGATGTGCCTGTAAAGCCTGTGGTTATCAATGCTGTGACGGTTAAACCGCCAAGTGTGAAAAAGTAAATAAAAAAGTTTAAATTAACTGAAATTTAATTTTATTTATTTAAATTAATCACTTGCTTTAAAATGTGGCGATAAATGATTCAATGTGGTGCATAAAAAAGAAACACACGATAAAACAAGTGATTAAAGGT